>JALNZI010000008.1 GCA_023229385.1 Candidatus Omnitrophota bacterium | reverse complement strand
AAACTTCTTTAACAATATAATGTATATCTTTACCCTTTGTTATTCCTTCAACTACTACCTTTATTTGTGTTTCTTGTCTTTCAAATTCAGGTAATTTACTCGGTGGAATAACCATTTCACCACTTGTTAAACGTGCAGGATATGAATCATTAGGATAACCTTGTGGAACAATACCACCATTGGCCATATTTGAAGCTTTTTTACTAATTAATGATTTAATGGCTGAACCAGCAGCTAATAAAGCTATACCACCAATAATCATAGCTGCCGGGTTTAATGAACCTTGCAATATCTTTAAAGATATACCTAATGCAATCATAGCTTTACCAACAGCAATAGCCATGTCCATTATACTTTCAAGTAAGCCATTAAAAAATCCTTTTGCTGTGATTGTTCCAGCAGCTAATTGACCAAATAATTCAGCCGTCGTTTCAATAACACTTTCAAGACTACTTTCAATTGTATTTGTTAATTGTTGTAAATCATTAGCAACACTACGACTACCCAATTTTCCAACATTTACACCAGCTTCTTCCAATTTTTTAATTATTTCATCTAATATTTTTTTAAATTCTGCAAGTACAGTAGGATCAAGTATTGTTGATAAACCTTCCATGTCCCTTAACTTGTAATACATATCAGTAAGCATTTTAATTTTTGCAGCTGCTCCACCGGCTGTATTACCAAACATTTTTGCAGAAGCATCAACATCATCCAATTGTTGCCTTAAACTTAAAATTTCTTTAGTTACTTTTAAAACAGTTAATTCTTGTAAATTTCTTTGTAAATCATTAAATACACCTACATTCCAACCTCTTGCTCTTATTAATGCTTTAAGATTTGTTATGTTATTTGAAACTAATTCTATTTTACCATCAATATCATTAAATGTACCACCAGAATCTTTCATTAACTTATCAATATCTCTTAAACCAAGTGCTAATCTTGTTTCTGAATCAATAAGATCACTATTAGCACTATTCCATTTATAAGTTAAAGCAGCAACGCCACTTATAGATGCAACTTGTAATTCTCTTGCTTTATTAGCTTTATCCGTAGATTCTTCTAATATTTTTTGTCCTTTTATTATTTTTTGAACATTATTGTAATAATCTGACATAGCTTCAGTATTATATTCATCCATTACTTTATTTAAAACATCAGGTGGTAATTTTTTTAATTCATCTAATGATTTTTTCATTGCATCAGCTCTTAATTTCATCTGATCAAGATATGAAAAGCTTTCACCAAATAGTTTACTACTATTTTGTGCTTTATTTATCCCTTCATTATAATCTTCCCATATTTTTTTGATAGAATCATTGATTTTTTTTGTAGCATTTACATCTATTTCTGGTGTTATAGCTAATTCTTTAGCTTTTCCTATTACTATTGTTTCTGGTAATACACCATTTTCATTTGGGAAAACCATATCTTGATACTTTTTCATGGTATCATATAAGTATGTAAGTTTTTTAGTAGCATCATTTACTACTTTTCCTGCTTCTTCTACTTTTGCACCTTGAATATTTTTACTATAATTATATAACATTCCAGGAACAGTCATACCTAAAGCAAAAAATTGTTTTACATTCTCTGGTTTAATTGATGCCTTTAATCCACCCATAACACCAACAGGCATTCCTTCACCTGTTTCTATTGCTGTTAAAGCATCTAATTTTTCTTTTTCTACCGCAATTATTGCATTTTCAGCAGCAATCCTTGTATATTTATGTTTTAACATATCAATATAAGCATATCCCATTTTTATAGCTTCACCAGTTGCTACTTTTTCTTCGGTTATTCCCTTATTATATTCTGTTTGTAAACTAATTTCTTTTTCTTTTGCTATTTTTCTTTGCTCTGCTGTATTAAGATAATTTAATGAAGCAAAATGTGCCTTAGCTATTTCTGACCTTTCTATTACTATACCACCAGTATAAACAGCCATTTTTTTATTTAACTGATCAATGGCAAACATACGTTCTCGATAAGACGAATTATGACTTTTTGCAAGTATTAAAAGTCTTTCAATTTCAGAAGCTTCAGCAGCTACATTATCATTAATAGCTAATTGTAATTCCTTATTTGTTTTTTGAGCAATAGTAAGTTCATTTGTTTTCTTTGTTACTAAGTAAATAGCACCGGCCAAAGCAGTAAGGCCAATTATAACCCAACCAACAGGTGAAGAAAGTAAAGACACACTAAATAAACGAAATCCCGCCGCTGCTTTAGTAAAATTACCTTCTAATAATCCAACAGCTATACTTGTCAAACCTATTTTCATATTAGTAAGTGCCATTGCTAATGTTAAATTTCTAAAAGCAACAATGACTTCACCAATAAAAACAACTAAACTAGTTGCCGTTTTTGATAAAAATATTATACCAGCACCTAAAGACTTCAATAAAATAATTAATGGTGCTATAAATATAGTTTTTAAAGATTGTAAAATCAATATTAATGGGCCTATTGTTGCAGTCAATAAAGCCATTTTAATTATTGTATTCTGTGTAGATTCACTCAATCCATTAAACCAACTTTTTACATCTTTAAATATACGTAATAAACCTTCTAAATAGGGTAATATATTTCTTGCAATTGCTTCACCAAAAGTAATTAATAAAGTTTTTCCTTCAACCATTGCAGCATTAAATTTAAACTTTATAGTACCTGATACAATTTTAAATGCCTCAGCAGTAGCACCAGTTGAATTTGCCACAGCATCAAATACTTGCTTTGTCTCTTCCAAGTTTTTTCCTGTTAAAGACAACACACCCATAAAAGCTCTAATATTTGGAAATATTCTACTTAATCCTTCTTCATTAAGATTATTTGTTGCTTTTTTCAACATTTCTAATGTAGCAATTAATCCATCACTTCTCAATGAATCACGAACTTTTTGAGCACTTAATCCTATTGCTGCTAAACCATCTTTTGTTTGTTTTGATGGTTTAGTTAAAGTAAATAATGTTTGACGTAAATAAGTGGAAGCATTGGCTGCTGGTATTCCAAATCTTGTCATGGCTGCCAATGCTCCTCCTATTTCATCAAATCTTACACCTAATTGTGCAGCAATAGGAATGATAGTTGCAAAAGCTTTTACTAATTCTTCAGGTTCACCTTTACCTTCTCTAACAGCAACAGTTAAAACATCAGTAGCATAAGCAGCAGTAATACTTGATTTTCCATAAGCATTTAAAGCTGATGTAGAAATATTTGCTATATCTTTAGTGTCACCTAAACCTGCTGCTGCGGCCTCTGCTGATACTTTTAAAACATTCATTGATTCTGATCCTTTAAAACCAGATGATGTAATAAAGTATAAAGCATCAACTAATTCTTGTGGTCCTTTTCCATATTTAGATGAAATATCTAATATTTCTGCACCCCATTCTTTTGTTTGTTCAGCAGCAATTCCAACCAAACCTGTTATCTTTGATAAACTATATTCAAAATCAGCAAAAGCTTTTGTTCCAGTAACTCCTAATAATCCAACAGGTAAAGAAACAAACATTGTTAAATTCCTACCGAGTGCCATTATAGAAGCGTTTAAACTTGCGATTGCTCCATTAGTAGTTGCCAATGATGCGTTCATTGAACCTGTTGTGGCAGATATAGCCCTCTTTGCACTATAAAGTTCACCTACGGCTTTATTCAAACCAACTGTATTGGCTCCAATAATAACCATCATTGTTCCTAAAGATAACATAATCTTATTTTTTTAATTTACTTTCTGCTGCAACTCTTTTATTTTGTGCGGATGCTATACTAAGTAGAATTTGTTTCATATCCTCTACACTTTGTTTCTTCTCAGGTTCTACCATTTCAGTATCCCACTTTATTAAGAAATCTTCTAATTTGGTTAATTTTGAACCTTTCTTACCATAAGCACCTATCATAAGATTAGTAATAATAGAAGCCATATAAGCAAATTTAAAATCATTTCGCCATTCACCTATTGGATCAATCTTACTGTATTCTTCCCATTCTGCTAATTGTGATGATGTTAATTGTTCCAATAATTTATCAGGATGAATAATCTTTAATTCTCGGCAGAGTCGGAACTGGAACTGTCTTCCGGGTCTGCTTCTGAGTTTTTTAATATTTCATCCTTATCTTTTTGTGAAATTGCATTTAGTCTTTGTGCAACTTCAACAATTTTTTCCATATTTGTTGCACTCATAGCTTTATTCAAAGCTTTAATATCTTTAGCTTCAAATAATAAATTACCATCAGCATCACACATCGTAACAACAGCTAATTTAGCCCTAAAATCTTCAAGTGTTGTTTCATATTCAACAGCAGCATTTTTATTACCATTAGGTTTTTGTTTTAACATTGATTGTTCCCAACGATCTTTTTCACTACCAGTCATTTCACGTACAAACACATAACCTCTGGTTAATTCAACTTTTTCGATTTTTAAATCATCCCTTTGTAATAAAAGGTCTTTTGTTAAAAAATTACTTTCTTCCATTTTGATTAATTTTTAAATTTATTTTTATGAATAAAAAATTGCTTGATTAGCTTTATTATTTTAATTATTAGGATGAAGGTGCAGCACTTCCACCACTATTCATAGCAACCCTTCCAGATATTTTAATAGTAACACTTACAGTTATCTTATCATCTGTTGGAATATCCAACGGGCATTCTGTTACCAAACCACAAAATTCAAATGAAGTATTTACATCATCAGGTAATACAATTTCATAAAAATGTGGAGAATCATCTTCAAAATCCGCATAAATAATAGAAAATGTAGCCCTTGTAAAGTTCATTGTTAAATTTACAGTACCACCGTCACGAAATCCAGCAATGAACTCTTTAAAGCCCCCTGTTGAACTTAGTGATGTTACATCAATCGTTTCTCGTGACATAGACGGACCAGAAATTGAATTAATTTCTGCCAATTCAACCCATGATGAAACATCATCCCATCTATGAAAAATTGTACCAACACCAGCAATAGCATTACTACTATCTAAAGCACAACCCATAATTTTACCTCCTTTTATTAAGACAAATCATCGTCTCTGAATGTTAAAATTACATATAAAACGCACTCTTTGATCTTTGTCAAAATCCAATAATGCCGGACCACCTGCACAACGAATCAAAGTATATAAAGTACCATTCCATGTCTCACTTGCCCGGCCATGTAATATTTCCTTTATATCAGCAATCATCTGCCAACCTTCTAAGTAAGAAGATGATCTTATTCTAATTTGAATAGATGGATACTCATATATTTCACATTTGTTAAATGTTAATTGATGATAACCCATTGTTTCAAAAATAGAAATAGTATTAACTGGTGATGCTGGTTCTTTCCCTATAAATATAGGATATAAATCACCAACATAACTATCTTCAGCATAGTAATATTCAATAATCTGTTTAATATCAACAGCACTTGCATTCATTATATTTTTCCCTCCACACTTGCATTCATAGCAATAATAGATAACATAATAGGTTTATTTCTTTGTATTCCAACTGTAAGCCATTGAGGACCTGCATTTGGTCTAACATCTTTTGTCCATTGTACATCACCATAAGGTGGACTAGTCATTTCATGTACATACCAAGCATAAGGAGCTTTATTCATATTATAACCAAAAATTATTTCTGGACTGTCTACACCACCAACATCTTTTGTTTCCCAAGAATTACTTAAAGTTCCTCCCTTATGTACCATAACACCACCCACATACCTATCTTCTCCCCAAGGTTCTTGTGGATATGGTCCTTCTTGAATGTCTTTATGTAAATGTTCAACAGCTTCATGTAAGCCTATCTTTGTTCGCTTTTTCATTTTAGCTATTTGAATAAGCAAACCACGTTCTACATTTTCATACCCAGTTATTCTACAATAGAATCCAAACTTAGTTCCACCTTTACCAAGTGAAGGTATTCTTGTATTCTTTATAAAAAATCCTTGATTTGACATATTCACAATTTATTTACCTTGATCATACAACCAAGCAATTCTAACAAATTCATCTGTTTTTCGTACCATAGGAATCTTATCAAACCTATGTATTGGATAAGCACCATTTATTTCAATAGGTTTTGCAGTATCATAAGCATTTAAACTTACTAATGTTCCAAGATACATATAACCTTCCAAATCTACATCTTGTAATACTAATACAGAAGCTTTTGATAAAAGTAAATTAGCAGGAAAACCAGTTGACATCCAACCTATATTAAATTCCATTTTATTTTCCCATCTACATTTTATTTCAATTGGATCATCAAAAGTATAGCCACCATAACCATCATTTACCGGATTACCCCAATAAACACAAGTTTCAACACAAAATCGTTTTGCAACTTTTTCTATACCTTTATAAGTTGTCATTTTTAATCAAAATTAGGTATAGCATGAACCCAAGCATTAGATTTACCCTTTGCTATGTTATTTAATACTCCTGTGGTATCCAAAGCAACTGCCATTTGACCATAAGGTGTGAAGTTTAAACCCATACCCCATTGACCAGACCATTTAATATAAGCCCCACCAGCACCTTCATCTTTAGACATACGTTCACGAGTTGAAACAATCATGTGTGCAGCCATCCATTTTTCAATTTCTGTAAGAATAGACACACTCAAAGTTGTACCTAATGTACCTGTAACAAATACATTTGCACTATTAATATATTTTTCAATAACAGAATCATCTAATTCTGTATTATCTAAAATATCAATTACATCATCTACTGTTGTTCTCATATATAATACCCTCCCTACTTTTACTTAATAATGGATCAATAATTTCTGGTATTTGTTCATTCCATTTTAAACCTAACCATTCAATTGTTTCATACATTTGTTCATAATTGCCAGTAACCATTCTTTCAGGCCATATAATTCTACAATTTAAACCAGCTTTAATCATTTCAACAAATTTATTTTCGTATTGATGTATCCACCAAAGCCAACCTTCTGCTTCTTTTGTAAGACCCAAAGATAATAAATTTTCAGCAGATTTAAAAGTTTTCATATAACCTGTTTTTAAACAAGACTGTATTACGTCTCCTGTACGCCTACGAACTATTAACCATTTGGCATCAGGATAAGCATAATTCCATATTGGCCATAACCTTGCTAACATAGCAGATTTAACCATATAGGGCTTGTCAAGGCAATTCTCAACCAATAAAACACCATCAACTGCACCTTTCCATCTTATTGGTATGTCAATATCTGCTGTTTTAGGAAAAGTTAATGAAAAATTCTTCAAATAATCTGTATTAAATTCATTAATAATAACATTTTCAAACATATTATTACAATTTCCAGAACTTACATTACACAAATCTAAAATTCTTGCAATAATAGTACTACCCGAACGTTCAACTCCGGTTATGAAAATAGGATTATGTTGTATTTTTCTTAGCATTATAAATAATATTTATAATCTTCACCAATTAATTCTTTTAACTTGTTTAAATTTATATCTAAAATTCCTTTTTGTCTATGCCCAATTCCTATTCCAGGTCTTCCAGGTAAACCTTTTATACCTATTGCTAATTTATTAGCTTCAAATAAATTAATATTCTTTATATTTTTACAAAAATTAATATCAATAAATCCATCATTTAGATATTTTTCAAGTATAGGTAAAGCATCAGCTGTAAAGCATATTTGAAATAGGCTTGCATGGCTTGTATTAGCCATTTCCTTAAACATTTTATACTTAATGTTATAATATACTGTTTTAACCTCACCTGCTAATGTAAACCCTTTCAAACGGTCTTTCATTGTTTGTAAATATTCAGGTTTATAATAATCATCATCTTCAATTATATAAATTGTTTCAACCCAATCTTTAGGAAAAGCATTAATAGTATCAATAGCAATTTTTAAATTTCTACCCTGTGTATTTTTCCCAATTTCCCATAAAGGTTTTGGGTATTTTTTAATTATTAACCAATTTTCACGAAAATCTTCATTAAGAATATCTATTGTTTTAGGAAAACAATCATCTATAACAATCCAAACAACTTTACCTGTATAAGTTTGTTGCTTCATCCATTGCATACATAATTCAAATTGCTTTGGACGACTTCCTGTTGGTGTGATTAATACAAGCATTTTATCTTTTATAAATTACAATAAAACCATTCATAAATTGAATTGATTCAAATAAAGGTACTGATTCAAAACAATCTTCCCTACGATGCCACCCTTTTTCCCAATTACCAAATTCCTGCGGGGGATTTATAGGAATATTTCCTCTTGCCCCTTTAAGATGAACTTCATCTACCAATGTCTTAAAATATTCTACGGGTGAAATCGGATTATTTTTATATTCCTCCCAATAAGAAGTAGTAGTATCTTCAACAATATATATTCCTCCTTTTCTAACATAAGGAAACAAAGCCTCAAATGTAAGAATTTGTTCAAACCAAAAATGATTACCATCATCTATTACAAAATCAAATGGAGAAAATTGTTCAAGATTTTTAAGTTGTGCTAAATCTCGTTGGTCAAGTTCATGAAATTTTACTCTATTAGAATATGATTCACAAATTTTAGAACCTTTTTCAATATCTGCACCGTGAATAGTAGCATTCTCAAAATAATCGGTCCACATTTTTGTAGACTGTCCCTGTGATACACCAATTTCTAAAATTGATGAAAATGATTCTCTAAACGGAAATAATATTTTATCATATTTTACTGCGTAATTATGATACCTAGAAGACTTATCTGATTTATGCTTAATAGCCAACTCATCCAAAACATTATATATAATCGGTTTACTATTTAATTTAACCGGTTCAACTGGAATAACTTTTTTAATTTCCGAAACTATTTCTTCTAATGGAATAATTACATCACGAAACTGTTTTGGAATATCTTCAGAAAATGCAGTAAATACTTGATTTTTTTTAATATAACAATTATTAAATAAAAAGGAACCATTACCCATTTTTTTCCATCGAATTGGTTTTCTTATAGGTAATTCTGCTTCAACTAGTTTAACATCTACTTTTATCGGTTCAACATTTATTTTAATAAATGGAAAAATAGCTTCATGTTTACCCATTAATTTAAGTTGCCATCTTACTCCTGAATCCCATAATGGAGATAACCTTAAATCCTTATTAACCATTACTGGTTGTTTTCCCATACTAACAATCTGTTCATACATATTTTTAACTTGTAAAAAGCCTTTATGTTCAAATTGATAGCAATCTTCCCTATTCTCTATCGGGTCTTTTGGAAAAACAAGTTTTTTAGATATTTCTTTGGTGACTAAAAATCCGGTAGTTCTAACATGAGTTTTTACTTCCTGAGATATTTCATAACAAGGTATTTTTGGTAAACATTTTAAAAATTGTTCAACAAAATCTTTTGCCATTGGAATACAATCATCAGTAATCCAGATTAAATTTTCCCAATCATTAGGAAAACCTTCCAATCTTTCTTTACATACATCTTGAAAAGCCCCAATATCAAAACCTTTATTTTCTCTTGGAATATACATTATTCCGTTATCTTTACATAACTGAGAATATCTATTATTGTCACTTTCAAGATTGTGAACAACTATTAACTTAACATCACTTTGAATACATTGATTCCAAGCATTTACCCATAATTTTAGATTTTCAAATCTATTCCAAACAATAATAGCAACAATAGTTGAATATTTTATATGATTAGCTTCTTCCCACCATTTATTATGCCATTTGTGTATTCGCACATTAACATCTGCTTTATCCTTTTTAAAAGGTTTAGATTCTTGACAATGCACAATAAAAGGTTTTTTAGGTTCAGGAAGTTCCAATATTTGAGCACCATAAGTATCCATATAATTCCATTCCATTGGTAATATCTTAATGTTCAATCTTTTCAAATAAATAAAATCATTTAAGATACCTTCGTCAATAGAATAAGTATGATTTGTTGTATTGGCATAAGTTATTAATTGCTTATACCATTTATTATTTACAATTTTTTTATTAGCAACAAGTAATGCCGGTTGAATATCAACCTGACCAGCAGCTATTCTACGTCGTAAACCTACTAAATTTAATCCGTAGTTCTTCTCTAACGAAGGAATATGTTGTTTAAACATGTGAGAAACAATCATGTCCTCTGTTGATATTAAATCATACTGATTTAATTCTTCACTAAATAAATAACTAATATCTTCAATACAAATGCAATCAGAATCAATACATATTACCCGATCATATCCCTCAAAATTAAACATCTCATAACGATACCACGAAGAATAATATTGTTCTTTAGGAATATCAGTAATATATTTCACGTTATTATAATTGGCTTGTATTTCAGGAGTAATAATATGACAGTTTTCTGCTCCAAACTCAGCCACAACCTTTGGATCGTTAGTAATTATTTTAAAATCAATTCCATCACAATTTGTATGTCTTCTGATTGAACTAAGCAAAGTTTGTCCTGCATGTTTATAGTTATAATCAAATGTAGTAGTTATACATATCTTACCTTTCATCCTTGTTGTTGTTTTCAATGATTTGGCATAATCATATTCATACCACCATTGATCATAAAATTTTTGTATTCGTACATCTACATTTTTTCTAACAAGTTTAAAAGGTTTGGATTCTTGACAATGAATTATAATTGGATTAACTACTGCAAGTTCTGAACAACGAATAGCATAAAGGTCTTGATAATTCCATTCCAACGGTAGTAATTTGATATTTATATTTTTTTGATAAATAAAATCATTTAGAATACCTTGATCAATAGAATAAGTAAAACCCGTATTATTAGCATAAGCTAATAACTCATTATACCATATACTATTTATGACATTCTTATTAATTACAAGTACAGCAGGTTGAATATCAACTTGTTTTAAAGAAACCCTTTTGTATAAATTTGTAAAGTTCCAACCATTCTTTTCTAATTTAGAATATAAATTAGGTAGTATTTTTGATACAAAATGATCTTCAACAGAAATAAGATCATACTGATTTAATTCTTCACTAAATAAATAACTAATATCTTGAACACATATACAATCAGAATCAATACATATTACTCTATCGTAATCAGTCATATTGAATATTTCATATCTGTACCATGATAAAGCATATCGCTCAATAGGTAAATCCTTAGAATATTGAACATTCTTATACCTATTTTTAATATTATCCGTTACAAAATAACAATTATCCTTTCCCCATTCATTTAATACTTCCTCATCTGATGTAATAACTTTAAAATCTATTCCATCACAATTTGTATGCCTTCTGATTGAATTAAACAAAGTTTTCCCTGCTTCTTTATAATGTCTATCAAATACTGTGACAATACAAATTTTTTCGATATTGCTAGCTGTTAGCATATAATTATATTTATTTCACAATATTATAATATTTTCATATCAGGAAACATTAAAATATATTTACCATTATATTGCCCCTTTAATGAATTTATTATATAATCTTTAAAATTATGAGCAAGAATAATCATATAATCTATTTTAACATCTTTTAATATTTTTCTGCTTACAACTTCTATTCCTGTTCCCGGAACAAATTTACCTTGCTTAAAAGGAGTATCATCAATAATAAATTGTACCATTGTGTTATCTATTTCACAAGTATTTAAAAAGATGCACCCTTTTGCAGCAGCACCAAAACAAGCAACCTTTGCACCATTCATAACAAGTCTTTTCATATCTACCTGATATTGCTTAATTTTCGATGTTGTTTGTGATCCCCACTTCAAATAGTATTCTTTTGTTAGTGTTTTTTCCAAATTAAGAAAAGAAAGTATTGTATTATCTGGTTGTCTGCGTGAAGATTCTTTCACAATTAAAACTCGCAATGTTCCAGCGTGCATATCATGATAAGAAACATTAATGACTTTTAAGCCTTCTTGTTTTGTTATATCAATTATATTCTGTAAACAAAAATAATACACATGTTCATGATAAACCTGATCATAATTATCATTTGCAAGTGTTGTAAGAATATAAGGAAATTCCAAACACCAAACACCTTCATTTGACAAATTCCTACAAATACCTTTTACGAATGAACGTATGGGTTCCGTGTGTTGAAATACATTTGTTGATGTAATCAACTTAGCTTTATATGGTAAAGATATACTTTCACCAAAATATTCGTTAATATATTCAATTCCAGATTCTCGATTAACATCAATAAAACTACGACTGCAATCAACATTTATATAATGAAGATTTTGATTTTCCTTTCTAAATTCTTTTAATAAACTACCATCATTTCCACCAATGTCTAATACAACATCTTTGTCTTTAAAATCAATAATATGGGATAAATAATCATACATTTCAGCACAATGATCTAAATAAGGCTTATTTACACCCGATTGATACAAATAATGAAGAAATAAATTGTCCTTATCCACCGTTTCTGTTAAACAAGTAACTTTACTTTCAGGAAAAAACTGAACAGCTAATGAAAACTTTTCACAATTTAATGCGTCTTGTTTTGTATCACATAAATTATTTACAAGTGGTATTTTTCCTAAATTAAGAAATTCTACCCCTTTTTCACTACCACTAATTGGACAATTTATAATTTTCATAATTCCAAAGCTTCTTTTAAATTAATACATGGAAATTGTGTAATTGCACTATCTGAATTTACATTGTAAATTTGTACATTTAGATTCTTTGCATCTTTATAAATACTAGGAAAACCAGTTAAATGTCTTTGAAATGGCAACTTTCTTAAATTTAATGGTTCTTGTGGATTTTTATATTCACTATGCCAATGCTGTTTATTTGCATCATTCAATTTCATATCAAAACCTAAAAGAAATATTCTTTTAACTCCTGTATGAACAGCCAAACTTATAGCAGCAGCTCCACTATTTTTATTCCAACTAATCATTTTTGGATTTGTTGTAATTCCTAAATGTTTAGCTTTATCTTGTGCTAAATATTTTATCCAAAAACATTTTTCAACTTCTGGATTACAGCTAATTTTTAATCCCGGAAAATTAAACAAACCTTCCTTATGTGTAAGATAAAAATTTTTATCTCCAAAAAATACAATATCAATCCAATTACCTATTAAATAAGCTATATTTATACCTATAACATGTTTATCATGAATAAGTTTCATATAACTTGAATATGCAGACAAAGGTAATTGTTTCAATAATACCTTTTCTGACACCTCTTTAGGTATATTAAATTGATCAATAATAGATGGTCCACCACCTAATATCCAAGCATCACCACCTTCCCATATTTTAGGTACGGACCATATCATTGTAACATAACTAAAATACGTTCAGCAACTTCTTTCTCCATTGGTTTTTCATTTAAAACCTTACCAAAAGAATCTAAAATATCCCATCCATCAGATTTTTCCTCTAACTTATAAGATGATTTCTTTTTAATTTCTTCAATATTTAAAGGTAAAGGTTTTTCTTCTAAAGGAATAACAAGATCACGAAATTGAACAGGTATTTCTTCTGGAAATGCTAAAAATATTTGTCCCGGTTTAATAAACCGATTATTTAAAGAAAAACTTCCACCACCTACTTTTTTCCATCGTATCGGTTTACGTTCAATTAGTTCTGACTTTACTGTTGTTACTTCTTCATTAAATGCTTTTTCTTCAATAGCAATTTTTTCTTTTTCTTCATCCGTAACTATTTGTTCTTCAACAATAGGCATTTTAATTGTTACATCGTTTCTAATTCTTTTACGTTCTACCATGATTAAGACTTTTTAAACAAATATAATAAAAAAAATCACTTGATTAGTGAATTAAATTTAACTCATGTGTACAATTCCAGTTTTTTCGTTATAATCAGAACGAATTTGAGGAACTTGTATAGTTAATACTTTGTATTTATTAACGAATTTTCCTTCAGTTTGCCATTCAACATTTGTAAGACCAATTCCACGAATTAATCTTACAACATTACTAGTCATTTGTACTAACAAAACATTTGAAGCAGGAAGATGATCAGCCACAGTAACCGATTGAATACCACCAATTTTTAATATTCTTTCACGTATAGTCGTACCCGGAGTTACCGTATCATAATCATTATCCAAACGAGTTTCAAAATTCGTTGGTACATACAACTTCCAAGGACCAAAATAATTATCATCAATAGAAGCTTGTTTCATTGCAAGTACACTTTCAATGATTTTTGCTCCGGTAGTAGTACTAGTAGCCCAATTACCATAAGTAGTAAGTGATATTAAACTTCTATCAGGATAGTTAATGTAACTATAAATAGTTCCACCACCAAATCCATAAGTAGTGTTAGTAAACAACATATCTTCCAATTTTTCTGCTACTTTACGTGCAGCACGTTCAGCAGATGAAGTATCCAAAGGATTGCCAAGTGAACGACTTGAAGCAAGTACCCTTGCATTAATTTCATAATCCACATGAATTATTGGAATTGGAGTGTACTTAGTTCCAAAAACAGGACGATCACCTTTAGCCCTTGAAACAGCATCCATAGTAAGATCAGCTTCCATTGCATCTGATATAGTATGTGTTTCAAGTACGGTCGTACCCATAGCATTGCCCAAATTATAAGTTAGTCCATTGGAAATAAGATCATTTACTCCAACTAACCTATTTTCAGCAATAGTAATAACAGCTTCATCTAATTGTCTCCACTCATACGGACGAAGTGTAGCTTCATTTACATTAATAACAGAATAATTTTCAGGTTTTTTAGGATCACCTCCTTTAAAAACTGAAATATAAGCTTTTCCGTCAGTTCCCCTATACGGGCGCAATACAGCAGGGTCTAATCTGTTATTCTGTTGCATATAAGCGGCAATTTCACCTTGTCCGCCACCATTACCCATCAAATCAACATTAACATCTAACATAATTTTCCCCTCCTTTTAATTAATACGTACAATAATACGACCACTAGGATCAGCACCTGATGAACCACTCATATCAACAGCTTCAACAGCCTGACCAATTGGATTCGTAGTACTGACTTTCAGTTTCCCATCGCCATTACTGGCTAACCAACTACCTATTACAGCAGTTTCACCGTCTGCTAACAAAGCATAAGCCATATCACCATGACCGGGTAGCCAACATTGAACTGGTACTTTCACAATTGGACTTGCTGTACTTACGGCATAAGCATCATCAATACCTTTACCTTGAAGTTCATCTTCCAAAGCAAACATAATCAAAGCTGCACCATCCTCAGTAGAATGTGGTTGTACTACATTATCACTTGTTATCTCAATCAGCATTCCAGGCGTAACCGGTAATACTGTACCATTCACGTATTCTTCAATAACATCAGAATACTTTTTAATTTTAATGGTGTGTTTCGCCATTTCTTAACCTCCTTTATAAATTATTAATTTTCAAATTTAACTCCCGGTAAGGGCATGGGTTCTATTTTACCTTCTTTTTCATGACTACCATGAGTTCCCATAACAGAATAATCAGCAACTGTATTATTCTTTTTTACAACTGATTTTTCAATTTTTTGCAATACATCTAAAGGCATTTTCTCCAAATCTTCATTCTTCCATACACCTTCTTCTGTATTATCCACAATAGATTTAATTATATCTGTCCTTACCTTTTGAAAAACCTGTAAACCTGTTTCAATCTGTCCCCGAATATCATCCGGCAACATTTTGGTATAGTCTTCTAGGTTTTTGTACCCCGTCTTTACAATATTCCAAGCTTCTTCAATTGTAGGTGTCGTTTTAGTATTCACCGCCAACTTTGGAAAAAGTTTATCCAACTTATCCTCAGTCAATTCTGACAACCATGAAAGATCACTATCATCAAAATTTGTACGTTCATTATTAACTAATGCTTTTGCCTTATCAGGGCATTTATCACACATATCCTTTTTATTTTTAGAATTAGTACTCACTTGTATTTCATATTCAACTTTTCTATTTACTTTAACCGGTGTGCCAGTTAATTCAATAGAACCATCAGCATTTACTTGATAAGTTTGTTTATACAAATTTGAATTACCTTCAGTACTTTTGCCATAAATAAGTGCATCATCAAATATTTCCTCAAGAAAATAATATGTATGATCATCACCCATACCACGTAATACTTCATATACTTTATTCAAAATTGATAACAAACCATCTTTATTTGTAATCAAATTTACAGAAATAGGAACTAATGTTAATCCTTTTTCTGCTAAATCATACACAAAATCCTTATTTATTTCTAATTTCATTTCATTTTTTTCTCCTTTCTTTTTTTCATTATTATTACTTATTTGTTGATTAACACGTACACCACAACCATCTTTCACAGAACACGCACCAGTCTCTCCGGGCAAAAGAGCGAGATGATCCGGCCTATGCTTTTTAGCTATGGCTGTATAATGTTCACCATTCCATTCACCTTCAATTTCATCATTATCTGTAAAAATACCAACACTAACTTCCATTATCTTACCATTCTGTATATTAGATAATGTTTCATCCGACAATACAGATAATTTTTGTATATCTAAATAAGCTAATGCTTTTAATTTATTATCTTCAATTTGTGCATTAGAAACAAAGCCAACACTCCAATTTTCTAAAATACCTTCTTCTTGTACTGAAATAAATTCACCATCATCATTAGTTGGATGATGTATTGTTACGGGCTTAAATTCCCAATCAGCAACACATTCAGACAAAACTTCAATTGAGTGATATATTGGTCCAGCACTTCCATTATGCACACCTTCAACCATCATAACTACTGGAACCACATAATATTGTTTGCCTGAATATTCTCTTATTTTTGGTATGTATGCAGATTGTGTAAAATTTACACTTATTTCCATATTAACTTTAACTGTGCCATTAGCTATTCTTATAGCCTTTCCTTCACAATCATCTTCACCTTTACTTTTACAATCAGCTAATACACCATTTGCTGTTGCAACCCATTTCTTTTTCTGTTCTGATGTTAATCCTTTTTTATGTGAATCCACATCCGAAATTTTCCAAGGCATAATTAAATCTCCTTATTGTTTAAATATTACGGGAACTATACAACAACGACAATTTGGATGGGCGGGCAGCATACCTTCAACTTCATCTAAAGTATACACTTGTCCTTCATTGCTTGCACAAATAGGACATACTTGTAAATCACCAGCAGTTTTCCATTCAGCCATTATGTAAACACCTTTTACACCCCAACGTCTAAATTCTTGTACCATAGCAAGGTGATGGGCACGAACTATTTCTGTACGGGCCAATATTTCAGCTCTGCGTTGTGCTGGAATAAATCTACCAATCGTATCCGTAAGACCTAATTCACCCATCCCCTTACCATTTATAGCAGCGACAAGTTTATTTGCTAATTCTTTATAACCATCACTTTCAACAAATCCTTGTGCTAATATTCTTGCAATTTGCTGTTCCATTTGTGAAGTTATACCAGTTAACTCACTATATGTTCGCAAATATAATAACTCTAAAGTATTTATATGTGGTGAAAGTGTTAATATTACATCTTCACCACCTATTTCAGCTAATAAAGGAACTTTATATTTTGCTTTTTGCATTTCTTCCAAAGCACGTAAAATTCCTCTTTTGTAAGCATCGGTAATATACTTGTTTGGCCAATTATCAAGTAAACCTTTTCTTACCTGTTCTTCTAACCATTGTATAAACCCTTCAATCTTTTTGGCATCAATTTCAAATTCAAATGCTTTTTCTGGTAACTCTACGAATTCCTGTAAAGTATGAATATTCGGTTTTAATCCAAAAACATCTTTATTTACAATCATTTTATAAACAAGTGCCGTAATAGATTTGAACCTACGATTACTTTCATGAACAAAATTATTCCTTAAAGTAATTGTCTTTGTAGGATCATACCTATTAACATTAACAGATAATTCATTAACACTATGTTTACAGACTTTACACATTCTTTTTCTTCTTAAACAAATTCAATAATTTCTGAATAGATATTTTAATTTTCAAACCGTAAAATCTTATTCCTTTTTGTCCACCCGGAATTAAACCAGAATCAATCTCAACCCCATTTTTAGGTAACATTGACTTTTACATTTTTCCCAACAAGTGAAAGAATTAATGTAATAATTCCTAATGCCTGTTCAATTGTTTCTTCAAGATTAGCTTGTGGAATATTAAACTCTGCTTTTAAGGCTTCGTTTAAAGCATCCCAATCTTCTTGTGTCGCACCAGATTCAATATCTGCTTTAATTGCTTTCAGATTTTTAAAAATCCAAACCCAACCCAATGCAGTTACTCCAATCTGAATCCATTCTTTAAGAACGATTTTTCCATCTTCTTCAGCTTTAGCTACCTGTTCAACAGTTACCAAAACTTTACCTAATGCTTTTTTTAAATTTTCTAACATGATTAATTCTCCTTTTTCTTTTTTGTTAATAAATTTTTAATATATAAAAACGCTTCTTTTCTTTTTCTCCATGCCCAATCAACTATTCCCGTAGCTCCAACAATTCCAATTGCCTGATATGATATTGTCTGCCAATGTTCTGACATAGCATTAGGAAAGAGTTGTATAAATAATTCAAACAATCCTATTGCAACACCAGCCGTTAATCGTTTTGGTACAACCCTTGCTACGTTCACGGCACTTGACACTGCTTCCTGTGTTTTATTTACCGCAAAAACAATTCCTGATTTTAATTCATCTTTACTCATAAATCCCAAGGTATTTCAATAATCCTAAACATCCAACCTTTAAAAAATTTCATTTGAGTAGGATCATTGTCTGTTATTTTATAATAAAACTTAATTCTCTCCGAAATAAAATGAATATATAGAGGGTATTTACCATTCCATAAATTTACTTTTTCCAAAGTTATTTTTCCAATAATACCATCCTGAGTTGTTTTAAGAATCTTTTGCAACATTTTTGCTGATGTACCTATTCCCGCATTAACACCAAAATCAAATAACTGCCAAGCAATTCTGTCATTTATAAAATTATCAATTTTCAAAGGTTTATAATAATCATTCCAATAAATTTCCTTTGCTCTTTCTAAATTAAGTTTTGCAATATCAAGATATGGATATGATTTATGGCTTATCCCATATTTAGTTTGACCTCCATGATCATCAGGATCATTTCCCAAACCACCTTCATATCCCATAAGCCGATTAAAAAATATTTCAAATCTTTCTGTCATTTTATTTTTTATCTTTTAATGATATGTTAAATCCCATTAGTGAATCCAACTTAGAAAGTATTTTATCATGATCCTCCCTATTTTCTTTTCGCATGGTTTCAATGTTTTCAGCATTTTGCTTTCTTCCATTTTCTAATGCTATTATTTTAGCATCTGTCGTTTTTTCCAATGATGTAATTCTAGCATCAGTAGTTCTCCCAAGAGCTTCAATTTTCTGGTTGGTCGTTTTCTCCACTTCAGAAATTTTTAAGGTATTTCCACGCATACGCACATTGGCTTGAATTATTCCACCAATTATAACAGTAACAAAACCACAAGTAGTAATTACTTCACTTACTGTTAAATTAAATAATGTTAAAATAAAGCATCCCATAATATATGATTTTATGTTTTGTGTTATATTCTTTGCATCCGTCTTTCTGAACGTTTATTTAACCGATTTATTTTGTTTATAATTCTTTCCTGATCACTTAAACCATAGTATTTATTTATTTTGTTACTCAAATAACCACCAAGAATACTACCGGTAATTGTAAGCAATAAATCAGTATTGTCAAAAATAGGATCATGTTTCTCTTTGCAATACCCAACTGTACTTCCGGCCAAAATACCGATATATGATCCATATTTAAAATTTAAACCTTGATTTAATAGTAATCCGGTCGTAAATGAAATCATATTTCCTGCTAAGAAATGTTCTTGACTGGAAACATCAGGTTTTCGCCATTCATGTTTCTGTGCAAAACAACTAAAAAACAAAAATGAAAATATAACAATTACAATTATTCTTTTCATTATTATATATTTTAACTATTTTTAATTTATTAAAAAAGAACAGGATTGTAAAAACAGAAAGCAACAATTCAACATCAAACAGCATAAACCAATAATAAAACATCAATTTTACAAGCCAATTAAATCCAACTAAAACAAATCAACAAAAACCAACCCTGTCCTTTTTATTTATCCCCCACGTTTATCTAAATCAACAGTACGTGAAACTGGTATAGGTGATAATTGTGGTGTTCTACCTATACCACCCGTACCATCTTCAGTATCTTTTATCATCTCATCTTCATCTTCAAATCCTTCCTTACGCCTATCCATTATTTCTGCAATTTGTGTATCATCAAAATTCAAAAATAATTTACAGAATAAATCTAATGGAAATAAATCTTGTGAAGATGAAGTTCCATAAGATTTTATTGCCTCAGCACGTAAACGACCAATTTCAACCTTTTCCTTATCTGATAAACTAAATAATTTATCCCATACAATAATATATGCTGTTTTAGGTTTTGGTAATAAACCAATTTCAACACATTTATCAATGAATGGTCTTAAAATCATTGGTTCATTCTGTTCCTCACGTCTTGAAGCAACATAAGAAATCCATTCCAATTTATCTTGTGCTGAACTTAACTCACCACGTTCTGAACCACTTAATATTCTTTTAGGAATACCAGTTACAGCACTAACCATTTGAATTTGTATGTCAACATGATTTGCAGGATCAGAAATTTGCTGTGTTAAAGCATTGTATTTAACTCCTTCATTTATTAATACACGCCTAAGATTATTTTCAAATTCATCTATTTGAGTTTTTAAATCTGCAAGTGTCTCAGGTGTCATTTGATAATCATCCTTAACTTCACCAGTATAACCCGGTCTTGCACCACGCCAAAACATTTCAGCATCACCACCAACAAGTTTTTCCAAATCAATTAAACGATTATATACAGCTTCTAAACGAGGCGTACCATAAACTTCATCTTCAACAACTTCTTCAACAAAATGTATAACCCTTGAATAATGTACTAAGACTGTTGCACTTTTAAATTCACCAACAGCAATGGCTATATTATATGTTAAAGGTAAACCATAACGTTCACTTGCTGGATTTTCATCAAATGATTGTATTTGTGCTGTATTTTCTGATAAAGGTTTTACATATAATAATTTTAATCCTTGTTTTATTTTAACAGGTCCAGCTAAATCTTCAGTTTTTTGTGTATCATTTAAACCTAAGAATAATACAGAATAACGGCCAATACCAGTTAATTTATCTGAACGTATAAAAATAGATTTTAATTTTAACCTATTAAATAATTCAACCCATGCTTTTTCAAATGGTGTTTCTTCTTTTTTAATAGTTTCAATAACTTCAATATTACCTTTCCATGAAGCTTTAACAGGACGATCAATAATAGCCTTCGCTATATCATGTCTTTTATATCTTGCCCAATAATTTTCCCATATAAGCGTTTTAGGATAACCTAATGCTTGATAAATATCCCTATCACCGCTATATGTATCAACTCCCAATTGTGAAGCTAATTGCAGACGTGCGGTTAACTCACTTAAAGCACTAAATAAAGGATATTTGTTACTGTCAATAACAAATTTTTCTTTATTAGTAGAAATAGGTCTTATTTTTCTTTTATGTTCCATAACATTAAACTAAACGTCTTGCAATTTTTTTCTTAACCAAAAAATTAAATCCACCGGAAGTAGCATCTACTTGATCCTTATATACAGAATTTGGAAACAATTCAAATTCATCCTTAAATTCCTTATTCCAATCAGCAATCCTCATTAATATTGTACCATTATTAACCTGTACACTTAAAGGATCAGCACGTTCAGCTTTATCACCAGATGGTTTATCAGCCTCAGCAAGAAATCCTGCTAAATTCTTAATAGTATTTTCAGCAGATTCTTTACCGCCGCTACCTGGTTCCTGTTCTACAACCACCCAACATTTTCTTCCATCAACTTCAGCAGTTTGCCTTATAATAGATTCACGTTTTTCAGAACTCCATTGACCACGTTTAACGTCATCAATAATAAATAATTTATTCTTTAATAGTGAAATCTTTACACCAACTGTATAAGCCCCTTTATTTGCACTACCAGCTTTATCCCAATAACGTACACTACGTATATAAAAATCTTTTGGGAATATTTCACTTGTCATTTGAAAATGTTCAACCTTGAACATCCCACCACCCGGTGGTGAAGGTATTTGCCCTATCTGCCCGGCATAACCATATTGGCCTAAGTCTGTTTCAAGCTCGTGCAATGTATTCCAATTCATTCGATTTGCATCAAATAAATCGTCTTTATAATATTGTGCTAATTCTGGTGGTTGTAAAGCTTCTTTAAAATGTAATATTTCGCCCGGCATACATATATGCCGTAAATTCTTTTTCTTTTTAGCTAATAAATGGCCTGAAGGATCGTTTTGGTGTAACCTCTGCATAATACCTATGGTTACACTAATAGCTTTATTAGTTTTACGTGTGCTTAAAGTATGGTCAACCCAATGGTTTGCAGTTTCTATTTCTTTGTCTGAAAGTGCTTGTTCAGGGTTTAAAGCATCATCCCATATTAATATATCACCATGAAAACCGGTTGCCGTACCACCTACCGAAGTAGTAAACCTATTACCGCCTAACCATTCTCTTGTATAAAATTCAGAAGTAGGACTAACTACCCTACGTACAATCTTATAGTTTGATTTTGTGTCTTTATCAGGTTTAATATCAATTTCAGGATACATTTCCCTAAATATCTGGGATTTTATTAAATCCCTACTATAATCAGCAGCTTCCAATGCTAATTGTGCTGAATACGAAGCTGTAATAAACCGCATCCAATACCATTTGGTCCAACACCATGCAGGAAATACAATACAGCATAATATAGTCTTTGTTGAACCCGGTGAAATGTTAATCAATAAATCATGATCCTTTTTCCTGCGTTCACCTACTTGGTATGCTACTTGCTCCAATTCACTACATAAATAAGGTAAATGCCAGTTTTCAACAAATGGTGCATTGCTAATTTCAGGCCAAGCCCATTTCAAAAACTCATATAACGAACGATTATTTAATTCTTTTTGTATGGCTAAAGGATTGGTCAGAACAAGTTTTGCCCGTGATTCTTTCGATTCCACAGGTTTAACCCTATTACGTTTTGTTCTGACCAATGTTACTTCCATACTATTATTATTTAAACATCTTCATATAAAGCATCTTCAACAATCTTACCATCTTTACTAGCCATACCTAATTTATTAAGTACTAGTAATTCTTCTGTCGTGAAGTCCGTTAAGTCAATTTGATGGGTTACATTAAGTTTACCGTCAATATGTAGCCTGTTACCCCATACGGCTGGCTGACGGGCTTGTAACCACTTCAAACAGGCATTAACACTTGGTGGTTCCTCTTTTTCCACTTCAACCAATAAAGGTTCGGTCCATTCCTTAGTTACTTTACCTGCACTATTATATTTCTTAACCTTATTGGTTAATACAACAGTTTCTTTATGCTTAAAACCTATGGCCGATAAATATAATGAATGTACTACGTTGCCATCAGCCGAAGTTTTCCCTTTAATTAATGCTTCAGCAAATAAAGGATATTTTTCCTTCCAAACCAAAAAATTATTAAATTGTACATTGAATACTTGTGCCATCTGTGGCTCTGTCATTCCTAACAATGCTAAGAAATAAACCTGCCTATCATATACAGGTTGATAACGACCATCAGTACGACGTAAAGTTTTCTTAGGTAAGAAATCCGGTTCAGGCAAACGTATGGTTCTATTTTTAGCCATAAAAAATACATTTGCAAACAAATATAATATATAATAGTATATAACAAAATAAAAAACATAAAATTTTTTTAGCAATCCTTATATAGATAAACATAATATACACATTTAACAATATTAAATAAAAATTTTTATTATACAATATAAATAATCAATAATGAATATTAATTTTTGAAAACCTTAAAAAATTTTTTCAAATTTTTTTTATGAATTGTAAAATGAATAATATTAATGAAAAAAGGTAAATAAAATATATTAATAATAATGAATATAAATAGTGAATAGAATATAATAATGAATATATAAATCATAATGAAAACAATTTTTACCATATATAGTATATACATATTACTATTATATATACTATATTATAATATAATACTTATTCGTTTTTTTCAATATGAATCGTCAAATAATAATAACAAGCCTTTAATGAATAAATAAAATTTGTATTCATCAAAAAAATTTATATATTCTATGAGAGGTACAAGCCCATCAAACCTCTTTCCATTTTCGCCATTCACATTCACCTGATCTTCCCTTCACCTCGGCACACTACTATATATAACAATTATTCCTGCTAATCGCAGTGAACAGAGCTAGTGCAGTGGTATGTATATATACTATATATAGAGTATAGTATAACATTCGTTGTGAATAGCATATCATTAGTACATGAATAGCTTATCATAGTGATATTGGTGTGGTACAGAAACAAAGTGTGGAAGCTAAGCGGGCGCGGCTTTTTTATTCTTTTTTACATTTTTCACTATATTTTTATTCTTTTTATTGTATTATAACATATATTACTATATTATACTATATGGATGAATATATACCTTTACTTTACCATTTACTCATATTGCTTCTTTATTTTTTATTGTGCCTTATTGCCTTTTTATAGGTTGTTATACTATTATATGGGTTACCTGGTTGAATAGCCTTTATTTTGCATTATAAGGCTATTTAAGCCTTTATTATAGTCAGGTTGGGTTATTAGGCTTTTACCTGGTGAATTGCCTTATATTGCTTTTTATAGTGTTATTTAATTATGTTAAGTAATATATATACTATGATATAAGTCATTTAAGGTTGTAACTTACTGTGTATTAATACGTTATAATACATTTAATTTTTTTTTAAATTTTTTTGCATTAATGAGTACAACGTATTATAATATTACATATATTTGCAAGTGATAACAGTGATAAACAACTTAATATTATGTTAAACACTATGACAACGAAAGAACAGAACATCGACAGGTTAGTAATCATTACAGCCATAACTTTTGTAGTAAGCTTTCTAGGAATGATACTTATTTCTTTCTTTACGGCACATGATTCTATTATAACTGTAATATTAGCAGTTATATCGGTTATAAGTTTTATCTCAACAATCGTTATAACTGTGATTGAAGACAACAATTAATTTTATTAGCCTGAACGGTTCTTTGTACCGGTCCGATTCCGGTACAGGCACAAAGCAATTTTGCTTTACTAATTTAAAAACAAAGAAAAAATGTCTAAAGATTCATTAACAAAAGAACAAATTGTTACCGCTGCCGAAAATGCAGCGACGGAAGTAACAAACAACGTATCAACAACAGAACCGGCGATAATAGAGCCGACAACAGCGGAAAAACTGGCGGCCGCATTAGCTGCCGGTGACTTCGCCGAAGTTGCAAAATTAGCAAAGGTAATGGCGAACGAAAAGAAATTAGCTGCTATTGATGCCGCTGCAAAAAAAGCTGAGCAAGACAAAAAAGATGAGGTTGCAAAGGTGCAAACAAAAAAGGCTGAATTGATTCAGCAGCTTACAGACGGGGAGTTCACAACCTTTCAGGGGTTGTGGATGATTATTAACACCACGTTGCCGGCAAACGTACCGGCAAAGGTTATCAGAACGAGAAAAAACAGTTCAACAGGTACAACTACTATTACGGGTGACAAAGTTACAAAGAGGAGTATTATTCTGGATTGCTTAACGGCACACCCGGAAGGGGTTACCTACAAAACTATTTTAGATGCCGTATTAGCGGTTTATCCAGACGAGGACGGCTCAGTAACAAAGTCGTACTTGAGCAAACTGCATGCTATCCGTAAAGGGGACCTGTATTTTAATGCACCTGCTGAACCTGTACAGTAGTTTTATCCAAAACCCGGTTTTTAAGGGTAACGGCGAACAACCGTTACCCTATTTTTTGTTTTTAATTTTTTCTAATTTACATAATTCATAAAAAAGATTTTAGTATTTATATTAAGCCGACGAGTTACTAATAAGTACGAAAATAGCCTTTATCACTATTCCTTAATTAACACTTAACACTAAAAAATTAAAACAAAATGAAAACACCAAAAATTTTGCAGAAATTTGTAGATAAGAATAATCTGATTATTATTCCAATACGATACAAATGTCAGGGTGTCCGGTTAAAAAGATACGGATTTGATGTTTGTAAAAAAGAAACATTTATCAGTGGTGGCGTAGGTTTAATGGAAATTGTATTTTCATTGGAACCCTTATGTGATAACACACAGGAAAAATGGTATCTAAAAAATGTATCTGAAGATTACAATAACCCTCGTTACTGGAAAAGAATATGCAATCGTATGTTTAAAAGAATTGACTTAAATAAAAAATCATTTTATCGTGGACAAGAAAATTAAAAACAAAATAATTTAAACCTTAAAAAAATGGAAATAATTGAAAGATTATTTGAAAATGAGAATTTTGATCATAAAAACATTATAAACCGGAGTGATAAAATTATTCCGTTAGAAGTTTTAGATCAAATAGAAAATCAGGGTGTTACAACTGAACACCTTGAAACGTTAGGTGTGCCAGTGTTTAAGTATAAAACACAAATTACTATTCATGGATTATTCCCTGAATTAAAAGTGAATTGGATTAATGGATACAAAAATTTGTTTCAAAACAAAAATTTATCCATTGGTGTAAAATACAACGCCATTGATACTTTAAAGAAAAAATTGATTTACAAAACCTGTCAGGAACATTCTGATTGGTTTATTCGTAAATCATGTACTGAATACGAAATACATAAAACGTCAGAATATTTTTCATCAAAAGAACAATATTTAGAATTGTTACCAAAAATGAAAAGTTTTGTTAATCATATCAATAAAGAACTATTCATTGGTAGTTCCGGCATTTATATGGGTCAAATCTTTGGGACATTCGTTTTAGTAGCCTTTATACGTGTAGATGCTATTAAACAGGAAAATGTAATTCCCTTAATTGAAAATATCTTAAAAGATTCTTTTGATAACATTACTGATGTAATTGTGAAAAAGGAAAATGAAAAAAGGCTTGAACATCAAGCCTGGGAAGCTAAAATATTAAAGGAAAGACAGGAAAGAATGGAAAAGGAAAAACCTTTAATAGAAGAATTTAAAAAAGTGGTCAGTGAAGCTGGTTATGAATACAAAAAAGATGCACCCATTTATGATGGGTTACAACTTGTTTTAAGAAACAATTTTAATGAGAATGAAGTTACAGTTACATATAATATTCGTATATATGGCAAAGAAAATTCAAGACAGAAACATTGGAAATGGATTGAATTTACGGATGTTTCAAAAGAAAAATTAAATGTAGCTATTCCGTTTACAGCTTCCAATTTGTATTTTGAATATACTAAATCAACTATTAGTGGTTGGGTGCTTCAGCCTGAAGTTGAGGTTAAAAATGAAGTTGAAACTAAAACAGAAGTTAAAATTGAATCTTCTGATATTAAAATTGCTCCTTATAAAAACGCTATTGTAGTTACAGGATTAGGAACAAAAGTAATCAAAGATGAATTAAAAGCTTTGGGTGGAAGTTTCAATTTTCATTTACCCTGTGGACCCGGTTGGATTTTTCCACCATTTAAAAGAACTGCAATTGAAAAACTTATAAATAAATTATGATGAATTTAAGTGAAATTAAAAACGAAGAACAAAAAAGAGTTGATCAGTTAATGAAAGATTGCAAAGTATTTTTTGCATTCTCTCATGATCAATTCGAAAAAGGTAAAACGAAACTTAGAGAAAATGAAAAATACATTTCTCTGGGGGCTGGTGGTTACATGCCTGAAGGTTATTTTTTAAAATTCCGTGAAGGCATGGATGAAATAAAACTGTGGAAAGGCTTAGAAATTAAAAAAGGTAAACTTGAAGAAGCAGAAATTCTTGATGCCTTTGAAAACTTTGAGTGTTTTTACACAGGTGATTTGGTGGATACTTTTGAATTGTTTGAAGGCATTTATTCAAAAGAGTACATTAGAAATGTATATCTTAAAAACCTTAAAAATAAATAATTATGTGTAACTTTTTTAGTTTCGTTGTTGATCAAAATAATAATAAGTATTATTTTGATTGGGAATTACGTAAACAAATGTTATGTAATAACCCAGAAAGGTATAGTCCTGATTCTCACACAAGTATTTGTGCATTTTATAAATTAGATGAAGATAAAATGAACAAGTATGAATATAATCCTTTAACCGGGGAGTTTACTGTGGATCAAATAAACACAGAAAAGGATACTTCTGAATTATCAAAAAAATGGGTACAACAATATTTGAATTTTAAAACAATTATTGAACCTTTAATAGTAAAACCTATAATAAGCCCTTTACTAATAAACAATAAAGAAAAATTTAATAATAATGATTTAGCATTATTATTAAAAAAATGGGATTCTATTTGGGATTCTATTTGGGATTCTGTTAGGGCTTTTATTTGGGCTTCTGTTGGGGCTTCTGTTAGGGCTTCTGTTGGGGCTTCTGTTAGGGATTCTATTTGGGCTTCTGTTAGGGATTCTATTTGGGCTTCTGTTGGGGCTTCTGTTGGGGCTTCTGTTAGGGATTCTATTTGGGATTCTGTTAGGGATTCTATTTGGGCTTCTGTTGAGGCTTCTGTTGGGGCTTCTGTTGGGGCTTCTGTTGGGGCTTCTGTAAATGCTTATATTTCATCATTTTTCATGTTAGAAAAATGGAACAATTTTGAAACTTTGAAACCATTTACAAACCCATTTCAATCCATAATCACATTATGGGAAAATGGATTTGTTCCGTCTTTTGATGGTACAACGTGGAGAATACACAAAGGACAAAATGCAGAGATTGTTTTTTCTATAACAAAAGAAGAACTTAATAAAATAATATAAAAAATGAAAAAATTAATCAAGTTTATTCAAGCCTTATATCGACAGAATATTGTATTCTTTGAATTTATGGAATACTTGACATTTTTTGCATTAATGATTTTTCTATTGTTTTACTTTTATCCTTATATTTTACAAAAATGAAAAACAATTTTATCCTGTCCGCATTTTGTCTTTTATTGGCAATCATTTGCTCCTTAATTGGGGCAAAGTTGGTTCTGCTTATTGTTCTATTGATAGTATTATCTTGTTTTTTTGGAATCATTTCTTTGGAACCCAATAAAAAAAATAAATAAGATGAAATTAAAAATAGAGAAAAATCTCTACCTATTCTTAGAAAAGAATAATGCTTTAGACAAATTTGTTAATAATTTACTAAAGAATAACATAGATATTCACCTTGAAAAATTGCTTGGATGGGAAGTTTCTCACACGATTAATGATATGATAACACAATTCGTTTTTGGTGATACACCAGAAGGTTTTGCGTATTGGAATGCACTTAACACACTTTTTAAAAAACAAGAAGAACAACAATCTGTGTTAAAAACAGATAAATTCATATTTAATAAGAATTAACTAAGTACTCTGACGACGCTAATGCAGAAATGTTTCAGTTATATTTTTAACTGAAACATCAGTACTATAATATAAAAAGATATAATGCGAACAGCTCAATTAATAAAAGAAGGCAAAATAATTAAACTGACTTTTCCTTTAGAAAGAAAATTATTGGAAAAACTTAATACAATAGCAGAAATTAAAATGGTTAAAAATGATTTCTGGGAAACACCTTTAACAAAAAATACAGTATTGTTATTAAGTGAATTAAATTTTGTTTTCTCTAAAGCATTAATTGAATGGAAAAAGGAAAATATTTTTATACAAGAATTAGAAAATAGAAAAGATATAAATAAATCAAAAGCAATTACTCAAATTAAAAAATTAAAATTACACCATTTTCAAAAAGAATGTGTTAAACTAATTGAAAAAAAACAAGGAAGAGCTTTAATAGCGGATGAAATGGGATTGGGAAAAACAGTAGAAGCTCTTTCATGGGTAAAAACAAGATATGATACTTTTCCATTATTAATTATTTGTCAAGCAGGATTAAAAGAAAATTGGCAACGTGAGATTAAAAAATGGTTAAAAATGGATTCACAAATTTTAAACGGTGTTATACCATATAAAATTAAAAGTGATATTGTAGTAGTGAATTATGATATACTTCACTACTGGGTACAATCTTTAAAAAATATAGATTTTAATTGTATCATTGCTGATGAAGCACAAAGCATTAAAAATAATAAAGCAAGAAAAACAAAGGCTTTTAAACGAATAACAAAAGATATTAATTATGCTTTAGCTTTAACCGGTACACCAATTGAAAATCGTCCTGCTGAAATTTATAACATTATTCATTTTATTAGACCTTCACTATTTCCAAATTTTATGGATTTTGCAAAAGAATATTGTGGAGCTAAAAAAACTTGGCTTGGTTGGGATTTTTCAGGTGCAACAAATACAAAAAAATTAAATACTATTTTGAAAAATACAATAATGATTCGTCGTAAAAAAATAGATGTTTTAAAAGATTTACCACCAAAAAATATAGTAAACGTTTATATTTCTATTGACAATAAAATTGAATATCAAAAAGCAGAAAAAACATTTATTACGTTTTTACAGGAAAAATTTAGTTCTATGAGTGAAGGAACTAAAGAGGAATTAAAACAATTTGCAAAGCGTAATAAAATAAAAACTAATAATGAATTAACAGATTTAGAAATAAATAAACTCACTTATTTAAAGTTAGAAAAGACATTAGCTGTGCCCGTACTTGCACAGCTAAACATCTTACGTCAACTTGCAATAAAAGGAAAGTTGAATACAATTGTAAAATGGATTGAAAACTTTTTAGAAAGTGATGAAAAGCTTGTTGTCTTTTGCTACCATCGTAAAACTTTAGCTTATTTAATGGAAAAATTTCCTGATGCTGTAAAAGTTGAAGGTGGTATGACTGATAAGCAAAAACAAAAGGCCGTAGATAGCTTTCAAAACGATCCTAAGGTGCGTTTGTTTTTTGGTAATATAATAGCTGCCGGGACTGGGATAACCCTTACAGCGGCTTCTAATGCAGCTATAATTGAGTATGTGTATAATCCTAGTCAACATATACAAGCCTATGACAGGATTCATCGTATTACACAAACAAAATCTGTAACAATATGGCGTTTAATCGGTATTAATACCATTGAAGAAAAGATCATTAATATTACAAATAGAAAAGAAAAAATTATAAATAATGTTATTGATGGCAAAAAATATAAAGATAAATCAACCATAATGGAATTAGTTAATAGTTATTTACAAATTAATAAAAACAAAGAAAAATGAAAACAAAGAAAAAATTTGAATCAACAGGACTTGTTTACGGTAATTATTGGGGAGGTGGTAAAGGTAGTTACCCTGCAAGAAAATTGTATGCTAAAACTAAAAGTGATATTATTGAACAAGCTGAAAAAGGTTTGGATGGTTCACTTGATAGTGGCATGGGTTATGAATCTCTTATTGGTGCATTGCTCATTATTACAGAAATTACCACTATTAATGTAAAAGGAAAAAATTATGTTCACAAAGAAGATGATATAATATTTATTGGAGATTTAAGCGAGAATGAACAAAATTTTTTAATTGAACAATATTCTATATAAATAAAAATGAAAACAACAACATTAAAAAACAAAAAACTTGAAACGTTCTTAAAAGAACAAGGTTGCTATAAAAAATTCATGAAAAATCTAAATTCTGATGAATATTATGGTATAGGTGATAAAATCAATTTTAAAAAATATAGTGAAGCTAACCTTATTCAGTGTGCATTTATGTGGTTGGATAATACTTATTTTTGGCATGAACTTAGCAATAAATGGCATATATATATTTACAAAAATAAAACTAATTTATTATGAAAAAAATATGACTATTGCACAAATGAAAGAATTATCTATTAAAAAATGGGAATTTCTTGTTAAAAATCATTTTGCAACTAAAGATGAACTTAAAGAAGCTGTTCCTGAATTAAAAGAACATCCTGCACAGTGTCCTTTCTGTGCTAAATATCGGTATAAATATAATTGTGGCAGTTGTCCTATAAAGATAAAGTATTCAGCCTGTTTTGATAGTGATCATCCTTACAAGATATACTGGTGTGCTCGTCGTACTACCCAGTTTTTAGATAAATCTAATAATTATGAACAAATTTCTGTTTATGCTGCTACTCAAAAAATACTGGATTTAATTAAGAATATTAAAGTAAGAACACGTAAAAACAAAGAAAAATGAAAAATGTTGAAAAACTTGCAAAATTAGGAGTATTAGATGTAATACGCCTAAGACATGGTGCAAAAACACCGGAAGATCAATCTAAAGATTACACAATTAATCAACTTTCTAATTTAGAATTGGTTAATGCTTTTTGTACTTGGAAAACAGGTCAAAATGACCTGTGGTATCATTTATATAATATTTATACAGACTTGAATAAACTTCAATAAAAATTAAAAAATGGAAAATTGGCTCTTTAGTAAATTAAGGCCCGAAGAAGAAATTAAATTTCGTAAATGGGCAAGGGAAAATTATGTTCCGGGAACAAATATTCCTGAAATTTGGCATCCTGTTATAAGAATGGAATGTGAAAAAATGAATGTTGAACAGATTAATTCTTTTAAAGATGAAGACTAAAGGTTTATCCGTTGATGTTTACAGGTATGGTACTTACGATTGTACCAATAATGGTATTTCTGCAAAGCAAGATAATCTTATTTTGGTTGATACAGAAGGTCCATTTATAGGTGATGAAACTAATTCTGTAAAACTTGTTAAAAGAAATTTTGGTTGGGGTGATTATGTTCATGCAGAACCAATTCAACAACCAGAAGGAATGGTTGGTCCTATGTTTGGTGGAAACTTTATTTATTCAAGTGATAGTAGATTTCCTGCAAAATACCCTATACCTATCCATGATAGGTTTGAAACACAAGAAATGTATGATGCTTTAAGTATTTAAAAAATGAGTACAAGTAATTTTTATAACAAAAATACTTCAAAGGTATTTGCTGTGCTTATGCCACATGAAGAAGAACCATTACTTTTAAATGATGAAAATCATAATGTAGGTAATGAACTTATTTATCCTGAAGAATGGGAATATGATGATCTTATTGCTAACTTACGTGAATCTTTGCAAAAATCTATATTAGAATATAAAGAATTAAATATATGTGATCGTGAACGCAATTTTTCCGGTAAGTATTTTGCAGAAGTTTATTCAGAAAAAGAAATTGCTCATTGTTATATATGTATTCGTTTACGTTGTGTAATAAGATCAGGTTATTATAAAGGTGCTAATTTAGATTGGGAATTATTAATTGATATTGAGCAATTAACTTATGAAGATATTCCTGATGTTAATGATATTCAATATATTATTAAGTATAATAATTATCCTAATAAAGGAATGTTAAAAATTCAAAGTAAAAATATTCTTAAATATATTGAAAAAGAAATACCAAAAGTTGTGAAAATAGTAGAAGATATTTATACAAAATTTTCTGAACCTTTAGTAAAATTTGCTACATTTAATAATGGTGAAACAATTTATAAAAAAGCAGAATAATGAAAAAATATAATATTAAAAAATTTGATCCCTGCAAAAAGGCATTAATATTTTATAATTCTTTTGAAACTTCAGAAGAAGCATGGGAAAAATGTGAACGTGGAGATTGGATGCTATGGATAGCACAAAAACTGCAAGTTGATGGCAGAAAATTAGTATTAGCTAAATCTCTTTGTGCATATACTATAAAACACTTAATGAAAGACCAAAGAAGTAAAGATGCAATTTATGTGGCTTTTCAATATGGTAGAGGAAAAGCTACTAATTTAGAATTAAAAATTGCTGCTGCTGATGCTGCTTCTGCTGCTTCTGCTTATGCTGCTGCTGCTTATGCTGCTGCTTATGCTGATGCTTATGCTGCTGCTTATGCTGCTTATGCTGCTGCTTATGCTGATGCTGCTGCTTATGCTGATGCTTATGCTGATGCTTATGCTGCTAATGCTGCTGCTTATGCTGCTAATGCTGCTGCTTATGCTGCTAATGCTGCTGCTTATGCTGCTGCTTATGCTGCTTCTGCTTATGCTGCTGCTTATGCTGCTGCTTATGCTGCTGCTAAAAAAGAAAATCGAATGAAAACTGCAAATATCTGCCGAAAGATTTTAACTGAAGAAGTATTTAAACAAATAAAAGAATAATTTCTAAATAAAAATAAAATGGAAAAAAGTTATGTTAGTTTAGATACAAAAATTTGTATTTTTTGTGGAAAACAATTTGAAATTGGAATAATCTTAGATAAAAGATTAAAAAATACTCTTGAAAAGAATACAATTACTGGAATTGATCTTTGTCCTGAATGTACAAAAGAAGATTATATTTTATTAATTGAAATTGATGAAGATAAATCTTCAATTGAAAGCGATGAAAGTGTAAAACCTGAAAATGCTTATAAAACAGGCAGAGCTATCTATGTAAAAATGAAGCATTTCCAAAAAATATTTGGAACAACTTCAAAAAATAAGTTTAGTTTTATTAATGAAAGAGGCTATAATAAATTTCAAAACAATTTATAAAGTCGTAATAGTAAAACTATTACATGTAAAAGAAAACCTAATCAATTTGCAATCCCTGTTAAACAAGAGCTTTACGAACATGGTTACATAACTGAGGGAACTTATAATATGTGGGAAGGTGAAGAATAAATGGACATAATTCGTTTGTATAATGATTTTGGAATAGAATATAAAACTGAAGACCACAAACATTGTCGGCCCGGCTGGGTTAATTGTGAATGTCCATTTTGTACAGGAAATGCAGGATTACATTTAGGCTGGAATTTACAAGATGAATATTTCATGTGTTGGCGATGTGGCTGGCATTCACCGGTTTTAACACTATCAACTTTACTTAATATTCCTGAGTATGATGAAGTAAGAAAACTATTGCCTCAATATGGTATTACAAGAACTGTAATACAACATAAAATCATAGAAAAAATTGATTTTAGTTTTCCTACTAATACAAATGAATTACAAAGTAATCATAGAAAATATTTGCTTAACAGAAATTTTGATCCAGATAAAACAATTGAAAAATGGCATATAAAAGCTACCGGACCAATTGCTATGTTAGATAAATATAACTATAAATTTCGTATAATTATTCCTTTTGAATGGAATGGTCAAACTGTATCTTTTGATGCAAGGGATATTACTGATAAACAATTGAATAAATATCAGGCTTGTCCTGCTGAATATGAAATTAAAGGTCATAAACAAATACTTTATGGCAATCAGGAAAAATGGAATCCTGATATTGGAATCTGTGTAGAAGGTCCAACTGATGTTTGGCGTTTAGGTGAATTTGCATTTGCTACAAGTGGTATAAAATACACACATGAGCAAGTGCGAATAATGGCAAATACATTTAAAAAGATTGCTATTGTTTATGATGATGAGCCACAAGCACAAATACAGGCAAATAAATTAATATCTGAATTAAAATTCAGGGGTGTTAATGCTTGGAACGTAAAAATTAAAGGTGATCCCGGTGGATTATCTAAATATGAAGCAAATAAATTAGTCACTAAAGTATTAAGAAATAAATAATATGGAAAAAGTTAAATCAAATAATATTATTTATATTTGTGAAAAAGAAAAACTTACAAATCTTACTCTTATTCATTATGGAAGTAAAATTTATGCTCCTAAATTATTTTTACCAATACAAAATAGATTATATTTTTGTAAACCTAAAGGTGGATTATGGACTTCACCAATAAATTCAAATTGGGGATGGAAAGATTGGTGTACATCAGAAAACTTTAGTGAATGTAATGAAGAAAATAGTTTTAAACTTTTTAAAAATTAGAATAATGTACTTTTTAAAAGTAATTAATAATCAAAAAATTGAAGTTTCTTTTATTTATGAAGAATCTTGCAAACATATTTATAAACATTTTGCTGTTAGTATTAATGAAAAAAATTCTAACATTAAAGGTTTAAAAAAATATTTAAGTACGCCAGAACCAGAAATATTAACAAAAAATTTTTATTTCTGTAAACCTTCCTTATCTGCTACGTGTCGTAGAAGAAACGAAATGGTTGTTACAAAAACAGTAAAGGATTATTTTATTTCTGAAAAATTTATAATAATTTAAAGATTATGAAAAATATGGAAAATTATAGTTTAAATACACTAAAACAGGAAAGATTAAAAATTTATAAAAAGGCTTTACATGATTATAGAATTTCTTTATTTTTCCCATTTAAAAAAATAAAATTGCATACAAATAAAGGACTTTGTGCATATTTTTTCTATAATAATTATATGAATGTTCCTGATAATTTAGAAATAACTTTTCCTGAACTTTATGAATTTCGTCCTTGTAATTTTACTTATATTTGGCTTGTTGATATTGATTATTGGTTTTCAAAAGGTAAAATAATACCAAGAATTAAAGTATTGAAAGCAACAATTAAACTTACTAAAAAATTAATAAAAGATGAAAAAAATAAAACCGCATGAATTATCCTACCAAGTAGGTAACATAATTAAAATTTGTAAAGAACCACCAAAAATACGAAGAACAGGTTTTTACCTAAACAGTGAACATATTATACAAAAACCACCTGAAAATCATATAAATTCTCAAATGGGAATTTGGATAAACGATAAAAATGGTAAAATCAGGTATTTGCAGTTCATGTATTGGTCATGGACTGGCAAAACAAATAAAATAATACGAACACGAACTAAATAAACAAATATAAAAATAGTAATAAACAAATGTTATGGTAGTTTTGCCATGAACTTAGAGCGAGTTACAACGTTGGATTAACCACTGAAACCTCTATTGGTTATAGCTTGTGTTACCTGCCGTTTTTAATTGATTGTTAAACACTTATAAATAAATTTAAAATGAAAAACAGAGAAGTAAATTACAAAAATGTCCGTTACGGAATGCTTGTTGAAGTATTAAATGATAATGGATACCACGCTGGTTGTAAAGTACATTTTTACAACAAAAAAGGAGTGCTAATTGGTGACTTGTACCAGTTTGTTCCTTACGAAAAATTGAGAATGCGTGAACCTGACAACAGGAAGTATCAAAGATTTTTCTACAAAAAACGCTTTGAACTAATCAAAAATGCACTTTTCAAAATACCACTAAGGATTACGGACATTTTAATCCGTGTTACTCAGCCTGTCTTGGGATTAAATGGCAGGTAACGGTGGCAATATGGCAAGTGGCTGATTACGGGCTACGAACCTGTCAAACCGCTACGAAGCCAATGCGATGCAGACCGATACAAATACCACGAATACAGCCATTTGCTATATTGCGTGTTGTGCGTAGTGCTTTAATAATCAAAACTATGACACGAGAAATTGAAGAAAAATTACATGAGTTGCATGAAGTATTAAAACTTTACATGCCAAAAGAAACAACATCGGTTAATATTTTCATTAACTGTGAAGAATTGCGTTTTGAAACATCTCAGAGATTGCCAGAGCAATTAAAAAGCCAAGGAGTTTCAATGAAAAATATTGCTGGTGAGTGGATTCGTTAGCATTACGCACAACAATCAAAAAATACTATTTTTTATGGGTATGGTTTTGTTTTAGAAATGACACCAGATGGTTATAATAGAACTGATCCATTATTAATTGATGCTGTTGAAACTTTAAAAGAAAAAGCAAATGGTTATCATGCTAAATTAAAAGTGGTTGAAATTCCTGATGATATTAACTATGTTATTGATGAATATTATGGTTTTGAAAAAATACATGAATTACATAGTCATCGTGTATTATGTTAATTGAATAACTATTCATAATAATTTACCTTATGAATATGCTTATGTTAAATATGTAACTTATTGTATTACAACGAATTATAAAATAGTAACGAATAAATTTGTTTATTAAAAATTAAATTTATATATTTGTATATGTTTTAATTAAAGCTTTAAAAAGGAATTTAACATTATTATATTAATGTGGAATATAAATAATGGTTTTTCTTTGTTTTTAGTGTTTTTTATTTTAGTGTTACGGCTTAGAAAAGGTTAGGGAGTAGGTGCCACATTCACTGAAACCTACCTTTTTATATTTAAAAATAATAAAAGTATGAATAAAGTATCCTATGATGAAAACGAAGAACCTATCGTTTTAAGCAAACCATTATCAGATTTAATTTTAAAACAAGACCATCCAGCAGAACTACTAAGCCTATATTGGTTTTATTACTACACAGCTAAATGGCAAAGAACAAATATTCCTAGAGCTACAAATGATTATGTAGCAGATGCTTTAAAATGGGGAAGTGATAAAGTAAAAAAGTATAGAAAAATTTTAATTCAACTGGGTTTAATTGAAACAATACAAAGAAAAAATGAAAATAATAATCAAATAACTGGGTACTATACAAAGGTTAAATTTATTTGGTCGAAAGATCATCCATTATTACAAAAAGCCAGTGGTGTTAAAATCCACCCGCAGGAAAATAACACCACAAATGCTTTAAGTACTAATATTAATACAAATGCTTTAAGTACTAATAAAGATAACGTCGGATTTTTTCAAAAAACAAAGGATTCAATAACTACCAAAAAATTTAATGAATTTTGGCAAATTTACCCAAGAAAAGATGTTAAAGGCAAAGCCTTGACAGAATGGAATAAATTATGTGCCAAAAAGAATGGTGAAAAACCTAGTTGGCCTACAATTTTAAATGCATTAGAAGCACAGAAAAAAACACAACGTTGGAAAAAAGGTTTTGTACCATTGCCAGCCACATGGATTCACCAACAACGTTGGGTAGATGATCCTGCCGAAATGAAAAGTTGGAATGATAATGAAGATAAAAAGTTTATACCATCTTTTGATGAAATGGGCAAAAATTTTAATTCCGAAGAAGACTATTAATCAATAAAAACATTATAAACCATGCAACAAAAAATTAATAACAAAAAAGTCAATTTATTATTTGTAACTTTTTTCATAATAATAATTGTAGTAATTCTACTATTTGTTTTGAATAGTTGTACTGTACCTACTAAACAATCAAAAAGTTTACCCTTTTATGATTCTCAGAAAGGTAATACTTATTTGTATTATAACCATCATAATAATAAAATGACCAAAAAGCAAATTAATAATGCACAGAATGGTTATAATTTATTTATTCGTCATAATGGAAAAATGTATAAAAGGAATAGGTAAAATGAAAAAAAATAAGAAAACAATTCAATACATACCATATCAATTATGTCCTAAATGTAATGGTAATGGAAAAATACTAATTAATAATTGGTATGGTTCACCTACTTCAATTAGTAATGGTTTTGAAACTTGTAATTTATGCCATGGTGCAATGGTTATTCCAATGTATATAGATGAACTTTATAAAAGAGATAAACCTGATTTAGTAGAAGAGCTAAGGTTAAGAAAGTATTTTGCTGAAATCAAAAATAATATTAAATTATTAAACAAATAATAATTTTATGATTGAAAGAAAAATTATAATATCCCTTATCACCCAAACCGAATATTTACGTCAATTAGAATCAGAATGGAATCCTGAGTTTATTGAAAGTGCAACGGCACGTTTAATATCTAACTGGTGTTGGGAATATTTCAAAAAATATAGGGTTGCCCCTGTAAGGGATATTGAAACTATTTACATACAAAAATTAAAAGAGGGTAATATTGAAAAAACCCTAGCTTTAGAGATAGAGCAAGAAATATTACCTAGCCTCTCAAACGAGTTTGAGCAAGGTAAAATCAATGTAACGTACATTTTAGCCCAAACCAAAAAATACTTTAAGGAAAGGCTTCTCACGTTGCATTCAGAGGCTATTACAGCCATGTTAGTCAAACATAAAGTGGACGAGGCAATAAAATTGGCTGAAAATTTTAAAAGTCTTAAAGAAAATGACAATGAAAACGAATTAGATTTATCAGAACCGGAAGTACTAAATAAAATAGAAAGTGCTTTTGATACAACTTATCAAAATGTTATTCACTTTCCCGGTGCTTTAGGTGAATTTTGGAATGATCAATTAGTCAGGGGTGCTTTTGTTAGTATTTTAAGTCCAGAAAAACGCGGGAAAACTTTTCAGCTATTAGAATTAATGATGCAAGCCTACAAACAAAAGCAAAAAGTAGCATTATTCCAGGCAGGTGATATGACTGAAAATCAACAATTAATACGTATATGTATTTACTTAGCAAGAAAATCTAACCTTGAAAAATATTGTGGTCAACAATATATTCCAGTACAAGACTGCATTAAAAATCAATGTAATACTTGTAATAAAAAAATAAGGGAATGTAAATTTGGTATTTTTACTAAGCCTGAAACTGAAATAAGAAAAACTGTAACCAAACAAGAATTAATAGAAGCTTACAAAGATAACCCATTATATAAACCTTGTTATAATTGTGTTGACTGGTCAAGGAATAAATGGGGAGCAGTCTGGTTAAAAGAGATTTTTATTAAGTCCCCATTGAATACACGTGAAGCAAAAATAAAAGTTAAAAGATTTTTTATTAAAGTAAAAAGGAAAATAAAACTTATAACATATCCAAATGGGACATTAACCATTGAAAAAGTAAAAGAAAAATTACGTAAATGGCGTGAACAAGGTTTTATTGCTGATGTAATATTAATTGATTATGCTGATTTACTAGCTTATTCTGGTTTTCTAAAAGAGTTTAGACATCAACAGAATGCAATATGGCAAGGTTTACGAGCTATTTCACAGGAAGAAAATTGTTTAGTTGTAGCTCCTACTCAATCAGATGCAATGAGTTATAATAAAGATCGTTTGGAAATGACTAACTTTTCTGAGGATAAACGTAAGTATGGCCATGTTACGGCTATGTATGGCTTAAATCAGGATCAAACCGGACGTGAAAAAGAATTAGGAATAATGCGTATAAATAAGATTGTAATACGTGAAGGTGATTTTCATAGTTCACAAGAAGTCTATGTTTTACAACGTTTGCAAATTGGCCGACCATTTTTAGGAAGTTTTTATTAATAAAAAATAAATATGAAAAAATTATTAATTATAATAATCCTATTGTTTTGTATATTCCATTTGCATAATGAACAAAAATTTATTAAAAACTATATAATTCATTTTGATCATAGTTTTAATGAATTTATTGTTACTGCAACAATATACAAAACAGGAACAACTACAGCCAGCTTAAAAGAAATAAAGACAGAAAATTATAATGATTATAAGTTTATTGCCATAAGCAGAGATTTATTAAAATTCTTTAATTTTGGTGATAAGGTTTTAATTACTGGAACTGAAATTTATGATGGTATCTATTTTGTTGAAGATTTAATGAATAAACGTTGGAGTAATAAAATAGATATTTTAGTTGATAAGAATGAACCAATAAATATGTTTTACAATATTAAAATTAAAAAGCTATGAATAATTATGAATTTGAAAGTGCATTAAAAGAAAAAGCAGACAAATGGGAACTACGTAATGTTCAAAATGAAAATCGTGAATTAAAAAATAAGATTAGTGAACTTGAAAGAAATATTGATTATATAAAGCACATAGAAAGTAATAGACATGAAGTTTTTGTACAATTACTTAATTTACTTGCAGAACATAATCAATTTGCTTGTATAGCTAACAATATTTTAGAACTAAAAAACAATTTTTGATTATGAAAATTTCAGATTTGATAAAACAATTGCAATTGTTAAAAAAAGAACATGATAATTTATGTGTAAAAACTTATGAAATGGCAGGTACAGGTGTTATTAATTATCGTGGACCACAAATAAGATATATACGTGCAAAAAGAGGTAGGGAATATAAAACATATTATGGGGGCTGACTATATGCCAGATGATGTTTTTATTGAAAAAGTACTTCATATTTAAATTAAAATGAAAAAATGAAAAAAGTATTTATTATTTTATTGTTCTTATTTATTTGTGTAAATATATCAGCACAAGTAAATCGTTATGAGTCCATATTGAAAGTAGCACAAGAAAAGGATGATTCTATTTATAAAGAAAGAATTAAAGAGTTAACTACATACAATAATTCAGATTCTGTAAACAAGTACTGTAAGGAAAGAGGGCATGTTTTTGGGAAAGACATAAAACGTTATTCTATTTATGCAAAATTATACATTTTAGACTTAGACAGTATCTCATATATGGTGACTCCATCTGATCACTATATATCTTACATCTGTGAAAGATGCAAACAAAGAGTAATAGAAACCATACCAGATAAAAAAGAAGTTATTTGGATAAAACGTTAATTAGTATATTAAAATTAAAAAGTTAAAAAAATGAATGCAGAATCAAATCGTTTAGAAAAGTACATGGCAATAGATCATGAATTACAACGTGCAAAAAGGATTCATCCAAAATATCCAAAGGATATGTTGGAACAACTTGCTATAATGCAAGAAGAAGCTGGTGAAGTAACTAAAGCTGTTTTACATTATATAGATGGATGTGGTTCTATTGAAGATGTAAAAATGGAATTAAAACAAACTGCTGCTATGTGTATGCGTATGTTAGAAAATCTTAAAACTGATAAAAATTATGAAGAAGAAAAAATGACGGATACATATCTGCCAGAGCAAGATATGAAAGATAGTGATTAAAAATTTATAAAAATGAAAGGTAAATTAATAAGACAAAACTCGATAATAAAGGCTGTTGATACAAAAGTAGGTGATCTTATGATTACTGTTAAAAATATTTGTATTGATCATGGACACGTACTTTTACATATTAAAGAAGGATTTATTGATTTTGATTCTTCTGTATTATGTGTTGTTGATGGTACTGATGTAGATGTTCGTTTACTTGATAATGATGAAGTTTATGAATTACGAAATACATAATAATAATAATAAAAATAACAGGGAACCGGCTACGGTGACGCCCGGGCGTTCTTTTAACTTCATGTAGTAACTTGTTTTTAAATGATGTTTTAATTTTATTTAACATAATAAGCACTTTTTGTAATTTTACCCCTGTTATTTTTACATTATATAACAATTTTTAATAAAATATTAAAAAAAACTTTAAATTTATTTGTTTTTGTTAAAAATAATACTATATTTGTATTTTAATTGAAAACGGTTTAAAAACCTTATATTTAACTTAATTATTTATTTATTTAATCAAAATTTATTTATTATGGCAAAAAATTATTCAAAAAAGGAATTGGTTGCAGCTTATAAAGAGCTGGACAAAGTTGTGGGAGTTGATCCTGCAATAGCGTATAATGAAATGGAACTTGATGAATTTGCAAAGGAACTTTATGATACTGTTCTTCAACTGTTTGAAGAAGGTGACAAATTTACCAAAACTACACAGGCCATTTTTGACGGCTTAGCTGAAAAGTATGGCACAGAGGATGAAGACGAAGATGCTGATCAGGATGAAGATGAGGATGAAGATGCTGATGAAGACGAAGATGCTGATCAGGATGAAGATGAGGATGAAGATGCTGATGAGGACGAAGATGCTGATGAAGACGAGGATGAGGACGAAGATGCTGATGAGGACGAAGATGCTGATGAAGATGAAGATGAAGATGAAGACTTACCACCAGTAAAAAAAGGTAATGAAAAAGATAAACCTGAACCTATTCCTATAAAAAAAGGTAAAAAAGTAATTGAACCTGAACCTGATGAAGATGAAGATGAAGACTTACCACCAGTAAAAAAAGGTAATGAAAAAGATAAACCTGAACCCGTTAAAAAAAATAAAAAGATAATTGTTCCTGAACCAGAAGAAGAAGAGGATGAAGAAGAGGATGAAGAAGAAAATCTTGCAATAACGGTAAAAGAAACAGCTAAAAAAGCTGATTTGCAAAATTTGGTAAAGGAAAATGACGAGTTTAAAAAGAAACGTAAATCATTACTAGCTAAATCAAGTGTATTTTCCCTTAAAAAGAAAATGCTTGATATTCTTGCTGAACAAGGTCTTACCACAGAGAAAAAGGTAGAAAAACCTGCTAAAAAAGTTAAAGAACAAGTAGAAAAACATGCTAAAGTTGAATGGCCTAAAGGATTTGCTAAAGGTGATACGGTAACTTTTACTGACAAAACAGGAGAAAAAAGAAAAGGAAAACTTGAAAAGTACTTTTGGCACAAACAGAGTAAACGTTTTTGGTACATGATTCTTACCACCGAAAAAAACTTCTACAAACATGCAGAAGATGTAAAAAAAATATAAAAATCCAAATAAATAAATCATGTATATTGGAATGATTGATGTTGAACTAATCAGTAGAAAACATCATAATTTTCCCAATCTTGCTTTGATGAAATTATCAGGTTATTATAAAGCACTTGGACATAAAGTAAAACTTATTTCTTTTGAAGAGCTTAGTCCAAGTGCTCTTTTTCAAAGCAAATATGATAAAGTTTTTGTTTCAAAAGTTTTTACTGATTCACACATACCAAAATTTATTTTAAAATTACCATTTGTTGAATATGGTGGATCAGGATTTTTTTATGAAAAAGGACAAAAAGAACCAGAGTATTCAAAAACACCAAGATTACCTGATGAAATAGAACATCACTTTCCTGATTATCACTTATATGATGAATGGATAAAAAATGAAATTAGATTTAAAAGAAGACAAAGAAAATATTTTAAAAATTATTTAGATTATTCTATCGGATTCACAACGAGAGGATGTTTTAGACAATGTTCTTTTTGTTTCAATAGAGGTGTTAAAACTGTAACATTGCATAGTCCATTATCAGAATTTGTTGATGAAAAAAGAAAGAAAATTATATTACTAGACGATAATGTATTTGGTTCTGGAAAATATTGGGAAATTATATTCAAACAATTGCAAGAAACTAAAAAACCTTTTTGTTATAATCAAGGTCTTGATATACGCTTATTAACAGAAAAAAAAGCAAAAATATTATCTGAAAGTAAATATGATGGTGATTACATATTTGCATTTGATAATTATGAAGATAAAGAAATAATTGAAGAAAAAATAAAATTGTTTAAAAAGTATATGCCAAACAAAATTCCTAAATTTTATATATTTTGTGCATTTGATAAAAATAACAAATATGATGACAAGTTTTGGGAAAATGATTTGGTTGAAATATTTGAAAGACTTAATATTCTAATGAAATATGAATGCTTACCATATATAATGAAATTTGAAAAATGGAGAAAAAGTCCTTTTCCTTCTTTTTATATGGCATTAAGTGGATGGTGTAATGTTCCCGCAATTTTTAAAAAAATGTCATTTATGCAAGCAAGTAAAAACAATAAGAGTTTATTGAGGTTTAAAATGAATTTTCCAAATATTATTAAAAAATATTTCCATTTAAAATATGGTTTAATCAAAATAAAATTATGAAAATTAATAAAGAAGAATTAAAACATGCACTTGAAATTGTTAAACCCGGTTTAGCAAATAAAGAAATAATTGAACAATCCACTTCATTTGCTTTTGTAAATGGTTGTGTAGTAACTTATAATGATGAAATAAGTATATCCCATCCTATTACTGATTTAGATATTACCGGTGCAATTAAGGCAGAAGAACTTTATAAATTTCTTGCAAAAATTAAAAATGAAGAAATTGATATTACAAAAAATGAAAAACAAGAAATTGTATTAAAAGCAGGTAAATCTATTTCAGGATTTACATTAATTGAAGAAATTAAACTACCTTTAGATGAAGAAATTTCTGTAAAAAATAAATGGTTTAAATTACCTGATAAATTTATAGAATTTTTGAAATTTGTTGTAATAGGCTGTTCAAGTGATGTAAGTGATCCAAAACTAATTTGTGTACATATTAATAAAAGTGGTTTTATTGAAAGTTGTGATAATTTAAGAATAATGCATTGTAAATTAGATAATGAATTACCAATTGATACTTGTTTAATTCCTGCAACATCTATAAATACTTTGATTAAATTAAACCCTACAAAAGTTTCAGAAGGCAACGGTTGGGTCCATTTTCGTACAAAAGAAGGTACAATTATTTCATGCCGTACTTATAAAGAAACATTTGTTGACACATCAAAATATTTAAAAAATATTAAAGGTAAAAAAATTGTTTTTCCAAAAAGTTTAAATGAAGTTTTGGATAAAGCTATTATTTTTACCAATAAAGAACAAGGTATTGTAGATACTATTGATATTGAAATAAATGAAAACATTATTACAATAAAAAGTAAATCTGATAGTAGTTGGTTTAGAGAAAAAATGAAAATACAATATACCGGTGAACTAATTGTTTTTTCAATAAAAGCAAGTATGTTAAAGGATATTTTAACATACACAGATGAATGTATTTTAAATAAGAATATATTGTATTTTCAAACTAAAGACTGGACTTACCTTACAACTTTAAGTATAAAAGAACAATAATGACTGGATTCTTTACAAAACAAGAAACAAAAATTGATAATTTCTCTGTTAAAAAAAGAGGATTTTCATGTTATAGTTGTGGTTTGTATAAAAATGATATAAATTGCCCTAACCCTAAAATGGAACCTTTTGGTCAATTTAAAAAAGGTATTATGAATATTGGTAGCTTTACAAGCTTTCAAGATGACCAATTAAGTAAACCATTTCAGGGTAGTGAAAATTATATTTATCATGTTTATAATAAATTAGGAATTGATATTGAAAAAGATTGTATAAACATAAATGCTGTACGTTGTTTTACTTATGATAAAGAAACAGGTAAAAGTAGAATACCTACTGCAAAGGAAATTAGTTGTTGCCAGTTAAATATTTTTCGTATCATACAACAATACAAACCTAAGTTAATTGTTTTGTTTGGAAAAATTGCATTAACAAGTGTAATTGGTTCACGTTGGAAAAAATCTTTGGAAGGTATTGATAAATGGCGTGGCTTTATAATACCTGATCAGGAACTTAAATGTTGGATTGCACCTGTTTTTTTACCATCATTTGTGCAGCAAAGTAATCGTGTAGAAGTTGCAAATATATTTGAAAAAGATTTAAAAAATGCTTTAGCAATTTTAGATAAAGAATTTCCAGTTTATCAAGAACCTACTATTAATTATATAACAGATTTAAGTGTTTTAGAACAAATACCAAACAATGCAATGATTGCATTTGATTATGAAACGACAGGTTTAAAACCTTATGCTAAAAGTCATAAAATTGTTTGTTGTTCTGTTGCAACAGATGAAGATAATGTTTATGTTTTTACAATGCCTAATGAAATTGAAAAAAGAGAACCTTTTATTAATTTACTAAATAATAAGTATATTAAAAAGTTTTCACATAATATGAAATTTGAAGAAACTTGGAGTTGGGTTAAACTAAAAACTAGGGTTAAAAGTTGGTATCATGATGCTATGTTAGCAGCACATATATTGGATAATCGTACAGGTATTACCAACTTAAAATTTCAAACCTATGTTAATTTTGGCATTATTGATTATTCGAGTACTGTGGAACCTTATTTACAAGCAATTGATGAAAAGAATGCAAATTCTATGAATCGTTTACTTGAATATTTTGCAACACCGGAAGGTAAAAAAGAAACATTAAAATATTGTGCTTATGATTCAATTAACGAATATCGTTTAGCTATGAAACAAATGAAAGAATTTGAATTATTAACATTACCTTTTTAATTATGACACCAACATTAACAATAATATTAATTATAGTTTGTCTTTTATTATTATGCTATATAAAATCAAATGATGATTATAATAATCGTATTTAAAAAATAATTAAAATGAAAACAGAAGATAAAATACGTAATAAAATTGTAAGACTAAATCGAGAAAGAATGAAAACTGATAAAAACTGCATTCATTATATCAAATTGATCTATTATCTAGTGAAGGAAATGAATTAAATCATGAGATAAGTTACTTATTAGGACAAATGGCTGCATTAACTTGGGTAATTAACAAATAATAATTAAAAATACAATGACAAGAGAAGAACATTTATTAGTAATACTTTCTGAAGAATGTGCAGAAGTAATACATGCGGTTTCTAAAGCTTTACGTTTTGGTTTAAATGATCATCATCCTGCTACACTCATTACCAATAAAGAAATTATTGAAAAAGAATTAAATGATCTTGGAGGTATAATTGAATTATTACGTAGTGTATATATTTTAGATACTGCTGATCCTACATTAAGATTTCAAAAAATTGAAAGAATTGAACAATATTTACAATATTCAAAAAAAGTTGGAAAATTAGAATAAAATGACTAATATAACAGATTCATATAAATTATTTCATGATGGAATTTTAGCATTAGCTAAAGTTGAATCCGCTGGATTACACATAAATATAGATTATGTTCAAGCTAAGAAAAAAGAAATAACAAAAGAAATTACAAAACTTGAACATAAATTTATTAAAAGTGATTTTTATTTAGATTGGGAAAAATCTGTAAAAAGTAAAATAAATATTTACAGTCCAGTACAATTAAGTAATTTTTTGTACAAAGTCAAAAAACTAAAAATTGATAAACAAACAACTTCAGAACAACAAGGTTCCACAGATGAAGAAGCACTTGTACAATTAAATATACCTGAATTAAACATACTTTTACAAATTAAAAAACTTAAAAAAATAAGGGATACTTATTTAGATTCTTTTGAAAGGGAAACTATTAACGGTATAATGCACCCATTTTATAATTTACATTTAGTACGTTCGTACAGAGGATCATCAAGCAATCCAAATTTTCAGAATATTCCAAAAAGGGATGAAGAAGCAATGAATATTTGCCGTTCTGCTATTTATCCTAGTCCCGGACACCAATTAGTTGAGCTTGATTTCAAGCAACTTGAAGTCAGGATAGCATCATGTTTTTGTAAAGATCAACGTTTAATTGATGATATATTGAAAGGTGATATGCACAGGGATATGGCAATGGAAATATTTCAGTTAAAAGAGTTTAATAAAAATGATCCTACACATGCAGTATTAAGACAATCTGCTAAAAATGGTTTTATTTTTCCACAGTTTTACGGTGACTATTATAAGAATTGTGCTATAAATATAGCTTTTAAATGGTGTAAATTATCTAAAACCAAAAATTGGAAAAAAGGTGAAGGTATAGTTTTTGAAGATAAACATATTTCAGATCATTTAATAAGTAAAGGTTTTAAAAATTTAGAATTATTTACAGAACATATACAAGATATTGAATATAATTTTTGGCATAAACGTTATAAAAAATATTATGAATGGCGTGAACATATTTGGCAACAATATCAAAATATTGGTTATGTAGAAACTATGACTGGTTTTACTTTTCATGGTTTAATGAAAAAGAATGATGTTATGAATTACCCCATTCAATGTTCTGCATTTCATTGTTTGTTATGGTCATTAATACAAGGTATAAAAGCACAACAAAGAGAACATTGGAAAAGTAAAATTGTTGGGCAAATACATGATTCAATTGTTTTAGATATTGCACCAGATGAATTAAAACACGTTATTGCAGTTATGCGATGTATAATGTGTCATGATTTACAAATAAACTGGCCTTGGATCATTGTTCCATTAGATATAGATGTAGAAGCAAGTCCTGTTGATCATAGTTGGGCAGAAAAACAATCTTTACATTTAAAATAATGAAAAGAACTAGAAAAAATAAAAGCAATTTATCTTTATTTAATACTGAAAAAGTATTAGAAAAAACTATACGTAAAAGGAAAAATAAAGATATAGATGATCCTTTTATTAATAGGTATGCCGGTCAAAATTATATTAATTTATTAAAAGATATTTTAAAAAATAGAAAAGAATATATAACTACAAAATATCCAGAAAATCAAAAAATAGTTGCTTTATATGAATTAGATTTATATGAGCAAATATTAAACAGAATAGTTAAAGGAATTTATAATAAAATAATCAATTAAAATATTAAACCTATGTCATTAGATAACAAATATCGTCCTGCAAACCTATCAGAAATTATAGGTAATAAAGAAGTTATATTAACTTTAAAAGGTATGTTTAAAAATAAAGAAGCAATACCACATTCCTTTTTATTTTATGGTTCCACCGGTACAGGTAAAACAACAGTAGCAAGAATTGTTGCAAAAGAATTAGGTTGTAATGAAAACAATATTATTGAAATTGATACAGCTCAATTTCGTGGTATTGATACAGTAAGGGATTTACGTAAAAATTGTCAATATACACCTTTAGGCGGTGGTGTAAAAGTGTATATTTTAGATGAAATACATAAAGCAACAGGGGATGCCCAGAACGCATTGTTAAAAATACTCGAAGACCCACCTGATCACGTTTATTTTATGCTTTGCACTACCGACCCGCAAAACCTATTACCAACAGTTAAAGGTCGTTGTAGCCAGTTTCAAATGCAATTATTAGCAGATAATGAAATGCAAGTTTTACTTTCTAGTATAGTTAATGGTGAAAATGATGAAATTGATGAAGAAATTTATGAACAAATTATACAAGATGGTCAAGGTTGTCCACGTAATTCAATTAAAATACTTGAAAAAGTATTAAGCACACCAAAAAAACATAGATTAGCTATTGCTAAGCAAGCAGCAGAAGAACAATTAGAGGGAATTGCTTTATGTCGTGCTTTAATTAAAAAACAAAGTTGGAGTACTGTCAAAACAATTTTACAAGGTTTAAAAGGTCAAGAACCTGAAACAATACGTCGTTTAGTTTTAGGTTATGCTTCAAGCGTTTTATTGAATAAAGATGATGAAGTAGCGGGTTTAATATTAGAATCTTTTATTGAACCATTTTATAATACCGGTTTTCCCGGTTTAGTTTATGCGTGCTATTCAGTAATTAAAAATTAGAAATATGAACAAAGGTAAAATTAGAGTAAAAAAAGAAAAAGACCTTAAAATTGATATTGGCTCTTTTTTTACAAATGATTAAGGCACTTTTATGCTTATTGAATGGTCTGATCCGTACCAAGAAGTTCATGAAAGTTATGCTTTACTTAATATTAATAATGGAAAAATAATTAGTAAATTTAATACATTAGAAGATGCTAACTTTTATGTACACAATTCTAAAAATAATTTTATTAATTTAGGTAATAATGTAAAGATTAAAATAAAAACAAAAGCAAAATTATGATTGATGAAAAAGAAAATAAAGTTTGGGTTACTTTCACTTATAAAGTGAATTTAGGTAATTTTGAAAATTTTGAATTTCAAAGTGGCTATTCACAAACTGTAAAAGAAGATGATGATCCATTAAGTCTTATTAATAAAATGCAAGAAAATATTTCAAGCATAGTAATAGGTGAAGCAAAGTTAATTAAAAAACAATTAAAAAAAAGAAAATTATGAACTATCAAAAAGACATTGTTATAGATGAAGAAGCCTTAGACGTTGAATGGTTAGACCAAGCAGAATTAGCTATTAAATATGGTAAATATTGGTCACGTTGTAAAGAAGAATTTACACGTGCGGAAGAAAATGTTAAATTAATTCGTTCAGAATTAATTGCTAAAGTTAATGATGATCCTGATAAATATTTAGGTATAGGTATTAAACCAACTGTTGCAAATGTTGAAGCATTCTTTAGAAACAATAAAAGACATATTGCAGCTAAAGAACAATGGATTTTAGCTATGACGAAAATGAATGATGCTGAAATTATTAAAAATGAAATATCGTTCACACGTAAGGCAGCATTAGAAAATTTAGTACAGTTACATGGTCAAAATTATTTTGCAGGTCCAAAAATGCCAAGAGATTTGCATACTGAATATGAAAGAAAAAAACAGCAAAGAACAGAAAATAATGCTAGAGTTAAAATTAATAAACAATCTTAAATTTTATTATTATGATTAAAAAGAAAAAAAATTCCTTTAAAGGAAAAACAAGAAAAAATGCAGATTCAAGAAAAAAGAGTAGCGGATTCGGGCATTTACTTTTACCTGAAAATGTAGAATTATTTGTACCAGAAATGGATACTAAAGTTGATATGGATATTATGCCGTACCTTGTATCAGATAAAAGACATCCTGATAAGGATGAAGAAAATGAAATTGCTACACCGGGAACATATTGGTATAAAAGACCATTTAAAACCCATAGAGGGGTAGGTGCAAATAATGAAACTGTGGTTTGCCCTACAACTTTTGGTAAAAAATGTCCTATATGTGAATATAGGGATAAATTAAGAAAAGAAGGTGCAGATGATGAAGAAATTAAAGTAACAAAAACTAGTGAAAGAAATCTTTATGCAATTTTCATTAAAAATAATAAATCAATTAAAAGCAATAAATTATTTTTATTGGATACATCAGATTACTTATTTCAGGAAACATTTGAGGAACAATTAAAAGACTATGATGAGTTTGAGACATTTCCAGACCATCAAACAGGTAGTACTTTACGTGTAACTTTTGCAGAAGATAGTTTTGGTGGCAACAAATATGCAAAACCAACACGTTTTGATTTTGTCAAACGTAAAGAACAATATGATGATGAAATTCTTGAACAAATTCCTGATTTGGATAAATGTTTTAAGATTTTAAGTTATGATGATCTTAAAGCAAAATTTTTAGAAACAACAAATGATGATGAAGACGAAGACGAAGACGTAAAACCATCAAAATCTAAAAAAGCATCAGGAAAAAAAGTTGTAGATGAAGATGAAGATGATGACGAACCAGATGATGATGAAGATGAGGACGAAGATGAGGACGAACCAAATGATGATGATGATGAAGATGAAGATGAGGACGAACCAGATGATGATGAAGATGAAGATGAGGACGAACCAGATGATGAACCACCTGCAAGAAAAAGAAAAGTAACTTCTGCAAGAAAAAGAAAAGTAACTTCTACAAAAAAGACTACACCTAAAGCATTAGTTTGCAAATTTGGACATAAATTTGGTATAAGTACTGATAAATTTGATGATTGTGAAGATTGCTCAATTTGGCATGAATGTATTTCCGCTAAAAAAGCTAACAAGAAATGACAATTATTAAGAAAAAAAATATTAAAGAATGTGATAAGAGGGATGTTTCATTTATTGGTATTAATTTACCTAAAGAGGAAGCATCCTTCCTTTATTTGTTTTGTCTTGCAAAAGGAATTACTAAAACATTAGTATTACGTGAATTAATACATTCCTGGGTTGTAGAAAAACAAAAGGATTATACTAAAGATAGTTTGATAGATATTATAGCTAAAAATATATATAAAGTCTATTTAAGCTTACCACCACAAAAGAAAAACTTTATGTATTTTCGTAATAAGTTACGACAAGAGTTTGAATTAAAAGAAATAGAACAATCTATTGTTGATGCTATTATTAAATCTGTATCTGATGAAAAGGAAAAGAACAAACAGAGTACAATTGAATGAACATGAACAAATAAAAAATCATATTAATTCACCTATTAAAAAGAAAAAGAAATATGATGGTAGTATTAAAACTGTTGTTTCAACTGGCTCTACTTTATTAGATCTAGCCATTAGTGGTGGTAGAGTTAGAGGTGGTGGTATTCCTTTAGGTATATTAGTCGAACTATTTGGTCCTACCGGAGCAGGAAAAACTGTTTTACTTTGTGAAATTGCGGGTGATGTTCAACGTAAAGAAGGAGATATAATGTTTCATGATCCTGAAGCACGTTTAAATAAGCAATTTGCACAAATGTTTGATGTTGATTTTGAACAAATTGATTATACCACACCTGATACGGTTACTGAAGTATTTCAAACTGTTCGTAATTGGCAACCAAAAGGTAATATTGTTAATGGAATATTTGCTGATTCATTAGCTGCTCTATCTACCGATATGGAAATGGAGAATAAAGAAGGTGATAAAATGGGTATGCGTAGAGCTAAAGAATTTAGTGAAGAATTACGTAAAACTTGTCGTATTATTGCCAAAAATAATTGGTTAATGGTTTGTTCAAATCAAGTAAGACAAAATCTTGATGCTGGTCAGTACGGACAAAAATATACAACTCCGGGTGGATTAGGTGTTGGTTTTTATTCATCATTAAGACTTCGTGCTGGCAATCCTGAAAAAATTTGGGTAAAACAAAAAATTGTTGGTAAAGAAACTAAACGCTGTATTGGTGTTGAAACACAAGTTGAAGTATTTAAAAGCTCAATTTGGAAACCATTTCATACTGCACCTGTTATTATTCTTTTTGATTATGGTATTGATGATATTCGTGCAAATCTTCAATTTATAAAAGATTTTACTAAGAATACCATGTACACAATAAAGGATAATAAATTAGATATGAGTATGGAAAAATCTATTAGTATAATTGAAAAAAGTGGTGCTGAAAATGATTTAAGAAATCAAGTTATTGATTTATGGGAAGAAATTGAACAAAAATTCAAAACAGAACGTAAACCAAAACAAAGATGATTAAAGAACATAGATCAATAACAATGCCAACTTTTCTTTTAAAAAGAAATTTACAAACTAAAACTAAAAAGTTTTATGATGGTTGGACTAAAGAAGACTTTGAAAAAGAATACTTAAAAATTTCTATGAATATAAGTACTCTTACAAAAGCACAAAGACAATTTATTATTAATTCATTTAAAAATGCAAAGGATAAGAACAACAAAACACCTGACAATATTAACAAATGATCCTAGTATTACGGCTTGGGGATATGCTGTTATAAGAAATGATCAAATAATTACTTGTGGTTGTATTAAAACAAAACCAGATAATAAGAAAAAACGTATTCGTAAATCTGATGATACTATACGTAGAATATCTGAAATAAATAAACTGTTACTAACAGCAATTACAGATTATGATGTTGATTATATACTATCAGAAGCCCCACATGGCAGTCAAAATGCCAATGCAGCAGTTATGATAGGCATGGTAACAGGCATGTTACAAACTGTTGCTGATTGTAAAAATATACCTATTGAATGGTATTCAGAAGGTGATTCAAAAAAAATATTATTAGGTAAAATATCAGCAAGTAAAGAAGAAACTATAAATGCCATAAAAAAGCATTATATTGTTCCGTGGACAAAAGTTAAATATTATAATGAAGCTGTGGCCGATGCCATTTCTATTTATCATGCAGCAATTACACTTTCACCAACTTTAAAATTATTAAAATAAAATGTATCATATTAAAGATAATAATAAAACACTTTGCGGTAAGAAATTAAAAAAATTAAACAAAGGTGAAATTTGTATTTCTATGTTATTTGCTAATAGGGCTTCATTAGAGCAATGTTGTCCTATGTGTAAAAAAACTTATTTAGAACAACTTAAAAGTTTTCTTAACAAAACAGAAGAAAATGAATGATGAAATCATTTTAGAAAAACTTAAAAAGTGGGTTCCTTTATTTTATGGAAAGAATAAAGAAAAGTATGCCACAGCATATAAACAGGAAGATATGTATGTATTTGGTTGGAAAAATCATAAAAAAGGTAAATATATACTCAATAAAGTAACTAAAGCAGTAGCTATATTTTTAACTTGTGAATATACAACTTTTACAAATTTTCTTAAAAAAGAACAAAAAGGTAAAATAATTAAAAGAACAAGAACAAAATGAAAATTAGAATCCAAAAAATTAAAGAGGTTGAAAAACCTGTGCATCCTAATAATATTTCAGTTGGATACATAAGGGAAATGTTTGTTGATGAAAAAAGTTTACCACCAACAGTTAATGAAAGGTTTCCTAGAAACACACCTTGGAGTACATCTATTGTGCAAGAAGTAATAAATGAACATACATTTCGTACTTTAAATTCAATATATACATGGGAGGTTATTGATGATTAAACGTAAAACAGGATATTATTGGATTAAACCTATACGTTGTAAATCATGGCAAATTGCCAAATGGTTAGAAAGTTATCAATGGTGGGATACTACTTATACTATTGGTTTTGATATTAGAGGTGGTATTGAAAAAGTTGATGAAAGAATGATTGAACGTTTACCAGAAAAACCAATTAAAATAATAAGAAAACGTAAAAATAAAATTATAAAAAGAACAAGAAGAATACCATGTTAAAGCAACTTTCTATTAAAAATTATCAATCACATCAAAATACTGTATTAAATTTTGATGATGGTGTTAATATTATTGTTGGGAAAACTGATTCCGGAAAAACTGCAATTATACGGGCTTTATTATGGCTTATAAATAATAAACCCGGTGGAGAAGCTTTTCGTTCATATTGGGGAGGCAACACAATAGTAAAAGGTGTTTTTGATGATGAACAAACTGTAATAAGGAAAAAAAGGACTACAAATGAATATATTTGTAACGGTACACATTATATTGATTTTGGTGCAAATGTTCCAGAAGATGTGCAAAATGTATTAAATATTGATGAAGTTAATATTCAACAACAAGGTGATGAACCTTTTTTATTAAGTAAAACACCGGGTAAAATTACAGAATATTTTAATAAAATAGCTAATATTGATTTAATTAACACAGGAATTACTAATGCACAAAAAGAAATACGTAATTACAAAAAATTAAATCAAATTAGAAGACAAGATTTAAAAGAAAAGAAAAAACAATTACAAAAATATAGTAATATTGAGTTAATTGAGCAAGAATTAAATGTTTTAGAAAAGAAACAAAAAAAATTAGATAAACAAACTAATGAAAAAATAACAATTGAAAATATTGTTCAAAATATTAAAGATGTTGAAATAAAAATAAAAA
>JALNZI010000135.1 GCA_023229385.1 Candidatus Omnitrophota bacterium | reverse complement strand
AACCCTCCCATATAACTGCTGGCAGCGCTTCCGCCACCTGCTAAGCCGGATTTTCCGCCTGAATTTTCCGGTACAAACTCGATAATCCCTACGCTGACAATTAAATCCGTTTCCGACGGAGAGACCATTACAAAACGCCGGGTATTGCTTAAGATATTGATAAAATATTCTTTTAAGGCCTGGCCGATCTCAGTATTGAGTCCGGATGTCTTTAATTCAAAATCACTTACCGCTATTTTGCTCTTTGGGCCGGAGTAACCTTCTAAGGGGTCATCTGGCAAATTCTTGCCTGCCGCAGGATGCGTTTTTGTTGAAAGACACCCTGCGATAAACAAAAACGCGATCAAGCAACAAAAAAATTGAAAACTTTTTCTCATATCTGTTTTTAATATATTACCATTTAAGCTGACTGTCAAGGGAAACCTCCTTTATCCGCCTGGCTCAAGTTATTTTGAGAAGCCCCCTGACCCCGGAAATTATCTTAAACGGCCGTTCTTTCTTGATTTCGGCTATACTGCTTGAACCGCTGGTGACAATTATTGTCTTAACCTTTGCCCGCCTTCCGGCCTCGGCGTCAATAACCATATCCCCCACATATAAAACCTGCGATTTCTTAAGCGCAAACCTTTTGATTATCTTATTTAATATTTCAGGATCCGGTTTGCCGCGTTTTAATTTATCGGCGCAAAGCACATAATCAAAATAGTTCATTATCCGCAGGTGTTTTAATAAAATAAGCGAGAACTTGCTTGGCCGGTTACTGGCTACCGCTAATTTTAAACCCCGGGCTTTAAGTTTACGCAGAAGCGTCCTGGCATACGGATAAAGCCGCGATTGCCTAAGCAAACTAAGTTTATGATGGTCACGGTAGAGGCGTAAAGACCTCTTTAAATCACGCTCCGGGACATACGGCTTAAGCAAATTCATATCCCCCCAGCCTACCAGGCGGCGGATAACAGCCGGGCTTTTGGGTTTCAGCCCCAGTTTACGCATAACATAATTATAACTGCTGCATATCGCAGCATAGGCATCAATTAACGTGCCATCAAGATCAAAAATAATCAATTTAATATTTTGCATAACGAAAATATAGGCAGGGTTTATAAGCCCTGCCTATTAAAATAATAGACAACTAGGAATAAGTTTCTTGCTCTCAATTATTGCTGAGTAGACGGCTCCGGTGTTTTAGCTGCCGCGGCTGGCTCTTCAATAGCTGCTTCTGATTTGATCCCCTCAACAACCTGCGCAGGAACAGCCGCAGATGAATCCGGGCTCTCCAGGCCGATATTCTTGGCGATATTCTTACCGTCTGGAAGAACCGCATAATCTATACTCAAGGTGTCCTTAATCTTTATCTCAGCGAAATCCTTAATATTCTCAAACGTAGTCTTATCATCGACAGCTAAAAGCATATCTTTTTCCTGGTCGGTTTCATAATCCAGGTATTTTAAGGTGATGATCTTTCCTGCACTGTCTAAATTAACCACCTCTCCCCAGGCCCACTGCGTATCATTTTCATTCTGCAAAGGAGCCGGAGCCTGCGGGGCAGCAACAGATACTGCAGGTGCTGCCGGCTTGTCAACTGAACTTCCAGGATCAATCGTAACCTCTTCAGCAGCAAAGGCAATAAGTATAGTTGCCGTAATCAAGGCGGCAAACACAAAAACTGGTATAATTTTCTTTAAAACCATCTTATCCCCTCCTCTAATAGGGATTAAATTAACACAGATTTCCCAATTTGTCAAGCTATCTATAAAAAGGGAGGAAAATCAACGCTATCATTACAATAAATGTAGTAGTTAACCCTACGCTTAAACCTACCCAAAACCAATTAAGAAAGGTTATCTTGATGCGTTTCTCTTTCTCCAGGATACCGATTGCCACAATATTAGCAGTAGAGCCGATAAGGGTTATATTGCCTCCCAGGCAGCCGCCGAAAAGCAAGGCCCACCACAACGGCTGAAGGTTTATATTTAACCCCTGAAATCCCTGCACCACAGGAATAAAGGCTGCCACTAAAACTACATTATCCAATACACTGGAACCTATTGCGCTTATCCAAAGCATGACGGAAATCAGAAGGTTAAGGCTATTGCTGCATGCCGCCAGCATATGCTCAGCGATGAACATAGTCGCTCCGGTATATTTCAATGTTCCCGCCTGGACAAAGAGGAGCAGGAAAAAAAGCAACGTCCACCACTCCACATCTTTTTCAATATACTTTCTTGCCTTATTATGTTTCCAAATCATTACCAGGCCGCTGGCTACAAGCGGCACAACTAACAAAACAGTATTGGCAGCTAAACCCCAGGCAATTTCCATGCGCCGGTGCAGCGATATAAAGATCAACATCGTTAAAAATATCCCCAAATTTATCTTTAGGCTTTTTTCCAAAGGCACGGAGATCAACCTTATGAGTATCTCATTAGCCCCCAATCTCTGCATCTGTTCATCAAGTAATTTAATAGATTTTCTATACCAAAATAGAAGAATGAAAATAGTTACCAACAAACACAGGGCCGCTAAGGGAAAGGCCTTAACAATAAAATCTTCAAAACTCAAACCGGATTTTGAGGCAATCAGTATACCTATCGGGTTCCCTAACACTGTTGCCGCAGAGCCTATATTTGTAGCTAATACAGAAATTATAACAAAGGGCACGGGATTAACTTCAAAATAGTCACAGATCTCTAAAACCGCAACGACCATGAAGATAATCGAAGTTACTTCATCAATAGTGCAGGCAAGTAATGCAGACACAAAGGCAATAATAAGGACAAACTTTTTGCCGCTTAAGTTAGGAATACGCAAGATCAAGCTGACTATCCAGGCAAATACACCGGAATCCTTAAGCAAACCGATGATCACCATCATTCCGACCAGGAAAAGGATTACCTCGAGGGAAGAAAATTCAATAACGTGCTCAAGATCAACTGTCTTAGTCATTAATAATACGGAAGTACCGATAAAGGCAAAGCTTAGGCGGAAATCCCAGAAGAAAAGAGTCCCGAGGACGGAGGCAGAGAAGATGCTTATTGATAAAGCCTGGTGCGCATTCATACCGGAAGACTTGGCATATAAACCCAGGCACAGAGAAATAGAAACCAGGGAGCACAACTTAAGAACCAGGCTTTTCATTGATCAGGAGTGAAGCTTGAGCCGTCTTACCGGTTAATAAAGAGATACCTTGATACGCGAATGTATTCTTTTAAAAACAGCTGTTGCCAAGACAACCTTTAACAGGTCTCCCGGAACAAAAGGCAGGAAACCAAGCAAGAATGCCTGGCTAAATGAACAGGAGAGGCTGAGTTTAAGCCAAAGCATCCCGCTGAAAAGTATGATAAAATCTGCGCATAAAAACTTTAAGAAGGTATTCATCCAGTTATGCCTTGTTTCTGAGAATAAACTTCCGGCAAAAAAAGAAGCTAAAACAAAACCAACGATATAGCCTCCGGTAGGCCCTAAAAGATAAAGAGAACCGCTGCCAAAACCGGTAAATACCTGCAAACCGGTCAATCCCAGAAGCAGGTATCCTATTTGGGTAAAGACACCCAGCCTCCTGCCTAATAATGCCCCTGAAAACAGGACAAATAATGTCTGCAAGGTAAGCGGCACAGGAGTAAAAGGCAATGGTATGCGTACAAAAGCCGAAAGCGCAGTAAAAGCTATAAAAACTGCTACTGCCAACATGCGGCATATTTTCTTATTGGTAATAATTTCCCTGCTGGCGATTGACTCCATGTTTTCTCCGGTTAAAAATACTGAGGTTGCGCTGTTTTTATAAAACAGCGCAACCATATTTTATAGTTTATTCCTTAGCTATTGCTAAAGTAATTACTCCTGCCAAAATCAAAAACAGGCCGAGGCAACCCTTGACGATCAAAAGAAGCGCCTTCCACCATTTTAAAACCGCCAAAC
>JALNZI010000134.1 GCA_023229385.1 Candidatus Omnitrophota bacterium | reverse complement strand
CCTATACCCTTGCTATTGGATGAAACGGCATAAACGCCCCTCAGAGAGGCAATTTTTGCAAAGTAGGGTGATAGGGATATGCCTTTAATCTAAGGGGCTAGAAAGCCCCATCCGTATAATTAAAGGGTATAAAAGTTAAACCTAACAAAATAACAACTTCTGTGTAAGAAAATACTGGACTGAATAATATGTGCCGCTATGATGTGCACTGTTATTCTATTATTTTATTAAAATGGAGATAATAATGAAATCTATAATCTATGCAAGAGTTTCTTCAAGGGAGCAGGAACAAGAAGGTTATTCTATCCCTTCCCAATTAAAATTACTAAATGATTATGCTTTAAAAAATAGCTATAAAGTAGTTAAAGAATTTATAGATGCTGAAACGGCGAAAAAAGCTGGTAGAGAGAATTTTAACTTAATGATTGAATTTTTAAAAAAGAATGCGGAAGTTAAAATAATCCTCTGTGAGAAAACAGACAGATTGTACCGAAATTTTAAAGATTATGTTACCGTGGATGAACTAGACCTAGAGATACATCTAGTTAAAGAAGGAGAAGTTTTAGGTAAAAATGCTAAATCTCATCAAAAGTTTATTCATGGCATAAAAGTTTTAATGGCAAAAAATTACATTGATAATCTTTCTGAAGAAACTCGTAAGGGTATGCTCGAAAAAGCAGAGCAAGGAATCTATCCCTCTCTTGCTCCGATAGGCTACAAAAATGTAGGGATAAAGAACGGAGATAGGGTTATAAAAGACATAGCCATGGATGATAAAATTGCGCCTTTTATTAAAAAACTTTTTGACATCTATGCAACAGGAGATTATTCCTTATCCTTGTTAACAAGTATTGCTTATGAAAAAAATATCCGAAATAAGAATGGCAATAAAATAGGAAAATCTGAACTATATCAAATACTACGTAATCCAGTTTATTATGGTCAATTTAGGTGGCAGGGCAAACTCTATCCAGGAAATTATACTCCTATTATTTCAAAAGACCTGTTCGATGCTGTTCAAGAAGTTTTTGGTTGCCAAAATAAGCCAAAACAATCTAAAAGAAATTTTGCTTATACGGGGCTTATGGTTTGTGGAAAATGTGGTTGTGCCATAACTGCAGAAATTAAGAAAAATAAATACATCTATTATCATTGTACAGGCTTTAAAGGTAAATATGGAAATTCTTATCTTCGAGAAGAAGCATTATCTGATAAATTTGCAGAAATAGTCAAGAAAATCAGCATTAAAGAAGATACACTTGAACTTGTTAAAAATGCACTTTTAGAAAGTCACAAAGACGAATTAGAGTTTCATAAGAAACAGGTGCAAGTACTAAATACACAAAGAACAAAACTCGCAAATAGATTACATCAAGTTTACATTGATAAAATTGATAATAAAATAACTGTGGATCTATATGAAAAAATGACTGAAGACTGGCAAGAAGAATTGAAGCACGTTGAGGAAGCTATTAAAAGTCACGAAGAAGCTGATGCAAATTATTTAACTCGAGGCAACTATATTTTAGAACTTTGTAACAAAGCTTATAGCTTATACTTACAACAAAACCCCGAAAAACGGGCTAAACTATTACATTGTTTACTATCGAACTGCTCCCTGGATAACGCAACCCTATATCCCACATACAGAAAGCCCTTCGACTTATTCGCCAAAGGGCTCTCTCGTTCAAACTGGTTGCCCCGCATGGATTCGAACCATGACAACAAGATCCAGAATCTTGTGTCCTACCATTAGACGACAGGGCAGTTAATCTATCTATATTTTATTTAGAGAGTATATCGTGGATAAAAAACTAAATCAAGGGAATTTTGTCCTGCGCCTACCTTAACCTGACAGCTAAATCCAAAAGAGTACTGACCAAGAAAGACCTGATGAACATAATCGCCAGGAAGGCGATTATCGGAGATATATCAATACCAAATTTAAGGTTAGCCGGCAGAATTCTCCTGATGGGTGCCAGTATTGGTTCAGTGTACTTCTCCAAAAATTGGACTATCGGATTATCGGGATCAGGGCTGACCCAGCTCAACAATGCGCGGATAAGCACTAACCAATAAAATATACCCAAGATTACATTTAAAACATGGGCACTAGCTACCAGAAAATTGGAAAGGATAAAAATTTTTACTCCTGCTTAGGGGGCTATTTCGTTACTCTGCCATGAACATCTTCATATTTTTTTAACAGCTTAATCATGTTTTTATTCACCCGGCGGATGTTAAATGATATATCGACGATAAAAACAAATATAAAACCCAGCATTAATGCTGAAATTACGGACATAGAAAACATGTTTTTCCCTCCGGTTAAGAATAGATTATCTTAGGGCAAAGAAAAATATCAACCCGCTGACCAGGCAAATCAGGCCCGTCAGGGTATTCTTTTCCAGCAGCCACTGCTGAAAGGCATAGTTATTGCTCTCTAATTTAGGGAAAATTTTCTTGCGCAGGCCCATCTCCCGGGAAAGCATTGTTTCAAGTTTTTTATAATTACCGTACAATATCAAAAGTATGCCCACAAGAAATATGCCCGGGCTCAGCCAAAAAACAATAGCACGCAGTACGTCAAAAACGGTTACTTCATCTACTTCAATTATATCTTCCCCGGAAAACAACCCTGCCGGACTGTTAAGCTCCGGGCTGTTGACCGCTGGCAAGTTTGGTTTTTCGGTTTGCGCAAAGGCTAAGCCTATGAAAAGGCACAAAATGACTAAACAGAGCCCTATGACATTTTTATGCATATACCCTCCTTAGCTATTTTAAAATATCCAATTTGCTAGCCTTAATTATATTATATACCTATTTTGACCGGAAAAATAAAAAAGGCAAGGGGAAATTTTATTGGCTTTTATTTCTGGGCATTGCCTGCCCGCTGGTAGTTTACCCCTTGCCTTACACTGACTAATAAAATATAACACAAATGACCCATATATTTCAAGAGCAGGAAAAAATTTTATCTAAAGCTACTTTTTATCTTTGGAAGGAATCCCGGATTGAGCAGTTTGCATATTAACCATAGCTGATTGTATTATTTTCTGGTATTCAGGGGGAAGCTGCGAAATATCTACTCCGGGAATACCTGCCACAGGATTGCCAACCCCTCCTTTTTGCTGGTTAGCCTGGACACTCTGCATAGTCTGCATAACCGACTGAATCATCTTTTGATATTCAGGAGACAATTGTGATATGTTCGTACCTATCACATTGGTAGAAGCTACGGGGGTATTCTCTGCACTTTGCGCAACAACCGGAGCAGGGAATTCTACGATAGGGGCTTCTGCAATATTTTCCTCGTTTTGTTTCTGGGGAATATTCAGGGAAGATGTATAAGCCTGATATAGGGATTCTAGCTGAGGGCTTACGGTATCCCCGCTGCCCTGAACCCCTTGGATAATAGACGCTACTTCATCTTTATAATAAGTCAATTCCACCCCGTGGAAATCTAATTTTACATATTTGTCTGTATTTTCGATAACCCGGCCTTCAACTTTTTGCCCGGATTTAAGTAAAACGGTCTCGCCAAGAACTAAACTTTGGCAAAAGGCAAGAAAAACGGCGCAAAAGATACAAAGTTTCATTTTGTCCATTTTAACAACCTCCTTTTTGTCCGCTCTAAACCTAAATAATATATCAACTCAAAAAGCCCCGGACCGATCGTCTTACCCGTTAAAGCGACTCTAAGCGGATGGATTAATACCTTGGCCTCAGTATTAAGCTTTGCCACCAGGTCGCGGAAACTTTTTTCAATATTCTCAACATTAAAATTGCTTAAACTCTCAAGTTCGGCAATAAAAAGCTTGAATTCGTTGGATAAATCTTTGGACAAGAATTTCGCTTGCGCAAGCGGGTCAATTTTAATTTCTTCGATAAAGAAAAAATCCGCCCAATCAACAAAATCATTTAAGTGAGCCAACCTCGGC
>JALNZI010000133.1 GCA_023229385.1 Candidatus Omnitrophota bacterium | reverse complement strand
TACCTTTTTCCAGGCGGTATTTTCATAAGTTTTATAATAAAGAGTCAGGTTTGTCAAATCTTTGATCACTACCCATTGAGCGTATCCTTCCATATGGACAAGCGGAGCGGGATTTTCCTTAATCGCCCCCCTGGGGATATCGACAACGTTTAAGAGATGCTCTGCCAGATTTATTGCCTCGGAAATATCTTTGACAGGCAAAGCAGCATCCAGGGAATAGGCAACCCGCACAAATCTTGACGGGGGAGTCCAGTCGCCAGGCAGCCCAAGCAGCCCGCTGCCAACACCGGTAGGCTCTAATTTCAGGCCATTAAGCATCCGGTCTTTTTTATCGTGTGCGTCTAAATTAATATAATTTCTTAAATTATTGATCTGCCACTGGAAATCCGGCCGGTTTGTCATAACCCCAAGCGGATTATCATAAACCTTCACTTGCCCGCCGATAAACTCAATAACCAGATTTTTTCCACTGGCATCATGCACAGCAATATGCATATATAGATTGCCATTGGCTTCTTTTAAGCTTCTACCTGTAACATTAATTTTAGGCAAAGCTTCTTTTACTTCTTCCACTGTCGCGAAATTCCCCATAATCCAGGAACCTATGTCGGCAACCGTCACAAACCTGCCTGCCTCTGCCGGCTGATACTCCGCGCCCGTAAACATCAACGCGTCAAAAGCCAGCCCCTTTTCATTAAAACCCTCCACATAACAATTCTTAAGGTTATAGGCATCGATACCCAGGAAGCCATATTTATTCGTCCAGGTTATACCTTTAATACCTTTATCGTCTAAGCTGGTAAACTTTTCTCCGCGAGGCACAATGACAACGTTAGAATGAAGATCAACCGGGAACTCCATGGAGCGGCCGATCACCACCGAGCCGTCTTCAGCCTTAACCTGAAAATCCGTGCAGGCAAAAGACAGATTAACCCCTAAAGCCAAAAATAAAATTACCGCGATTAAAACTACCCCACTTTGTTTTCTCGTCATTTCTCCCCCATTCTTCTAGCTAACAAACATTTGTTATTTTCAGCCTTTTAACACATTCATCCACATCTTTCACAAAAGTAACCAGCTCAACACAACAATTAATTTTACGTTTATCTCTGATTTTTTCACTTAGCACCGGCTCATTTTTCAAACAGGTTAAAGCCGGCTTCCAAAAATCGCCTAACATAATTATCGGCTTAGGCTCAATTAACCCTTTATTCAAATGCTCAAGCACTGCGGATAACTCTAATAATGTTCCGGTCCCGCCCGGAAGCACAATAAAAGCATCGGCTTTCTTAAGCATGATATCAATACGCTCAAATAAAGTTTCCGCAACGATCTCTTCATCAATAAACTCATTTGCGCCTTTGTATAAAGGCTTCTCCCATTTATACCAGGTTACCCCGATAGTCGAGCCTCCGGCGGATTTAGCCCCCCGCGAAACATCCTCCATCGTGCCGCCGAAACCACCGGAAATCACGGTTGCGCCTTTCTGCGCCAGCAATTTCCCCAGCCGGACAACCTCCGCCTTTTCTTCCTTGCTTAAATCTTTATAACTGCCAAAAATACAGACCGTTTTAATCATATAAAAATAAAGGGGACGGTTCTATTTTTCTTGCTTTGGTGGCCTTCCCCTATTCTCCCTTTTGTTATTTATCTGATAATATTCTTGGAGCTTATTGACAAAAGTTTGGCTACCAATATATAACTTCTTCTCAAGTAGCTCTGAATTTATTATACTGCTATCGACCACAAAATCAACATATTGCCGCTGCCGGGATCTATCAGAATCAGATAAACCACAGTAAACCGGACTTTGAGTAAGAAAACTGTCTGCCATACCCTTTGCGTAAAAGTTATAACTGGAAAAACGATATTCTGAAGGATGCCTCACTATGCCCGCCCGGACAGGATTAAGCTCAATGTATTTACCGCATTGCAATAGATAAGAATCCGCCTCAATGATATTACTTTTAAATCTATCCTGCCATAAATGCCCGCAATAACTATAGATCTTTCTATAATAATAAAAATAGCTTAAATTAACCTGTTTCATGAATCTGGATAACATGCTTAGCGAATTAAGGAGTAGAACTAAATGAACGTGGTTACTCATAAGGCAATAGTGTAAGATATTTACTGCGTTATAATCTTTCCATTGCCTTAATAAAGTGTAATATTTTAGTTTATCGTTATCACTATGAAAGACGTTCTGGCGGTTATTGCCCCTGCAGATAATATGCAGGGCCGCATTAAGCGGAATAACCCTCTTTGTTCTTGGCATAAATCCCTCCTTCTACTGCTAATAGACGTAAAAGAAGGATAAGCCTAACTAAAAAATAGAACCGTCCCCTTTATTCCTCAAGCCATTTTTTCAGATCGACAAAAACCCAACCGGTCAAAGTCGGCATTCTCACCCACATCTTCAAGTCCGCCGGCCGGGTAATCACCTGCCAGACAGTAACCTCATCATCCTTGGGATTTTTCTTCAACACAGCCGCGCCTTTACCCAATGTGCCATCCTCATTGAAAAACGGGATATCCAGAACCGACATCATATATTTCTCATCAACACCACCGGCAGGCCCGGACTTGGCGAAATTTAACATAATGCTTTCCCGTAAAGAAGAATACCACACCGCGGGGCTGGGCAAGGACAAAATACCCCAGGATGGATCATCAAACTGGTTTGCCGCGGCAATCGCGGTAATATCCTTGGCCTCCCTTTTACGCATATCCCAGGGCGCGATCTCGTAGAAACTCGCCGAAGAAGCATCCGCCACCATCAGGATAAATGAATAACTAAAGCGCGTGCCGCTGGCAAGGTTATAAAACTCCTGCGCATCATCGGCGTCAAATAAAAGGTTCATCAACTGCGCCATCGCCTGCGTCCTGGAATTAAACAACACAAAACCGGCTGAATCAACCCCGTTATTAACTTCCACGTATATTCCCTTATCGGTTAAGGCGTCGATAAAAGAAATGCCCCCGGTAATACCTACCCCTGCCACGGAATTTGAGCCATCGGAAGGTTTATAGACGACGATCAGGCCGTAATCTTTTACTAAGGAGCGGAACAAATCCGGAAAATCATAATTTCTGGCAGTAAGGACCTTGCCGTCAACGGTATATTTTCCCCAGGCCGCCGCCGAGGAACAAGAAGTGACATTGCCGCCGTATTTTTTACGCGCCAGCACCTGGACCATTACCACGTCCCCGGCCAAAATTATCTTTTGCCTGCTTAAACCGCTTGCCTGCGCCATGCCGCGCACCAATTCCTTCTGCCGCATCGGCATAGTCTTAAAAGTATTATCGGCAAACGCGTCAAGCTCTTCCTGAGTGAACAACCCCTTCTTGATAAAAGCCTCATTAATAGCCGTCTCATAAAGCGCGGATATCTTATCCCCTAACAGCGCGCCATACTGCTTGCCCATCTCATTGAAAGTCCCGGACAAAACCACTAACTTGATACCACCGGCATCATAAAGTTTCCCCGCGCCGGATTCCTTTACCGGTTTAGGCAAAGCCGCAGGCGCGGCATAACCATTTACCTGTAATAATAAAAAAGCCACCGCCACAACTGCCACCAACAAAATCAATTTACGCATTTTCTACCCCCTTAAAATAACGGAAAATCACTTTATTTCTTCTCCCGCGATTTAAAAAATTTCCTCCCGCACCTTTCGGAATCTTTAGGGTTCCGGCCTCCCTCAATCACGGCATCTCATCTTTAAAAATATAATAAAGGGGACGGTTCTATTTTTCTTGTTTTAACAACTCTCATAATTTTGCTTCTTCATCCGTAAAAAATAGAACCGTCCCTTTTATTGTTAGAAGGGAGAAAACAATGCCGGTCTATATGATTATTGAAGCCAAAGAAGTAAAGGATAAAAACGGTTACGGGCAGTATATTCGTCAAGTCCCGGAGACTATCGCCAAGTTCGGCGGAAGGTATCTTGCTCGGGGCGGAAAGGTGAAA
>JALNZI010000132.1 GCA_023229385.1 Candidatus Omnitrophota bacterium | reverse complement strand
TCTAATGTAAGCGCACCAGTTGAAATAATCTCAACATTGGCTTTGGTATGCGCCCCCAGTTTCATAATTGAACCCTTGCCAAACTGTTTTTCTATCTGCGCTAATGCCAGCTCCAGCGCCTTATGCCTGTCAGATACCTCTTTTACTTCTTCCTTCTTCTTTTCAACCACCATTTTTAACCCTCCGGTATATAAATTTAAGTCAATATTATAACCTGCCCTTATTCTACTGTCAAATAAATAAAGCTCGTAAAATCACTTTCCAACGGGTGACGATGGCTGGACAGGCATCGGCAGGACCCGCTAAAACGTTATATTTTACGAGCATATAATAAAAATCCTCCTTTCTACTCTAACTGACGTAAAAAGGAGGACAATCTAACCATTAAAAGAAAGAATACGCTACAGTTTATTTTCCTTCCAACTTATCTAACCTAGCTTTTAGCCCATCAATCTCAAGCTGCTGCGCCTTAATAATATCCTGCTGCTCCTGGACAGCCTTAACCAGATAAATCTGCAGATTCGTCAAGTTTGTATCCAGGTAGCTTCCATCGCCTATCTTGCGCTCAGTCACCATCTCGGGGAACACTTCCTGAATTTCCTGGGCGACAAAACCATACAACTTTTTATCTTCCTTGGTATAGCCGGTAACCTGGTAATATTTCTCATTATATTTAAAGGTTGAAGGTTTTAACTTCATTATCTTATCAATCACCCCGCCATCAAGCCCCTGGATATCTTCTTTCAACCTGCGGTCAGAATAATTTGTCCAGTTAGTATAACCATTAGCTCCCGGCTGGCCGTTTAACGTAAGCTTATAAGTTGAAGTTGTTGTTCCGATACTGACATTCCCCCTGATCCAGACATATCCATCAGTAGTCGGCACATCAGCGGAAGTAAAGAAAGTATCCACATTATTATCCCCCACGCCGAGCTTTTTCGCAAAAAGAGCGTCATAGCTGCCATACGGCGAAGGATAATAAGTAGTAATGGTAATTTCCTCTTGAGCAAAAACAACCGGTGCAAGAAGTACTAAAACAGAAAGAAACAACAAAATATTCACCGATATTTTTTTCATCCTACCCTCCATGTTTATTTAATTATATAAGAATATGCCACAATGTCAACCCTTTCATGCGGGACGTCCTCTAAAGTACCACCCTTAGCCTCAGCAACTCTTCGAAAATAAATAAATTACAATACAGCTTATAAAGTTTAAGTTAGATTTCCCCTCTTCCTGCGTCAGTTAGAGTAAAGGAGGGATAATCCAATGCCTAGAATCGCCCGGAACCTTGTAGACAATAATTACTACCATATCGTTACAAGAGGCCTTGACCGTAGAAGGCTCTTTCGGCACAAACAGGATTACGAGCTATTTCTTGAGACCACCGCAAAATACCTGAAACAATACAAAATCCATATCCTGCATTATTGCCTCATGCCAAATCACCTGCACATTTTGATAAAAGCAGAAGTTGCTTCAGACCTGCCAAAGTTCATGCAAGTAATTTTACAGGTTTACGCGGCAGGTTTTCGTAAAAAATACAAATCCACTGGTTTTGTCTTTCAAAATCGCTATAAAAGCCGTTTAATTAGCAATGACTCCTATCTTCTCGAATGCGCCCGTTACATTGAATATAACCCCGTCCGCGCGAAAATAGTCGCGGATGCGTCAGAATACCCCTGGAGTAGTTTTTCCTATTACGCCAAAGGCGCAAAGGATAAAATTATAACTTTAACCAACCCTTTATATTTGGATATGGCGGCTAACGCCGTAGAGCGTAAAACCGCATATATAAAATTTATTAGCGAAGCTCGCCTTTACGATTCTATTATCGATAAAGAATTTAAAATATCTTAGGGTGCCCCTTTTTAGGACGTCCCCGTATATTGACTTTAACCTGAAATGTGTTACACTTAATCCATTATGGAAGAGTTGAACAAACTAAAAATCGAACTTGAGCGCACAAAAATTGAGCTGGATATACTCTATGAAATATCCAATGCCATGCGCACTACCCTAAAACTGGATGAGATCCTTTACATCATCCTTACCGGCGTAACCGCGCATACCGGCCTGGGATTTAACCGGGCGATGCTTTTTTTAGTCAACGAAAAAGATAAAATCATTGAAGGTAAGCTGGGCATCGGCCCGGAAAACGGCGAAGAAGCAAACATCGCCTGGACCAAAATTGAAGAAGAAAAAATGGACCTCGATGACCTGATTAACGCCTTTAAGAATTCCAGTTCAGTCTTGGAATCCGGATTTAACCGCCAGGTCAAAAGCTTAAAAGTATCAATGCAGGACAAAGACGAAAACCCCCTGTCTTTAGCTGTCCTGGAAGGCATGCCCCTGCATTTAACCAGCCAAACTATAAAAAAATATCAAAATTCTCCTGTAATCAAAATCTTAGGAAGCAATGAACTCTTGCTTATCCCTTTAAAAGCAAAAGACAGAGTAAACGGAATTATCATCGCGGATAACTTTATCACCAAAGACCCGATTACCAAAGACGATATCCGCATGCTTACTATGTTAGCTAACCAGGCAGGCCTGGCGATTGAAAACTCCCAGCTCTTCGAATTAACCGCCGAACGCGCCCACACGGATTACCTGACTAATCTCTGGAACCACGGATATTTTCAGCTTCTTTTACAGGCAGAAATGGAAAAAGCCAAAGCCACCAAAACCAAGCTCAGCCTAATTGCGATAGATATAGATAATTTTAAGGTTTACAACGATACCCTGGGGCATCAGGCAGGAGATAAAATATTAAAAGACTTGGCGCGGCTTTTGCGCAACCAATCCCGTAAGATGGATCATGTCTGCCGCTACGGGGGAGAAGAATTTACAATAATCCTTCCCCAGACCGAACAAAAAGAAGCCTACATGATCGCTGAACGCTTAAGAGTGGATATCCAGAGATACCCTTTCTTAAACGAAGAAATTTTCCCTAATAAAACCTTAACCGTCAGTTTGGGAATTGCCACTTTCCCGGAGAATGGCTTGCTTCCTGCAGAACTAATTACCTCTTCAGATAAATCCCTCTACAAAGCCAAGAACCAGGGCAAAAATATCACCTGCTGCGCGCCTCTAGTTTAAATAAAGGGGACGGTTCTATTTTTCTAAACTTAGAATCTAGAAAAATAGAACCGTCCCCTGCTTTTACGCCTTTAACTTAAGCTGCGGCCGGAACCGCCTGCTGCGCTTCCTGTTTTTCTTTATTCTGCGACAACTTCACCGAGACTATCCTGGAAACACCCGACTGCTGCATGGTAATCCCATACATGACACTAGCATTAACGATCGTTTTCTTGTTATGAGTAATCACGATAAACTGCGAAGTCTTGGAAAATTCCTGCAAGACCCTCGAGAATCTGTCTACATTAGCCTCATCAAGGGCGGCGTCAATTTCATCTAAAATACAGAACGGCGAAGGCTTGATCTTAAAAATAGCAAAGATCAACGCGATTGCCGACATGCTCTTTTCACCGCCGCTCAACAATAACACATTCTGCAATTTCTTTCCCGGAGGCCGGCAGATAATTTCAATCCCCGACTCCAGCGGATCGTTTTCATCAACCAGGAATAATTGCGCGTCCCCTCCGTTAAAAAGCAGGCGGAAATAATTCTTAAATTCAACTTTTACTTTCTCAAAAGTCTCAATAAACATCTGCTTTGTCGTGCGGTTAATCTTTAAAATCGCCTGATGCAATGACTCCTTGGCAGTCAAAAGATCCGTCTGCTGCTGGATAAGAAAATCATAGCGCTGTTTTAATTCATCATACTCTTCAATCGCCACCAGGTTAACCGTGCCGTAAGAATCCAGCTTCCTTTTTAACTCGCTTATTTCATTCGCTAGCGCTGCCTGATCCAACTCTTTATTCAAATCCTCAAGGACATCCAGGTCGATTTTATACGCTGAGATCATTCTCTCTTTTATCGCCGAGTAACGGTAATCCAGGTCCTTGCCCTGCATCTCCAAATT
>JALNZI010000131.1 GCA_023229385.1 Candidatus Omnitrophota bacterium | reverse complement strand
CTTGAAGAAAAACTGGATTGATCCTAAAAAAGTGGACTTTAGCCAATGGGATTTTCTCCATCCGGTAATTCCTACGGATCATCTGACTACGGAAGACCTTGGCCGCCTGGGTTCATGGTGCATGCGGGAGTTTTTCTCAAAGCCCGGCCGGATTAACCGGATTATGGAGAGTAATTTTGACCCGCTGGCCAAACTTTGTTTCAAGGACGTCATGGATGGCATCGGCAAGTGGGAGGCAGCTGCGACAAAAGGGGAAGTACAGATATAAATTTTGCGGAGCCTGCCGCCTGAGCGCTTCTCGCCAAATTTGGCTCGAAGCATCTCAGCGTCACCCGCAAATATTAATAATGTGGAGGCATGAGGATATGAAGGATAAAGTTAAGGAAGTGTTAGCGAATTTATTGAAAGTAAAGATTGAAGAGCTCAAGGACGATGTTTCTCTACAAGATAGTATCGGGGTTGATTCAACTGAAATGGTGGAATCCGTAATTGCTTTGGAGAAATCATTCGGCGTCAAAATCAATATTAAAGAGATAACCAAGAACTCGACAATAAACGATATTGCCAATAATATTCAGTCAAAATTAACGAAATGAAGATTATTGACTTAAGTTTACCCATTGACGAAAAGGCCTTTGAAGTCCATAAGGTGGATATTGAACGCATATCTCACAAGTCCGGGGTTGCTAAGTTTAACCGCGTGATTATGGGTAAAACAATCCTGGGCAGGATAAAATACGCTTTGGGCATGCGGATCGTTAAAAAAGAACAACTGCCGGATGAGGAATTTTTGTCTTTAGAGATTGTTCACGCCCCGGTACATATCGGGACCCACCTGGATTACTCCTTTCATTACGGTTCAAAATCAGAAAACCGGCCATCAAAGACAGCTGATGAAATACCCTTGGAATATTGTTATCAGAACGGCGTAAAGCTGGATCTGACTCATAAGAAACCGGATGAGGCGATCAATGAGAACGATATAAAATCAGCGCTTACTAAAATCAATTATCAGCTTAAACCTTTAGATATCGTATTGCTGCATACTGGAGCGGATAAACTTTATGGCGGGCCAAAATATTTCTCAGACTATCCAGGGGTTGATCCTTCGGCTATTGATTTCCTGCTGTCCTGCGGAGTGAAGATTTTCGGGGTGGATACCATGGGTATTGACCGGCCTTACAGATTTATGTTAAGTGAGTTTTTGAAAACAAAAGATCCTAAGAAATTTTACCCGGCGCATTTTTACGGCCGCCAGAAAGAATTTATCCATATAGAGAGGTTGGCTAACCTGGAGAAACTTCCTGGTTTTGGTTTTAAAATTGTTTGTTTCCCGATCCGGATTAAGAATACCGGGGCTGCTTGGGCCCGGGTGGTTGCTCTTTTAGATTAATTTATTATGGTCTGTTTTGGTTTGTTTTTCGCCGTACCCCGCAGCTCGAAATCAACCCAAGCCATCCCTTATAAATATATAACTAAAAGAGCATAATATTAGGAGGAGAAGATGGGGCATACGTGTAATTCAATAATTATTAATGCGCCTTATGATTTGGTATTTGATATATCCAATGATATCCCGCGTTGGACAGAGTTATTCGGCACAGAGTACAAAAAAGCTGAGGTGGTCAAGAAAGAGGCCAACAGAATAGTTTTTCGCCTCACGGATGAAGATGATAAGTCCTGGCAGTCCTGGAGGCTGCTTTTTAAAGATAATTATTTTACTTATGCCGAGCGCCAGGATCCGAAGTTCCCTTTTGAGTATATGAAGATTATCTGGCTTTATACTCCTAAGCCCGAGGGTACTGAGTTGACCTGGATCCAGCATTTTCATATGGACAGTAAAGCTAAGTTTAATGATCAGCAGGTTGAAGGCTTTATAAACGAGGGTTCACAGCATAATTTAAAAATCTTTAAAGAGATTATTGAAAAAGAAGCTCTTAAGTGAAAAAAGTTACATTTTGGATCCTTTGCCTGGAAGGGGCGGTTTTATCTTTTAATGTTGCTGCCGCTGCCGCGTTAATTCCGTCTATTGCAGCTGATTTTGCTCTTTCTCAATTTGTGGTAGGTAAGATTATCTGGTTGTATATGATTCCCTATGGCCTGGCGGCATTCTTCTACGGACCGTTGGTACGCGTATTTGATGCCCGCAAAGTCGAGTTATCCTGTATATTTCTGTTCTCCCTGGCTAATTTTTTGGCAGGAATGTCACAGGATATTGCCACTCTTTTTGTTGCCAGGTTTATAATGGGGTTGTTTGGGGCCTCGGTAATCCCGCTTGGTCTGATTATAATCGCCCGGCGCCTGGAAGAAGCAAACCGCGGACGCTACATTGGATTATTCTTTGGTTCGACATTTGTCGCATCTTTATTGGGGTTGTTTCTTAGTGGAATAATTAACTGGAGGCTGATATTTATTATTCCCGCGGCAAGTGGATTCATACTTTGGGTCTTTATGTATATTTTCCTGCCCAGCTTTAAAGAAGAAGTTGGTAATTTCCGCCTGGGTTATTTAGAGGCATTGCGAAATAAAAGAGTTGTTAAAATATTCAGCTATATCTTTCTCATAAGCTTGATTTATCATGCTGTGCAGCAGTGGTTGGGAGTTTATTTCTCAACCCAGTTAAATTTAAGCCAGTTTTATATCAGCATGTTGATTACCCTGACTAGTTTAAGCGGGATATTCGGCGAGATTTGGGGAGGGCGCCTGGCTGATTCAATGGGCCGGCTAAAGGTGGTTAATTTAGGCATTGCCTTTATGGTATTGAGTATTTTCTCGCTTTTGATAAAGTTACCCTTAAGTTTACTTGTTTTGGTGATGATTATTTGGGGCCTGGGCTGGACATTTAATCATGTAGGATTATCTACAATGCTTACGGATTTACCGGCGGAGTTTTTAAATGAGGCAGCCAGCTTAAATAGCGGAGTGCGTTTTATCTCCGGAGGTATTGGCGTAAGCCTTGGTGGTTTAATTATGCAAAAGAGTTTCACCTTAGGTTTCCTGGTTTTTGGTTTGGGTTTGTTAATTCTATTGTATTTAAGCCGTTTGGTAAGCAATAAGAATATAGGAGGGGTGCTATGAGTTTTGAACTGAAAGGAAAAACAGCGATTGTTACCGGCGCCAGCCGGGGAATCGGTAAAGCCTTGGCTTGTACCGCTGCGGGCTTAGGAATAAATTTAGTTATTGGTGCTCGTAACCTGGGCCCCTTGAAGGAGACGGCAGAGGAGATCGCTAAAAAATATAAAGTTGAAGTTTTGCCGGTTGCTTGTGACGTAACGAAACTAGAGGATTTAGAAAATCTGGTCAAGGCGGCTAAAGATAAATTCGGTAAAATCGATATCCTGATTAATAATGCCGGGGTATCCAGCCAGTATCCTTTTCAGGATCAGCCGATTGAGGATTTTGAAAGATTAGCGCACACTAATTATTTGGGTTATGTTCGGTTAATCCGGCTGGTAATTAACGATATGATCAAGAATAAGAGCGGTGCGATCATTAATATGGTTTCCGGTTCCACTTTATGCGACCCGCTTCCCAGGAATTTCATTGTTTACAGTTCGCTCAAGGTTGGTTTAAGGGCATTTTCCAAAGGGCTATTTTGGGAGCTGCGCGATAAAGGAATCAAAGTTACTTCCATATTACCCGGAGTAACAGACACGGATTTGACCGGGAAATTGCATGAGATTACTAATGATACCTCGCGCCTGATGACTACTGAAGCTATTGAAAATGCCGTGCGTTTTGCCTTGACTGTGCCGGCCAATGTTTGTCCTTTAGAGATCGCAGTAATTAACCAACAAACGCCCTGGACTGCTCCGGTAATACCATTTAAACAGCAGCACCCGTCTTAATTGGATAGGACGGTACGCGCTTCTGCGCAGCACCCGGGAAAATAGAAGGAGAAAGAAATGAAAAAGGTGTTTTTTCTAACAGTATTGGCAGTTTTAGCTGTTGCGGGGGTTTCTTGGGCAGCGGGGGATGATTTATTAATTGA
>JALNZI010000130.1 GCA_023229385.1 Candidatus Omnitrophota bacterium | reverse complement strand
GGCTTTAGGAAAAATCCGTTACGTTACCAAATCTGAAGGAAACATTATTAAAGAAATCAACAATGAGCCGGCAGTAAAACTTTATGAAGATTATTTCGCTAAAGACGCTTTGGAATTAGCTAAAGAGCTCCGGCGGATATCTATTTTTTATCCGATAGGCATTTACCTGCAAGGGGAAAAAGAATACCTTTTACGCAATATCATTTCCATAAAAGGTGACGGCTCAATAGTTACTCAGGGGGACATACCCCAGGATAGCCCGATCCGGCTGATGATCGGCACTAAAGACTCCTGCCTTGCCGCCGCGGCTGCTTCCTGCGAAGAAGCAAAAAGAAGCCTCGGGGCACAAAAAGCAAAGCTGGTGATGATTTTTAACTCCACATCCCGGTTTACGCTTTTAGGCAGGCAGTACCCTAAAGAACTGGAAATAATTAAATCGGTATTCGGAGAAGATACCCCTTTAATCGGAATATATACTTACGGCGAACAGGCGCCGCTTAAATCCATAAACTATCTTGGCCGGGCTTACTTCCACAACCAAAGCATAAATATCCTGGCCTTAGGAGGTCAATAAAATGCCAAATCTTATATTTATCAGCTTTTATATAGCTATTGCCGGCCTCGGCATATTCTTGTTTGCGGCACAAAAACTAAAAGAAAAAGATAAACAAGTAGCAGCGCTAAAAGCATCCCTCGAGGAAATGGATGAACAAGCTAAATTAATCATGCGCACGGATATGGAATTAAATAAAACCCAGGAAGAATTAGACAAAAAGATATCCGGCCTGGATATCCTGCAGAAATTATCCAGGGATATCAGCACTACCTTGGAAGAAAAACAGATTTTCAGAAAGATAAGCAGCGAGCATTTGGAAGAGTTGGGATTTGAGAAATCCCTTGCCTTTCTATGGAATGATTTAAAAAGGGAGTTTTACCTATGCCTGAATCTCGGTTTTGAAGACGCCGAATCTGAATTAATAAAAACCGCGGTGAATACCGATAAGGATTACTATCTGGATTTAATCCGCAGCGGTAAAAATGCCTCCTCCGTATTTATCCCCGATGATTTCTTAACCAAAGACAGGATTAATCAACTCTTCGAGGTACGTTCATTTATTATTTGCCCCATACTCGCCCAGGAAGGGGATCAGGGTTTTATCTTTGTGGGCACCCAAAACATTGAAACTCGTATAACCGAAGGGGAACAGGAACTGATTACTATCCTGGCCAATCAAATCGGCCAGACTTTAGACAACGCCCGGCTTTTCGAGAAAACCTGGAGATCACAGCAGGAGCTGGAAATAAAAGTCGAGGAAAGGACACACCAGTTGAGCCAGGCGCTGGAAGAAGTCGGTAAAGTCAGTAAACGCAAAAGTGATTTCATCTCCAGCGTATCCCATGAATTAAGAACCCCCCTCACCTCAATTAAAGGATATGCGGCAATACTGCTCGCCGGGAAATTAGGGGCAGTACCTGATGAGATAAAGAACCGGTTGGAAAAGATCAACCGCCACAGCGACGAGCTGGTGCATATGGTAAACGACCTGCTGGATATTTCACGGATTGAATCCGGCAAAGTGAATATGAAACTGGAAAGCCTGGAGTTAAAATATATTGCCGATAAAGTGGCGGATTTGCTTTCCGAACAATTAAAGGCTAAAAATATCACCTTCAGCACTAATATACCGGATGATTCCCGGAATGCGCTGGCCGACCGCAGCCAGATAGAAAGAGTATTTATCAACCTGGTCGGTAACGCGTTAAAATTTACGCCGGAAAATGGAAAAATCAGCATAAACGCGCACCGCTCAGGCAAGATAATCCAAATCGATGTCAGCGATACCGGTTTTGGCATCCCCGAAGACGCTCAAGGAAAATTATTCCAGGAATTCTTCCGGGTTGAAAACGCTATTAATCAGGAGGTAAAAGGCACCGGCCTGGGGCTTGCCCTCGTCAGGCACATCATCGAGGCGCACCAGGGAAGGATATGGGTAAAAAGCAAACTTAGCGAAGGTTCAACATTCAGTTTTACCCTGAACGCTGCTTAAACTAACTATGAATACAAAAATACTTATTGTTGACGATGACCCGGATATAAGAGATGTGCTGAAGATCACTTTAGCTGAAGAAGATTACGATATTATTGAAGCCGGAAACGGCGAAGAGGCCCTGGGGATTATCCGCTCCAAACCCCTGGATTTAGTCCTCCTGGATTACAAAATGCCGAAAATGGACGGTTTACAGCTGTGCGGTTTAATTAAAAGAGATTTGTTATTAGCCCACCTGCCGATAATCATGGTTACAGGTAAAGGTGAAATAAGCGATAAAATAGACGGGATCGACTCCGGGGCCGATGATTATATCGTCAAGCCTTTTGAACCGAAAGAACTCCTGGCCAGGATACGCATGGTTTTAAGAAGGACACAAAGAGACCTGGAAGCAAACCCGCTCACCCGCCTTCCCGGAAACATAGCAATACTGAATGAGCTCTCAAAATGCATTGAAAGAAAAAAACCTTTTGCGGTTTGCTACGTTGATTTGGATAAATTCAAGGCTTACAATGATAAATACGGGTTTGAACATGGAGACGATGTAATCCGCGAGACAGCGCGCATACTCTTAGGGGCAACTAAAGAATACGGCAACCCTCAAGATTTTGTAGGCCATATCGGAGGGGATGATTTTGTAGTCATAACTACCCCGGATATCGGGGATAAAATCTGTGAAAAGATTATCCATGATTTTGATAAAATCTCTCCGGCATTCTACAACCAGGAAGACAGAGATAATGGTTTTATTGTCGGCTATGACCGGCAAAACCAGATTCATAAAATCCGGCTGCTCTCTGTATCTATAGGCGTGGTGACTAATGAAACGCGCGAGATCACGCATGTGGCGCAAGTAGGCGAAATTGGTGCAGAATTAAAAAAACTGGCCAAGAGTGCAGAAAAAAGCAATTACGTCAAAGATAAACGCCAGGGAAATAGGGCTTAAGTTTACATCCTTCCCTAAAAATTAATGCGCGAGGGGGGAGTTGAACCCCCAAGCCTTTCGGCACAAGCCCCTCATGCTTGCGTGTCTGCCATTCCACCACCCGCGCATAAACTTATCAAAACTTCAAAATCACAGGCAAGGTAATTATACATTATCTAAGTAAAATATCAAGAGATTAAGGCCTTGGATTTAGGTAAGCTTAATACCACTGAAACAGATAAATTTATTATAGCGATGGTAAAACAACTCCAGGTTATTCCCAGGACAGGAAGCAAAAAAATACCGCTCAGTAACGCGCCAAGGCAGGAACCTAACAGGTCAATAGCATAGGTCAATCCGGAAATTTTTCCTGCCTGCCGGCTGTCATTCAGGTATATTTTATTCACTATGGTAAATTGAACCCCCGCAAACAAACCAATAACAGCAGATAATAACGGAAACATAATATTTGCACCTATAAAAGCTACAGCTTCTTTGCTGGAAGTTGACAGCCAGAAGAAAATCACCGGAAGAGACGACGATAAAATACAAAACAAAAAATTAATCAAGATCACGGTATTCAGATGTTTTTTGAACCTGCCCATTAACTTTACCATCCAAAAACTGCCCAGGGCTAAACCTGCCATAAAAACTGTAAGCAGAAAGCCAATCTTAGAAAACACATACCCGTAAATAATCTGAAAAGAAAGTAATGTGATTACCTGGATAGCCATAGCGGAAAAACTCGTAGCCAGAAGAGCGATAAGGCTGGCTGGTTGATGAAAATATTTATTTTTCCGCCTCCAGATTACCCCGATAAGGATAATAAAAATACAAATACCGGATACGGCATTAAGAGTATCTCTGAAATTAATAGCTTTGAGCATTTTCTTAAAACCCGGCTCACCCAGGCGCGTTGCCCAAAAAATCATATTATAATAATACGTACTCGGATGAAAATCATAATTCAGTTTCACCCGGGTCTTCTGCAGTAAGATGCTTTCGGTATAATCAAGCAGCTGC
>JALNZI010000024.1 GCA_023229385.1 Candidatus Omnitrophota bacterium | reverse complement strand
ATTACGAAAACAGGGCACGCAGTTTTCTGGACAGCTGCGGGGCATGTGCCATATATGATTTAAACGCCGCGGGAATTAAGTTTTTAAAGATTGTGGGCAGGTGTTTGGCTTCAGATAAAACCCGGGATATACGCTTCATCAAGGCTTGCGTGGGTTTATTGGATTCTGTCGTTGTCAGGAGTGAGTTTGTACAAGCAGTTCAAAGGTTGAGGAAAAAGTTTTTTGGTTCCGAAAAAGGATGTGGTCGGGAGTATTGTTATTATTGAGACGCGGATAATTTAGGTGTTGTGCATTTATGGAAAAAGCATTGCATATTTCCAGATTGTCGGATTTTAAGTTTTGGCGAACTGAGCATTCGCGGATATATTTTGGTAATGAGTTTTGCGATCGCCTGATTCCCTCTGAAGAGGAGCTTAACAGGGCTTTATCTTTTGCGGCTGGAAAAGGTTTGGGCTTCACCCTGTTGACGACTTTTTGTACCGACAAGAACCTGCAAAGTTATAAAAAATTGTTCGATTTTCTCTCGCAACGCAGGGCGGATGCGGAGATAGTAATAAATGACTGGGGCCTTTTGAAAATCACAAAAAATTATCCTTTTGATCCAGTTTTGGGAAGGCTGTTGAATAAGCAAAAAAGAGGCCCGAGGATTATGGGGGTTATTGAAAGGCTCCCCGAGTTGGTGCGGGAGAGGTTCAGAAAAAGCGGGATTAACGAATATTTTAGTGCGTTTTTGTCAGATTACGGGATAAAGCGCGTCGAATTGGACAATTTGCTGCAGGGGATATCTTTGGATGAATTCAGAGACAGAGGGATCTGCTGTTCTTTATACACGCCTTTTGGTTACATTACCGTATCGCGTTCATGTCCGCATAGATGCAGGAGGGGTCTATTGCCAGATGCGGTAGCGGACTGCCGCAGGGAGTGTTTGGAAAACCGCTACTGGTTAAGGCATCCCCAGATGCCGGTTCCGTTAATTTCAAAAGGTAACGCGGTATTTTTTGAGAATAAAATTATACCTGCACCCATCCTGCATGAGAGAGACATAGTCAATAGGATTGTTTATGAAGTGGATGCTTGATTCTAAGCAGGCATCCGTGTTTCCATCCTGCTTGAAAGAAGATTTTAAGGGCTTGACAAGACCGCGGCTTGTGGTATATTTAAAGAAATAAGTAGGAACCTTTAAGTCCAGCTCAGTGAAGCTGGCAAGGCAAATAAAATGAATAATAAGGATATCTTAAAAAATATAAACCCTTGGCAAAATAAGCCAGGGGTATTTTTTTGGCACAGCAAGTGACATACGACGTAGAGGCGGCGTGCTTGCTTTTCAAGTAAAGCAAGGTACCGGCTATTTTTTAAAACTGGGTGTAGGGTAGATAGGTAAACCATGAAAGAAAAAGCCAAAATATTAGACAAGGAAGCAATTAATCGTTCGGTTATGCGCATCGCCCATGAAATCATCGAGAAAAATAAGGGTACTGCGGATTTATGTGTTGTAGGCATAAGAAACCGCGGGGTTTATATCGCCAGGCGTCTGGCAGAATGTATAAAAAAGATTGAAGGTGTGGATATTCCCGCCGGAGCATTGGATATCACGCTCTATCGGGATGATCTGGCCCTGGCTTCGGGCCAGCCTTTGGTGCGTAAAACCGAGATAGATTTTGATATAAATGATAAAAAATTAATATTAGTTGATGACGTCCTTTATACGGGCCGGACGATCCGGGCAGCTTTAGATGCGCTAATTGATTTTGGAAGGCCAAAATCAATCCAGCTGGCAGTTTTAGTGGATCGCGGCCATCGTGAATTACCGATCCGGGCTGATTTTGTGGGTAAAAACATACCTACCTCTAAGCAGGAAGTAGTAGAGGTGCATCTGGAGGAGTCTGACGGCAATGATGAAGTGTTAATCGCGGAGAATGATTAATGTCTTGGACAAAAAAAGATCTTTTAGGGCTTGAATATCTGACTCCGGAAGAAATAGGGCTGATCCTTGAAACCGCGGAATCTTTTAAAGAGGTTTCTACCCGGGAGATTAAAAAGGTTCCCGCCTTGCGCGGCAAAACTGCAGTAAATCTTTTTTATGAGCCGTCTACGCGTACCCGGGTATCTTTTGAGGTAGCCGCCAAAAGGCTTTCCGCTGACGTGATCAATATTTCCACGGAAACCTCAAGCGTCCGAAAGGGTGAAACCTTAATCGATACCGGTAAGAATATTCAGGCGCTCAAGGCGGATATAATTATTATACGGCACAATTGTTCCGGGGCGGCAAATATGCTGGCAAGCGCATTAGATATCAGCGTAGTTAATGCCGGTGACGGCTGGCATGAACATCCTACCCAGGCATTGCTGGATATTTTCACGTTAAAAGAAAAGTTGGGAAAAATCAAAGGTTTAAATGTGGCTATTGTGGGGGATATATCGCATTCGCGGGTAGCCCGCTCAAATATCTGGGGACTGACTAAGCTCGGGGCTAATGTTACTGTATGCGCTCCGGAAATGCTGCTTCCGGTTGGAATAGAGAAGACCGGAGTCAAAACATCAAGCAATATCGATGAGGTTCTGAGAGATGCCGACGCAGTAAATGTCTTAAGGATGCAATTTGAGAGAGATGAAGGGGCGGCATTCCCCGAGCAACTGGATTATTATAAAAAATTTGGTATTACTAAAGAAAGATTGGCCAAGGCTAAAAAAGGCGTTATCGTTATGCACCCCGGGCCGATTAACCGGGGAATTGAAATATCCAGCGAAGTAGCGGATGGAGAGAATTCAGTGATTTTAGAACAAGTAACTAATGGTATTGCCGTGCGCATGGCGGTTTTATTCTTAGTGGCCCAGGCAAGGGAAGCAAAAGTATGAGTATATTGATTAAAGGCGGAAGGGTAATTGATCCGGCGAATAAAATTGATGCTGTTCTGGATATTTTAATTGAGAATAATAAGATCGTCAGGGTAGCCAATGATATTAAAACACAGGCAGATAGTATAATCGATGTCACAGGTAGAATTGTCGGCCCGGGGATTGTTGATATGCATGTGCATTTACGCCAGCCCGGCAGGGAGGATAAGGAAACAGTAGCTACTGCTACAGCCGCTGCTGCTAAGGGCGGAGTAACTACGGTTTTGGCTATGCCTAATACCAATCCGGCCATGGATTGCGCGGAAAATATCAGACTGCTAAAAGAGATAATTAGTAAGGATGCTAAAATAAATGTGCTTGTCTGTGGTACTATCACCAAGGGCCGTTTGGGCCAAGAATTAAGCCCGGCTGCTATTTTAAAGAAAAGCGGAGCCTGTGCTTTAAGCGATGATGGTTGTTCTGTTGATAATAGCGAGCTTATGCTTGAGGCATTTAAAAAAGCAAGGCAAGCCGGGATTTTGACTATTTGCCACTCCGAGGATAAAAAAATATCCGGTAAAGGGGTAATCAACTTAGGTTTTAATTCTACGCGGCTGGGCTTGCGCGGTATTTCTAACGAGTCAGAATATAAAAGAGTGGCGCGCGATATTGAATTGGCAGAAAAGGCCGGTTCGTTTGTGCATATTGCCCATGTTAGTTGCCGGCAATCAGTAGAAATAATTTCCAAAGCCAAGAAGAAAGGCGTGCAGGTAACTTGCGAAACCGCCCCGCATTATTTTTCTTTAACAGAAGATGCGCTTTTAGGGTATGATACAAATATGAAGATGAACCCTCCCTTGAGGAGTCCCGAAGACTTAGCGGCAATCAAGCAAGGATTAAAGAATGGCACAATTGATGTTATCGCCTCAGACCATGCTCCACATACGGAGAATGAAAAAGATATTGAATTTGAACGCGCAGAATTTGGGGTAGTTGGCTTGGAGACTGAGCTAGCCGCAAGTATAACTGAATTGATTGATACAAAATTTATGGATTGGAGCAGCCTGTTTGAAAAACTTAGCTTTAACCCAGCCCGGATCCTGGAATTAGATAAGGGGTCTTTAGGTCAAGGCAGGCCGGCAGATATAGTAGTTATTTCTGCCGAAAAAGAATGGCTGGTCAGGAAAAATGAGCTGACTTCTAAATCTAAAAACTCTGCATTCCTTGGCCGCGTCTTAAAAGGAATGGTAGATTATACAATTTGCAACGGAAAGATAGTGTATAAAAAATAGAAAATGGAATTTATCGCTGATTTTCATATTCATTCTAAATATTCCCGGGCAACCAGCCGCGATATGGATGTTAAGCATTTGGCGGAGTGGGCAAAATTAAAAGGCGTTACCCTGATGGGTACCGGCGATTTTACGCATCATCTCTGGCTGGAAGAATTAAAGCATACATTAGAAGATTGCGGGAATGGTTTATATAAGCACGCAGGTATATATTTTATGCTTACTGCCGAGGTAAGCAGTATTTATTCCAAGAATGGGCGGACTTACCGTATTCACAATTTAATTTTCAGTCCCTCATTCAAAAGCGTCGATAAGATCAATGAGAGGCTGGGAAGAATAGGTAATCTGGCTAGCGACGGTCGTCCGATATTAGGTTTGGATGCCGCAGAACTGGCGCGTATTGTTTTTGATATTGATGAAAACTGCATGATTGTTCCCGGGCATATCTGGACCCCTTGGTTTTCGGTATTTGGCTCCATGTCGGGTTTTGATAAGATCGAGGATTGTTTTGAAGCCCAAACGGAAAAGATATTTGCGCTGGAGACCGGCCTTTCAAGTGACCCGACAATGAATTGGCGCCTGAGCGCTTTAGACAGGTTTACTCTGATTTCCAACAGCGATTCGCATTCTCCCTCCAGGATCGGCCGCGAGGCAAATGTCTTTAATTGCGAGCTGGATTATAAAACCATAAGAGAGGTTTTAAAAACAAAGGATAAAAAGAGATTTCTTTATACCATAGAATTTTTTCCTGAAGAAGGTAAGTATCATTTTGACGGTCACAGGCTTTGTGGTATTCGCTGGTCCCCTCAAGAAACCAAAGCGCATAACGGTAAATGCCCCAAATGCGGTAAAAATGTCACTGTGGGAGTAGCTAACCGGGTTGAGAAATTAGCCGATCGAGCTGAAGGGTTTGTTCCGGATAATGCCATACCTTTTAAAAATCTTGTTTCGCTGGATCAGATAATTGCGGAAACAAAAGGCGTTGCCAAGACTAGTGTAGGAGTAGAAAGAGATTATCGAAGCTACTTAGTAAATTTTGGCACAGAGTTTGATATATTGATGCGAGCTTCCAGAGAGGATTTATCTAAAAAACTGCCGGTTAAAGTTGTTGAGGGTATTATGAGGATGCGTACCGGAAGAATAAATATAAAACCTGGTTATGATGGAGAATACGGGATAATCTCAATATTTGACAAAGACGAGCCTGAAGCAAAACATGAACAGCAGCTCGATCTGTTCTAAGAAATAACGCGCCTGTGGCTCAACGGATAGAGCACTAGCCTCCGAAGCTGGTGGTGCAGGTTCAATTCCTGCCAGGCGCAATAAAACAATGGTAGGAAGTCTGGTTACGGTTCACCCTGCCTCGTAAACTCGGCAGGACTTCGCTAAATCAAAGCTGTAAGGTGCTTGATTCCTGCCAGGCGCAATAAGTGATAGGTAAAAAGGCGAATTTAAGAGATGTGGAGTAAATATACCATAAAATAGCTGAAAAAGTAATTAAAGTGGTTGATATTCTGGTTTAAGCCGGTTCAAGTAGAACAAATAAGGCAGATAGGAGAGGTTAAGCCATGAAGGCAATATTAGTTTTAGAAGATGGTAAAAGTTTTAATGCAAATAGCGATTTAAGCTCAGAATGCTTCGGAGAGGTAATTTTAAATACTGCTGTAGTGGGATATCAGGAGATGATCACCGATCCAGCTAATGCCGGGAAGATCCTTGTACTTACTTATCCTTTAATTGGTAATTATGGAACAGCCCCTAAATTTAATGAATCACTTAAGGTTTGGGTAAGCGGCCTGGTGGTTAAAGAGATGAGTCGGATTTATTCTAATTTTCAGGCAAAGTCAAGCCTGGATGATTTTCTAAAAGAAAAAAATGCTTTTGCAATTCATGGCCTGGATACCCGCACCCTGGCTGTACATTTAAGGGAAAAAGGCCCGCTGTTGGGAATAATTTCTACTAAGACGCTTGAGGTTAAGAAATTAGTAGAAAAGATAAACCAGATTAAAAAACAGCCTGAACAAACCCTTTTGCCGGAAGTATCCGTTTCCAGGCAGAAGATTTTAGGCAAGGGAAAGAAATTGGCGGTTTTAGACCTGGGTGTAACTAATGGGCTGTTAAAACAATTAGAAACATTGGGCCACTCTTTAAATATTTTCCCTTATAATGCCAGCGCAAAACAAATTTTATCAATCAACCCTAAGGGAATAGTTATTTCAAACGGTCCGGAAAATGATCCGGGGCTGAAACAGGTGGCGCTGAACATAAAACCGATTATTGGTAAATTACCGATGATCGGGATTGCTACAGGCTGTCAGGTTTTAGCATCGGCTTTAGGAGTAGGGTTAACCCGGTTAAAATTAGGGCATCGGGGTGCAAATTACCCGTTAGCCAGGCCGGGTTCATTTAAAGGGGAAATTACTGTTCAAAATCATGGGTATGTTATGGATTATGATGCATTATGTAAGGTTAAAGGGTTAAAGGTTACTGCCCATAATTTAAATGACCATACTCCCGAGGAGATAGAGAGTAAAAGTTTAAAGTTAATCGGTGTGCAGTATAATCCGGTATCTGCTGGTTTCGACCAGGTGAATCCGATATTGGTTAAATTTAATAAACTATTAGGAGATAAATATGCCAAGGCGTAAAGATATAAAAAAGGTTTTAATAATCGGTTCCGGGCCGATAGTTATCGGCCAGGCATGTGAGTTTGATTACTCCGGATCTCAGGCGTGCAAGGCCTTGAGGGAAGAAGGGTATCGCACTGTTTTAGTAAATTCTAACCCGGCAACAATTATGACCGATCCCGGAATGGCGGATGTTACATATATTGAGCCGCTTACTATAGAGGTGCTTACAAAAATAATTGCTAAAGAGAAACCGGATGCCATATTACCTACGCTTGGAGGCCAAACCGGGTTGAATCTCGCCTTCTTCCTAATGAAGCAGGGGGTTCTTAAAAAATACGGAGTTGAATCGATAGGTTCTTCTGTAGATGCTATTTCTTGCGCTGAAGATAGGGATCTTTTCAAAAAGGCGATGCAGGAGATTGGGGTTGATACCCCTAGAAGCGGGATTGCTACAACTGTTAAAGAAGGAATGAAAATTGGTTTAGATATTGGGTTTCCTTTAATCCTGCGCCCGGCGTATTGCCTGGGTGGTAGCGGAGGGGCTATAGCATATAATCAAGAAGAGCTGGAAGTTTTTCTGGCCAAGGGTATTGAGGCTAGTCCGGTGCATCAGATTTTAGTGGAACAGTCTGTTTTGGGCTGGAAAGAGATTGAATTTGAAGTAATGCGGGATTGCGCGGACAACGTGATTATGGTTACTTCCATGGAAAACGTAGATCCTATGGGCGTGCATACCGGAGACAGTATTGTTGTCGCTCCTGCCCAAACCTTGACACCCGAGGAGTATGCTAATTTTGTTAACCTTTGCAAGAAAATTATCCGCAAGATCGGAATATCCGGCGGAGGGGCCAATATTCAGTTTGGCCAGAATCCGGACAACGGCAAGATTGTGATTATCGAGGTAAACCCCCGGCTTTCCCGCTCTTCGGCTTTAGCATCAAAGGCTACAGGGATACCTATTGCCAGGATTGCCACAAAGTTAGCCATAGGCCTGACATTGCCCGAAGTAATGAATCAGGTTACCGGCAAAACTACTTCATTTTTTGAGCCGACAGTGGATTATTGCGTATTCAAAATCTGCAGGTTTACTTTTGAAAAATTCCCATATGCTGAAAGGGTACTGAATACTTCGATGAAGGCCGTGGGAGAAGCAATGTCTATCGGACGGAATTTTAAAGAGGCCCTGCAAAAAGGCATACGTTCAATTGAAATAAAGCGGTATGGTTTTGGTGCTGACGGCAAGGATAAGATCAGCGACGAAATGCTTAAAAACGCGGATAGCGTTTTGATTAAACAAATTAAAGACAAGATTTTTACCCCTAATGATGAGAGGCTTTTTTATATCCGTTATGCCTTGAAGGTCGGCTTAAGCCTTGATGAAATTTACGCATTAAGCCATATTGACCGCTGGTTTCTTGACAATATGAAACAGCTGGTGGAGCGGGAAGAGGAAATCAAGCGTTATAAAAACAAGAAGATGGAAGACGAGCCAAATATACCACAGGAGTTATTGGTGCAGGCAAAAGCAGACGGGTTTTCCGATGTCCAGCTTGCTTTTCTGCTCAACACCAAGGAGGAAAAAGTGAGGCAATTGCATAAAAAAAGTAATTCAAAACCAGTCTATAAGTTAGTTGATACTTGTGCCGGAGAGTTTAATGCCCAGCAGCCGTATTTTTATTCAACCCAGGAAACTAAGGATGAGGCCAGGCCAAGCAAGAATAAGAAGGTGATCATTCTGGGAGGCGGCCCTAACAGGATTGGCCAGGGTATTGAGTTTGATTATTGCTGCTGTCATGCGGCCTATGCGCTTAAGGAGGAGGGCGTAGATAGTATAATGGTTAATTGTAACCCGGAGACAGTCTCCACCGATTATGATACCTCTGACCGGCTTTATTTTGAGCCGCTTACATTCGAAGATATTATGAATATCATTGAAATTGAAAAGCCAATAGGGGTGATTGTACAATTCGGCGGCCAGACCCCGATTAATCTGGCAGTGTCTTTACGGGAGGCGGGAGTAAATATCTTAGGAACTAGTTCTGAAAGTATTGATATTGCCGAGGACCGTAAACGTTTCAAGCAGATGATTGATAAATTAGGGCTGTTGCAGCCGAATAGCGGCACAGTCTTCACTTTTGAGGAGGCGCAGAAAGTAGCAAATGATATTGGTTATCCCGTATTAGTCAGGCCGTCATACGTGCTGGGCGGCAGGGCTATGGAGATTGTTTATGACGCGGAATTATTAGAAAGATTCATTAAGGAGGCAGCCGAGGTTTCCGGTGAGCATCCTATCCTGATAGATAAATTTCTTGAAGATGCTATTGAGATCGATGTGGATTTAATCGGAGATGGCGAAGACTTTGTTATCGGCGGGATTATGGAACATATTGAACAGGCGGGAGTCCACTCAGGGGATGCGGCTATGTCTCTTCCTACCTATACCCTGTCTCCGGATATCTTAGAGAAAATAAGGAAGGCTACTTATAGTTTGGCCAAAGAACTTAATATCATCGGTTTAATGAATGTGCAGTATGCGGTTAAAGATGCCAAGGTTTATATACTGGAAGTTAACCCGCGGGCATCACGCACTGTACCTTTAGTTTCTAAGGTTATTGGTGTGCCTCTGGCAAAATTGGCAACTAAGGTTATGTTGGGGAAAAAACTAAAAGATTTAGGTTTTACCGAGGAGCTGATCCCCCAACATGTGGCAGTTAAGGAATCGGTTTTTCCTTTTAACCGCTTCCCTGGGGTAGATGTAATGTTAGGCCCGGAGATGAAATCTACCGGTGAGGTTATGGGTATTGATACAGATTTCTCCAGCGCTTATATTAAAAGCCAGATTGCCGCAGGCCAGAAGATCCCCAAGAAAGGCAATGTTTTTATCTCCGTGCATGACCGGGATAAAAGAGATGTGATTTCCATTGCGAAAAAACTAAAAGATTTGGGATTTAATCTTTTTGCCTCAAGTGGCACAGCTTCAGTGTTGGAGAAAAATAATATTCCGGCCAAGGTCTTGCCTAAGATCACCGAAGGCAGGCCGAATATACTGGATTTAATGAAAGACGGCAAGATCCAGATGGTTATTAACACGCCATCCGGAAGGATCCCTCGTCAGGATGAGGTAAAAATACGTTCTCAGGTAATTCTTTATAACATACCTTACACCACTACGATTTTCGGAGCCCAGGCAACGGTAAACGGGATTGAGATGTTCATGAAGAAAGACCTGAGCGTAAAATCATTACAGGAGTATCACAAGGTTAAAGGCAAGAAGATTAAATAGGACGAGAATATGCCGGAGCTGCCGGAAGTAGAGACGATTAAAAGAGATTTACAAAAGACAATCCTGGGTAGAAAAATCATCAGGGTCTGCGTGCATAATCCTGCTGTGATCCGGGAGCCATCGCCTGCCGTATTTGAGAAGTCCCTTAAGGGCCTGACTATAAAAAATATCTTACGCCGGGGCAAGCTTTTGATTTTAGAATTATCGAATGGCTCCTTCCTGACTATACACTTAAAAATGACCGGGCAATTGGTACTCAGCCAAAAGCTGGGTAATCCCGGCGGTTCTGAAAACAGCCGGGTGGCTTTTCAGCTTTCCGGAGGCAAAACCCTGAATTTTAATGATCAGCGTCTATTTGGGGAATTACGTTTAGTTGATGCCTGGAAGAAAATGAAATTTATTCAGGGGCTTGGTCCTGAACCATTTGATTTGACTTATGGCGGGTTTAAGGATATGCTCTCTAAAAAGAAAACCAGGATCAAGCCCTTGCTTATGGATCAATCGTTTATCTCCGGGATCGGTAATATCTATGCGGCGGAAATCTTATTCCGGGCCAAAATTAATCCGGACAGGTCCGCACAAAGTTTAAACGAAGAAGAAAAGAAAGCGTTATATAAAGAAATCAGAGAAGTGTTAAAGAGCGCGATTAAACACGGCGGTTCTTCTATCGATGACTATGTGCGGCTTTCTGGTAAGCAGGGAGATTATGTTAAGTTCCATCGTGTTTATGGCAGGCAAGGTCAACCTTGTTTTGTTTGCAATAGTATAATTAAAAAAATTACTCAAGGAGGCAGAGGCACATATTTTTGTCCCAAGTGCCAAAGGTAAATCATGAAAAGACGACTTAAGATCAACGGAATTATTATGGGTTGTGCGGCAATTATAGTTGTATTTTTCCCCAGAGTTTTCTTTCGCTACAATATTTCCGGCGGCATCGAAGAGTATGTGGAAATTCTGGGATTTTCCTGTATTCTTCTGGGCCAGATAATCCGGGTTTCCGCCCGTGGCTATAAAGCAGAGCATTCTTGCGAAAGCCAGGCATTAATCCAGGGCGGTCCTTATCAGATTGTGCGTAATCCTATGTACCTGGGCATACTCTTAATCGGTTTGGGTGTGGTGTTGGCGGTGTTTAAATGGTGGGCAGCGGTAATTTTCATTATAGTTTTTGTTATCCGTTATATAATGCTTATATATAAAGAAGAAAAGAAACTTTGGTCCGTATTTCTTGAATCATATAAAGATTATTGTAAAAGGGTGCCGCGTATACTGCCGTCATTATTTACGATAACCAAGTTGGATATAAGCGAATATTTACCAATCAAGTTATCCTGGTTTAAAAAAGAAATCGGTTCAATTTTAGCACTTCTTTTACTGACGCTGTTAGTAGAATCCTGGGAAGATATCACCAAAGAGGGGTTTGGTTTTTACATCCGGCAATCTCTGTGGTTATTTCTAACCTTTGTTTTATTTATAATTTTCATAGTCTTATTAAGTCATTGGACAACTAAAAGAGATGGAAAAGCTGCAGATAAAAACTAAAATAATTTCCAATAAAAAACTCAAAAACAATTATTGGCATTTAGAGTTTGAATCCGGGTTAATTGCCGGAAACGCCGTCCCGGGGCAGTTTATCGAGGTTAAGGTTAATTATGGAACGGATCCGTTATTAAGAAGACCGATCAGCATTCATAAAGTAAACAAGGCGGGGGTAAAGCTTCTTTATGAAGTTGTTGGCAGAGGTACGCAGATTTTGTCTGAGAAAAGACCCGGTGATCTTTTAGATGTTATCGGTCCCCTGGGCAATGGTTTTGAATATCTCCGCAAAACCGCAAAAGCGGATTCTACCCAGGTTGTTTTAGTTGCCGGAGGGATGGGGGTGGCGCCTTTAGTTTTTCTAGCCGAGAAGATTAAATCCTTCAGTCCGCTGGTTTTGGTCGGAGCAAGGAAAAAAGAACAGGTTCTCTGTTCGCGGGAGTTCAAAGCCCTAGGCTGTAAATTAATCATCGCTACTGATGACGGTTCTCTTGGGTTTAAGGGCAAAGTTACAGATCTTTTAAAAGAAATTTTATCAAAAGAATCCCCGGCGGATCGGCCGATAAACATATATGCCTGCGGACCGCAACCAATGTTAAAAGCTGTTGCCCAAATTTCCTGTGAAAATAATATTCCCAGCCAGCTTTCGTTAGAAAGGCACATGGCTTGCGGATTTGGTGCATGTTTAGGTTGTGTTGTACCGACCAAGGCAGGATATAAAAGAGTTTGCAAGGATGGCCCGGTTTTCTTGGGCAAGGAGTTAATTTGGTAAAAAATATTAAACCGGATATCAGCGTAAATATCGGGAATCTTGATTTGAAGAATCCGGTAATGGTTGCCTCCGGAACTTTTGGTTATGCCGAGGAGTTTAAGGGATTAATCGATTTAAAGAAACTGGGGGCTATAGTTACTAAAACTATTACTGTAAAGCCGCGGCCCGGCAATCTTCCTCCGCGGACATGCGAGACCCCTTCGGGTATGCTTAATTCTATCGGATTAGAGAATCCCGGTATAGGTGTGTTTATAAGGGAAAAGCTGCCATTTTTAAAGAAGCTGGGTATTCCGGTTATTGTAAGTATTGCCGCAGAAGATAGTCCGGAAGAGTTTTCTGTCTTGGTTAGTCAACTGGATAAAATGGCTGCGGTTTCGGCGATTGAGCTGAATATTTCTTGCCCCAATTTACAAAAAGATAAATTAATTTCTCAAGATCCCGAGGAGACCTTCGCGCTGGTCAGCGGGGTACGCAAACTTACTAGTAAATGTTTAATTACCAAAATGTCTCCTAATGTTACTTCCATTTCAGAGATTGCCTTAGCTGCGCAAGAGGCAGGCAGTAATGCCGTAGCTTTAATTAACACGCTTACCGGCATGAGCATAGATATATATAAGCGTGCTCCCAGGATTGGATCCTGGGTAGGCGGTTTAAGCGGCCCGGCAATCAGGCCGGTAGCGGTAAAGATGGTTTGGGAGGTTTATAATAAGATTAAGATTCCCATAATCGGCATGGGTGGTATAATGGATACGGAAAGCGCCATGGAGTTTATTATCGCCGGAGCTACCGCTGTCAGCGTGGGCACCGCGAATTTTCTTAATCCGAAAGCGAGTTTAGAAATTATTTCCGGATTAAGGCAGTATATGGCGGATAACAATATTGCGAATTTGAGTAATATCACCGGAAGATTACAAGCATGCAAAGATTAAATTCCCCCGAGATAATTCTGGCTTTGGATGTGGATACGTTAGAAGAGGCCGAGAGTTTTGTGGGTAAGCTTTATCCCAAGATAAAAATTTTTAAGGTCGGCAGCCATCTTTTTACGGCATATGGTCCAAAGATTATTGATCTGTTGCACAAAAAAGGCGCTGAGGTTTTTTTGGATCTCAAGTATTTTGATATTCCCAATACCGTCGCTCAAGCGGTGGCTGCCGCGGTAAGGCTTAAAGTAAAAATGCTCACCTTGCATATTTCCGGCGGACAGGAAATGTTAAAAGCAGCGGTAGTATCAGCTAAAGAGCAGGCAAGGGCATTAAAGAATCCCCCGCCTTTATTGATTGGGGTTACGGTTCTAACCAGCCAAAAAACTAACTCCCGAGAGGTTCTGAAATTAGCGAAGCAGGGGATAGCTTGCGGATTAGATGGAGTAGTTTGTTCCGCGCAAGAGGGCGCTATGTTGCGCCGCAAAATTAAAAATAATTTTATAATGGTTACCCCGGGGATCCGGCCGGATGCTTCCGGAGAGGATGACCAGAAAAGGGTAGCTACGGTTAGCCAGGCAGTTAAAGCCGGCAGTGATTTCTTGGTAATCGGCAGGCCGATTTTAAAGGCGGCTGAGCCGTTACTGCAAACAGAAAAAATGTTAGGAGATTTATCCCGCTCGGCGGGATGTCATTAAATAAGAATCCCAGGGGGTGTTCCATATGGCGCAGGAAATTAAAGATTTAATCGCAAAAATTCAAACAGAAGGCATTCAGGTGGCCCAGACCCAGGCGGCCCAGATAAAGGCTGATGCCGAAAAAGATGCCACGAAGATAATTGCAGAGGCAAAAGCCCGGGCTGAAAAAATTGTAGAGCAGGCAAAAACCGAGGCTAAAAAGGCGGATGATTCTACCCGTGCAGCTTTAGAGCAGGCAGGCCGGGACCTGTTGATTAGTTTAAGGCAGGAAATTATTGCTATGTTGGAGCGGTTAATTAAATCGGATTTACGTCAAGCTTTAAGCCCTGAAGAGTTGGCGAAGATTATCGGGTTTTTGATTAAAAATGCCCCGCTTTCTTTAGGCAGCCAGATCATTGTTTCTTTAAGCCAGCAGGATAAAGATAAATTAGAATCAGGGATGCTCAAGCAGCTGGTAGAAGAAACCAAAAAATCAGTGGTGCTAAAATCCGCGGAAGGGCTTGATAGCGGTTTTATTATTAGTTTTGATGACGGTAAATCTATTTTTGATTTCAGCGGCCAGGCCCTGACTGATTATATCTCTGGTTCCTTAAGGCCGGAACTAAATAAAATTTTAAACGCCAAATAAATGCCTGCTTATTATACGTACCTGATCTCCAGTTTACCGATGCTTAATTTTTCCGCTAAACCACCATTTAGCCTGGAATCATTTTTTAACAAATGCAGGGATTTACTGCCGGATAAAGAGGTTGAAATTTTACGCCTTGCCTGCGGGCAAAACAGCTATTCTTCTGATGCCCCCTGGGGGAGTAGTTTTAAACAATGGGTTAATTTTGAGATTACTCTTAGAAATGAACTGGCGCGTGCCCGGGCCGGCCGAAAGAAAACTGATCCTTTAAAATTCCTGCGTTTTCCGGATTCCCCGCAGGCCTGGATCAGCCATGTAGCGATGGCTTCTTACCGGAGCACCTCGATATTGGAGGCGGAGAGGATTCTTGATCAGGCCAGATGGAATCTTCTGGAAGATTTAAGTCTGGGGCACTATTTTGATTTTGATTATTTACTGATTTACGGGTTAAAGCTTAAAATCCTGGAGCGTTGGGAAAGAATACAAACAGCGGATAAAGAACAGTTGTTAAACAGCGTAGTCTCAAACTAAATTTACTATGGAAAAAATAAGAACCGGAAAAGTAATTAAAGTAAACGCCAACATGGTTACCGCCGAGCTTAGCGGCCAAATTATCCAGAATGAAGTAGCTTATATTATCCACGGCCAGGAGCGCCTAAAGGCCGAAGTAATCCGTGTGCACCAGAATCAGGCGGAGATGCAGGTTTATGAAAGTACCCAGGGCCTAAAGGCAGGGGATATGGTGGAATTTAGCAATGAACTTCTTTCCGTTGAGCTTGGCCCGGGGTTATTAGGCCAGATTTTCGATGGCCTGCAGAACCCTCTTCCGGCATTAGCCAAAAAATGCGGATTTTTTTTAAAAAGAGGGGTTTATCTTGAGGCCCTGCCTGATGAGACGCAGTGGGAATTTACGCCGTTGGTTAAAGCGCAGGATAAGGTATTGGCAGGCAGCTGGTTAGGTTTTGTGCCCGAGAAAATTTTCAAACATTATATTATGGCCCCTTTTGGTTTAAACGGAAGCCTGGAGGTTGTCAGCATCGCTTCGCCGGGAAAATATAATTTAAAACAGGCGGTTGCCCAGCTAAAAGACGAGTCTGGAAAATTACATGATGTTTTTTTGCAGCAGATCTGGCCGGTAAAAATACCTATCCGCGCCTATGCGGAAAAATTAAGGCCAAGCGAACCGCTGGTTACCAAAATGCGGCTGATCGATTCGCTTTTCCCGGTTAACCGGGGAGGGACGTATTGCACTCCCGGGCCTTTTGGCGCCGGCAAGACAGTTTTACAACAATTAGTCAGCCGCCACGCTGAAGTGGATATCGTAATTATCGCTGCCTGCGGTGAACGCGCAGGTGAGGTGGTGGAAACCTTAAGGACATTCCCGGAATTAATCGACCCGCGCACGCAGAAGCCTTTAATGGACCGCACGGTGATTATTTGTAACACCAGCTCTATGCCGGTTGCGGCCCGGGAGTCCAGTGTTTATACTGCGGTAACGATTGCGGAATATTACCGCCAGATGGGACTTAATGTTTTATTATTGGCGGATTCAACCTCCCGCTGGGCGCAGGCAATGCGCGAAATGAGCGGCAGGCTCGAGGAGATCCCGGGAGAAGAGGCCTTCCCGGCGTATTTGGAAAGCCGAATCGCCTCTTTCTACGAACGTGCCGGAGTAGTTAAACTGCGCTCGGGGTTAACCGGATCAGTAACCATCGGCGGGGCGGTTAGCCCTGCCGGAGGAAATTTTGAGGAGCCGGTAACGCAGGCTACACTTAAGGTTGTCGGCGCTTTTCACGGGCTTTCCCGCGAACGATCAGATGCCAGGAAATATCCGGCTATTGATCCGCTGATTAGCTGGAGTAAATACGCAGGGTTTGTTAAGCCGGAATACAAGGAAAGGTACCAGTCAATCTTAAAAGTCGGCAACGAAATCGCCCAGATGATGAAGGTTATCGGCGAGGAAGGAACCTCGCTTGCCGATTACACCGAGTATCTTAAAAGTGATTTTTTTGACTTTGTCTATTTACAGCAGAATGCCTTTGATGCCGTGGATGAGGCTACCTCCAAAGAAAGGCAGATCTATTTATTGGAATTTATCTTTGCGATACTGGAGGCGGAGTATAATTTAGAAGATAAAACCGCTGCCTTG
>JALNZI010000129.1 GCA_023229385.1 Candidatus Omnitrophota bacterium | reverse complement strand
TGGATGTTATTTTGAAGACTTATGGTTTTGGGTCTCAGAAGCAGGGAAATGTTATTCTGGTTACCCGGGTTGAGAATGTGGCCAAGATTGCCGCCGAGGAGTCTTTACAGACAGAGATTGTTACTTTAAAATTCCTGGATGCGCAGGACGCGCAAAAGATCCTTATCCCATTGCTTACTCCGCGGGGAAAGATTTCCGTGTTGTATGCCCGCGGCCAAAAAGGCTGGCAGTTTGGTACATTCAGGATCGGTAAAGAAGATGTTGCCAGCTCGGATTCCGGAAAAAATAATCCTAACGAGCAGCCAAAAAGCGAGACTGTATCTTTTGAGAAGAACTCATCCGGTGAGACGGTGATGAAGAAGGCGGAGTTTGATCCGTCGGTAAAATCCAAAATGTTGGTTATTTCGGATACCCCGAGTAATCTGGATAGGATCCGTAATGTAATCCTGCCTAAGGTTGATGTAAAACCTAAACAGGTGCTGGTTGAGTCAAAGTTCATGGAAGTAAATGAGACAAAGTTAAGGGATTTGGGAGTTGATTGGGGTTTAGGCAGTGCTACTAACGCGGAATCCCTGGCAATTACCACGCAAAACATAAAGAGTGGTACTCAGGCTATCGGCGGCCATGCCTTGGGAACCGCTACTACCGGGGCGCTGCTTACTTCCGCTAATCCTTATACTTCCGGCGGAGAGTTTGTGTTTAAGAAATTAACCGGCACGCAGTTTGAAGCGGTTATCCATGCTTTAGAAAGCGATAGCGGCACTAATACATTATCCGCGCCGAGTATCCTTACTCTTGATAACCAGGAAGCGTCTATGCTGGTAGGGTATCATACCCCGATATTAAAAGCTGATATTACCTCTGATACTACTACAACCGGCTCAAAGCTTACTCAGACCCTGGATTATTATCAGGAGATTGGGATCCGTTTAAATGTGGTGCCGCAGATCAGCCAGGAAGGTTATATCAATATGATCATTCATCCCAGTATAACCTCTTCTAATTCTACGGTTACGGCGACTTCTTATGTGGGTACGAACTCTACGACTACCACGTATCCTATAATCGATGTGCGCGAGGCACAGACTCAGATTTTGCTTAAAGACGGGGAGACTATTGTTATCGGCGGCCTGCTTAAGGATGTTAAAACCAAGACAAAGGTGGGGATTCCGTTTTTGGTTGATCTGCCGTGGGTGGGAAAATTATTCGGCCGGGATAAAGACAATGTGGAAAAAGTTGACCTGCTTATTTTTATTACCGCCAGGATTATCAAAGACAGCGATTTTTCTTCTGAGGCGATAGCTAAGCTTGAAAATAGGCTGAATAAAGGGACATTGGCTGAGAAGAGGGCTGATAATCCGCTTGCGCAAATGAAATAAATGTATGTACAAAGTTAGCTTTATATTTTCTAAGAAAGGCCTGATGCGATATATTTCGCATTTAGACCTGATGCGCCTATTTATGCGCGCTATGCGCCGGGCTGAGCTGCCTCTAAAGATGACAGAGGGTTTTAGCCCGCATCCTAAATTAAGCTTAAAACGAGCTTTAAAACTGGGGTTAGAAAGCGAGAGCGAAGAAGCTTCCATAGTTTTAAAATTTCCGGTTGAGCCGGCAGATTTTAAAAATAGGCTGCAAAAACAATTACCAGAAGGGATACAAGTAAAAGATGTCCAAGGAAATTTTAATTAATGCCGAAACCCAGGAAAAACGGGTTGCTATAGTAGACGACGGCCAGCTGCTGGAGTTTCATATTGAACGGCCGCAGGACCGGACCATCGTCGGAAATATTTATAAGGGCAGGATTGAAGCGGTAATGCCCTCAATCGGGGCGGCCTTTGTAGATATCGGTTTGCCTAAGAATGGCTTCCTGTATTTATCGGAAATCGAATCCGCGTACGAATCTGTGGAAAGCCCGCAGCAGACTCCGATTAAGGAAGTAAAAAAGGGCCAGGAAATTCTGGTCCAGGTAGTCAAAGAATCTTTTGGTACTAAGGGCCCGCGGCTTTCAACGCAGATTGGTTTAGCCGGCAGGTATTTAGTGATTATGCCGATGGATAAACAGGGAGGTATCTCAAGGCGTATTGAAGATGAAGTTGAGAGGCGCCGGCTTCGCGATATTTTTAGAGGGCTTAAATTTCCTACTCCCGTAGGTTTTATTGTGCGTACTGCCGCCAGTGGCCGCTCCGCTCAAGAATTGACCCGTGACGCGCAGTTCCTTTATAAATTATGGCAGCGGCTGGAAAAGACTGCCCAGGGGAAGAAAGCGCCGGCCCTGGTTTATGAAGAATATGATTTAGCCTTGAGGGCAATCCGGGATTCTTTTACCGAGGATGTGACTAAGCTGATTGTTGATTCCAAGCCGGAATTTTACCGCATCCAGCATTTTATGCGTACTTTCTTAAGTTATCTATGTAAGAGAGTTGAGCTTTACCGGGGAGATGACCTTTTTGGCGCTAAAGATGTAGAGAAACAGATTAACCGTATTTTTGAAAGCCATGTTTATATGAAATCCAAGGCTTACTTGATCATTGAGCCGACTGAAGGGCTGGTAGTAATTGATGTAAACAGCGGCGGTTTCAAGAAAAAGGTAAACCAGGAGGAGATGGCTTTTAAGGTGAACGCGGAAGCTGCGGTTGAGATTGCCCGCCAACTGGTGTTGCGCGATCTGGGCGGGATAATCGTAATTGATTTTATTGATATGGAGCGCGAAGGCCACCGCCGGGAACTGCTGAATATTTTGAAAAAAGCCTTGTCATGCGACCGGGCAAAATATGATATAGAAGGGATTTCTAAATTCGGGATAGTAGAAATGACCCGCGAACGAATCCACAAGACTGTGCAGATGCTTTCTTTCCATCCCTGCCCGTATTGCAAGGGCAAAGGCAAGCTGCGTTCACCGCAAACCCTGGGAATTTTTGCTTTAAAAGAGCTTAAGCGTTATCTCAAGGGCAAAACCTTAAAACAGGCATCAGTAACTCTGGCACCGCCTGTGATTGATGAAATCTTAAAAGATAAGGAGGCCCTGACCGCGATTGAGCGAAAATACAGGATCAAAGTCAATTTGATCTCCAACCCAGCCGCGCACCTGGAAGACATCAAAATATCCTAAGTTATAATAGAAATCGGACTTGACCCTTAATTTCATTGGATATATAATATATAATTCAAAATTAGCTGTATTTAGTTACCTTAAGGAGGAAGACAAATGTATGCGATAGTTGAAGTTGGAGCAAGACAGTATAACGTGAAAAAGGATGATGTTATTGAAGTAAACAAAGAAGCAGTTGAAAAAGGAAAGACCATTATATTAGATAAGGTTTTATTGGTTGGCAGCAGTAAGACCATTGAGGTTGGCCAGCCTTATGTTAAGGGTGCCAAGGTTGAAGCAGTGGTTTTGGCTCAAACCAAAGGTGAAAAGACCACGGCTTATAAATACCGCCGCAGAAAGAATTGGCATTGGGAAAAAGGTCATCGTGCCCAGCTAACTGAAATTAAAATTAAATCTATTGATTTGGGCCTATAGTGTTCATTGATAGTGCTAAAATAGAAGTCCGGGCTGGAAGCGGAGGGAAGGGGTGTAAAAGCCTCTACCGCGATAAATACCAGCGTCAGGGAAAAGCTGACGGCGGCGACGGGGGAAAGGGCGCGGATATTATTTTTCGCGCCGACCATAATCTGCTTACGCTTCTGGATTTTCAGCATCACCGGCATTTTTTTGGTAGTCATGGAGGGCATGGAGGCAGCAATCATAAGAAAGGCAAGGCTGCTGAGGATATAATCGTGCGTGTTCCGCTGGGGACGATTATTCAAGACTCTGCCACAGGTGCCATTTTGCGTGATTTAAGTGAAGATGGCCAGGAAGTAATTATCGCCAAAGGCGGAAAAGGCGGCATAGGCAACTGGCACCGCAAAGAAGCAACTCCGGGAGAACCGGGTGAGCAAAGAACAGTCATTCTGGATTTAAAGCTTTTGGCTGATGTCGGGGTAATAGGTTTTCCCAATGCCGGAAAATCCACTTTGATTACGGCAATTTCAAACGCCCGGCCG
>JALNZI010000128.1 GCA_023229385.1 Candidatus Omnitrophota bacterium | reverse complement strand
CTGGGGGATTACCGGAATATCCCCGAGATAAAATTTAGTTTCAAAACTCATAGCCTTAATCTTTTCAGCAACCGCAAAATACCCGTTGATTAAAGGAGGATGGCAATGCACAACTACCTGGGCAGGAAAATTCTTATAGACCAGACTATGCAAGGGCAGCTCCGAACTTGGTTTGATATCTCCGGAAAATTTTGCATCCGCTAAATTAACCTTAACAATATCCTCTTCTTTAAGCTGACCCAGAAATGTGCCGCTGGCAGTAATTAAGATATTTTCTGCATCAACTCTCACGCTCAAATTCCCGGATTTAGCCACTGCCAGGCCCGCATCATAAAGCCGCTTTCCAACTTCGATAATTTCGAATCTCAAATCCTGTTCAGACATTCCGCACCTTTAAGTAGATATGTTTAGTAATTAAACCTGCAGGCGTAACATCAAAAGCCGGATAATACGCTTTAACTTCTTTTGGCGCAAGCCGAATACCTTGATAGATTTTAAGTTCATCATCCGGACGGATCTCAATCTTGATTTCTTTCCCGTTTTTTAATTTTGACGGCGGAGGGCATAAAACATAAAAAGGAACCTTAAAATATTTGGCCACGACCGCTATCTGATAAGTCCCGATTTTATTGGCAATATCCCCGTTTTGGGTTAAATGGTCAGCGCCAACAATCACTTTAGTCACTTTTCCTAACGACAACAAATAAGCCACCATATTATCGGTAATAATGGTCACCGGGATTTTCTGACGCATCAGTTCCCAGGCAGTTAAGCGCGATCCCTGTAGATACGGCCGGGTCTCGGTAACATAAAAACTTATTCTTTTGCCCTGCTCTTTGGCAAACTGAGCAATTAATGGCATTGATCCACTAACATTACAATGCGTAAGGATGACATCCTCGTCTTTAAGTAAATTGGCCATATCCCTGGCCTGTTGTATGCGGCCGGCCTTAAGCATCTCTAGAAAACCCAAGATGCATTTCTCTAATGGCGCGCTACTCTTATCCCAACCCAAAACCATATCCGTTAAAACCTTAAACGCCAATGTCGGACGTGTGGCATTAATCGCCTTAGCCACCTTTTCCAAATTAACTTTCTGCCGCTTGCTCAAAATAAAGGTATACATTACCAAAAGCACCTGGCCCACTGCCCGAGTCTTCATCTCCTTAATTGCCTTGGCTGCCTCCAGATAATTCTTTGCCTTTAGATAAACTTCTTTTTGCGGCAATTTTGTCTCATCAAGGATGTAGATCACATTGCCTTTTAATTGAATCGGCCAGAAAAGCGGTGAATACCTCAGCATAGGTTATTTACCTTCCATTTTCTTTACTGCCTCCAGGGCAATCTTGATCAGGTTGCTTTCCGCCATATAATAAAGCGGGTTCATAAAACCCATCTCCCCGGTAATCACGTTATCGCTGACTGCCAAAATTGATCCTGCCTTGATCTTGTATGTCTGGCAAATAGTCAGCAGGGTTGAAGAAACCATATCTACGGCTCTTGCCCCTTCCTTGCGCTTGGCTTCCACAATCTCGCGCGTTTCGCGCAATAATGCGTCGGTGGTCCAGGCTTTCCCGCGGTGCACATTTAACCCCATATCTTTAGCAATGTTAAATAACAAGTCCGATATACCCTTATCGCTGACTGTCTTAAAATCTTTATCCACATAATAAGGAGTAACTCCGTCTCCGCGGATGACCTCATCCACGATAAACAAATCCCCTACTTTGATATTGTCATCAAGCGAACCACAAGTGCCAACCCGGATGATATTCGGGATACCGGCATTGCACATTACTTCTGTAGTAATCGAGGTATCGGTTGAGAACCTGCCGCCGTTGATCCCGGTTACCTTAATTCCTTCATAATTACCGGTGTACATAGTATATTCCATAAAGGAAAAATTCTTCACCGGATTTTCAAGCTTCTTCATTAAAACATCCAGCCGGTCCCTTGGCCCCGGGACAATCGCATATTTGCCCACATCCTGCGGCCTGAGCTGAACCATTTGGGTTAAATCTTTACCTGTTAAATGTACATCCTTCTGCATCTGCATATTAATTTTCTCCTTTTGCTTTAAGCCCGGTACATAATCACATTTGCCTTTTCCAAAGTAATCAAACCCTCTTTAACCATTATATCAAGCTGCGGGATAAACTGATTAATTTTTTCTTCGCTATCCACTATTTCAACAACTATCGGGAGATCCTCGGAAAGCCGCAGGATATTTGAGGTATGCATATGGCTTTTACAACCAAACCCCATAAACCCCTTGATCGCGGTGGCTCCGGCCAGGCCGCTCTTCTTGGCTAAAAGAATAATTTCCTCATAAAGCGGCTTGCCCTCCCATTTATCCGCCTCACCGATAAAAATCCTTAATAACTTGCCATCTGCGGGAATCTTCATATTATCTCTCCTATAAAAGTTCCTAGTCTGAATAATAAGAAACCTAAGATTATGCTGGCAAAGACATTCCCGAATGCCCTAATCATCTGACCATTCCTGACCAAGCTATCCGTCTCAAAGATCAAGGTTGAGAATGTGGTAAATGCACCGCAAAAGCCAATCATTAATAACAATCGCGCATCCGGACTAAGCATAAACTTCTTATCCGACAAAGCGGCTAATACCCCAAGAATAAAACAACCACCGATATTTACCACCAGGGTTCCATAAGGAAAGTTGGTTCCCGTAAATCTATAAACAGCGCCGCCTAATAAATACCGGGCAACTGTCCCCGCCGCACCCCCAATAACCAAATTTACAAATTTTATCATAATTCTTTAACGCGTCTGCCTTGTCTTGTTTCCCGCAGGGACGCTCGTTTGCCCCGGCGTGTCAAACTTCGCTCGGGTTTCGGCCTCGCTCTACCTACTTCGCATGTAGCCGGGTAACCTTGCCCGCTCGGCCTGCAAACGCCCTGCTTAGAAACAAGCCAAGCCATACGCTAAATAAAATTACACTATTCCTTTTATAAATTCAGAACGCCTATTTTAATCTTATCTGCAAATTTAATAACCGTATTAAAATCAGCTATAATCTGAGCATGGAATACTACTTCTTTCGCTTTTTCGGAAAAAGAATGTGTCATTAAAGGACATATTTTCCCTAAAGCATCTCGTTCGCATTCTATTCGTTCATATTGAGAAAGGTCAATTTTTTGCAAAGCTTCTTTCATTTGCTCCCCTAAATCATAATATTTCTTAGTTTCCTCAGGGCTCAATACGAAGGGTGGAATATATAAAGGAATTCTATGAGCAAGTGCATGTCTGAAATTATTCAAGTATTCTTTCCAAGTTATATACTTCTCAGAAACTAGGTAATCTTCTAATTCTTTAGCATACTCATGTTTTATCTTATTTCTTATTTTATAGAATATTGAACGTAAGTTTTCAATACTGCCATAAATATTAAAGATAAAAGCCTGTAAATTAATGGTTACATCCTCCCTCTCTTCTTTTGATAATAAACTGCTTCTTTCAGGAGGCCAAACTTTATAAATATTATCAACACATCTTTTAATGGTCGTCAGCCTGCGCATAAAACCATGTTGAAAAAATTCTTTTATTTTGTTATCAGTTAAACATAAAATGAGCTTGCTACAACTCAAGAAAAAATCTATATATTCCCTCTGGACATCATCATACGCTTTATGTAATTGGTCAATTTGTTTGTTACTAAATTCCATAGCTTTTGATCTTCCTATTTCGATAATTCTTACATTACCCTAGGCCTATATTACAAAATTATCAGTAATCTGCCTAAAATGTTGAATTATTTTGCGGGTGGCGAGACTTGGTTTGAGCAGCATCTCAAAAATTTGAGCGGGTACGGTTGCCCGCAATATATGTCCCCGCAGAGCGAAAATCTTTGCCGAAGCGAAGATTTTCCACGCTGGGGAAAATCGAGCGGTGCTGCGAGAACAAGTCTCGATAAACCCGCAAAATTATTAAAGAGCGAATAGTTTTTCTGTATTTCCACCCAGGATATTCTGCTTATCATCCTGAGATATATCTAAACCATTTACTGCTTTAATGCCGCTTGCGACATCCTTCTTGGCTGGCCAATCACT
>JALNZI010000127.1 GCA_023229385.1 Candidatus Omnitrophota bacterium | reverse complement strand
CCGGGTAAAAGGAGTAGTATCATAAGGATAGATAACCTTCACGCCCTGAGGAAAATAACGGCTCAATTCCGTCATCTTAGCCTTAATCGCATCAGCTGTTTTCAAGGCATTGGCGCCGGGTTCCTGACGGATAGTAATGCCAGAAGAGGGCTGACTTCGATTAAAAAACACTTTCGAGTCAACCAGGTCGCTTCCTAGCTCAGTGCGCGCTACATCTTTAATACGAATGATCGAACCATCCGGATTGATGCGAACAGGAATAGCCGAAAACTCCTCCGGGGTCTTCAGTAAATTCTGCACAATGATCGAGGCGTTCAGGCGCTGGCCTTCCACCGCCGGAGCGCCGCCGAACTGCCCTCCGGAAACCTCGACGTTGTAGTCTTGCAAGGCTTTAACAACATCCTCCACTGTCAATCCATAATTGGTCAGCTTTTTGGGGTCAAACCAGATACGCATAGCGTATTCTCCGCCAATACCCTCTGCTTCGCCCACCCCGGGAACCCGGGCCAAAACCGGCTGGACAACACTAAGTATATAATCACGCAGGTCGACATCGCTCATACTGCCGTCTTCGGAAATCAATCCCACAACCAGTAAATAATTTTTGGTGGATTTACGTACCGAGACTCCCCGGCGCTGTACCGCGTCAGGAAGCCGGGCCATCGCCAGCTGAAGTTTATTCTGCACCTTAGTCCAGGCAATATCCGGGTCGGTCTCCGGAGCAAAAGTCAATTCAATGGAGGATATCCCGGAGGAATCGCTGCTGCTGGTCATATACAGCATTTTATCCAAACCGGTCATTTGCTGCTCAATAATCTGCGTTACACTGTTCTCGACGGTCTCAGCTGAAGCGCCGGTATAAAGACAGCCAATCCGGATAGATGGCGGAGCCAGCGGAGGATACTGCGCGATAGGTAAAGTATATATCGCCAGGGCCCCCAGCACCATTATCATAATGGCAATGACCCAGGCAAAAACAGGACGATTAAGAAAAAATTTTGATAGCATAAAACTTCTCCGTTTAATTCATATCTGCAGATACCTGAGGCATCTTTTCGTTAAAGGAGACAACCCTTGCTGAGGCCCCCGGCTTGACTTTTTGAATACCCTCAACAATGACCCGGTCGCCGGAATTAAGGCCTGAAGAAACAAGCCATTTATCGCCAATAGCCCGCTCAAGCATAAGCATTCGTTGTTGGACTTTATTTTCAGCATCCACGATCAACGCGAAGGCTTCTCCTTTTGGATTCCGGGAGACTCCCTGCTGCAGAACAAGTATTGCCTTTTCATTAATGCCTTCTATAATTACTGCGCGGACGAACATGCCCGGCAAAAGAAAACCTTTAGGATTGGGAAAAATTACCCGCAAAATAACTGAACCAGTTGTAGGATCAACTGTTACATCCTGAAATTGAAGCGTCCCACTCAAGGGATACGGCGAGCCATCTTCCAGGATTAGCTCTACCTTATTTTGATTCGCTAAGTCATGATTAAGACGGCCATCCTCAAGGCTGCGTCGCAGGCGTAATAATTCAGTGGTAGATTGAGGGATGTCCACATAAATAGGGTCCAGCTGTTGAATTGTCGCCAAAGCCACAGGTTGATATGCAGTAACAATGTCGCCATCCGTTACAGTAGAAGATCCAATACGGCCGCTAATCGGCGAGACAATCCGGGTGTAATCAAGATTAATCCGCGCAGTTTCAAGTTCTGCTTCAGCCTGTTTCAAAGCAGCATCCGCATCATCAAACTCCTGCTGGCTGACTGCTTTTTCAACCAACGCTTCCTTGTAGCGATCAACTCTCAATCGCAGGGCCGGCAGGTTAGCCTTGACTTTATCGAACGCCGCCTGAAATGGAGCCGGATCAATCTGGTAAAGCGGCTGGCCGGACTTAATTTCAGAACCTTCGATAAACAAACGTTTCTGGATAAGGCCGTTAACCTGGGGACGGATTTCATCAGTAAGAAACGCGGCTGTACGGCCAGGCAATTCAATCTTCATGACTATCCGTTCAGGGCGCACCACAACCACCGCCACTTCGGGATCCTGCGGCTCTGATTCCACTTTCTTTACGCAACCAGCCGCCATCAACAGTAATGAAATCCCCAAAAACAAAACAACAGGAAAAGAATTGAATTTACTTTGCATTTTTTCTCCAAATAGCGTTGGATTATTTATTGTTTAGAAACCCCTTTTTTCAAATCCGCCAAGTGCTCTTCAAAGAATTTCAGGAATTTATTGAATTCTTTTTCAGGAATAATACTAATTACCTTATCCTGATGAGCCGGGCCGGAAATAACAATAACATTGTCTCCCGGCTGAATATCCATTGCCTTCCTTGCTTCAGCAGGGATAACAATCTGGCCCTTGGTCCCCACAGGAACCTTGCCATAAAACTTCTTTGAATCGCTCATCTCCTGCCCCTTTCTTATTTGTTTTAGGTTATCACAGATATTACCCGTATAACTAGTATGAAAAGTATTACTTCAGATAAAATATAACATATGAAATACCCGTTGTCAATAATTTTTACCGGGATTGCGCGATTTATACAAAAGGCGCCGCCTATTTTATTAAGCGGCGCCTTTTACAATTTAAAACTATACGGCGTTAACCATTGTAATTTACAACAACTTTTAAAACCTTGCCAGCCGGATTAATTTCCATAAATTCTCCCGCCTGAACACCTTTCTGATTCTTGTAATACAAGATCAGGCTGTTTACGCCCCAGAGTACACCAATGAGCTCGAATTTCAGGTCAGGATATATTTCCAGCCCTTTAGCAAAATATACCCTTAAGGCGTTTTTTCCCTTGACCATACCGGAAGGTATATTCAAGATCTTTAATGCAACCGGTGAGGTTAAAACAACGTCGTCATCATAATGTGACATAATCGCATTAAGATCATGCCTATTCCATGCTTTGATCCAACGATCTGCCAAATCTTTTGCTTGTTTTTCAGTAAACATTTAAAACCTAAAATTCTGCTGGCTTTCGCCAGAAGGGTCCGATAAAAAATAAATATAAGCAATATGTCTATTTTATATCTACCTTCTTAAAAACGCTCTTTACAAAATCTAGATACTCACGACTATCTTTCTCTCCCACAAGAAATCCACCGTCATAAAGATTGGTGTTACGCTCCTGCCTCATCTTGTTGCCAAGCACAAGGATATCTTCATCTTTAAATAGTTGGCTTAGTTTCTCCAGAATCTTCACATGATGACCAGCCGTGCTTCTTACTTTGTACCCTTTTTTGGCAATGAGCGCGATACCCAATTTTACGAGAGCATCGTAACTAAACTTAAAAATAACATCGGAAATATCCGTACTTTCAGCTATCTTCAGATCATGTAAAGCAGATTTTAAGAATTGGCCAATTTGTTCTTCTTTAAATGCCAGTTTTTGAAAGTGTTGACTCTCAAAATTGATCATACAAGCCTTATAATTTTAGTTTTAAAGATGCTGCTTATAAATGGATCTTTATTCTCTTTCTTAGCCTCGAATTCCTTCGTGCTTAAATTCGATACATTGAATTCTCTGCCTGTATCTTTCTGTAATTTAGCAATAACTCTCTGTAATTCCAAAACTGAGTGCGTACCAATGGCCAAAAGATCGATATCGCTTGAAGAATCCATCTTGTTGCTTGCGTATGAGCCGAACAAGTAAGCTTCCCTAAGCCCTTTGATATTACCTATCATATCTTTAAGCCTTTTTTCTATACCGTGGGTCTTTAGGAAAATCTGGCGGTAATGTTCCAAAACAGGATTATCTTTTGCAAGAAAAAAATACCTTTGTTTCCCGCGAAATTCGCTTTTAAAAAGGCCTTCTTTTTCCAATTCCTTGAGTTTAGTCTCTGTATTTTTGGGGTCAAGCTCCAGAATCCTTGCCAACTCATTAATATAGACTTGAGCCTCCAGATTAAGGAAATAGTAATCCAGTAATTTTATTGCCACTTTTGATCGTAAGGATATCATCTTTTCACCATGTTTATGGTAATAAATTACCATAATCGATTATTTTGTCAAGCAATTTTCTTTATTATCACTTTTAAATAAAGAGCGCCGCCTCATTTTTTCG
>JALNZI010000007.1 GCA_023229385.1 Candidatus Omnitrophota bacterium | reverse complement strand
GCCCATTAGAAAAGGAACTTTCTAATGCACAACCCGAATTTCGGTTAATATCCTTACGAGGACAAGACCGAAGCGTCAATGTTAATTCATACGCTCGAACGACTGACAAGGGCTTCCAGAACGGAAGGATATACAGTCTGGACTTTGGATATAAAATGAAACCAAAGATTAACAAACTCGACAACTTTAGCACCAACAGTTGCACAGCAAGTTGGAACTGCCCAAGCTGATGGAAATATCACAGGAGCAACTGATACAATCTTAGGACTTACAACTTTGTTCTATTGTTTGTCAGTAGCAACAACTGCAATAGGAATTGCAGCACAAGGTGGAGAAAAATTCTCAAGCCCATTAGAAAAGGAACTTTCTAATGCACAACCCGAATTTCGGTTAATATCCTTACGAGGACAAGACCGAAGCGTCAATGTTAATTCATACGCTCGAACGACTGACAAGGGCTTCCAGAACGGAAGGATATACAGTCTGGACTTTGGATATAAAATGAAACCAAAGATTAACAAAAATTTTATCGTTGAGAAATGCAGGTTTAATGTAAGGTTAGAAACTTAACTTTACATTCGTGGGAAACAATGGTTTTTATTTAGTATGGGGAATAAAATCCCCATACTAATTTTATTACTTATAGATAGTTACACATATTTATAAGTATGATTTAACTAATTCTAATATGAATACTAAATTTAAGAAAGGACAAATACCACATAACAAAGGAATAAAAAAATATTTAGATTTAGATAAAATTTATAATAAACATATAAAAGGAAAATCAATTTTAGATATATCAAAAGAAATTGGAGTTAGTGATGGATTAATAAGATTAAGATTAAAAGAGAATGGATTTAAGATTAGAGATAAAACTAAACCATCTAAAGAAACAAAAAATAAAATAAGAGATACACTTAAAAGAAAAGGAATAAAACCAAAACAAAGATACACTGGAGAGGTTTGGAATAAAGGAAAGAAAGGAGTTCAAGTTGCTTGGAATAAAGGAATACTTGGAGAAGAATCATCAAGTTGGAAAGGTGGAATTTCTAAAGAACCTTATTCTTTTGACTTCAACGAAGAACTAAAGATGTTAATTAGAAAAAGAGATAACTTCAAATGTCAATTATGTTCAGCACCAGCAGTTAATGTTCATCACATTGATTATAATAAAAAGAACTCAAATCAAAATAACTTTGTTACTCTTTGTGATTCTTGTCATATAAAAACAAACTTTAATAGAGAACAATGGACAACATTCTTTCATTCTTTATTATCTAAGTTGTATGGATATAATTATTAACACCTCTACTATTTAAATAGAGTTTATCATATTAAATTAACTAAAGGGTTGAAAATTCTAATTGGAAGAATAAAAAAATAATGAAAGTAATTTTAATAGTTCTAAGTATATTTTTTATTTCTTTTCTTTCTGCAACAAATTATGAAGATTGTAATGTTTATGGGAATTGTCAAACAAACCAAACAGAGTTAGGAAACTATACTTATAATATAAATAATTCTTATTTTACTAATGTAATTAACTGGACTAATAATATAACTAATAACATAACAAACAATATTACAAATAATATAACAAACAACATTTCTAATAATTATTATTCAATATTGGGAGTTAATCAAACTCAAATGGATAATTATACAATAATAAATATTAAAGAATCTTGGCTTACTTCTTTTATTCATTCAATAGTTGATTCTATATTTACTTCAGTTAGTCTAAATATTACTTCTATTAACTCAACAAAAAATATTCAGGAACTTCTTAACTCAACAGGAATTTATAATCAAAATGGAAATGTTAGTTGGAATCAATCCTTTGCTAATAGTCTTTATGCTCCAAACACAACGGCCGGAATACAATATCTAATTAATGGAACATTTGTTCCTTATGATGGGGCAATAAAAAATGTTAATCTTGGAAAAAATAATCTAACAATAAATGGTAGTATACAATTTTTAGAAAGACAAGGGATTCAAGATTTATTCTTTGTTAATCCATTTGATGGTGATGGATTTAGAATGGAATATAATTATGACTTTGAATTAGCTAATGATGATTGGTTGATATTCAAAAAGACTGATGGTAATGATGACCTTCCAGATGGAGGTATTGGTTTTATTATGACTAATTCTTCACACTACAATAGAACAATTTTGAAGTTAGATGGTTATGGATTTGCTAACTTTACTGATATGAACATTTATACAACAGGTGGAGTTAATGCTACTTCTTTAAATGGTTATTGGAATAATAGTATCCTTTATGCTAAAAATACAACAAAAAATATTCAAGAATTAATTAATGGAACAAATATTAATTTTGATAATATAAATACTTCTGGAATTACTTCTTATGGAAATATAGTTACAACCCAAAATATAACTGCTTATGACATTACTGCAACTGATTATCTTTATGGACAACCTTTAGCTGGGGGTTTAGGAAGTGGTGTAATTTGGGCTAATGAATTTGATAAAAATGCTAATATAAATTTAACTTATTCAGGAACTGGATTAGATATAACTTATCCTTCTTTTACTATGAGATTAGTGAATACTTCTAATGATGTTAAACATTGCGATATTTTAAGTGCTACAGTTACAGTAACAGATAATCAAGAGTCAATTTATTTTATAGATAATGATTGTAATGTTCAATCTACAGATATAAATACTTATTTATCAACAAAAATATCTCCGGGTGGAGTAGCTGACTTTATGACTACTGTTGCTCATTCAGGAAATATTGAAGTTTACAAAGGAGTTGAATTAAAAAATAAAGAATATATTAAATCAAGGAAATTAAGTTTTTATACTACTAACTTAGAAGTTGAGGATGGATTCCAGCAATATGTAGGTTCAGGAAATAATTTGACTATTTTAACAGGTAGATATGTCTTTGATACAGATTTAGTTAACTGGACTACTCAAAATACTACAAATGGTGATAAAGTAGAAATAGCTTATCTTTCTGGAGGTATTTGGAATTTTGTAGATTATTCTGGATTAAATGTTTCATCTTGTATAAGTGGTGCTGATACTATAACTTGCACAAATACAAATAGATATAGGAGAACATTTATTTTTTCAATAGGATTTATAGATGGTTCTGATACCTCAGAAATATTTCAACTATTACCTTTAGAAGGAACATCTTATACCACCATAGCACAATGTTTAGATACAGTTACTTCTCCATTAACTTACACTCTTCCAAGTGAATATCAATATGTATCAGTTCCACTTTATGCTTATTGTGGACAAGCATCAGCAAATTCACTTTTAACTGGACAAATGATTGATTTAAGAACAGTTAAGTCAGGTTCGTCTTCAGCAGGAGTTTTAGGAAACTATGTAACTATAGATGGAACAACTCCTTTAACTGGAAATTGGCAAATAGGGGGATTTAATATAACTAACATTTCAAGAGCAAGTGGTAAGATAGCAAACTTCACAACTATTTTTGTTAATAATATTAATATTTCAACTTGGATACAAAATATAAGTAAAAACTGGACACTTGACACATTTAATAATGGGAACTCTACTTGGGATAACAACTGGCTTACTCAAATGCTTTCAGCAAATGATACTTTGATTAATTCTTCTATATTTACTTATGTAGATGGAAGAGTAACCGCATTAAATACAACTGCTAATATTGGTGTTCTTTATAATGTAACATCTTCAATGATTTCTAACATTTCTTTTAATCAAAATATTTTAGATTACAATAATTCAATTTTTAATTCAGCTCCTTGGAATCAATCAGGAACAAATGTTATTTTAAATAATCCTGCTAATAAGGTAGGAATAGGAATAACTTCTCCAGATTATCCACTTCATATTGTTGGGGCTTCTGGGGCTTTAATAAATTTATATCCAACTTCTGGTTTAGCTACTGATTCAACTTTTTTAAGATTTGGGGGGGGTAGAGGAAATATTGGGTGGAATGGAGCAAATACTCAAATTTCTGTGTCAGATGTTTCTAAAAATATAGTTTTTGCTAGTTCATTGACTGCTGGAAGTGGAGAAGTAATGAGAATTATGGGAAGTGGTAATGTAGGAATAGGAACAACAACTCCAGGAGCAAAACTATCTATAGCAACAACAGCAGGAAATATGCCCTTATTATATTTAGCAGAGCCAGGTTTCCCTGATGCTGTGGGGGCTAATGCTTATGGATTAAATATTTCTGGAGATATAAACACAGGTGTTTTTAGTGTTTATGGGATTAATGCAGGTATTCAAACTGCAAGTCCTGCTTTGGCAATTAATAGAATAACTGGAAATGTAGGAATAGGAACAACAGAACCAGGAGCGAAATTGCAAGTAATCGGAACACACGATACAACACTAGCTAGTTTTGGTGGAGATAGTATTACTGCTGACAATTATGTTGATTTATCATTATCTGTTAATGGTATGCCTGATTCAAGATATTCTGTTGGAATTAGAGCAATAAACACATATACATATCCTAATTATTTAAATCCACGTCTTGGATTATTTGTTCAAAACTCAAATACATATCTTCCAGCAGACAGAGTTGAAAGATTATCCATTTTAAGCAATGGAAATGTAGGAATAGGAACAACAAGTCCGACGATGCAATTAGAAGTTGCTGGAAATACAACAGTTCGAGAAATGATTAATCTACAAGTAAGAACTCTCCCAGCTTGTGATACACCTTACAATGCTTCAATAATGAGAAATATTTCTGGTGTATATGGTTGTAAATCAAATAAAGAATGGGTATTGATATTTTAAATGATACCTCTACTTAATAAAATAAAAGAATATATAACTATATGAAAAAATTATTAATCTTATCAATATTATTATTACTTAGTTTAAACTTAGTGTCAGCTTCTCTTGGTTGCTTTAAAAGAGGAGAAGAAATACCCATAGTAACAAATCTATTAGCAAACAATGTAACTATAACTCAAATAACAACACCAACACCAAATCCAAATGTAGCAATTCAGAATCAATTAATGAATAAAAATGGAAATTCTTACACTTGGAATTATACAGATACAAATAAAACAGGAGTTTATACTTATGGTTATTGCGACGATGTTGGTAATTGTTATGGAAATTCTTTTGAAGTAACTCCATCAGGTTATTGTGGAGGAACAAGTATCGCATTTTTTATTATTGTGATAGTTATAATTTATGTAATAACATTTATTGGATATTTTAAAAGAGATGTTACAATAGCATTATTGGGTTCTATGGCTTGTATTATTTTAGGAATTTATTTATTTAATAATGGAGTTATTATTTTCAGAGATGATATAACAAGAGTTCTTTCGTATGTAACTTTAGGATTAGGATTTGCTATTTCATTAATAATTGGTATTTCATACATACAAGAAAATATGTGATACCTCTAATATATAAATAGATATTTGTATATACTAATATGAAAGAGGAAAAATGTTGGATTGAGGTTCATAATGTTTGTGGAGATTGTGGAAGAAGATATGTTGAAGTTTTTAATATCAACGACAAATTAGAAAAAACTAAATTAAATATGATGAAACCTTATTTGATTAAATATAATATGTGTTGTAATAAATGTTCTTTAAAAAAATTTAATGGTAAGAAAAAATGATAGACATTTCAAAACTAAATCAACTTGATAGAATTGAATACTTATTAAAAGAAGAAAAAATAGAAAGAGCAAATGATTATAATGCCTTTGGAACTTGTGTAATAACAAGCATATTATTTTTTATATTATTAGTAGTTTTAAATTTACTAAATGAATTTGGTTGGATAATATTTTTTACAATGGCTATGGGTATCTTTGCAGAAATTTTACTTACTTATAATAAAAATAAAGAATTAAATAAATTAAATAATGAATTTTTTATTGTTGAAATAAAACCAAAAGGAGGTTCAAATGGAAAAGAAAGAAGAAGTTAAGGAAGAAAAGGTTTCAGAAGTAATTGCTGTTGTAAGTGAATTACCAAAACAAGAATTAAGAGAAGGACTTGTTAATGAAGGAAAAACATTAGTTCACTTCATTCCAATAGAAGAAGCATTAACTGAAATTTTGACTTTAGTTAGAGAGATTAAAAAAGGAGTTAACGGATAGTGCCATTCGCTGGAGTATTTGAAAATTCTGGGGAAATTGTAGAGGTGTTAGTTAGTGGTAATACTTTATTATTCTCTGATTCAAGTGGACAAGTTACTTTATTGGAAGGACTTAAATTTGACAAGCAGGGCGTAATCAGAGAGTTCCCAGATTTAGAGAACGACGAGGAATGGAAGAAGAAAGCGATAGAACGACTTAAAGAACATATTAAAAAAATGAATACAGAGAAAGATATTTTATTTTATGTAAAAGACGAGTTAGTTAAATTTGGAAATAAAGCACTTTACTGGAAGCAGAATGGCTTTCGTGAAAGGAAGTTTGAATAAATATGTGGTATGATATATTAATTACAATCGTAGTATTATTTGCTTTATTTTTAATAATAGCTTCAAGAATAACAAAACAAACAATAGGAGATATGATAAGAGATTGGATGGAAATAGCAAGAGAAAAAAAGGAGGAAGGTTTAGAACCTTATTTAGGATGAAAGAAAAAACAAAAATAAATGTAAATGATGTAGTTTCTAATTTAAATTGTGTAGTATTTGGATTATTAGTTTATACTTTTTTCTTTTCAAGTTATTTTAAACCAATTAAAAATGTTTTACTTAATAATATTGGAGATTTAGGATATATTATTTTAGTATCATCATTAGTAGGAATACAAACAATTTTTTGGTTATTAGGAAAAATACTTTTAAGAAAAATAATGGGTAAAACAAAAGAAGAGGAAGAAATATCAGAAGCAAAGAGAATTATTAGATTAAAATATAAAAAAGAGAGAATAAAAAATGAGTGATGATAATTTAACAGAAGAATCGGCAAAAGAATTAGTCAGACAAATGGAATCAGAAAATAAAACAATTCCAGCTTTCTTTAAAGATGTTGTAATGTCAGAAGATACAACAAAGACAGGTAATCTTAATCAAGAAGAATTAGGTTTACCAGATTTAACTCTTAGAGGGTATAAGGACTTAGAAGTATTATGTAGAGATTTATTAGAAGATGAATGTGCTGCTGATTACTTTAAACATTTAGCAGAGAATGTTATATTAGCTCCATCATTATCAAAGGATGCTATATTGTTGAAACTTGTAGTAACAAAAAAGAGTGAAGTTTCGGATATGACACCAAGAAGAAAAGTAAACAAAGGATGGTTCAAAAAAGATAAAGAAGAATGAAAGGAGGAATAAAATGGATGAGCAAAAAGGAATAAGACAAGAAGTAGAAGATTTAAAAAAAGAAGTATATGCTAAGAAATCAAAAAAACTTAGATTTCCAGCAAGAGGAAAAGTCAATTCATCTAAATTAAAAAAAGGTTGGATAGCAATTTTAAAGGTAGGAGATAATAGAGTAATCACTGCCGAGAAAGTTCCAATAGAAGATAGTTGTTATATAACAAGTGATGGAACATATCATTACTTTGATGGACACGAGGTATTATTTTGGAATGGAAAAACAAAAATGCCCGTATTAATACAACCAGTTATAAAACTTAATCCACTTGACTTAGTTACTGGAAAAAATGAAACAAGAGGACAAAAGACTATACTCGCATTAATGAGAAAGAATGTAATAAAAGTAAAAGATAAATCTGGTGGAATGAAAGGAATAGCAATAATAGCTGGAGTAATCTTAGTTGGATATGTCTTAGGTAAATATGTATTTAAATTATTTTAATGGTATTTCAAACAAAGAGATTTGAAAAGTTACAATATAAAAGGAGTTCCCCTCCAACAGAAATGGTTTGGGAAGTTACTGGTAAGGAGAATGGACATAAAATAGATTTTCTTACTTTCAAAAATAATGCAGAATTTAAGGTAGTAGTTAATACTTTAAAAAAATATGGATTTATTATTAATGATAAGAACGAGGTAGAAGAAGAAATTAAACATATTCAACAACAGAGAAATTGGTTAGATAAACAAGAAGGAGATTCAGAATGGTAAAATGTTCTTGGTGTAATAAAGAGATTGTTGAAGGTAAAAGAAGAACAATTCACGAATCTTGTTCAAAGTTAAAATGGTTATCAAATAATAAAGAGAAGGTAAAAGATTATTATAAAAATAATAAAGAAGAAATATTAAATAAGAATAAATTATATAACAATAAAAATAAAGAGGTTATTAAAGAATATTGGAAAAACTGGAAAAGTAAGAATAGAAATTCTATTAAAAAAACAAAATCAAAATATTACAAAGAAAATAAAGAAAAATATAAAGAATATTCTGAAAATCAAAGAAAAAAAAATCCAGAATTAATCAATGCAAGAAATAAATCAAGAGTTATTAAACTTAAAAACCATTGTGAAATATGTGGGAGTAAAAATAATTTACAAAAACATCATTGGAATTATGATAAACCACTTTTAGTTAATACATTATGTGGTGATTGTCATAGGATACAACATATTAAAAACTTTAGAGATAGTATCTTTGGGAGAAAAACTTGTTAGATAGTTTATGGGATTATATATGCGACGGATTCTCTTATGTCTTTTCTTTTGAATGGCTTGGAGATGCTAAAGATTGGATAGTGGAAACTTTTAGTAACTTGGGAGAATTTAGTATGTATGGATTAGTATTTGGAATATTAGGTTGCTTATTTATTTTATTCACTTCACAATGGATGCTTAGTCCATTCCTTTCTTATATGAAACCAGCAAGTAAGATATTTACTTTAATAGCAACATACATAGCAACATTTGTTGTTTGTTATATTTTGGGAAATCATTTTGAAAATTCTTAATTATTAACACCTCTACTATTTAAATAGATTACGAGTAGTAATTTTATGAAAGAGATAACATTATTTCCGAGAATCAATCGTGCAAATTGTCAAGTTAATTTTCAATTAAAGAAATCAATTCTTCCAAATGAAATTAAGAATAACCTTTCTAATCTTCAATCAGTAAAATTAAAATTAAAGGACTTTAAATTCAAGGAGGTATAAAAATGGATTCAAAAACAAATTTAAGAAGTGGAATGATGGCTAGAGTTCAAAGAAGAGCAGATAAGGACTATGAAAATAAATGCAATGAATGGGTTAGTATGAAATCTGTTTCAAATGGAGAGAAAACAATGGCAAGAGTTGAAGTTGGTAGTCAAGTAAATAACTTTCCAGTAAGAAAAATAACTAAATTTTTTACAAGAGGTTAAATTGAAAAAAATAAAATCAGAATTATGCAAGGTTAGATATAGATTAGATAATCCCCTAAATATAAGGATTTATAATCAAATTCTAAAAAAAGAAAGAAAAGAGAAAGAAGAAGAATTACTTGGGGGTATATTAGAATAAAATGAAAAAAGGAACAAAACATAAAGAAGAAACCAAGAGAAAGATTAGTAAATATAAAAGAGGGAGCATACCTTGGAATAAAGGACTAACAAAAGATATGGATGAAAGAATTAATTGTTATTCTAAAAAGTTAGTTGGTAAAAACTTATCCGATAAAACAAAAAAGAAGATAAGTGATAAAATGAAAATAGAACTTAAAAATAGGTATAATAATGGATTTAAAAATCCAAGAAAAGGTATTAAATTATCAGAAGAAACAAAGAGGAAGATTAGTTTAGCAAATAAAGGAAGAATAATTTCAGAGGAAACAAAGAAAAAAATAAGTAATTCCCATTTAGGAATAAGACAATCAGAAGAATCTAAAAGAAAAATAAGTATGTCAAAACAAAATTTATCAAATAACATAAAAATAAAAATAAGTGCCAGAAACCAAAAAATAGATTTAAAGGATTGGTGTGGTTTTAAAGTAATAGAAAATAAAAGAATAAGGAGTAGTAATATGTGGAAGATATGGAGAGAAGCAGTATTCTTAAGGGATAATTTCACCTGTCAAAATAAGAATTGTCATTATTGTAATAATAAACAAGGTGGATTTTTACATCCTCACCATATAAAACCATTTTCTTTATATCCAGAGTTAAGATTTGATGTAAACAATGGAATAACTTATTGTAAAGATTATCATTTAAAATCAAATCTGCATAAAAATATGCAGGTAGGAGATTAAAATTTCAATTTCACAAACACAACTTAGACAAGCAAACATATCCTCACAAGTTCAAGCACAAGCGAGAGCTACTGCACAAAGAGCATCAGAACAGTTAAAACAAGCACAACCAACTTCTATTCAAGACAATAGATATGCTGACTTAGAAAAAGCAGCAAGAATGGCTTTATCTGGTAAAGGAGAATCTGGAGTTACTGCTAATGTAGAAAAATATTACCAAGCTATTTTATGGGGAGATACTTCTAAATTTTCTCAAGAAGAAAAGAAAATACTAAATGAGTTACATACTAATCTTCAAGGAAGTTATGCTGAAAAGCAACAACAAGTAAAAATAGAACCACTAAAATCAGGAACTACTTTTGATGTAAGATTTACAAGTCAAGGAGCAGAGTATACAAATATAAGAGAACCAACTACAACTACAAGAACACAACAACAAACAGATGTGTTTGGAAGAGATGTTTCAAGAATTACTTCAACTGATATAAATATTGCTGCTGAAACTGTCAGATATAAACAACTTGGTTATTCAGAAAGTGAAGCAGGTAAATTAGCAAGAGCAAGTGCAAGTGTTGGAGGAATGTCTTTTTCTCCAGATAAAGCAAAAGAAATAATAGCAAGTAAAACTCCTTATGGAAATACAATAAGAATAGAAAAAGCACTTTCTTTATTAGAAACATCACAACCATCAATAAGTTTAGAAAAAGAAAAAACAAGATATAAACAACTTGGTTATTCAGAAAGTGAAGCAAAAACATTAGCAGGAGAAAGTATTTCAAGAGGGGGAGTATCATTTAATCCAGATGAAGCAAAAAGAATAATAAACAAAACAGATAGTTACTTAACAGGAAAAGTAGTATATAAACCAGAAGAAGTTAAAAAAACACCAAGTGGTAAAGTAGAAACATATAGTTCTTTCTTAGATGCTTTTATTTCAGAATCTCCAACTGGGGGACAAGGAACAGTTTATGCAAGAGCTCCAACAATTAACGAAAGAATAAAATTAGAATCAAAAAATGAAATTCAAAATATATTATCTATTGGTAAACAAGCAAAAGATAAATTTGTAGATATTGAATTATCATTAAGTAAAATAGAAAGTTTAGATAAATCTATTGAAGCACTTGAAAAAGATTTTTTAAAAAATGGTAAATTTGTTGGTTCTAAAAAATATTTAGATATGTATGAAAAACAAATTGAACAAAGAAATGAAGAAGTTAAACAATTAACTTCCTATGGAGTTACTATATCTTCAACAGGACAAATAAGTTATCCAACAATAAAAATGAAATTCTTTGGAGAAACACAAGAAGTTCCTATAAACGAAATAAGTAAAGGAGCATTTAATGTATTTGAAACTTTGGTTGGTGGAGCATATAAAAAATCTATTGAAGAGAGTAAAATAAAATTACCAAATGTTCTTTATTATACTGGAATGGTTGTAGAAAAAACAGGAACAGAATTAGGACAGATAATAAGAGAACCATCAAGAGTTAAAGATTATTTTGCTCCAAAACCAAAGTATGTTATGGATTTAACAACGGGGGCATTTAGAGAAGTTACATTAGAAGACATCCCAAAAAGAATGACTTGGGAAGAAAGAGGAAAAATAAAACCAGAATCTATTTGGACAACAGAAGAAATAGCTAAGGGAGCTTATGGTGTTACAAAGACAGCAACAATATTTGGACTTGAAACAGGTAAGTATGCTTTAGCAAGTGCATTAGGAATAGGAGTTCCTTTAATGATTTATGAAACAACAAAAGGTATTGGGGAAGAAGGAGGAGTTGTTGAATTTATAAAGGAAAGACCAATACAAGCTGGAGCATTAGCAGTAACTGCTTTATTTACATTAGGAAAATCAAAAGCAGTTCAATCATTTCTTGGAACTAAATTAAGATTTGGAATGTTGCCACAAGAAGGAGTTTCAGTATTAAAAAAGAAAGTTTATCTTGATATATTACCTTCAAAAATAAAACAACAAGAAATAAATTTATTAGCTAAAAATATATTACAAACAGAAGCAAGAGAATTTGCTTTATCAACACAAAAAAGAATAGTTGGACAAGAAGCAATTACAAAAAGTGAATTAGAATGGAAAAAACTTGGATTAAAATTTACACCAAGTAAACCACAAACTTATGTTGAACAAGGTGGATTTTTAAAAGAATACACTTCAATAGATGTAGGAAAAGGAACAACATTATGGAGTGAAATAAAAAGTAGTTTAGGAACAAAGGAATTTAAAACAATATCTAAAGAAGGAGTTATAACAGTAAGGAAATTTGAAATAATGCCAACAAGTGGAAAATTAAAATTATCTCCAGATGTAGGAGTATACCAAGGAATACAAGTTGTTCCAAGAATTTCTACTTCAGTTGGGAAAAGAGTTAATGTAATAGGTGTTAGTGGAGCATCAAAAGAATTAGGTGGAAATATAGTAAACTTAGAAGGATTTGTTGGTGCTGGTGGAGGAAGATATATTGTATTTAAATCTTGGAAAACAAAAGTAGGAAGAAAAGGAATAGCAGATTATGGATTAGTAGGAAAAGAAACTGGAACACAAATAGCAAAAGTAACAAAAGTAAAAGAAGGATACAAAGTAGAATATAGACAATTACCACAAGATAAAAATTTATATCAATATGATGTTAAAGAGTTATTAGAAAAAAGAGTTGGAAAAACAACATTTGAAAAAGGTATTCCAATTAAAACAGAAATTTTAAAATACAAAGAAGTTCCAACAAAAAAAGGATACCAATTAGATGTTTTATTGAAACCAGAAGAAACATTAATTGGGAGAAGTGTTATACTAAAAAAAGATATTCTTGGTAGTGTAACTAACATTCCTACAAAGGTAGATAAAACTGGAGAAGTTATTTCATTAGTTAGTGGAAAGAAAACATCTTTATCAAGTTCATTTGGAGGACAAGTTGAACAACAAGTAACTAAACAAGAATTAACAAGTGTATTAAAAAAAGTAACTCCTGTAACTATGCCAGTAATAAAAGTTCCAAAAGTAACAACCCCTTTAGTAGAATCATTATACCCAACATATACTGGTGGAATAGGATTATTTGGAGGTTTAGGAATTGGAACAGTTTCAGCATCTGAAATATCTTATATAGAACCAACTATTATAAGTACACCAAAAGAGTTTTCTTTAAGTTTAACAGGTAATGTAGTAGAGCAACCAAGAGTTGATACTTCAGTTAAACAATTTACAACAACACAAGAAGTATTAAAAACAAAACAAGAACAAGTACAAAGACAATTAGAAATACCAAAACAAAAATTTAGTTTATCATTTAAACCAAGTGAATTATTAAAAGAGCAACAAGCAGTTTCTCAAGTACAAGCATTAGGATTAAAGCAACAATCTAAACAATTACAAAAAAATGAATTATTAAATAAATTAATTTCAAAAGTAAAAACACAACCTAAAACACCAACACCAAAAATAAAAGTTCCAGTTCCATTTAAATTATCAAGTTTTGGTTTTGAAAGAAAACAAACAGCAATAGAAAAAGTAAAAGATATATTTGAAGTTTATGCAGGTAAGAAAGGAAAAGAGGAAATGATAGGAGAAGAATTTAATATATTAAAAGCTGGAACAAAACTTAAAAAAGGATTAAAAGAAACATTAAAAGCATCAGGTTTTGTTTTAGAAAAGAAAACAGGAAGAAGAGTTACATTTGGAGAATTAGCAGAGGTATTAGGTGGAGAATTTCGTGCTGGTAAAAATGATATAACTCGTATTGTCCAAAGAAAAGAAAAAACTGCATTATTTGGTTCTCGTTTAGGCAGTAAGAAAGAAAGACAACTTATACAACTTGCTAAAGGTAAAAAGAAAAAGGGGTGGTTTTAAAAAATGAATAAGGGGGGACAAACAATTTTCTTTTCTATAATGTTAGCAGTATTATTACTTTTATTAGCAATAAATTTAGCAAATCCTCTTAAGGTAGTAATAGATAATGCTCGTACACAAACAAATTCAACAGGAGGAACTGAAACGGCTTTAAATTGTTCAACAGCAACTACATATCAGGAAAAAGCTAATTGCACAATAGTAGATATTATGTTGCCTTTATTTATTTTAGTATTAGTTGGATTAGCTGGTTTCATATTAACACAAATATAATGGGAAGTGTTTTTTTTGGGGTAACATTAGGAATAGTTTGTTTTATAGTTGGAGTTTTATTTATTCCTTTCTTTACTGATGACATAACTGAAGCAAGAATTGCATTAAATTGTTCAGGAGCAGATTCAATTTCAGATGGAGTTAAATTTACTTGCTTAGGAATTGATTTAATAATTCCTTATCTTATCTGGTTTTTTTGTTCTTTAGCAGTTGGAATAATTGGGGGTTCAAATAAATAATGAAAAAGATTTTATTTTTAACATTAGTTTTAGGTATTTTTTTAATAAATTTAATCCAAGCAGGGACTGTTGAAACAGATTCATTAGGAGCAACATTTGACACATTCACACCAGAAAGTTCAGGTGGAACTGGAATATATATTAATGTAACAAGAGATATTGGGATAAATGTAAAATCTTATAATATTTCATCAAATACTTCATCCGATAAATGTTATCTATATGACATGTCAAATAATACATTATATACTGGTTTTTTAAGTGCAACTAATTGTTATTTTTTAAAATATCCACGATTGGAGTATGGAACACAAGCATTTTTATTTGTTAATAAGACTTCTGGATATACTCGTGCACAAGTTACTCCATTTGCTTATCCAATTACTGGAACAAATATAGATTTTATTAGAGGACATTATAATGGAATTAATTATACAGATTATGCTTTTATTTTAGACACAGTATTCTCATATTTTGGAGATACTATAGATTCAAATATAAATTCAACAAGTCAGATATTTAATTTATCTTCTTTTGAATCTTATGAAGAAACATTTAAAATAAATATAAGTTCAGATGGAGTTTATTCAGTTAATGCCACTTTATTTTATAATAATACTAATTATGGTTATGGAACAAAAATAGGTAATGAAACTTTTATGGAATTTACAAAAAAAATAACAATTCCCTTAACAGAAATAACCGCAAAAAACTTTACTAATTTATTTTATTGGAATGTTAGTTATGGAAATTCAAGTGCAATATTAAACTATGGTAATCAAGTAGTTAAAAGATTTTTATTTAGTTTATGTAATACAACTACAAATAATAGATTCCTAAACTTATCATTTAAAGATGAATCAACAAATATATTCATAAATGCAAGTCTTCCTTCAGCAAATTTTGTTTATTGGTTAAATAATAAAAATTATAATAAAACTTATATTTTAATAAATAATAGTTATAATTATAAATATGATTTTTGTTCATTAGTAAATACAACTATAAATACAAAAGTAAATATTCAATATGAATCATTAGATTATCCTCAAAGGATTTATCAAGATACTTTAAGTTTAAGTAATGTAACCACTAATAAAACACTTTATCTTCTTAGTTCTACTGATGGTATTTATGTTACATTCCAATTAATTAATGGGAATACAGAACAAGTATTAAATGGGGTTAGTGTTATAGGTACAAGAAGCATTGGTGGAGAAAGCACAACAATAGCAATAGGGACAACAGATTCGGCAGGTTCAGTTACATTTTGGCTTAATCCTGACTTTGAACATACCTTTAATTTTTCTAAAAGTGGGTATGATACATATACAACAACAATTTATCCAACACAAACAAGTTATACAATTAGTATGACTTCTGGAACAACAACAACTTCAATAGATTATACAAAGGGAATATCTTATCAACTTAGTCCATCAGGAGGAGCAAAGATTGCATCTCTAATGAATATGACAACTTATAATTTTACTTACTCATTAGCTTCAACTTATTGGGATGTATCTCAATTTGGTTTTTCACTTTATTATGGAAATAACTCTTTAGTAGGAAGTGTATATGCAAATACTAATGGAGGAGATATTGGTTTGATGGCTAATACATTAAATTCTTCTAATATGATAATGAAATATTATTATGTAATAAACTCTACTTATTATAATGGAACAAGAACTTGGTTTGTAGAAAGAGGGGCTTATGAATTTAGTATATTACATTTCTTTGAGGATTTAACTTTATATATGGATAATGGAATGTTTGGAATAGACGATTTAGCAAGAGTGTTCTTTTGTTTACTAATAATAACAATGGTTACTGGTGGTGTTATAATGAGATATGGAATAAATAATGAAGCTGCAATAATGGGAATACTATTTGGTTTAGTTTATTTCTTGGATATAGGGGTAGGACTACTCCCACAAGTTAGATTTGGTAATGTAGCAATAGAACATTTCATAACAATAGCAACAGCTTTATTATTAATTGGGTTTTTATTAAAGGAGGAATCTCGTTAAAATGAAAGTTTGGTATTTTTTAGTAATGATAACTGGATTGATGATTTTCTTAAAGATGGCGGGTATTCCAGCAGGTACATCTGCAATAACAGATGCAGTTGGAATAGGTTTTTCATCTAATAGCACAATACAAAGTGTTTCATTAACAAATAGTTCTTTCTTTAATGAGATATTTGGTTCAACTGGATTTTTAATATTAGCAGTTGGAGCAGGAATAGTAGTAGGATTTTTAACAAAACAAAGTGCAGAGAATTTTATAATATTACCATTAGTAACTGTTATAGGGGTTTCTTACATAGGAACTTTATACGGGTTAATAACTTATGCAGTTGGACTTCAATCAATACTTGTTTCAAGTTTATTAAGTTTAATATTAATTCCATTAACCTCTGGTTTCATAGTAAGTTTGGTGGAATTTTTTAGGGGGACAGACTAAGGAAGAAAGTATATAAATTAAAATATATAATAAAATAATATGGAAGAAAAAATAAATATAATAAGGGATGGAAAAGGAAGATTTGTAAAAGGTATGCCATCACCAAAAGGAATGACAGGTAAAAAACATTCAGATGAATGGAAAAATATTATGAAAGAAAAGATGAAAGGTAGAAAGTTATCAGATGAATGGAAATATAAAATAGGTAAATCAAATAGTGTAGCATTAAAAGGTAAAAAACAATCTAAAGAAACAATAGAAAATAGAACAAAATCTTTGAAAGAAGCATATAGTTCTGGAAGAAGAATACATCATTTTAAAGGAAAACATTTTTCAGAAGAACATAGAAAAAAGATAAGTGATGGAAATAAAGGTAAAAAGATGTCAAAAGAATTTTGCGAAAAAAAATCAATAAGATTAAAAGAGTTATATAAAGATAAAACAAAACACCCCTGTTATGGAAGAAAATTAAGCGAAGAAACAAAAAGAAAGATAGGGTTATCAAATGCAATTAAAATGAAAGGATACTGGAAAAAAAATAAACCAACAGAAAAACAAATTGAATTTAGGAATAAAAGAAAAGAAGAAATTAAAAATAGTAGATGTTCAAAATGTGGTACAATAATTAGTAAGAATAAGATACATAATTGTACAGAAATAATTGAAAAAAATAGATTAAGCCATATAGGTATAAAATATTCTAATGAACATAATTTAAACATAAGCAAATCAAATAAGGGTAAACACAAAAGAATTAAAGCATTTGATGAAAGAAAAAAAATAAGTGCCTCAAATCAAAAAATAAGTTTACAAGATTGGTGTGGTTTTAAGTCGGATGAATCAAAAAGGTTAAGAAAAACCTCTATGTGGAAAATATGGAGAGAAGCAGTATTCTTAAGAGATAACTTCACTTGTCAAAATAAAAATTGTAAATATTGTAATAATAAAATTGGAGTAGAATTACATCCACATCATATTAAACCATTTGCTTTATATCCAGAATTAAGGTTTGTAATTTCAAATGGAATAACTTATTGTAGAAATTACCATCTAAAATCAAATCTGCATAGAAAAATGCAGGTGGGAGATTAAAATTTCAGAATTTATTGAACCGATGAATTTTTCTAAGATTTTTTTGGATTATTTCTTAGGAAGTATGGAACTTTTAATATTTGGATTTATAATAGTATTCTCTTATGTATCAGCTAAGTATGGAATGTCTAATAGAATTTATATGACTTCTTTAGCGATAGGATTATTATTATTAGGAATAGTATTCCAACTTAATGAAGTATATTTATTAGTTGTTGTAATTATAGGTATCGTTTCATTTAAATCAATAGCAAGATTTATGACTTAATACCTCTACTTAATAAAATAAAAATAACTAAAAAGACAATGGGAAAATTTATTGAAACATTAAAAGCTATGGGAGAAAAAAGTCGTGAGAGAAAAGAAAAAATAAGAGAATTAGATGAGGATATGAGAGTACAAAAACTCGTAGAAGAAAGAACTAAGCAGAGTAACGAAAGAGAATTAGAAAAATATATAGAAGAAGATAGACAAAAAAATATTAAAGATACTTTAGAACTTTATAGGAAGAAAAGACAAAAAGACATTGACTACGGACACAATCCTCTAATGGTGAAAAATATAACAAATAAATCAGATTTTTCTATTCTTAAACAAAAAAATTTATTTAAACATAAAGGGAATATGTTTCAAGGGCAAAAATACATACATCAACCAAATAAAAAGCTTCTTTTGAATGGAAATATAGGATTATGCTCACAGCGATAGATAAATTAAGATATTATCAACACCCAGAATTAACTGAAGGTTTGATTAAAGAAGAGTTAGTAAAGAGAAAACTAACTGTTTATGGAGCAAAATCATCAAACATACAACTACCATATTATTTACAAAAACATACAGAAGATTACGATGTATTATCAAAGAAACCAAAAAAGACAGCAAAGGAAATATTAAATAAGTTTAATCGTGCTTATAATGGGGAATATTTTGAACTTAAAAAAGGATTACATAGGGGGACTTACAAAATTAAAAGTATTGTTTCTGGAAAAACAGTAATGGACATTACCCAAGAAAAGAAACAACAAAAGTATAAGGAACATTTGGGTATTAGATATAAAGAATTACCATCAATAAAAAAATCAGTTCAAAGAGTTTTAAAAAGAGGAAATGCAAAATTTAGGGAAGATAAAGATTTAGAATTACTACAACGAATTGAATTAGCACAAAAGACAAGTTTATGGTAATTATTTAATAGTAACAAGGTTTTATATATAAACAAAGGTGTAACATATTTATTGAGTTGTGTTATGGTGAGATGAGTTACGATTGGTTCTGTTAAGATAAGTTTCGTTGTGTTTTGTTATGGTAGGTTTTCCTGTTCCTTTAAAAACAGGATTTTTTCTTTTCCTATACCTCTACTATTTAAAATACTATTAAGTAATAATTTTATGAAAGAAAAAAAAGAGAAAGAAAGTTCTGAAATTAAAAGATTAGAAGCATTAAGAAATAAAAGTTTTTCAAAATCTAAATCATTATCAAAAGAGATAAGAGATACAAAAAAAGAGTTTAGAGAGAAAGGGGAAAGTCAAGAAGATTTAAATAAAGCATTAAAACAAATTAAAGAAAAAAGAAGTGAAAGAAGATATAATTTATCATCAGGTGTATTAGCTCATAGTGAATTAATAGGAAATAGATTAGGTTCAGCAGTAGCAAGACAATTTAAAAAACCTTTATTAAAAAAACCATCTGTTTCTATTAAAACAATTTCTTCAACTAAATTAGCTAAACAATTTGCAGGGAGTGGATATTCAATGTTTAAGAGTGAACCAAGAAGTTATCAAGAACAACCTCAACAAGATAATCATTCAATGTTTTTTAATGAAACATTCAATCAAGTAAAGAAGCAAAATGGTTTTTTATAATGAAGAAAAAGAAGTGTAAAAGGAAAAAGAAATAAGGAGGTAAAAAAATGGAAAAGAAAAAAAATGCTTGGTTAGAAACGATGGCAAAGGTACGCAAAGATAATCCTACCATAAAGTCGTTTAAAGATATAGCAAAAATTGCAAAAAAGGAGTATAAAAAATAATGCCAGAAACAAGTGCTTTTAAAAAATTGAAAAAGAATGTATCAGAAACTTATTTAGGAAAAAAAGTTCCAAAAGAATACCAATCTAAGTATGGAAAGGTTTACGACGAGAAAGAAGTTAAATCTATTTCATTTGCAATAGCAAAATCAAAGGGAATTAAAATTAATACCTCTACTATTTAAAAGGAAAATGATTAAGAATTTTATACTTTATATGTACGAGGGGGGTAAAAAAAGATATGAATAAAAAAGGAATGAGTGCAGGAGCATTAGTAATGATGGCTATAGGAATAATTGTAGCATTAGCATTCTTACCAGCAATATTTTCTTCACAGGCACAGGTAACTAATACTTATTTTATAAGAAATGGAACAGTAACTTTAGGGGCAGTTGGAACTTATGTTGATTTACCTTATCAAGAGTTTGAAGGAACATTAATTTTCTCAAATGCGACAGGGGATGCAACAGCATATCCAGTTAATGTAGCAAACTTCACTATTGTAGAATCAGTATCTCCAACAACAAATGAAAAGAGAGTAAGATTAACTCCGGTAGCAACATCGGCTTATGGTGGAGCAGTTGTTAATTATTCAGGAACATTTGGTTTAGTGGGTTATGCAGATGATGCGGGTTCAAGAGGTGTAGCTGGAATGATAGGACTAATGGCAGGATTAGCAGTATTGGCAATAGGAATAGCTTACTTCGTAAAAGAAGGTGGGCTTGATTTCATAGGATAAGATGGATTATACAGATATACTGAAATTAGTACCAATGATGCAATCAACTTCCTTGTTGAGTGAGAACTATTCTTCAATGAAAAAGAAGAAGAAAAACTTGCTTAAACAAGGGGTTGATAACATTCTTGGTGTTTCTATGATTAAGGCAACAGCAGAAAGTTTTTAAGATTTTAATTTAATACCCTATTTATTTAGGGTTTTCATATTCACTTAGTTAGTATTCTACTAATTAAATCAAAAGGAGTAAAAATAATGGCAGGAAAGAAAAAAAAGAAAAAAAAGTAAAGTGATTAATAGTATATAACTTCCTTACTTAAAGTTTTTAAGGATTATTTAATTGAAATAAGTAAGGAGGAGCTTTAACTGGGAGTTTTTTACTCCCTTTTAATTCTAAAAATCTTAAGAGTAGTTTTACACTTTCGGTTCTTTATTACTTTAGTAGTGATTATAACCTAATTAACTACATCTTTCTTAGGTATTTGTTATTTATAAATCTTTTGTAGTTGTAATTATTTTGTAGTTACAAGTATTTAAAAAGAGGATATTTATATCTAAGATATGAAAAAAGGGTTTGACTATAAATATACAGAAAAATTTACTAAAGAAGTAATAAACGAGATTTTAGAAGTAAAGGATGAAAAAGGTTTAACAGCAGAAAATTTACTTGAAAGAGCGAAAGATAAAAATAGTCCTATACATAATTTTTTTGAATGGGATAATTCTCAAGCAGCAGAAAAATGGAGAATATACCAAGCCAGATTAATAATTAATTCTGTTCAAGTAATAGTTAATAGTAAAGAGATGTATGCTTTTGAAAATGTCCAAATTAATGTTAATGATTTAAATGAAGAAACAAAAAGAGAATATAAACCAATAGTAGAAATATTATCAACAGAAGAATATAGAAATCAAGTTATTAGTTCAGCATTAGAATCTATTTCTTATTGGAGAAATAAATATAAAGAATATAACGAATTAGATGTAATATTTAAAGTAATTGATAAGGTAAAACAAAAATGGGAAAAGAAGAAAAAGTAAATCTTAAAGTATTAGACATAGGGGTATTAAAATTAAAGATAGTTGGAACATCTCCTTATATGCCAGAACCAATGGATATGGAAGTATTGGAAAAATATAATAAAATTAAATCAAAACAAAACTATAAAAAAGATGATATTTCAGAAGAAGAAAAAGTAAAAGTTAAATATTATTACACAGATGATGGAAAATATGGAATACCAGCAAGGGCATTTTATAATGCTATGATTAGAGCAAGTTCTTATTTATTTGATATTAAACAAGGTGGAATGAGGAATGTCAAAGAAGGGGTAACAATTAAAGGAGATATAATTCCTATTGAGTTTAAAGAACAAAAAGTATTAACACATTGGGGAAGAACATCTGGAATGAAAAAATCACCTATGAAGATAATGAGAAATGCTTTTTACGATTGGAGTGTTGAATTAGAGATAGAATATAATAAAGAGAATCTAAGTGCTGAACAAATAGTTAATGTTTTAAATTGGGCAGGATTTCATATTGGAGTAGGAAGTTTTAGAAAAGAAAAGACAGGAAACTTTGGATTATTTAGGGTTAATTTTTAATACTCACAGCGGAGCAGAGCGAATCGCAGTGCAGCAAAACAAAGCTCAGCCAAGCATATCGAAGCATAGCGGAGCCAAGCAAGGTAGTTATTCTTTAATCTTTAAAAGGAAAAATATTTAAACAATATTTAATACAAAGATAAATGATATTTGATTTTGGAAGAAAACAAAGATTAGGAGTAAGATTACAAGGAAATACATCTGGAAAAGAGATGTTTAAGATAGATGATTATAATAACAGAAAGAAAAATACTGCAATATTATCTTTTATTGTTATAAGTATATTATCTGTATTTTATTTCTTTTGGAATAACATAGAAAGTAAAATAAGAATCTTTATGATATTAGTAGTAGTTGGTTGTTTAGTTTATGGATATTTTAATGTGAAAGAACAAATAAGAATGAAAGAAAGAATATAATTTTCCTATTGTAACTAAAAAATAGTTACTACAATTTTTAAAGAAGTTTATTGTAGAAATAAAAAAGAGGTTTAAAAGATGGTTGAAAAAGGTTTAAAGTTACCAACAAAAATAAAAGAATTAACTAACTCTGAAAAAGAGATTCTACATTTATTATCTGATGAGTTCTTTACTATTAAACAGGTAGCACAACGAAGAGATTGTTCTATCCAATATGTTTACAAGGTAATAAAATCTTTAAAGAAAAAAGGAGAAATTGATGTTAGTTTAAACAAAACTATTACAAGTCAATCCACTTTCAACCAAACAGATGTTCGTTTGCACGGACAAGAAATAAATATAAGAATTTTATGGCAAGATAACAAATACCAAAAGATAATAAATAATTCAAACACAATCTATTTAGATAGTAACACAATTCGTTTATATAAAAATTCAATAGAAATTTATTCAGGGCAGTCATTCTATGGAAAGACTGCAAGTGAATCAGAAAAATCAAGTTGTGAATACTGGTTTAGATTTATAACAAGATTAGCCAACGATTTAAATATAATCTTAATAAAAAAACAATCAAGAAATATAAAGATAGTAAATCAACATTTCGCAAGAGGAGATAGTGAAATATGTGATGATTCAATAAAAAATAGGGAAAGAGTTTGGGTATATGCAGAAGAAGATGGAAAGTTAGCTTTTATTACAGATGATTCATTTGGATTCAAAGAAGATGAAACAGTCCACCCAACTACTTCAAAAAGCGATAGGAAAGCCATAGACAAGCAAATTAATGATTGGAGGATAAATAACCCACCTACGATTTCAGAGGTGTCAAATAACCTTAAAACAGCATCAGAGATAATTCTATCAAATCAAGAGTTAATATCAAACTTACCTAATGTTCTAAATAGATTAGAGAAAGAAATAAATTCTCACTTAAAATTGATTAAAGAATATCGTAAAGAAAACAAATTATGGAGAAAATCATTCAAAAAGAAAGTAAATAATCAATTAACACTTAGGGATTGGTTTTAGGATGAAAGAAATACTACAAACAGCTTATTTATTAGCAACTGGTTCAACAGAATGGGAAATTCTAATGGATTATGGACTTGGAAGATATTTAAAAGAAGCAAAGAGGTTATTAAAATTTATTAAAGAAAAAGAAGAATAAAATGGAAAAAAAAGAGGAATATAAAAAAAATAGAGAATTAAGAAAATTATTAGAATTAACAAGGAAAAAATGTGAATATTGTGGGTGTTATAAAAAAGGTAAACATAAAAAATCTTGTCCATTGTATAAAGATAAAAATAAAAGAAGAAGTAGAATCTCAACAATGACAGAAGTTATAAAAAAATGGGCTAAGAGGGATAAATATCTAAATAAATTAGAAAGAATAAGAATTAAAGAAAGAGAATTAAATACAAATAATAATAAAATATATACTGGACATATTAAAAATTACTTATTAAATTCAATAGAGTTAAAGAAAAAATATGACTGAAATAGATTGGTTTGAATATACAAAATGGCAAAAAGTATTTTTTGTTTCAATAGTATTATCAGGATTACTTGGTTGGATTTTATTTGGAATAATAGGATGTTTATCTTTTTTAATACTTAATTTAGGAACAGTTTTAATCTGGTGGGCAATGAAATGACTGATATAATACAACTTCAAAGTTTTAATGTGTATATTGGATTAGCAATTACAGGATTATGCACCGGACTTGGTTCTGCGATAGGAAGTTATTTAGCAAATAAACATTTAATTCAAAGAAGTGAGAATTTAGCAAATAAAATAAAAAATAAGTTAAAGAAAAAATATGACACCAATTAGGTGTATAGTTTGTAATAAGCAGATTACACCAAGTAGATTAAAAGAATTTAAAAAAATGGGGTTTGGTGTTAAAACTTGTTCTAAGGAATGTTCTCATGCAAATACTTCAACAAAAAGAAAATTATATTCAAAAGAACATAAAGAAGAAATTAATAAAAACAGAAGAATTAATTATCACTTAAAAAAGGTTACAAGTATTTATAAATATAATAATATATAGAAATATACTAAAAATGAATTATATATTGTTAGCTTCATTAAGTTTTGTAGGATTAGTGGCACTTTCAGGGATAAGAATAATTCGCCCAACACATAGGGGAGTTATTGAAACATTAGGTAAATATTCAAAATTTGTAAATAGTGGATTTAATTATATAATACCTATAATTCAAAGAATACAAAAAATTGACATAACAGAAAGGATGTCTGACATTGAACCACAAGAAATTATAACAAAGGATAATTTAAATGCTAATGCCGACTTAGTTATTTTCTATAAAGTTAATGATGATGAAGAAAGTATTAAAAAAGCATTTTATAATGTAAATGATGTTGAATCACAGATAAAAACATTAGCAAGAACAAGTGCAAGGAATGTTATTGGTGATATGCCATTTAGAGATGTTAATTCAAAAAGGAACGATTTAAATAGAAAACTTGCAGAAACAATGGATAAGGAAACAAAAACTTGGGGAGTTAAAATTGTAAGGGTTGAACTTAAAGAAATAACTCCACCAAAGGATGTTCAAGAAACAATGAACAAGGTAATAAAGGCAGAAAATGAAAAAGAATCAGCAATAGATTTCGCAACAGCAGAAGAAACAAAAGCAGATGGTATTAAAAGAGCAAAAATTAAAGAAGCAGAAGGAGAAAAACAAGCATCAATATTAAAAGCAGAAGGACAATCAGAAGCATTTGATAAGATAAATAAATCTTTCACAGGTAATGCCCAAATTTTAAGAAAATTAGAAGTTACAGAAAACTCTTTAATGAATAATACAAAGATTATAATAACTAAAGATGGAATAAATCCACAACTTCTAATAGGAGAATTACCATTAGAAGGAAAGAGGAAATAGAACAATATGAAAAAAGAAACTGAAGAAATATTTAAGATGTTATTTCTATTAGCATTAGGATTATTCATGGGAGTTCTTCTTTATTCAAGTTTTAATGAAGAAGAGTTAATTTCACACGAAACAATGAATGATATTTGTTATAATTTTACAATGCAAGATGGAGTAGTTGGAAGTATAGAAAATGGTAAATTGATATGTGAAGTTCCTTCTTTTGATTCAACACAAAATATAATAATAAAAAATAATGGAAGGATAAAAGAATGAGCTTTGAAATAATATGTTGGATTGTAGCTGGGATAATTTTATCAGAAGTAGTTTTTATAATTTGGACTAAAAAAGATAAAGATAACGAAGTTAATTGGGTAGGTAGAAAAATTATATCTTTACTAGGAACATTTTTATTTATGCTAATTCAAATTGGAATAGGTTGTGGGTTTAAGGGTAACATAGTAGATTCATTTAATTTTATTAATTATGTTAATTATCTTTATGAACTTTTAATTATATTAAGCATAGGAATACTATTTGGAATAAATTATTTAATACAAAAAAAGATAAATGGAAAAACAAAAAAATAACTGGAAAACAACAACAATCTTATTAGGAATAATAATTATAGGATTACTAAGTATATTAATAATAAGACAAGCTAATAATAACTGGAAAGAAAATATATGTTCTAAAATAAAAGGAACTCCTTCTTGGGTAGATAGTAAAGGAATAATTGTTGATACAGGATATAAACCTATTATACAAATGAGTATTGAGAATGAAACAGATAGATTAGATTATTACACTAAACTAAAAATAGCAGTTAGTGGATTGATTTTTAATAATATAACTTTTGTATATAATTCAAATTGTGGATATTGTAAAAAACAAATAGACGAATTTAAAGAAATAGGTTTCTGGGATGAATATGTAAATAGTGGATTAACAAAAGAATGTTAACAAATTAAAATGAAAGAATCAAATGAATTAAGAGAAGCATATAGTAATGGGGTATTGGAAGGAGAAAATAGATTACTAAAGAAATTAATAGAACAATTACTAAAAATTAAATTAAATAATGAATTAGAATTTTTACAATGACAAAAGTAAACTTAATAAAAATAACAGAAGAAATAAAGAAACTAAATGAAGAAGATAGGAAGTTTCTTGGAAAGTGGTTATGGGATTATGATATGAATAAACTTGACAAAGAACTTGAAGAAAGTCATAGAAAATTAAATAATGCAATTCATAATATAGGAAAATGACACCCCAAAAAGATAATCAAGAAATTTGCGAAAATTGTGGAAAAATAAAAGAAGAACATTATAAAGAAAGAAGATGGGGGAATGAAGAAAGCTTTTATTGTTATTCTATTAAAGAGGGAATAGAACTTCATTTAAATATGGTACAGAAATTCACACCAAGAAATAATCAGCCACAGAAGAGGAACGGAAGTAAAACTGCTGATACAGACGGTTCTAACAAGAATTGTATGTCATCTTCTGGCACTTCTACTAATGAAGAAATTGAAAAGGAATTTGAAAATAACATATATCTTCCAAAATTAAGAGAGAGTTTGAATGAATTAAAAAAAGAGTTATTAGGTAAAACCTTAGATGAAGAGGATGTTAAATTAATAAGTGATAGTTATGAAGCATTGATAAAGGAAATAATTAAACAAGTAATTCCAATAGTTCAAAAAGCCCTTTCCCTATCCACTCACAATGTTCGCGGAGAGCAGGAAAACAAAGAATTAAAACACCAATTAGAAAACCAGAAAGGAATTGCTGAAAGAAATGAAGAAGCATTAGACGAACAAAGGAAAGAGTGGATTGAATTAAGTAAAAAAGAAATGTCCTCTTTGCAGGAGAAGATTGAAAAATGGTTTAAAAATAACTTTACTTTAGATGAAAAGCAATTTAAAGAATATATTTTATGTAATAATAAAAAGGAGATGGGGCAATGATAGCAATAATACCAGATTTTTTAGAAAAAGCAGTTACAGAATTATTAGATGAGATTGATGAATCACTACCAAGAGAGATGTCTGAAGAAGACAGAGAAAATAATAGACATAGTTTTTATCTTTATTATGATTCATTTGGGGAGTTACCAACAGTTGAAGATATGTTAAAATTATATTATAATAATAAGAAAGTTTGCGGGAATTGCGGACATTTTGGATTTGAACATAAAAATAATTTTTGTCCTAATATTATGGGAAATGGGTATAGTTCAATTTGTAAATTTAGATTAGAAGAGGAGAAAATGGGGCAATGAGTGAATTTAATGATGAAGAAATAGAATTGAAGGGTTTTCCACAAAGTACAAATAGATTATTAAGAGAAATTGCTTATCAATTAAAAAGAATTGGAGATGTTGTAGAGGGGAGAAGAAAGAATGAAAATAAATAACTTTGAATTTGCTAAGAAGGGAATAAAATACGAAGTAATAAAAGTAATAATTATGAAGAAATTATTAGAAAAATATAAAGATAAAAAATATTGGGTAGAGATTCATCCAGAGTTAGAATACGAAGAAGGTTTAGTAAGTTCTATTTATGTTATTGATATGAAGGAAAAGAAAGAAGTAATATATCATTTATCTAATTCAGATTTAAATGTAGAGAAAGGTTACGAGAAGTTCATTAAAGATGGTGGAATACTTATTAAAATAAATATTAAAAAACTAAGTGATAACATTAAAGAAATAGAAAAAGAGCTGGAGGAATTAATTTAATGGAGTCAGTAACATTAGCAGGAATTATAGGTTTTATTTTGTTTGGATTATTTTTCTCATTAATTATGATAGGTGGTTTTATTTCATTAGAGTTATCTAAAGAAATTTGTGAAGAAAATAATATGAGTTATAATTATAATGGGGGATGTGTAAAAGAAGTAGGAAATAGTGTAGAGATTTATAAAATTGAAAATAAAGATGGGATGTTTGACTTTAAATTAAATAAATATCCTTCAATACCAAATTAATATGAATAAAAAAGGGATGAATCATAAAGAGAATTGTAAATGTAAATTTTGCTTAGGAAAAGCAGGATTTCAAAAAGAACATCATGTTCCACAAGAGTGGAGAGAGAATAATACAAAAATATTCAAAGGAAAAAAAATTTCACAAGAACATAAGGATAAAATATCTAATTATAGGAAAGGTAAAAAATTAAGTGATTCTGCAAAAAATAAACTAAGAACAATACATATTGGTAAAAATAACAAAATGTTTGGAAAAACACCTTGGAATAAGGGATTACCAATGAAAGAAGAATCCAAACTTAAAATGAGTGAAACAAGAATAAAAAATGGTGGTTATATAGTTTCTGAAGAAACAAGGAAAAAGATAAGAGAAAATGCTAAGACAAATCCATTTTTTGGTATGAAAGGAAAAAAACATACAATTACTACTCGTATAAGATTAAGTGAATCACATAAGGGTCATAGTAGAAAACATACTGAGGATTCTAAGAGAAAATTAAGATTGTCTACAATAAGTTATATACAGAAAAGATGTGGGGGTATTTCTCCAAGAGTAGGAAGGAACGAAAAGAGATTATTAGACGACTTAGAAAAGATTTTTAAGATGAAGATAGAAAGACAATACAAAGTTAATGGATATTTTATTGATGGGTATATAAAAGAATTAAATTTGGCAATAGAAGTAGATGAAATAGTTCATACAAATAATATTTATAAAACTAAAGATATACTTAGGGAAAAAGAGATAAAAGAAAAATTAGGATGTAAATTTTTAAGAATAAAAGACTATGGTTAAGATTTATTTTAATGATGTATTTTTGAGAGAAATAGGAAAGTGTAAATTAAACGACTTAGATATAATATACAATGTGGAGATATTAAATGAATAAAAAAATTAAAACTATATTGATTGTAATTGGAGTTATAATATTAGTAAGTTTATTTGTAATAATAACAATGAATTTCATAAGGGATGGAATAACTGCCATGAAAAAATGTCATTATGACTTAGGAGAGAATATAACTTGTAAAATTATGGGTGTTGGATATGAAACAAGATTTTTTGGATGTTCTGATGGATATACTCATATAGGTGATAAATATAAAGAGATTTGTACTTAAAAAATGAATAAACAACTTAAATTAACTTGGAAGTATTTTTGGGAACAGAAGTTAAAAGAGTTAGGAATATTTATTTTTGGTGTAGCCGGATTTGTTTTTATTCCTTATTACTTTACAATTTTAATATTATTTAAGGTTTTTCCTAATTTATATATAAATATGTTCGGAGAACCAATTATAATGTTTTGGCTAATGGGATTAATATTTCTTTTCATAATATCTTTTTTAGTTGCAATTATTATTAAAGGAATTATTGAGTTTATAAAATGGAATTGGAACAAAGCAGACGAAAGAGCAAGAAAAGAATTAGGTATTAAAAAGAAAAAATGGAGAATATGTTAAAAGAGTATTTAGAGGGAAGAAAAATGAATAAGAATAATCTATTTTTTATAGAAGATGAAAATGATAAAGAAAATAGAAAAACAAAGAGATTTAATGTTTATTCAAATAATTCTAAAGATTTTTTAGGTAAAATACACTGGAGGAGTGGATGGAGATGCTATGTGATTTCTTACGAATCTAATATTGATATGTCTCTTTCTTGTAATAAGGAACTTGATGCTTTTATGGAAAAATTAGAAACTGATAGAAAACAAGAAAAGGTAATAAAAAATGAGTGATGTATTTAAGAAATTGGATGAACAAAATCATTATTGGTTAGAAGTATTTAAGATAATGCCAAAAGAGTTACAAGAATCAATATACCAAGTAGGACAATATACATTTTTAATTTCAACAGCTATTATGTTTTGGTTAATTACCACAATGGATGAGAAAGAAAGAGAGATTAGAAGCGATATACTTAATAATTATCAAGAGGAATATAAAAGAGATGTTAAATTCAAACAAGAGTGAAAGGAGATTTAGGAAATATTATAGGTGGAAATTTCTTACGTGCTTCATCGGCACTCTAAGTAATTCTTGTTTGATTAAATAAAATGAAAAAAAAGAATAAAGAGAAAAAGCAGAGAAAATATTAATAGGACTTACTTGGATTGGAGATAAAGAAGAAATGATTAAGAGTATAGTTAAAAATAAAATAAGAAAAAGAGGTATGTTTAGAAGTTAAAAAATGACAATAAAAATAATTCAATTAATGAAAGATATAAAAAATCCAACAATGGATGAAGCAATAGAATTATCAAGAGTTTTAGATTTTTGTGATAGAAATAGTATTGATGTAGATTTAGACCCACCAGAAATAGATAAACAAATTACACAACAAGAAAAAGAAAATCATAGTCGGCAGGAATGTAATGCAGGACAAACCATTTCCGATAATGTGGGAAGTTCAACAAAATACGAAGTAGTAAAGATAATTTTAATAAAAAAATTACTTGATAAATATAAAGATAAAAAACATTGGATAGAAATTTTCCCAGAGTTAGAATACGAGAAAGGATTATTTAGTTCTATTTATTTTGTTGATATGAAGGAAAGAAAAGAAATAATATACCATATAACAAAACAAGATTCTAAAATAGATAAAAGATATGATTCTTTCGTAGAGAAAGGTGGATTAGTTATAGTAGTAAATATAAATAAACTAAGTGATAACATTAAAGAAATAGAAAAAGAACTTGGAGAATTAATATGAAAAAGATAATATTTTTTGGAGGAGTATTATGTATTATTGGAGGAGTTTATAGTTTAATAAAATATGGAACAAACTTTATATCAGTAGGATTGGGAATTATAGCAATAGGATATTCTTTAGAGAATAAAAAAATGGAAAAGAAAAATGAATAAAAAAATTAAAACTATATTAATTGTAATTGGAGTAGTAGTATTACTTGCTTTATTTGTAATAATAACAATGAATTTTGTAAAGGATGGGATAACTAACATGAAAAAATGTCATTATGATTTAGGTAATAATATAACTTGTGAATATATGTCTGGTGGATATGAAACAAGATTCTCTGATTGTTCTGATGGATATACTCACATTGGAGATAAATATAAGGGAGTTTGTAAAAATGAATAAACAACTTAAATTAACTTGGAAGTATTTTTGGAAGCAAAAGTTGGAAGAAATTTCTGTTGTGTTAGTTGGGATATTTATAATTATTTCAGTATTTGGATTAGTAGCACAATTTGGATGGTTACCAAAAAGAATGCCAGATATTCCAAATATTTGTGATAATAAAACAGTAGCTCTTCCAAGTTGTCATTATAAAGTTCCTTATGAACCAAGTTTACCTTATTGGATACTAATTACTGGATTAATTACAACAAGTTTATGGATTTTGATAGGAATTGGATATTGGATAAGATGTAACTGGCAAATAGCTAAAAAAAGAGCAATTAAAGAGGTAAAAAATGGGAACAGAAGAATTAATAAAAGAGATAAAAAATAATAAAGAAAAAAAGAATAGGAAAGGATTAGTTATTACATTAAGTATTATAATAGTTATACTTCTTGGAATTTGTGTCTATATTTTTTTAGTTAAACCTTACTTAAATAATTTAATTTCAAATACAGCACAATTAGTTGTATATTCAATGATGCAGGAAGTATCTCAATGTAACGAATTACCAATAACACTAAATAACCAAACAATAACTTTTATTGCTAAGGAATGTTTAAAATGATTAATAATTACTTTAATAAATTAGATGAAGAACAAAAAGGTGTATTAGCTTTTGGATTAGCTTGTGGATTAGTTTGTGGATTAGCTTGTGGATTAGTTTGTGGATTAGCTTGTGGATTAGTTTGTGGATTAGTTTGTGGATTAGCTTGTGGATTAGCTTGTGGATTAGCTTGTGGATTAGTTTGTGGATTAGCTTTTGGATTATTATTTGGATTAGTAGTTATCTTAACAAATTTTTCAGAAGCATTACCATTTATTAATGGATTTTTACCTATATTATTTTTAATATTAGGGGTTATTTTCTTAGTTGAATTATTTTTCTGGTTGGATAAATCTAAACCAAGTAAGAATGAATCTAAATTTAAGTTTACATTAAAAAGAAAATTAGAAGCATTAGGAGAAACTTTATTAGTTTTATCAGGAATTGCACAAATATACATTTTAATAAGAGAAGGAATAAAATACATAACTATTGAATTATTAGCAGAGATATTTAAATGGATTGGATATATTGGAACTGGAATAATTGGATTAGGAATAGTAGTAGGAATATTTTACTTATGGATAAAATTGAACGAAAGAAAATATAAATGATAGAATTAATAAAATATTGGAAATGGTTCGCCTTATTATTAGTTATTATAGTTATAGCTTTTATAACAAAAAAAAGAGGTTATTTTATTAAGGATAAAAAAGGAAACAAATTGAAATTTCAAGAATTTATAAAAAGATGGAAAGATGGTTTAAGTGGAATTACTGCTTTACAAATAGCAAAAGGACAAGTAACAGGAAATTATATTAATTTAACAGGAATAATTGCTGGAATAATAGTTAATTTAGTAATAAGAATAAAAAATCAATGGTGGTGGATATTAATAATATTAATAGGAACATTAATTTTAAATTTAATGAGTCAAGTAGGATTCATTCAAAAATATCATAAATCAAAACAATCAAATGATTTATTTAAAAAATTAACAGAAGAAAAAGAATATAAAGACAATTATGAAGTATGTATTATTTGTGGAAAGAAAGAATGTCTTAATGGTTTATGCGAAGAATGTATGAAAGGAGGAGAAATAGAAGATGAAAGAGATGAACAATAAACAAAGATTTTGGACAGGGGCAGTAATGGGATTGTTTGAAATGGTTGGTTTAGGAATATGGGGATTAACACAATTAAACTGGGATTGGATTACAGAGAGATTAATCTTAACAGCATTTGCAGTATCAGCAATTTTACTTTACAATGTCCTTGCAGGAATGTTGATTTTGAATGGTTCAAAGAAGATGAAAGGAGGGAAGAAAAATGAATGAATTAGTAATTTTACAAACAAGTATATTGGATTGGACAATAGGATTAATTTTACTTTGGTTAATTGCAAGTGGAGTAAGTGCAATGTGGAAAAAAGCAACAGAAAAAAAGAAAACAAAAGACTATCGTGAAGATTTAACAAATCTATATGTTGCAGGAAAGATTAAGAACATTGCAGAGAAAGACAATGTAGATTTAGATAAAGAATTAAAAGAATTTAGAAAGTTTGAGAAACTTATGAACTGTAAATACAAAGAACTTGACAATGTAATTGAAGAAGAAATGAAAGAATCAATACAGAAAGATTTTGAAGAAGCAAGACATAATTAAAAAACCGAAACAACAATTTTTTTATATTTTTGTTGTCTTATGCTTAAAGCATAACTGACGAGGTTTAAAATGGAAAAAGAGAGATGTTTAGTAGTAGAAGCAATGGAAAAGTGTAATTGTGATTTTTGTAAGTTAATGAAAGAGATGAGAAATTTAAGTTTAAAATATTGGATAGAACAACAAAAAAGAGAAATAATAGAAAGGAGTTTAAAATGTCAAACGGAATAGAAAAAATAAAGAAATGTAAACATTGTAAACAAGAATTTACTACAAATATAAAAACAAAAAAATATTGTTGTAATAAATGTAGGAAAAAAGCTGAAAAAATAAGAAATAGAGAATATTACTTAAATTATTCAAAAGAAGATTATATAAAAAATTGGGATAGATATAAAGAATATAGAGAAAAAAATAAAAATAAACTAAGAAAAATAAAATAATGGCAAGTCAAGATAGTTCAATGCAATTAAAAACAAAACAAATAAATAATTTGATGATAGTTGGAACTACTCATCTTACTCCAAGTTGTGAGATATTAAAGATTATTGATGAGTTTAAACCAACAATAGTTGGGCTTGAATTATGTCCAACAAGATTTAAAGTATTTATTGGACAAATAAATACAACTAATTCACAAAAAGATGATTCAATAATAGGACAAATAACAGAAGAAACAAAAAAGAAAGCAACAGAAAATAATATTGACTATGCTTCAGACCAAAAAACCGCAATGTTTTATGCTCTTAATAATAATTTAAAATTAGTTTTATTAGATAAGGATATTAATGAAATAAATATGTCTATGACTAAAATACCTTTAGAAGAATTAACTTATTTACAAAATGAATTACTTAAATACAAAGAACAAAAATTAGAAAAGGAAGTAAATGAAGAAGAGGTAATAAATACTATGAAAAGAGATATACCTAATGTATTTAAAATATTAGTTGAAGAAAGAAACGAATTTATTGCTAATAAAATAAAAGAATGTGTTAATGAAAACAAAGATAAAAGAATAATCGTCTTTATAGGTAAAGGACACGAAAAGGAAATTAGGAGATTGTTAAATATACAATGAAAGGAGGAGAAAATGAATAAAAAACAAGCAGAGAAATATTTAAAGAAAAAGGGTAAAGAAGTAACTGAAAAAGAAGTTGATAAAGTTATGAAAGAGGGAAAAATTTACGGAGACCCAAGTGCAAGTGTTCAATAAAAAGTAGTCTGTATATTTAAATTTCGTTATTTGTTTTTTCAAGTAACACAGATGAGAATAGAAAAAGAAGGTAAGTATCTTGTAAATTCAAGAGTAGATGTAGATTATAAAAATGGAAAACCAACAATAAAATTTGGCTATCCACAAAAAAATCCAAAGAAAGAAGGAATTATTAGTGCAACATCAGGAAATATCTTTTTATTAGGTTTATTTATTATTTTATATTTTTTAGGAAGTCATTTTATTCTTAACAAAACTTATGAAACAGATTATCCAACTAATTGTAATGGATTTTTTGTATCAAATAAAACAACTTTAGATATAATTGCAATAAATATAAGTTGTGATGCTAGTAATTATAGTTTATTATATGACAATAAAAAAGATTATTTTAATATAGATAAGGTAGGATGGTGTGAAGATAAAAATGAAAATGCTCTATTGGAATTATTAATTATGTTTAGTCTAATAGGTTTAATTATGGTGATTGATTTGGGTATTTGTTTTTTAATAGGATATATCCTATCAAAACAAGAATGGTATAAAAAATGGTTTCCAAAGAGTAATGCTAATTTATCAAGGATTAAATATTTTAAATTTACAAAAAAAGATATAGAGAATAACATAGTTGAAATACCAAACTTTTCAAATGTAGTATTAGATTATAAAACATCAGAAGATTTTAATAAATATTTAACTAATATAAAAATAAGAGAACATAAATGGTATAATGTAAAAAGGAAAAAAGGAAAGTATAAAATTGGGGAACTAAAAAAACAATATTCAAATTGGTATGCAAGATTTTACTTTTCACAAGAACCAAAAAAAGGATGGTTAAAAGTTTATTATAGTTAATATACAGAAATAAGGAGGTAAAAAAAAATGTTTGAAAATTTAAAACAAAAATTAATGGAAAAGATTGAAAAAAATTCCTGTGAAGCAAATTTAACCTATAAAGATATAGAAGGAGTAGAGCATACAGAATTAGTAAGAATGAAAAAATCTTTAACTCCCCTCGGAGACTGGCATAGGATTTATGTCCCAATAGACCCAGAAACTAACAAATGGAATGTTCCAAATGCTTTATTTGGTGGAAAGAAAAATATGTTTAAGTTAATTGGATGGTTAATTTTAGCTGGATTATTCTTCTTAGCTTTCAAAGAGATAGGAAGTAATTACGAAGCATTAGCAAATCTACCATGTGTTAAAAATTGTCTTTTGAATCTTAACTTGAAATGAAAAGAGAAATTCCTTGTAGTTTTTATTACTACTTACACTTTATACTAATTAGTATGCTCTTAGGAAAGAATACAGATACAATTTCAGTAAAAGAATGGGAAGATGGAATGTTTCAATATAGAATACCAAAAGACTTACGACCAATAATAACAAAGGAATTAGAGATGATGGGATTAATAAAAAGAGTAGGAAATAGAGAATTAAAAATACTTGATTCAAAATATAATCCAGCAGATTTAAGAAATTTCAAAAAGGCAGTTGGTTTAATTTAATTTATTACTTTAGTATAGTTACAAGTATTTATAAATAGAAAGATATTAAATAAGATATGGAACAAATACAAGAACAAGAAGAACAAAATTGTGGGAATTGTAGATGGAATAAAAATTGTAAAAGTTATAAAATTAGATTAGAAGCAAAAGGAATCGGAGAAGATGTAGAATTTTTTTGTTCTGATTACGAGGAATTAGAATGATAACAATAAAAGAATACGGAAAAAACTGGAGAATTACATTACAAGATGAAATCTGGCAATGTGAAGACAGAGAAGATATGGAGAGAGTATTAAAAATTTTATTAGATTTAAAGGAAAAGAAAGGAAGATTGAAGGAGAACGAGAAATGACAAAAACTAAAATTCAAAAAGCAAAAGAAATATTAGAACAAGAAGGTTATAAGATAACTAAAGAAACTGATGAAAGCAAATTGCTTGACATCCCTGAACTAAATATTTCTGTTGAAATAGAAGTTCATGATAAAGGTAAGTCATGGGATGAATTAAATCTTTCAGCAAGAGAAGATGATTTATTGACTGCAGAACAAGTATTATTCTTAATGAACTCAAAATATGCAAAACAGCTTAAAATGGATGGAAGTTCAAGCAATGATGACTTCTTCATAAAACAATATTCAGAATTAAGCAGGAAGAATGGTTATGTTGCGGGTTTCTATGCTGATTCTGGTTTTTCTCGCCTGGGTTCTGTCGGGGGTTCTGATGATGCTGGTTCCGGTCGCGGGGTAAGGTTCGCACGAAAATTAAAGAGGACTAAAAAATGACACCCCAAAAAGATAATCAAGAAATTTGCGAAAATTGTGGTTATCCTAAAATAGACCATTGGATGGGTAAATATTGTGAATGGGAAAATGGAATAGGTAATAAAAATAAGAAATTCACACCAAGAAATAATCAGCAAAAACAAACCCACGATGGTATCCAAGCAGGGAATATCCAAAGAGATAAATCTGAAAGTATAAAACTTGGAAGTGAAAAACAATCGGCGAAAGTCGGTAGTGCTGGACTGAAAACTGCTGATAGAAAGTCAGAAGAGAATTACCCTTCCCTGTCTGGCTCTTCTACTCCTAAACATCACGGAATAACAATAACAGATGTTAAGATTGTTGGCTTATGTTCAAAGCATAGAAAAGAAGGAGATAAAGTTCCAAGATACACAGATGGAAGAATTGTTCCTGATGAAGATATTGCTTGTATTGAAGAAGCATTTGGCTCTTCTACTCCTAACGAAATTGAAAGGATTAAAAATAAACCAATTAAAGACAGAACTCAAAAAGAACATTTAATATTAATTGAAAAAGTATATAAAAATAGTATGAGAAATTATTTTCTTTCTATGGGAGGATTTAAAGATATCCCTATTGAAGAGGGTTCTTTTACTCCTAATCAAGAAATAATTGAAAAGGTTAAACAAGAAATGAAATGCGAATTTAATGAGAAAACTATAAAAGCGATTGAAAAAGCACTTTCTCTTCAAAAGCAGGAAAATGAAAATCATAGTCAAGCTACTAATAAAGATTTAGAAGCCAACGAAGTAGGCGTTTCGCTTGATAATGCTGAAGTTGGCTCACATAGTCAATCAGAGAATAAAAGCTCAGAGAAGGATGGCTTAACTTCTGCAAGGATTGACGATGCCACCAATAATCAAGAAATTTATTATGATTTTAGAACAGACATATTTGGAAATAAATTTGAAGAGGATATTTATTATGAATGAAGAAATAATTGAAAAGTTGAAAAAAGAACTTCAAGAAGAAGGAGAAGCAGAACTTGAAGATTTTAATGATGAAATGCTAAATTGGACTAAACCCCAAGTTTTAGCATATTGTGAAAAAGCCCTATCCTTAAAAGACGGCAAACAGGAAGTTAGCCATTCCATTCACGATGTTCGCGGAGAGCAGGAAAACATAGTTAATTATTATAAAGGCAAAGATGTAAATGAAGCAGATAAATTACTTTTTGAAACTGCACAGAATAATTTTAAAGCAGGATATGAGAAAGGTAGAGCAGAGAAAGAGCAGGAAAACAAAAAGAAATTAACAATAGAATACTGGGAAAATGCTTTAAAGAATGGTGATAAGTTTTGGAGCGAGAAATATCAAGAACTCCTCTCCACTTTACAGGAGAAGATTGAAGAATTAAATAAAGATTTGGAAATACACGAGAAGTTTATAAGAGATTTAGGATTAGATGAATATAGTTCATTAGGAGATTATCTTGATTTATTAAAGACTTGTCAAGATGATGTTGCAATAAATCTTTTAGGTAATATTTTGGATAGAGCAAAAATAAAAGGAAGAGAAGAAATCTCAAAAATATTTAAGGAGATGGGGCAATAATGGGAATGTTTGATTATGTTAATTTGAGAATAAGATGTCCCATTTGTAAGAGTTTCATAGATGGGTTTCAGACAAAAGATAGTCATTGTATTATGAATATTGTTGAAGTAGAAGAAATTAATAACTTTTATGCTCATTGTAGTAAATGTCATTCTTGGATAGAGTTTAATAGGAAGAAAGAACAATCAGCAAGATTTTTGGAGTTTGATAAATTGGAAAGAGATTTTGATATAGTAGTTAAAGAGGAGAAAATGAGGGATAATAAAAAGGAGATGTGGCAATGATAGATAGACAAAGAGAATTAATAATATATTTGTTAAAAGAGTTATCAGATAGATATAGTAATGATGGATGTAATGATTTAAACGAGGAAGAAGAACAATTTATAAGAGATTTAGATATAGAAGTGGAGATTGATGATAATGGATTTAAAATGTGTAAGCCAACTCAAAATTCTCAATTAATTCAATATATTATAAAGATTTTAGAAGAGGAGAAAATTAGGGAGAAGAAATGACAGAATCAATAGAAAATTTAATATTTGGAAGATGCCACTTTGACGAATGTATTAGTTTTGATAATTTTGGTAATTGTATTGGTAGGGAATATTGTAATGTCATGTCCCTTTTTGATATTTATTTAATATTATCTATCTCAATTTTAGTATTAATCTTAGTAATTAAACTTAAAAAAAAGGTATAAAATATGAAACTAACAAAAGAACAAATAAATGAAATAAAACAAATGAGAATGGAAGGGAGAAAACAAAATGATATTAAAGAAAAATTTAATGTAAGTCTTTCAACAATTCAGTATCATACAAACGAGAAAACAAAAAACGGAGTTAAAGAGAGAGCAAAAAATTATTCAAAGAATTTAACTAAAGATAAAAAGAACGAAATATATAATAAAAAAAAGGAATATTCTAAAAAATATCAAAAAAATAAATATAATACAGATGAAATATTTAGATTAAAACATATTCAAGCAGTTAAGGATTCAAAAAAGAGAAAAGAGGTTGGAGAATGTCAGACTTAAAATTATGTAAATCTTGCTTTGGAAAGTATGGAAATACTATGTGTAATGTTATAATGTGTAATGCTTCAAAAGAATGTCAAGAATGTTACTGGGAAGGTTATCTTAAAATGAAAAGAGGAGAATGGGTTGATTTAAGAGAAATATTAGATAAATATACAAAAAAATATAATCTAAAAATAAAGGAGTTTATTAGGAAATGAGATGCCAATACATAAACAGCAAAGGAACAAGATGTCGCAAGAAAGCAACAGGAGTATTTAGAGGACTAAAAACTTGTAAAGATTGTTATAAATTATTAGTAGGTTTTTCAGAAGAAAGAAGAAACGAAGTATTAAAGAGGAAGAAGAAATGACAAGTCAAATTAAAGAACTAAATAATTTTTTAGGCACTTCATATTCACTCGGTGCGGCAAGGCTAGGCAGGGCAAGGTGCGGCACGGCAAGGCAAGGTAGTTATACTTTAATCTTTAAAAGTAAAATAATAAAATGAATAAAATAATCTTAAAAGCAGAAGGAGAATTAATAGACAAAGAATGTAGAGATTTATTAAATAAACTATGGGCAAAAGTAGAAACATTAAACGATAGAACAAAAGCACATACAATACAAATAAAAGAATTAGAGAAAAGAAAATGACTTACAAAAAAAAATTAACTTTATGGTTAATATTTTTTATTATATTTGGTTTTATTGGCGGATTTATCTTTAGAGGTTTTTTCAAATGAATGAACCATTTTTATCAGCAACAGGGAATGAAAGAACAATAAGTGTAAAAAATAGAATAAGCCAAGTTACTTACGATGAAGTAGGAAATATAATAAAAGAAAAATTCTCTGGAAGTAAGTCTAAATACAAATCTTTTGAAACATTCATTAATGGGAAACTTAATGTAGTAAAAGGAATAAAAGAAAAAAACTTAGAAATAGGAACAATGGCAGAAGATATAATTAAAGATATTTTAGATTGCTATAAAAGAACATTCAAAGTTAAGGAATTAGTAATTGAAAGAATAGGATTCATTAGAGATGGACATACTTTTGATTACTATAAGGGATTTGATAATGATTATCGTGTTTGGCTTTACGAAGATAAGAGTCCAACAATAATAGATAAAGAAAAGATTAATTTTATTCTTAAATTGATACTACAATTAAAAGTAGGAGAGCATTACAATGCTAAGTATTTCTTTGATAGAATTATCGAACATTATAAATTAACAATAAATAATGATGAATTTTCTGGTGGGAAGAATCGTTCTTTATTCTATTTCCCTATTTACTTATGTCCAATTAAGATAATAGAAAAGGAATTAAAAATAATAAAAGTTACAATAGGAAGAGGTGGAGGGATTATTAGATTAAAATGAAATTAGTTAAAAGTTTTATGGAATTATTTAATTATTGGGCTTTTTGTGAGATTTGTAATAACTTTAATTTAAACACAATTAGTTTTTTAGAATATAAGAAGAGGAAAGGAAAATGAAGAAAAAAAAGATTAGTAAAATATTAGGTATTGTAGTAATTGATTTAATGTTAATTTATATCGGATTTATTCTTGGAATGGTATATCAACAGATTTTATTTACTATTTCAGTTGAAAAAATAGCAGAAGGATTAGAAGGAACTAATTTTAATATAAATGTTGATTTTAATGAAACATTAATGGTAGATAGAACTACAAATAACTTAAAAGATATTATGTGGGAAATACAAATGCAAAATTGTTCAAAAACACAAAAAGGATATTGTGCAGTTAGATGTTATGAAAATAAAAAATTAATTCCTTGTAATGAATTTACAGGAGATGAACACTTTTGTAATAATGGAATTTGTGAAATGAATGGAATATCTCCAGATTATTTTGAACGATTAGATGGAAAAACAACAGAAGATTGTATAAAGGAAATTGAAAAATGAAGAAAACAATAATAATTTATGATGAAGGAAGTTATATAGACTATGATAAATCAAAAGAATGTGAATTAGTAAAGAAGAATATACAAGAACAAATAAATAGACAAAGAGGTATTTTACAATGAAAGAAATAAAGAAACCAAGATTTTATATGTCAGATTTAAATAATTACACAGATGACTTCCTAAGAGAGATTATAATTTGGCAGGATAAAGAACTTAAAGAAAAAGAAAAGAAATGGAATCAATGGATAAACGAGAATAGTAATTTCTATTTAGAAAATAAAAAGAGGTTTAAGAAGTTAGATGGCAACTAAATATTTATGTATTTGCGATTACGGGCAAGTAAGAAGTGTAGCAATGGCTTGGTATATTCACGGATTAAATAGAGAAGATGGAAGAATTAAACATTTACAATATGAAGCAATACCTATTGGAAGTGTTACAAGCAGTAAGAAAACAATGAAAATGTTAAAGAAATGGGCAGATGTAGTAATTGATGTAAGAAAATATATTCCTAAAGATATTTATGGAAGTCCAACAAATGAAGAATTACAAAATAAATGTAGAGAAATATGGGAGAAAATAAATGAATAAAAAAGAATTTGATAAGATAATGAAATTTTGTTATAAAAATAATACAATAGAATTTAAGAATAGTCCTATGAGATTAGCAATAATGGATGGTGGATGGGTTAATGTAATTAAACTACAAAGATTCTTGGAGGATATGATAAATGAATAAACTACTTAGAGAAATAATAAGTAAGATAGGAAAGAAAGAAAAAATAGAGGAAGAAACAAAGAAATTTAGTTTAGGGGAATATGTTAAAAGAGTATTTAGGGGGAAGAACTGAAGATTTGTGATTTATCATCATTAACATATATGCAAGATTGTCATCCATTTTTACATTGGTTTATAATTAATGGAGTAATTTTTATTAGTATTGTATTTATTTTAATAATATTAGTGTTATTAATTGTATTAAAAAAGGGGAAGAAAAATGAACTTAAATAAAAGTATAGAAAAAGCAACAAGACACCATTTAGATAATATCAAAATATTATCAGAAAGAGAACCATCAAAAGAAGAACTAAAAGAAATGTATAGTTATCTTGACTATTGTTATGTTTGTGGAAAGGAAATTAGATGTTGGGAATTAATATCACATTCTTTTGAAGGTAATTTTCATAGATTTGGATGTTCTTTATTATTAAGAATATTAGCATTTCCAATAAAGTTTTTTATAATTCTGATTAAAGTTCCAATAATTATAGTTATTGCTCCATTTTATTATTTATATTATGGAATAAAGATATTAATTAAAAAGTTATTTAAAAGAGATGAAAAGAAAAGAGAAAAAATACAATAATCCATTAGTAAGAACTACATTTAGAAGAAAGAAAGGCAATGGTTATATTTTAGTTGTTGATGGAATGAAATGGGTTCTTGAGCATAAGAAAGTTATGGAGGAATATATAGGTAGAGCTTTAAAGGAAGGAGAAACGATTCATCACATTTCGGGTGATAAAATGGACAATCGCATAGAAAATTTAATGCTTTTCCCTAATCAAAAGGAACATAAAAAGTTTGAAAACAAAGTACGACAATTTGGAATGACTACTCCAATTAAAAAGCAGATTGAGGAAAGGTTTAAGGAATATGGAAAGTAAAAAAAGAGGGATAATAAACAATAATAAGAGATTGTTACTTGAAAGTAAAGGATATAGATTAACTTATTTTAAGGAAGAAGATGCAAGGTATATCAAAGATTTCAATAAGTATAATTTAGAATTGAGCAAAGAGCACATTAGAAAAATAAAGATATTTATGAAGATACTTTTATATAATGACTTTAAAGAAAAGATAAGACAGAATAAAAAGCATATATCAATTCATTCAATAAGATGGGATAATGATAAATTTATTACATCTTTTATGGAGTTTAGTTTATTTAAAGAATTAAGAGAAAAAAATAAGAAAAATAATCTTTCAGAGTTTTTTAATAATATAAGTAAAGAAAAAATAGAAGATGACAGATATAATCCATATTCAAGACAAATACCTTCAGAGATAAGGGAAGAAATTTTTAAAAGAGATAATTATACTTGTAAATATTGTGGATGGAAAAATGGTATTGATGGTAGTAAAGATAAAATATTAACAATAGACCATATAATACCTTGGACATATGGGGGAACATCTAAAAAAGAAAATTTAACAACTTCTTGTTTTGAATGCAATATAAAGAAGAATGATAAGTTTTTAAAAAGTTTAATTGAAAAATCATTTAATGATATAAATAATAAAGATGGTTGTATGATAAATAACAACTAAATAGGTTTAAAAAGGTTAAACTCTTTATAATAAAACATTTTAATGGAAGAACAAACAACAAGTAAAACAGATGAAAACTTAAAATCTTTAAGGTTAGATTTAGAAGATTCTGGAAAAGAAGGACTTAAACAAGGAATAAGAACAGATGGTAAAAAGTATTCTGTAAGAGAAAATAGAATGTCTTATTTTTATCCAGATATTTGGTTAAAGGTAGTTAATAACTTAACAAGTGATAAAGCAAAATTAACTGCCGAAACATTAATTCAAACAGGAGCAAGAATAAATGAAGCAAGAAATATAAGAAAAGACGACATAGATTTTGAAAGAAATACAATAAAATTAAGAATAACAAAAACCAAAACAAAGAAAGGAGAGAAGAAAGGAAAGCCAAGAACAATACCGATTAACTCTGAATTTATTAAAAAACTAAAAAAAGAGTTTAAAGATAAACAAGATGATTCAATGATTGGTTTATTATCTACTCCTGCATTTAATATAGCATTAAAGAAAGCATTAGAAAAGTCAAATGTTAAAGATGGATATATGTATTCTGCTCATAACATAAGAAAGACACACGGAAACTGGTTAAAGATACTTGGAAACTTAAGAATAATGAATATTGATGCTATGGAAATATGTCTTAGACTTGGACACGATTATAATACATTCCTTAAAGATTATGGTAGTTCTGGAGTAATGGACACTAAGGATGTTATTTTAATTCAAAAGATATTGGGTGATTTATACAGAAGATAAGAAAGTATCACCAAAGTGGTTAAAACAAAGGATTAAGAGGTATGTAGAGATGCCATCAAAAAAAGATAAAAGAAACTCAGGAAGAAAAGAAGGAAGACTTTTAGGTAAAAACTCAATAGACATAGAGGAAGGACTTGAGCCAGTTATTTACTGGGATGAATGGAGTTTTCATAAAGACGGATTAAGATTCAATAAAGATAGAACTCATTTATTTAAAGGGAAGCCAACTAATCTAACAAAAGAGCAAGTAATGAAGATTAACAAAAAACTTAAAAAGAAGATTAAAATAACTAAGTTAAAAAGAAATCATATTCGGCAATAATTTCCTGTGAGAACGGGACTCGGCTGATAAGACAATAGAAATAAGGAGGTTAAAAAAAAGATGGTAGAATTTTATCTAAACTTGAATAAAGAAGCATTAAAAAGAACAGAAAAAGAAGCAACAGATGAATCTATAAATGAGTTAGGAGAAGACGATGGTAAGAAGGAATTAGTATACAACAATTTAAGGTTAGAAATAGGTGAAATGTATTTTGATGAGGAGAAAGAAAGATTAGTTCTTAATGGAGATATATTTGATGGAAAAGAAGATTTAGGATACATCAGTTCTTACGACTTACCAATAGATTTGGATTTAGTAGTTGATTTAGTTCAGATGTATATAAAGAAACTAAACAAGTTAAAGACAGTGCTTGAAGCAACAAAGTAACTAAAAAGTAGTAAATAATTTATTTTTTATTTTTTTATCATTTTATTATAGTTACAAGTATTTAAAAATAGTATATTCTTATATAGGATATGGAAACAATAAATCTTAATGGAAAAGAATATATCTTAAAAGAAGAATATGAAAATCTTGAAAAACAAAAAGAAGCAAAACCTCTTTCTCCAATAGATTACTTAATAACAGAGAAATGCAATGTTATGGGAATTGTTCCATTAGAAAGAAAAAAATATAACTTATTAGAAATTCAAGATGTATTTGAAGAAGTAATAATTGGATTCAATATGTGGAAAGTAGTTGGTCAAGATTTAATAATTCCACAAATTAAAGGATTTGATAAAAAGTTTGAAGTTTATTTAGTTGATAAATCAAAATTCTCAAAACAAATGATAGACTTAGCAAGTAAAACAGCAAAAGCATTTGGATATGATGGAACACCTGAAATTTATTTACCTTTTGATAAAGAAAAAGGAACATACATAAATGATAGTCCTTGCCTTGTAATATTTGAAAGGAGTTTGGTTTTCTTATTAGCACCAAGAGTAGAAAATTAAAATGAGAAATCTAACAAAAGAAAAATATTTTGAAGCAGAAGATTTAATTATTCAAGCAGAACAAATATTAAACTTTACTGAAATGGATGACGAATCTAATTTATTAAATAAACTTTGGTCTTATCTGAGACTTAGGGCAAAGACACTTGACATAATAAAATGAAAGAACTTGATTCAGTAATAAAACAATTAACAAAACTACTAAATGAAAACAAAGTAGAAGTAACAGGTAATTGCCTTTTTGAAAATGCAGTAAAGATATTTATTTCTGACAATATAAATAATTCAATTAAGAATAAGAACTTAAAGAACGAAGAAGCTCCAAAGAGTAATAATCAATTAACAGATGGACAAATATACTTCTTTAAGAAAAGAAAAATAGATTATTCTAAATTAACAAAGTTTGAAGCAAGTAAAATGATAGACGAAATAAAAAAGAGGGAAAATAAATGACAAACATTTTTTATGATGAATGCGGAGTGAGAACATGGGTAGTTATTACTTTATTTATCTTGGGTATGATTACACTTACTTTATTATTAGTTATTTTAATGCTTGTTATTGATAAAGCAAGTTGTGGAGAATATTCTAAAATGCTTGGATTAGAAACAAAATGGAATGCTTTAACAGAATGTATGGTTAAGACAAGTGAAGGTTTTATTCCAATAGATAATTATTTAGGAGTTAAGAATTTAAAATGACAGAAATTAAAACTTTGAAAGATTTAAGAAAAATAAAAGGGTATGAAAATGGAAATATCAATTTTCTTATTCCTGAAAGTCAATTAAAAGCCGAAGCTGTGAAACATTATAAAATGTTAAAAGAAGCTGGAGAGTGGAGAACTTGTAGTTGGGTTAAACAATTCTTCAATCTCTCCGAGGAGAATTTAAAATGACACCCCAAAAAGATAATCAAGAAATTTGCAAATGTGGACATGATGATTTAGCAAAACAAATAGATTGGGATAATTTACTTAAAATGCCAAGATATGCAGGAGGGCACGATGAACAAATGAAAGGACTTATTAAAGGTGCAATAGTTATAGGGCATTGGAATGAAGAAGATTATCAAGGAATGGTAGCAACTTGTTTAAAAGTTCCCTGTGGTAAGTTTATAATATATAATGATTATTATGGTTCTTGTTCTGGTTGTGATGCATGGGAAGATAGTTCTGATGAAGAGGTTAAGAAGATGATAAATGATTTAGTTTATACTTGTAAGATATTTAATACACTTGAAGAAGTAAAGTTGTTTTTATCTAAAATTGAATTTGATGAATATTCTTGGAAAAATAGTTCAAAGGGATTACTAAAAGAAATTAAGAAATTCACACCAAGAAATAATAATCAGCAGAAACAAACCCACGATGGTATCCAAGCAGGGAATATCCAACGAGATAAATCTGAAAGTATAAAACTTGGAAGTGAAAAACAATCGGCGAAAGTCGGTAGTGCTGGACTGAAAACTGCTGATAGAAAGCCCAGATTAAGTTTGGAGAAATCTGAACTCAAGGGCTCTTCTACTCCTAATGAAGAATTAAATTATATAATTAATACTTTAACAGATAATGGTTCTTTAATAGCATTAGAGATTGTTAAGAAATTGGAAGGGATAAAGTCCATTACCTTAAAAGATGTTCTCGGAGAGCAGGAAAACAAAGATAAAATTGTAAATTTAAGAAAGAAAGCAAAAGAACTTTTAGAAAAAGTTAAAAAAGGATGTGGGAAAGATTTAGGAATAACTGAATTTATACCATTAAAAGATAAATTTGAAACAATTTGCGGAAAAGAGTATTATGGATTTATAGCATTTTGTCCTGATTGTAAAAAGGTTGCTAATATACTAATTAAACTAACTGGGGAGAAGAATTAGAATGAAAAATGACTAAAAAGCAAAATTGTAAAATATGTGGAGAATATTCAGGTAAAAGTGATACTTGCAAGAAATGTAAAATTGATTATAGAGAAGAAATCCAAAAGATATTTGAAGAAAATCAAGGAAAAAGTAAAGAGCAAATTGAATATGAAAATGGGAAACCAGAGGATTACCAATGATTGAATTAAAATTATCGGATTTAACTATTTGTCATAATTGTAATGGGGTTTTATTAAAACAAAATATTGGAAAGAAATGCCCTTATTGTGGAGAATGGACATATAATCATCTATCAGAACAAGCATTAGAGAAAATATTTGAAGAAAAGGAGAGGGGGAAATGACAATAAAAGAGATTATAGTTATTACTTTTATTGGAATAGTTATTTATCTTTTTGGTATTTTAACTGGTAGAATACTTGAAAGAAAGGATGTTAACTTAATACTAGAACAAAAAATTAAACAAATTGAAAATGAGAAGAAATGATTAGAATAATTAAAGAGGTAAAAGAGGATGAAACAGGCAGAGGTAAAAGTTTTAGTTAATGGTAAAAAATCAGTAGGGAAATGCTTAGACGAAGCATACGAAGAAGTTAGAGTTCTAAATGAATCACAAGAAGTATTTAAACAAAATAAAAGAGAATTAGCAAGATTAAGACCATTAGTAGAAAAACAAGACGAACAAATAAAAGAGTTAAAAAATAAGTTGTTTAAATTAAACTTTGAGTTAAGTAAAAAAGAGGATGTAGAGAAGGTAGTAGATGATTCAAAAGGAACTTTAATGTGCCTAAGAAGAATAATTAGATTTATGGTTAAAGACAAAGAATATTCAAAAAGCGAACTAAGTAAAGAATTAATAATAGAACCAAAGAAACTAATTGAATACCTTAAATTCCTTAATGATATGAATATAGTTAAAATAAATATAAAAAATGAGAAGATTATAAGACAATGAAAATTAAATGTCCCTATTGTCCAAAAGAATTTAAGGAAGAAGGATTCATAAAGAGATTAATAGGTAAAGGAAATAAAGAATATGAACATAGTGAAGAATTTAATAAACATTTAAAGATTCATATTAAAAAAACAAAATGAGTGAACACACAGAAATAAAAGGGGAATGTAATTACTTACATATTCCTTATAGAGAAGAAGGATTTTCTTATTGTAGAAATTGTAAAAAATTTAGTGATAAATTAGAAGTTCAATTTAATGAAGGATGGATGAGTGATTGGATGGAAGTAAGATGTGGAAAATGTTATAAGACTATTTGGGTTTGTGAATTTAAAGATAAACACTCAATAGAAATGAAAAATAAAAAATACAAAGATAAAGAAGATAATAATAAGGAAGGAATGAGAATATTTGTTAAGGATGATGAGAAATGTGAAGTTTGTAAAAAGCCAACTAATCATTACGATTGTTTATCAAGTGGATTCTTTGGGTTATATAATCATGGAAAAGAATTTTATATTTGTTCAAACAAGTGTAATAAAATAATGGATAAAAAGTTTGATAAGTTAAGAGAAGAATACGAAAAATCAAAAGATAAATCTGATGGAGGTAAAAAAATGACAGGATTAAAAGGAAAAAGTGGAAGAAAGAAAGGAATAAAAAATAAGCCAAAAGAAGTAAAGGAAAAAATAGAAGAGAAGAAAGAATGAGGATTCTTGAATTGTTCTCTGGGTATGGAACTTCCTCGTTTGCTTTAAAACAATTAGAAATTACTTATGAACTAATTGGATATTCTGATATAGACAAGTATGCTAATCAATGTTTTAAACAAAATCATTGTCCAGAAGACACAGAAGATAAATTAAGACTTGGAGATGTAAGAAACATTAATCCAAATAATTTACAAGATTTTGATTTACTTACAAGTGGTTTTCCTTGTCAAAGTTTTTCTATTGCTGGAAAAATGAAAGGAGAACTTGACACAAGAGGAACATTATTTAATGAAATAATTAGAATAGCTGAAGTAAAGAAACCTAAATATATGCTACTTGAAAATGTTAAAGGATTAACTTGCAAGAAGTTTAAAGATACATTCAGTAAAATACTTAGTGAATTAGATAGAATAGGTTATAATGTTTATTGGAAAGTTCTTAATACAAAAGATTTTGGAATACCACAATCAAGAGCAAGAGTTTGGTTTGTTTGTTTTAGAAAAGATATAGATACTCCACTTAAATTTCAATTTCCACAACCATTTCCTTTAACTATTTTCATTAAAGATATACTTGAAACTAATGTAGATAAGAAATATTACCTATCTGAAAAATTACAAGAAAGATTTAGTAAATATTTACAAGATAAAGAATGTCAAAAGATAATAGATAATGGTGGAAGAGAAACTAAAAAAGATGATGGAACAGCTTTTACTTTAGGAGCATCTGGAAGAAATTGTGGAAATAATATTGCTATCTCTAATAAAAGTCAATATGATACAGATATGTCTATCGCTGAAATAGGAGAAGCAAATAGGGTATATGGAACAGAAGGAATTTGTCCTCCAATTAAAAAAAATGAAATTAAAATTTATGAAAATCATAGAGTAGATGAAATAAGAGAATATGAAAATGTATCAAATAATTTAAGTCAAGCAATGGGAACATTATTTCCCCCAGTTCCCATTATTTTAACGGGACTACAAGAACATCAATCAATTAAAGAAGATGGAGTTAGTAATTGTCTTCCAACTGCTATGGGGGGTGGTGGTGGACATATACCTATGATTGCTATAAGTAATTCTTCTCCAAGAGAATGTGGTTTTCAAGAAGTAAGTCCTACATTATTAAGTAGGGATTACAAAGACCCAAAGATTGTAAGTAATACTATAACTACTGCTATTGGTAGAATTGGTAGTTCTTCTGAAGAATTGGGATATATAGAAAATAATATGAGCTGTGGACAACTTAGAAGATTAACTCCAAAAGAATGCTTTAGACTTCAAGGTTTCTTAAATGATGAAGTTAAATTAGATGGACTTTCAGATACTCAATGTTATAAGTTAGCTGGGAATGGACAAAGTGTTAATGTAGTTAAATTAATATTTAAGGAGATGTTTAAAGAATAGTCAAGGCATTAGATACTTGAATTTTTAGCATCAGACCTCGAGGTTCTGGTTTCCCAATATGTATTACCATTTTTACTTATTCTCTTTCCCGGAAGTAATGCGTGTCTTCTTGAATCAATATCTTTGTTTACTTGTCCTTTTGCAGTTTGAGGTAATTGTCTTAGATTTCTTCTTTGATTCTTAAAACCCATAGGTGCGAACGCCTTTTCTTTCTCTGCTTCTAACTTTGCTTTGAAGTATAAATTATCACTCATAAAAAATCAAGGCATTAGTAATTTAAATAATAGAGGTATCAAGGCATTAATGATTATCTCAAGGCATTTAATATCGGAGAGAGGATTTGCACCTACTAATCTTAAGGGTATGAACCTTATGTCCGACTATTAGACGACTCCGATTTATTTTTCAAGGTATTGGAATTTATAAATATTGATAAAGTAGGAATAAGAAAAGTATTACTAAATAAAGGAAAGTATAATTAAGAAAATTCTTATTAAAGAAAAAATTAATGTTTAATAAGAATCACGATTAAGAATAAAATATAAAAGAGGGTTGGAAGTCCCCTCGTTTCTTTTGGGAAAGTATGATTATAAAAGAGTAAAATTTACTCCTATCCTCTCTTACCACTTTCCCAAAAGTTTTAAAAAAAAATTAAATAATGTTTATTTCTGTATATTCCGTTATATCTGAAAATGCCTTTATTTTATTTGCTATTTTAAGTTTAAAATTCTCAATAAATAAACCATTTATATTTGTATTTCCAGAATCACAGATTTTTATAAAACCTTTTTCTTCTTTATCTGAAAATTTAAAATTGTATAAATCATTTAAATCCAAATTTATATTATTTTCCTCTAAAAAGTTATTAAAACCAGCTCTTAAAACGTTTGTTTCTTCTTGTCCTTCAATTTCTTTATATCCTAAATCTTCCATTTCTTTGCAGATTAAAACATATAAATCATTAAATTCAGATTCTAATAAATTAACTTTTTCCTGTTGTTTATCTGTAAAGTCATAAACTTCTTTATTTCCTATAAATAAACAATCCAAATTTATTTCTTTAGAATTATAATGATAATAATGCCCAGAGTGTTTTATATTAAATCTTGCTTTCTTTGTTTCTATTGTTCCACTAAAAATAAAACCATCACCTTGACAATAAGATAAACTATAATAAACTTTCAAATCTTCAAAAAACTTTAAACCTTTTTCTTGTAGTTTTTCTTTTAATGATTCTCTTAAATTATCTTCTAAATAACAAAAGTCATCTTCTGCGTTTTTAATATCTAAATCTATAACTTTAAACTTTAAATCTTTTAAAGTTTTTTCTTCTGTTTTTATTGTTTTTATTATTTCCATTTTGTTTTATTTCTCCTTTCAATTTATAGCCGTTAAGTGCGACTATTCACTTTTGCGAATATGAATCCCTCTAAATTAAAGGGATAAAAAATTTAATAAGTTTCTGTTAATTTATTTGAAATATCAACGATTTGTTTTATAAAAGATGTTTTATCATTAAAAAAACTCAAATAAGATTTATTTTTATAAAAGTTTTTATCTTGTTCGTATTGTTCAGTTGTCTGCTCTAAATAAGCACTCGGGTTTAAATTAAAACCTGTTTCTGCACTTATACATTTTAATTTAAATAAATTCCTTATATCTAAACCTTTAGATTTATCCATTAAATAAACTCTTAAAAGATAATTCTTTTTTTCTACATCTCGTTTTTTTTCTTCAATTACAATAGCATTTTGATTTAGTTTTACATTTGAAGTTAAAATTTTAATGGAATCACTTAAATCTATAACTTGCTCACTTTTTAAACCATATTTTATAAAATCTTCTTTTGTTAAAGAATTAACACTAAAAGAAGTTTTTATAAAAATCTGTGTGTTGTTATCCTCATAAAAATCTGGTTTGCTAAATCTTAAACCCATTTTCTTTAATTCTTCGTTTATCTTGTCGTTTATATTCTTTGCTTTTATTTTGCTTATCTTTTCGTTGTTTAGTTCACTTTGTAAGTATTGAATAAAATCATCATTAAATAAAATATCTTCTATCGAACAATATGCCGAAGTGATTAAAGTTCTATCTAAACTACTTCTGTCTATCATTCCTTCATCAAAATTGGGTTCTCCACATAAATCTATTAATTCTAAACACACGCTTCGTTCTTGTGGGGTTTGTGAATCTATCTCTTCGCTCATTATATCGTGGAAATAAATTTCTTCATTATCACAATTAAACAATTTATCTTTTATTTGTTCTAAAACTCCTCGCTTTGTATCTTTTATTATTTGTTCTGCTTTCTTCATTTTTTTAAACCTCCTTTCAGTATAAACTCTTTCCATAATTTATTTAAACAATCATCGCAATAAATTCTTTTAGCCAGAGGAAGAGATTCTATATAATTAACATCTTCAAATGCTAAACCACAATTTAAACAGGTTTCAGTTGTCATTATAAAATAAACTCCTCATTTGATTTTTTTAATTCTTCTAAAATAAAACTATCTTCTATATCTTCTTTTTTTAAAGGAACTGCTTTTTTATTAGGATTTCTTAAATTATCATCTAAATCTGTTTTCAAAATATAAACTTCTTTACTATATAAAAATAAAAATTCTTGTCCAGCATTACTTTCTAATTCTCCTTCTTCGTTTTCATCAATAAGCCAAGAAGATATTTCTTCTCCATTATTAAATACATCTGAATTTTTTAAATATTTCATTATAAATAACACTCCTCTGTTGTGAATAATGGAAATTCTTTTGTGTCTAAAAATATACTATTTTCTTTTAAATATCTATTTAGATTTCTTTTATTAGAAAAAGCTCTAATTATTTCTGTTGTTTCGCAATCTTCCATTCTTGTTAGTATAATTATTTTTTTCATTTTTATAAATCTTCTACTATTAAATTTATATTTGTTCCATCTAAGCTGATTGTATTATCATCTTCCCAACTCCACAAACCTTTTTTTAAAAGTTTTTCAATTTCTTTGTTTCTTTCTTCTATATCTTCCTTAGTTTGTTTTATTTTTTTCATTTTCTCAACTCCTTTATTTCTTTAATATCATAAATTATCTGTGTTCCTGTTTCTTTCTCTAACTTACTTATATAAAAAATTATACCACTTCTTATATATTCTTCTTTACTTATAGATTTAATTTCTTTCTTTTTCATTTTCTTAACTCCTTTAAAAGTTTTGGAATATTCTCTTTTTGTTTTTGTCTTGCTAATATATTACTTATATTCTCGTTTGCTTCTTCTTGTTTATCTTCTTCTAATAATTTTAAAGCACAATCTCTGCAACAAGTAGGATATATTAAATAAGTTCCTTTTTCTAATTGAGGATTTATACCACACTCTACACATAAGTTTAATTGTATTCTTCTTATTTGTTCTTCTTGTTCTGTTGTTGTTTGATTCTTTCCCATTAGTATTTTGGTTTAGGTTAAAGTAAATTGCAAACCCTTAAACCTTGTTTGCTTCTTTTAATCCTCTTTCAAGGATAGATTATAATAGGGAATGGTATTTATAAACCTTTCTATTGTTCTTATTTTCTCTATGGTTAGGTTTCCTATGGAAGATTTAACGAACACGAGGAGATAAAACAAAAGGTTTATAAATGATTTTCCACAAGAAACAGAGGTTAAAGATTTTAAGTTTTATAAGATTCTTCTTTAAAGATTACTTAATTTAAAATGTTTATGTTAAAAGAGTTTAAGCAATTCTCTAAATACTGAACAAAAAAAACGGCGATAATTTAAGGGGGGAAATAAAAGGTTTTTCTATGAACAGATTAAATTGTATTAACTAATAGAAAGAAATAAACCTATATGGGTTAAATAAACCATAGTAATACAAAAGGATATTATAAAATAGCTTTAAAGTATTACTTAATTAAATAAGGATTCTAAAAGAAGAAAAAACTTAAAAAAAAGAGAGAAAAAAACGGACTTAAAAACACGTAGTTTAAGCACCTATATACTACTTAAAAATAGGATTTTTTTCCGGACTGCCTTGTTGAAATTCCCCAAGAGGAATAATGCCTTCATTTCTATTAGTCGATATACCGATTAAGTAGAAGTGTCTTGACTAGAAGTGCTAATGCCTATATAAAATAGGTTAATGCCTTCTCTTTTACAGAAGATTTAAAAAAAAGATGAGGAAATAGGTAGGAAATGGTAAGTTTTACGAGGAGATACATCAAAAACAATAGGGAATGCCTTGAAAACTCTCAAATATCTTCCCCCTTTGGAAAAAAATCCCCTTATTTTCTTATTACACCATTATATAGTATTAATTAAAACTTAAAATTTAACAAAAAGCCCACTTTTCCCTTTAAAAACCACTTAAATGCCTTCTTTTTTCCCAAAAAGCCATTTAAAAATTAAGTCTACCATCTTAATTTAACAAAAAGAGAGAGAAAAAGAGCTTTTTTAACTAAAATTAGTCGTTTTCGTTTGATTCTTCTTCATTTAAAGCACTTTCATCCAAATAATCTTCACTTTTAACAGCAAAACTACTCATTCCTTGTTGTTCTGCTCCATTTATTATAGGAATATCATAATCTAAATCAATTTCTTGTTCTTTTTCTTTATTTTCTTTAGTAATATCAACTAATTCATTTACTTTCTCATCTTTTTCAAGAGATTCATTAAGATTGTTATCCTTTTTCTTTATCTTATCTCTTTTTTCTATCTTTTCTTCAATTCTTTTTTTAGAAACGCCTTCAACATCTCCAAACTTAGCACAAATATTTCTTATTTGAACATAACTTATCTCAACTTGATAATCCAAGAGCAAATTTTCTATTTCATGGTAAGTTAATCCTTTTTCTTTTCTTAATAACCAGATAAGTAGGTTTCTTTGTTCCATATATTTGATTTGTCCAGAAGAAATAGGATTTTTTCCAGATTCATTTAATGCTTTCTCTTTTTTTTCTAAGTAACTCTTTTTTAATTCCTCACCAAGTCCAAACTTTCCATAAAATCTACCTCTAAATTTTGTCCATACACTTTTTGAATAAGAAAAAGTATTTTTACCAAGAAGAATAAGTTGTTTTATTTTATTTTCATTATAAATTCTAAAATATCCACGATTACCATTCTTATTTTCAGATACATGAACTAAACACTTAGCTCTATCCATAACAAAGTACTTATCAAGCAAAAAAACTAAAGGGAGTACTAAAATAATAAAAAGATTCTTCTGTCTAACCTGCATAGCCAAAGAAACAAGACAACCATTTACTTGAGTTAGTGCTGTTCTTGAAGAAAGTCCTGTAAATGCTTCATCATAGATAACTGCTTGTCCTTTTTTTGCTTTTAATATAGCATTTCTAAACTCTTCAGGAGTAAAACAGATTCTTTCAAGACAAAAACTTTGGTCTACATACTTAGCCCATTGAATTGCGAATGTAGATTTACCACTTCCAACCTTTCCATCAACAATAGCTAAGAAATCTTTGTCTTCTTGTGATAAAGCTAACTTAATCTTTTCATCTGTCCTTCTTTTTAGTTTATCATCTAAATAAAATTCAATTTTTTTATTATATTGTTTCTCATACTTAGAATCATTTATAGTTACAACACCCATTAGAATGAATCCTCATCATCTTCTTCAAGAATAGTTCCTTTACCTAATTCATTTTCAAGTTTTCTTAACCAAACATCTTTTTCCATAAGTAGTTCATAATGTTTTTGTCTATCTTCTATTTCTTTTTTAGTCATAGGAGAAAAACCAAGTTTAGAATCTATTATATTTCCAATTTTAGCAATTTTCTGATTAATCTCTTTAAATTCTGTTTCCTTAGCATAAAAATTATTTTTTGTATCTGCACAAAGCTCTCTCCAAATGCAATCTAAGTCATCATTCCATTTTCTAAATTGTCCATTACGAGAATGAGTATTAGCTTCTTTCCAAACTTCACTTCTACGAATTTCTTTTGAAACTGCACTATTATACTTTGACTTCTTAACTTCTTCTTGTTCCATTATCTTATATATTTTTTATTTATTTCTTTTTTAACTTTAATTATTTCTAATTCTTTTTTACTTCTACCAACAAAGGTAATTCTTATTATTTCTCCAATAGTATAAAAGACAACACCAAATCCAATAACAAAAAAACTAAATAAACAAAAACCAATTAAAATAGAATAATTATCCATAAAGTAATATTTAATAGATTTAACATCATTATTAAAATATAAAAAATAAATCATAAAAGAAATAACTAAGAACATTAAACCAATACCTATAATTTGTTTAAAAGTTATTTTTTCTTTCATCTTATATATTTTGGATTTTCGTCTTCGGAGTTATACTCTGTTGAATATCCACAAAATTTACAATCATAACAATCTCTTAATTCATTATACTCCATTTCTGTTCCACAATTATCACATCTCATTTTAGATTAAACTTTTTTAATAAGGAATTAAGTAGTGTTGATAATTTTCCCCCAGTTGATTCTATATTTTTTTCTGCTTTGTCTACTTCCTCTTTATCTAATGTAACATTATATTGTTTCTTCATAATAGAGTATAGAATTATTTATTTATATATTAGAGGTATAGTATAATAATCTTTACTCGTATATACCTCTACTATTTAAAAGGAAACTTATTAAATAAATTATCTCGTTTTTGAAGAGATTTTGTATGAGGGGGGTAATAATAAAAAATGTTAGGAAATATTATAGGTGGATTTATCGTGATATTAGTTGGTAGAGGTTTAACCTCGTGCCCATTAGAAAAGGAACTTTCTAATGCACAACCCGAATTTCGGTTAATATCCTTACGAGGACAAGACCGAAGCGTCAATGTTAATTCATACGCTCGAACGACTGACAAGGGCTTCCAGAACGGAAG
>JALNZI010000126.1 GCA_023229385.1 Candidatus Omnitrophota bacterium | reverse complement strand
GACAATCGGAGCGCCGGCGATTTTTATCGGAGCGCACGCCCAGGATTATTCCGGTTATCCGGATTGCCGGCCGGAGTTTCTTGCCGCGTTTAGTAAAATGATTAAAGCCGGCACCTATGGTGGTTTTAGCATTAGGGCACCGCTGTTGCATAAAGGTAAATCACAGATTATCCTGACGGGAAAGAAATTAGGAGTTCCGTTTGGATTGACCTGGTCATGCTACCGGGGAGGAAAGACCCCTTGCCTAAAATGCGATAGCTGTTATTACCGGGTAAAAGGTTTTAAAGAGGCGGGTTTAGTTGATCCGTTGATAAAGAAATGAAAGCCAAGATTGCCGAAATCTTTGATAGCGTGCAGGGAGAAGGTCTGTATTTAGGCGAGAAGCAGATCTTTGTGCGTTTTTTTGACTGCAACTTAAAGTGCAGTTTTTGCGATACCAAATTAGATCGGTTTATGGAGTATGAACCGCAGGAGCTGTTTAAGGAAATTAAGCTTTACAATAACAGGTACCATTCTATATCTTTTACCGGAGGGGAGCCGCTTTTATGCAAGGATTTCTTAAAAGAAATCTTAAAACTTACCGGTAAGCACGGACACAGGCATTATCTGGAGACAAACGGTACTCTGGCTGCCGAATTGGAGGAACTTATTGAACATATAGATATTGTGGCCATGGATTTAAAACTTCCCAGCTCAACCGGTATGGGTGAGCTTTGGGATAAACACAGGAGTTTCTTAAAAATTGCCCGGCGTAAAGAAGTATTCTTAAAGACAATTATCTGTCAGTCCACTGAAGAGAATGATTTGAAGCAGGCGCTGGAACTGATTAAGGAAGTAAGCCCGGGTAGTATTTTAATTTTACAGCCGAACAGTAACGAGAACCATGGGGCATTGAATGAAAAATTATCGAAATTTAAAAAGATCTGCGGGCAGGAAAGGGTTACTGCCTGCGTTATACCGCAGATACATAAAATAGTAGGAGTAAGATAATGAAGAAGTCTAGTTATGAAGGCCTGCAAGAAAATGTAAGGAAGTTAAAGACTCCGGAAATCGAAGTTTGGCAGAATCAATACCTGGATAAAGTTTATACGATTAACCTGGATATCCCGGAGTTTACCTGTATCTGCCCTAAGACAGGTCTGCCGGATTTTGCGGTTATCCGTCTCGAGTATTCTCCGGCTAAATTTTGCGTGGAGCTTAAATCTTTCAAGATGTACACGATATTTTATCGTAATGTCGGGATATTTCATGAGCATTTGATTAATAAGATGCTTGAGGATTTTGTGAATGCAGTAAAGCCCCGTTGGGCGAGAATTGAGGGGGTATTTAATCCCCGCGGCGGTATTACAACTACTGTATCCCGGGAGTATCAGGTTAAATGAGAAGAAGAATAGAGGCAACAAAAATAATCAAAGCTGTAACCGAATTAGTCAGGAAAGCCAGTTTTTTCTTGCGCAGCGATGTTTTGTTGGCATTGCGCAAATCTTACGCAGCCGAGAAAAATATTCAGGCAAAGAAAATCCTAAGGGCTATATTGGATAATGCTGCTTATGCCAGAAAACAAAAGCTGGCGATATGCCAGGATACCGGGCTTCCGGTTGTTTTTATCGAGATCGGCCAGGACGTTGCAGTCCACGGAGATTTAAAAGCAGCGATAAATAAAGGAGTAAGGGAAGGGTATAAAAAATACTACCTGAGGGATTCTATTGTTAACGACCCGTTAAATAGAGGAAAATCAAAATTTTCTGCCTGTATAATGCATATGAATATAGTCAAGGGGAGTAAAATTAAATTAACCCTTTTGCCTAAAGGTTTTGGTTGTGAGAATAAATCACAATTAAAAATGTTTAAACCTACGGCAAGTATTGAGGAAATTAAAGATTTTATTGTTCAGGTGGTAAAGGACGCCGGGCCGGATGCCTGTCCGCCGTATGTGATAGGCGTAGGTATCGGAGGTAGCGCGGATTATGCCGGTATTCTGGCGAAAAAAGCTTTACTGCGTAAAATTTCATCCAGGAATTTAAAATTGGAAAAGGATTTATTAAGGCAAATAAATAAAACCGGAATCGGGCCAATGGGCTTAGGCGGCGCAAATACCGCTTTGGCGGTTCATGTGCAGACATATCCTACGCATATCGCGGGCCTGCCGGTGAGTGTAAATATCAGTTGCCATGCCTTAAGAAGCGCCTCAGTAACCCTATGAAGAAAATCAATACTCTTAAAGCCGGCCAGGAATTCTTTTTAAGCGGGACAATTTATACTGCCCGGGACCAGGCCCATAAAAGATTAGTTGAAGCGATTAAGTCCGGAAAACGCCTGCCTATTGAGCTTGAAGGCGCGATCATTTATTATTGCGGTCCAACCCAAACTCCAAAAGGGAAAATAATCGGTTCTTGCGGCCCGACTACCAGTTCGCGTATGGATGCTTTTGCTCCTTTATTGCTGGCTAAGGGGTTAAAGGCAATGATTGGTAAAGGGGCAAGGTCCAAGGAAGTAAAAGAGGCGATTAGAAAATATAAAGGTGTTTATTTTGTGACTTATGCCGGATGCGGAGCGCTTTTATCTAAATATGTTAAGAAGGTTGAAGTAGTAGCTTACAGAGATCTTGGACCGGAGGCAATTTTAAAATTAGAAGTTAAAGATTTTCCGTTGATTGTCGCAATTGACGCTAATGGAGGGAGCATCTATGATTAGGATCGATGGCCGGGGGTTGGATAAAATCAGGAAGGTTACCATAACCAGGAATTATATTAAATATCCTGAAGGATCTTGTCTTATTGAATTAGGCAATACCAAGGTAATCTGTACTGCTTCAGTCGAAGAGACCGTTCCCCCGTTTTTAAGGAACTCAGGCACAGGATGGGTTACTGCTGAATATGGCATGCTCCCGCGTTCCTGCGGCAGCCGCATCCAGCGCGGTAAGGATTCCGGCCGCACCTATGAAATACAGCGGCTGATCGGCAGGTCGCTTAGGTCGGTTACTGAAATGAAATATTTAGGGGAGCGTACTATTTGGGTTGATTGCGATGTTATCCAGGGAGATGGAGGCACGCGTACTGCTTCAATTACCGGAAGTTTTGTTGCCCTGGTGGATGCCCTGCAAAAGCTTAAAAAAGAAGGTAAAATTGACCGGATACCGATTCAGGAATATATTGCCGCTACCAGCGTGGGTATCCTAAACGATAATATGATCTTGGATTTATGTTATGAAGAAGATTCTAAGGCCGAAGTGGATATGAATGTGATTATGACGGGAAAGGGTGAATTTATCGAGGTGCAGGGGACAGCCGAGCGCAAGCCTTTTTCCAAAGAAAAGATGGATGGGATGATGGATTTGGCTAAGAAGGGGATTGAGGAGCTTTTTAGCATTCAAAGGAAACTGGTGGGGGATATTTTATCCAAATGATTCAACTGGTAGTAGCTACCCGTAATCAGAAGAAATTAATCGAGATAAAAGATATTTTAAAAGGAATAAATTTAGACCTGCTTTCTCTTGGTGATTATAAAAATGCGCCGCATGTTTTAGAGAATGGTGTGAGTTTCCAGGAAAATGCCGTCAAAAAAGCGGTGAAATTGGCGCGATTTACAGGTAAACTTTGTCTGGGGGAAGATTCTGGTTTATGTGTGGATGCTTTAAATGGAGCGCCGGGGATATATTCGGCGCGTTTTTCCGGCAAGGACAAAAGCGACCTGAAGAATAATTTTAAGTTGCTGGAACTTCTTAAGGGTTTTCCTCTTACCAAAAGAAAAGCGCATTATGTTTGCGCTGTTGCATTGGCTGATAAAAGTGGTTTGTTGGGGGTAGTAGAAGGGGATTGTTCCGGGTTGATTGCCCTTGAGGCTAAGGGCAGTTCTGGTTTTGGTTATGACCCGCTATTCTATATTCCTAAATATAAAAAAACCTTTGCTCAGCTTGGCGAGAAGATAAAACATAAAATGAGCCATCGTTATCATGCTTTAAAGAAGGCCCGGAAGATTATCGAGAAATATATTGTTAAGCAGTTAGTGAATTGATATACTTTATAAGTTATAGTAGCGTGGTCGCCATGCAAGATGCAATACGGGGCGTGGCTCAGTTTGGCTAGAGCGCTTGCT
>JALNZI010000125.1 GCA_023229385.1 Candidatus Omnitrophota bacterium | reverse complement strand
GAATCGGCCCTGAGACTGCTGACTCAATTTTGCTTTATGCCCTGCATAAACCTGTATTTGTGATTGATGCTTATACGAAAAGAATATTTTCCCGTCATCGTCTTTTAGCGGAAGATGTTACTTATGGGCAGGCCCAGGATATTTTTATGCGTAACCTCAAAAATGATAAAAAATTATTTAACGAGTACCATGCCCTTTTAGTGAAATTGGGCAAGGATTATTGCCGTAAACAGAATCCTAAATGCGAAGGCTGCCCGCTCCATGGTCAATAAAAAACGCCTGATACAAACAATCAAGAAGTTAATTTCCCTGGATTCGCAAAATCCTCCGGGTGATGAGCGAAAAGTTGCTGATTTTGTCAGCGCTTATTTAAAAACTTTAGGCCTTAAGGTCAGGACTTATACATTCAGCGATAAAAGGGTTAATGTTTTAGCTACCCTTAAAGGCAGCGGGCGGGCAAATTCACTCTTGCTTACTCCGCATCTGGATACTGTTCCTGCCGGTAAAAACTGGAAAACAAATCCGTTTGCTGCTAAAATTTCCGGAGACAGGGTTTACGGTTTAGGTGCCACGGATTGTAAAGGTAATTTAGCCAGCCTGCTGGAGGCGGTTAATTCAATAGTCGAAGATGGCATTAAGCTTGATTATGATTTGATCTTCGCGGCTACTGCCGACGAGGAAAGCGGTTCGTCTTTAGGGTTAATACCATTGCTTGAGCGTAAAATCCTGAAGCCGTCTGCTGCGGTTGTTTTGGACGCGGACGATTTTGAAATAGTGGTTACCCAAAAAGGGTTGATGCACCTTAAGGTTTATATCCGCGGCAGAAAAGCGCATGGTGCTTACCCTTGGCTAGGGATTAATGCCATAGACATAGCAGCTCAGGTAATCGTGGACCTGAAAAAACAGAGGGCCAGTTATAAAAAGAATAAGTATCTGCGGCAACCTACAATTAACGTCGGCACCATAAGCGGCGGGGATAAGGTAAATGTCGTCAGCGATTGGTGTGAGTTTGAATTAGATTTCAGGTTTTTACCGGGAGAGTCGGAGAAAAAACTTTTAGATTCTTTAAGAAAAACCATTTCTAAATACACCAAAGACTTCAGAATTGAGATTCAGGGGATACAGGCCCCTTACAGTATTAATCCCGGACATCCTTTGGTTAAGGGGTTAGCTTCTGCAATGAAGGATCTGAAGATTAGCCCGCGGATCAGCGGTTCAGAGGGGGCAACAGTAATAACCTTTTTCAAGCTCAAGAATATTCCGGCTGTGGCTACGGGTTTTGGCACTGAGAGCTGCGCCCACGTTGCAGATGAATATGCATGTTTAAGTAACTTGTATAAAGGCGCCCAGGTACTGGTATCATTCTTAAAGAATTATAAATTTAACCGATCATAGGAATATAGGAGAAAACATGGAGATGCTAAAAATAACCAAAAAACCGCGGCTCAAGAAACCATATTTTATTGTTGCCTGGCCGGGTATGGGTGAGGTGGCTTTTAAGGCCGCATCTTATCTGGTTGAAGAATTGAAAGCGGAGGAGTTTGCCGAGATTCAGCCGGAAGGGTTTTTTTACCTGACTGGCAGTGTGGTTCAATCCGGGATACTGGAAACCCCGCTTCTGCCGCAGGGAAAGTTTTATTATTGGAAAAATCCAGCTGCAAAACGTGCAGGATCAGGAAAAAACGACCTGGTTATTTTCTTGAGCAATGCCCAGCCGGACTTGTCCAAAGCGGATAGTTACGCAAAGATAATTATTGATTTAGCTAAAGGGCTTGGCGTAGAGATGATTGTCAGTTTTGCTTCTATGCCTCAAGCAACCGACCACACCCAGGATTCGCGCCTTTGGTTTGCAGCAACGGACCAGAAAATAAAAGAATCTTTAAGTAAATTCAATTTTGGCGTCTTGGAAGACGGTCAGATCAGCGGGATGAATGGTTTATTTTTAGGGATGGCCAAGAAAGCCGGCCTAAAAGGATTTTGCCTGCTTGGGGACATCCCCCTTTATACTATCCAAATTGAAAATCCCAAGGCCTCCGCTGCAGTACTTGCCGGTTTAGGGAAAATATTAAATATGCAGATAAATGTGCAGCCACTCAAAGAACAGGCGCAGGTAATGGAAACTGAAATTAACAAGCTGCTGGATTATCTGAAACTCGGCAGTTCCGGGCAATCTTCGCCTATCGGCGAAGAAGAAGTGGAGTTGATTAAAAAAACCTTGAGCCAGCTTACTAAACTGCCGGTTTCAGTGAAAGAAAGAATAGAAAAACTTTTTGAGAAAAGCCGCATTGATATATCTAATGCCAGCGAGTTAAAGGTGGAATTGGATAAATGGAATGTTTATAAAGAGTATGAAGACCGGTTCCTGGATTTATTCAGGAAAAACAAAGATAAAGGTAATTAGCAGGTGTCTATGTCAGGGATCAAGGCAATCCTTTTTGACCTGGGAAATGTCCTGGTAGATTTTGATTTTAAGCCGGCCGTAGAGAGGATTTCTTGTTTTTGCGGCAAGGGTGGCGATGAGATACTCAAGTTTTTCTTTGATTCCAAGGTAACTAATGCTTTTGAGAAAGGTGAGCTTTCCTCCGAAGAATTCTACCGGCAGGTAAAAGATGGGTTGCATCTGAAGCTTGGCTATGAATCTTTTGTCCCTGTTTGGAATGAGGTCTTCTTTTTCAGCGCAAAAAACCGCACTGTATACCATATCGCCAATTGCCTTAAAAGCAAATACCGCATCGGCTTACTTTCTAATACCAATATCTTACATTATGGTCACATTAAAAATAACTTTCCGGTTTTTAATGTTTTTGAGAAAATATTCTTATCCTTTGAAATCGGCTCGCTTAAACCTGAGGTGGGGATTTATCAAAAGGTGATTAAGGATTTAGGTGTTTTGCCCGAGGATATATTCTATACCGATGACCGCCAGGATCTTGTAAAAAGTGCCGCAGCCCTGGGGATAAAAAGTTTTGTTTTTACCACCCCTGAACAGCTAATTAAAGATTTGGCCAGCCAGGATGTTGTTTTGGAAGATAAACAAGAATTTTATTCCCCGGAAGACTTTTTGCCCTAAATTAATCAATTGACAAACGTAAAAATATTGCTATTATTATGGTGTTAGTCTTTTATTTTGAGTGAAGATAATCAATTAAAATAGAAGGAGGCGAATTGAAATGAAGAAAGTACTTTTTGTACTTATGGCACTTTGTTTTATGAGTTCCTTGGCGTTTGCCCAGGAGGCAACTGAACCCGTTGCTGCTAACGTCGCTGCTCCTATTCCTGATCCAATAGGATTAGATGGTTATATTATTGATAATGCCAGTATGCGCGCAAACCGGGATAACCTGGATAAATTTTTAAAAACCTATACCAAGGAAGTTGCTTTAGCAACAGAAAACGTAAACAGTGGTTATAGTATTTTTGCGAATAACCAGGGTTATCCGCTTGATAAAGAATCATGTGCTAAGGTAGTAGAATTTCTTAAAAATCCTGATAGCAAATTGCAGGTAAGGGTTAGTGCTAAACAGGCTGGAGATGCATTAAGCGTATCTTCATTTATAAGCCAGGAATGATTTTATTCCTCAACTTTAATAAAAAGTCTTCTCTCTGAAGTGAGAGAAGACTTTTTATTTGTATTGCCTCAAGCTACCTGCTTTTTGGTTGTTTTTCCTTAGGTTACCGGGACGTCCGCCGTTAAGGAGGAATATTTATGATTTGTAAAAGATGTGTATTGCCGGAACATAAACCGGATATCTTGCTTAATGCAGAAGGCGTATGCAGTGTATGCCTGGAATATGATAAGCTGAAACAGCCGCTGGATAAATCCCTGGAAACCGACTTTATTAAATTATTAAATACTTATAAAAGTAAGGGTGAATATGACTGCCTGGTTATGTGCAGCGGCGGCAAAGATAGCACTTCAGCGCTGTATTATATGAAGAAAAGATACAAGTTGAATCCGCTGGCCTTCACCTTTGACCATGGGTTTGAAACAGAAGATGCGCTGGAAAATATAAGAAACGCAGTAGAAGTGCTGGGAGTTGATTTCTTATTGTTTAAAAGTGATTTTATGCTGGAAATGTTCTCGGAAATGGTCAAAACTGATTCGCGGGCGGTGTTGTGCCACCCCTGCAGTATTTGGTATATGGATCTTGCT
>JALNZI010000124.1 GCA_023229385.1 Candidatus Omnitrophota bacterium | reverse complement strand
GCTACTACAAACATCACCCCGGAATCAGCCAAAAGTTTTATCGAAGAACCCTTGGCAGCAAAAAACTCCGTCCGCGCCTCTTCCAGAAAATTAAGGTAATTGGCGTAATAAACCACCCCTCCACAGTCAGTATGATGATAATAAATATGCGTCTTCATATGCTCTTAAATATAGCGCTAAACTAAAGATTGTCAATATATTCTCCAATGAAACTATCGCCGGAAATATTCTTTAACTTAACCCGTACAATTGAATTCTGCAACCCTGGCTTAAACAATAATCTTACCTTAAGGTAATTATCAGTCAAGCCTTCAAGATACCCCGGCTCAAGCCTGCAAATACCTTCTACTAAAACTAGGGCCCTCTTGCCGGTAAAACCCCGCATAAATTTATCCCGGCACTCAACAGCTACCCTCTCCAGCTTAGCGCAACGGGATTTAACTATTTTAGCATCAACCATTCCGCCGAAATCAGCAGCTTTAGTCCCCGGCCGGATAGAATAAGGAAAGATATGCGTCTTCAAAGAAATTATTCTTTTGACCAGTTTAACTGTATGATTAAAGTTCATTTCTGTTTCACCGGGAAACCCAACCAAACAATCTGTAGTAATAGCGACACCGGGGATATCCCGCTTAACCCTGGAAATTAAATTGGCGTACTTCTGCCTGGTGTATTTACGGTTCATCCGCTTTAAGATACTATTATCGCCGCTTTGGATAGGAATATGCAGATGCCGGCAAAGCTTTTTGCTTTCAGACATATGTTTGATCAATTTAACAGAAACATCACCGGCTTCAATCGAGCTCAATCGAATACGCGATAACCCTTCGATTGTCTCTAGCGCCTTAATAACATCAACAAGATCCTTCCGAGAAGAGAGATCCTTGCCATATGCACCCAGGCAAATTCCGGTCAGTACAATCTCCTTAAAACCACAAGCAACAAGCCTTTTTGCTTCTTTAAGAACCTCGCGGATATCCTTACTGCGTTTTCTCCCTCTTACCAAAGCTACTTTGCAATATGAACAAAAGTTATCACAGCCGTCCTGGATTTTCAAGAATGCGCGGGTATGCTGGCTGAAACCGCTTATCCCTTCGGGGAAAAAACTTTTTTTCGCAATCAGGCTTATTCCCTGAATATCCGCTAACATCTTCCAGTCCTTTTCAACCAGGCAACCCGTCACAATTACCACAGCCTTGGGATTAGCCTGGATACACCTACGGATGATATTACGGGATTTCTGGTCGGCTCCAGAAGTAACAGTACAGGTATTTATAAGAAAATAATCCGGATGGGAATTACTATTATTATCCTTAAACCCCTTGCTTAAGAATCTTTCCCGGATACTTTGCGTATCATATTGGTTTGCTTTACAACCGAGGGTAAAAAATTTAATCCGCTTCATTTAATTTAATATAACTGGCAACGGCAACGGCAGCCGTATCTACACGTAAGACGCGATTGCCGAGAGAAACCGGCAGAAATCCGGCTTTTTTTGCCAAGGCAATCTCATCAGTCGTAAAATCACCTTCCGGCCCGATTAAAACAATCACCCTAGCGGGCTTAGCGCAATCCTGGCTAAAAATTTCCTTAAGAGTCTTGCGTTTGCCCTCTAATGTAGGGATTAACTTTAAATCAAACTTGTCTGAACTTAAGAAAACGTCCTTGAGTGTACTTACAGGCTCAATCTGCACAAGCCTACATCCCTGGCTTTGCTTGGCGGCGCTTAAAGCAATTTTCTCCCAACGCTGGTGACGTTCTATTTTCTTCTCCTTATTCAACCTGACAATTACCCTTTCCGTCTCAAGAGGAATAATACATTCAACTCCCAACTGCGTAAGCTTGTCCACAATATCATCCATCTTTACTTTTTTAGGAATAGCACAGGCAACTGTCAAGCTTATGCCCGAATCTTCGGGAGAACACTTTTCTTTAACCTCAAGTTTTGCCTCTTGAGAACCAATCGCCACCACCAAAGTGATATATTCATTGCCTAGGTTATCAAAAACCGCAACCTTCTCCAGGGGTTTAATCCTGAGCACATCCCTTAAATGATGAAGTTGCTCCGGGTCATTCAAAATAATGAATTTATCTTCTAATCCAATTTTATCGACGATAAAACGGTTCATTTTAACTCTTCCTTCTCTGAAAACACCTCGGCGTTGAATATATAAAGCTCAGTACTCTTATCCTTCCAGGCATCTTGAGGCAATCCTGCCTTATGAGCGCAAAGATTATTTAAAAACTCCTCTTTGTTCCAGCCGGTTTCCGTAGCCACCTGTGGCAGAAAAACCCCGCTCTGATAACCTTTACGCACCAGGACGCCATGCTTACCAAGTTCAATTTTTTCAGCTGAATCCACCCTTTTTAAAGGTGATAAAACGGAAATCTCTATTTCAATGTCCTTAAGCTCTGTTAAAGTAAGCGCGCTAAACCGCGGATCACCAACAGCCGCCTCAACCGCCATATCTCTGACAGTAAGATAAAGAGGCTCGCTTGCAGTAAGGCTACCGATACAACCCCTTAAATCACCGTGTTTATTAAGAGTAACAAAAGCCCCCATTTCCTGCGTTAGCACCGGATCAGTCTCAGTAAGTTCAACTTTCTTACCTGACTGCAAGTATGCATTAACCGAAGAACGAGCGATCTTAAGAAGTTTTTTCCTTTGCTGGCTATTTAACATACGACCCCCTTCCGGATTATAAATGGCAATATTGGCGTAACCTACGGTCCATTGGCCGCCAGAAGTTTCGCCGGTTACTACCGCAGAATTAGTATGATTTAGTATCTCCACCTTATCAAAACCAGTTTCTTTTGCTATATTTAAAGCAATCACCGTGGCAAAACCACCACAAGCCTGGGCCTTCGTCTCGCGCAAAGAATAATATAGCCCCTCATAATCCATTTTTTTAATAAACTTCAGGCTCAAGTTATCAACCTGATCAGCCTCTTTAAAATCATAACCGTGGTATAAATCAGAGGATACCACGATTAAAACATCTTTACGCCCACCGATTGCCTCTTTAATTAAAGAGGCAATTTTCTTGCAATTTTCCAGGGAACAATCCCCGATAACCAGCGGAACGATTTTAAAATCACTGAGTACCCTCTGTAAAAAAGGCAACTGTACTTCAACCGAATGTTCTCCGTTAAAAACGGATTCATCAACAAAGATATCCGGTTCTTTATTAATAAGTTTAGCTGCGAATTCTTCATCTATATTCAATAAACCCAACCCTGTTTCAAATGCCCCTTTTGGATAAACAACTGCACCGTTAAAAGGCTTATGATGGCTGGTACCCAGGACAACTACGGTCTTATAAGGTTTACCCTTAATAAGCTTATATCCGTAGGCAGCGGTCTGCCCGGAATAACCGTAACCGGCGTGCGGGCTGATAAGCACCAGAATTTCCCCGGGGAGAGAACTAACAACAGCCTTCTCCAATAAATTATCCAACATTTCAGTTAATTTTTCTTTTCCTGCAGGGTAAAACTGACCGCTAAAATCCGGCTGTTTTACGGATAGGGCAAGACAAATTGAAAAACAAAATAATAAACTGATCGATATTAGAAGGGTTATTTTAAATTTCATGGGGTTTAGACGCAAAAAAATCTTTTTACAATTTTCTCTGCCGGGAAATTGTAAGTGGAGCTGGGGAGAATCGAACTCCCGACCCCCTCGTTGCGAACGAGATGCTCTCCCAACTGAGCTACAGCCCCAATATGGTTATTTAATGTAGCATATTTTCAACCACTTATCAATTCAAATAAGAAATCAGAGGTTAATTTTAAGGCGGGAAAGACAATTAATGTGCAGATGACCCTGAACTGACTAAACGGGTTTTCATAGCAATTTGAGGATTATCCACGCTAACTGTACTTCCGGGATAATACCTGGCCACTAAACCTATCTCTACAGCCGTTCCCTGATCAGTAATACATACGTAAAAACCTTTATCCGGAGCAGCCGGCATTATATAATTATCAAAATTACTGATAATCTTGTCACTTAAAACTTCAGTAACCCCATCCTGAAGGGAATTCAATGTATTTCCGTTCAGATAAAAATTTACCCAGGTATCATCACTTAAATCATTGGGAGTCTGAGGATCATTCAAATCCACGCGGGTCCGAAATCCTGTCTGGGTTCCTGAAGTCGGATATACCGTAATCGCAGG
>JALNZI010000123.1 GCA_023229385.1 Candidatus Omnitrophota bacterium | reverse complement strand
ATTTGGGGGCTTGGGTTTATCCGGGATATAACGCGGATAAAGTGGAAGCAAAAGTGACTACCGGAATTCGGGGAAAGTCGGTTTTACCGCATTCACCTACACAGTTATTGGATAGATATTTCTCCAAAGCAACCAGCGTTGAAAGAGCGGCTTTGCTTGAAAAAATACAGAATCCGGATAATGGTTTTGTTTGGAGGAATAATACTCAAGCTTTAACTCCTGCCGGAAGACAGCTTGGTTCTGTCGTGAATGGTTTACGCAAGACTTCTGCTTCAGATCGTGCGGCGCTTCGTACATTAGGAACCCCTGATGCCAAATTCACTACGTCACAGCAGGCTTTGGATGTAGTTTTGCAATGGCATAAGGCGGGGCTTACCATAGATGATTCGACATTGGCGACTTTAAAGGAAATTGGGTATTTGAACTTAGGATTAAAAAGCAAAAAAGGTTCTAATTTTATCACAGTAGAAGAATTGGCCAAAACACCTAATGTGGTTTCCACCAAGTCGTTAATTGATGCGGTAGAAGGTTGGAATGAGGCAATGGCGGTCTCCAAGTCTTTAAAAGGTGTTAAAAAAGCCAACAAAAAGCTCAACAAGGAAGCTGGTAAGAGGGATGTTAGCGAGATAATCAGATTAATGGCTGATAACCGTTTAATCCAGGTTGGGCAGAATTTAGCCAATATGCTATCTAAACAGTTAGTCACGCCTATTGATATAATAAGAAATAATCAAACAATACCGGAATTATCCGCTTATCAGCCGTTTATAGATGCGATAGCTCGGTTGCAGCAGAAACAGGCAAGGTTAAACCAAACTCAGGGTAATGGCAGCTGGTTGTCAAAAATGATAACAGGAGCACAGTATACACGCGCCATCAATAACCTTACCAAGCAATATTCTTCTGTTTCTTTGGCCCGGATCATGGAGTTAACAGAAGGAACTAAATCTAAGTTTTATGCTTTCAGTGTGCCTTTTGGCATACAATTGGACAAAGCTAAACAGCAGAAACAATTTAATGATACAGCCAGCGCAGTCATTTCTTCTGGCTTGGATAAAAAGATTACTATTCAGCAGATAGAGAGCTCGATAAAATCTACGGATACATTAGAACCGATAACTCTGCTTTGGAAACACAGCAACGGTGAAACATTTAAAGGCATAAATCAGGTTTTGGATAAGTCAAAGGCTGTTCAAGAAAACCTGGGTAAACTGGTCGAAAATGCTACTTTAGAAAATTATGATGATGTTAAGGGGCAAATTAAAGATAAATCTACATATGCTGATTTATCAGGATTACCTTTATCTAAGACAACACAGGACAGGTTGGCCGAAAATGCAAATAATGAATTAAAGGCAAAGAAAAAAGCTTTAAAGGCAGCGGCTAAGATAGCACAGGATGTGGTAGCTGCTAAGGTTAAAGATGAACAGGGCGAAGCGCCTGCCGTTGCCGTAGAAACTCCGGAAGTAAAATCCGAACAGCCGGCGGAAGCAGCCGAGGTAAAACCAGCTCAGGAAACAGCACAAGAGATTGAAGTTAAAGGGCAGAAATTTAATATTGTAGGAGATGTAACTCCTGAGGAAATTAATAGCTTGAAGGCCGCAGTTATAAACGGCGGGCTTAATGGGGTTAATACAATTAAGATTATCAGTGGACCGGAGAACGATGTACTTTATAACCGTTCAAACGACACTTTATATTTAAACAGAATGGTTCTTGATTCTAAGTACAGTGGATTATTGGCCTGGGCTGCAATTCATGATAACGGGATTAATAATAGCGCAGAGGTAAGAAAGGCTGTTACCGATGCCTTAGGTGGTTCAAGAAAAGCAATATCCAGGTTAGAGTCGCTTTTGGCAAAGGAATCAGGTTTAGCTAAGGTTGAAATGGTATTTGTAGCAGCTGCTATAGGGGTTGCGGGAGCAGCCTTACCTGTATATAAGGCTGGCGGGATAAAAGGTTTAGTGGCCTATGCGGCTGTTATTGGCCTAACTGGCCTTGGCGGTTTCTTACTTAAGAAGAGATTGCATTCATCTAAGAAAACTTCTTCACAGGAGCCCTCAGATAAGGGAACTTCTCCAGTAACTGGCCCAGTTGGGCAAACTAATGCACCTGGTGGAGTTAATTCGAAGTCTGTGGGCTCGGTTGTGGCAGGATTAAGTGATCAGGCAGCCTTGGGTGGCACCAGTCCGGCATTGGCTAATAATAACGATAAAGGGATGTCTATTTCCAATATTAGACTTAAAGCTATTGGAGTTTTAACCAGCTTTACCAGTGGCTTGGCTCCGCCTGTAGCCTTCGCCAAAAACCTTCTCTCAAGGTTGATTGGTGCATTAAAATCGAGAGGTAAGGTAGGTGCATTAGTAGTAAAAGTGTTAAGTAGTATAGTAAATGCAGTAAGAAGTGCAGTTAGACCAGTTGAAAAACTGACCAATGCCCAGAGTGCAACCTCCGTAAGCGGAGAAAAAGGGCAGGATGTAGTAGGTACGTCTAGTAATATAGGTAATACGCCTGTAGAAGGCGTAAGCAACGTTGATTCCAGGGTTATGCCTGGCAATAGTATAGGTAATAAGATTGCCAGAATAATCAACAGAATCAGGGGTTCGATAAGTGCAAGCGCCAAAGAAGTTAAGAAAGTAGGCGTAAAAGTATTAGCAGTAAGATTAGTCAAGTTTGTAACAGGCAGTATTGCAGCAGCTGCCCAACATAGAGCTGCAGTAGCTAAAGACGGAACCGTTGATGAGACAAAAACTGTCGAAACTCAAGGTTCTGAAAGTGCGTCCGGCATCCGCAAGGCGTTTATTAAAGTCTTACATAAGTTAATCGTTATCCCGGATAAACATAAAGACGGCAAAGATGTCAAAGTAGTCGTTCCTGCCTTAGAGAATCACTTCAAAGGTCCCAGATCTGAAATGACGCTTATCGGTAACTTAATTGCCAAGATATTCAACCAATTTGCTCATACTGCCAAGGGTGAAAAGAACAACTTTGGCAATATCCTGGCCGGAATATTTGGCGGAAATGAAAACACGCAAGAAATAGAAGATTCTCCGGTAACGATGCTTGGAAAGACAGGTTTACGTAAGCTTTTTGTAACCCATTTCCCTGAGGCGGTCCAGGTTATGGATGTCTTAATCGATGGGTATTTAAGTATAGAGATAAAGAAATTAAAAGAACAGGGTGTTAATAATCCGGAGGAAGTGGCGGTAGAGAATATCGCCAGGAGATTAGAAGAAAGAGGAAACGCCCTGTTGGATTTGGTTAATGATCCGGATTTGCGCGAATATGTCAAAAAAGAGATAGACGAAAGGATTAAAGCAGGCAGAACTGATGTGTCCTTGTATGAGTTGTTATTGCTGTGGAATGACGGCATAGATGCGTTTAAGGAAGCGCTGGAAGAAAAAGGCCAGGATCAGAGGGCAGATTTCTATAGGAATCAGGTATTTTATAAAGTAAATGATAAAGAAGATTTAGCCAGCTTATATAATAAAGGCCTTAGAAGCTTAAGGTTTGTAAGATTATTGGAAGCTGGGGATCTTACCGGAAAAGATCATCTTACCCTGGCAACCCATCTTTATATTGATAATGGCGAATATCGGATCTGGGGTATTTATACAGGATTCCGCGGAGAAGCAAAATATTTGAATATGTCTTTGAACGAGTTCTACGCAACAAGCAGACAGTTGTTCGTGGCTATGAATGTAGATGATGAAAATGCCCGCGATATATTCAAATCTGAGCTTAGTAAGACAGAGTTAAAGAAGATTATTGTATTAAATGCCAGTTTGCCTTCGGAGAAAATCGAATCAGCTGCTATTGAACAATTAAGAAAGGAAATGAAGGCAATAAGGGCAACAGCTATAGAAGCTAAAACAAAGGCTGTAAGTGCAGAAACAAAGGCTGTAAGTGCAGAAACAAAGGCTGTAAGTGCAGAAACAAAGGCTGTAAGTGCAGAAACAAAGGCAGATGAAGCTAAAGACAAGGCAAAACAAGCAGTAGGAATTAACGAAAAGAACTTTAAATTCATGAATGGTGAAAACTGCTTTACTACCATTGCTCCTATGCCGATAAGGAATGCGTTGGAAGATGAAAGAAAGAGAATTGAATCTATTGGAGGAATGTGGACGTTAAGGGTAGCGTTACAGACTTATAATAGATTAATTGATGAATATAATGCTAACCACC
>JALNZI010000002.1 GCA_023229385.1 Candidatus Omnitrophota bacterium | reverse complement strand
GTGATGGAGGCAGTGTTAATATATATGCAGGTGAAAGTGGTGGTGCTGGTTCAGATGGAGGTATAAACTTATTTGGAAATACAACAGTAGATGGGACGATTAATAGTGGAGCGATAACAAGTAGTGGAAACTTCACCATAAACACAGCATCCGCTCAGATACTTACCTTTAACAACACATCAGCAGGTGCTTGGGAGGGAATAAATAATCATTATTATATAGACGGTGTGAAGCGCGGAGAGATGGATATTTACAGAAATAATTTATCTTCTGGTGCTAATTATATTTTAAAGTTAATGGATGTTTCTGGCAATTTGTTAAACGCAATGCAATTTTACGGAAACGGCACAACTCTTACAGCAGATTTTGGTTCTAATCCTATTATCAGTGGAGCGATAACGAGCAGTGGCAATGTTTTAGTGGGGACTATAACCAATGATGGAGTAAATAGATTGCAGGTAAATGGTTCAATGATTACAACTCAGTTTAGATTATCAGTTTTGAATACTGCACCTGCAAACACTGGAGACACGGGAACACTTGGAGAAATTAGAATTGTGAATAATGCAATTTACGTGTGTATTGCGACTAATACGTGGGTCAGGGCAGCACTATCTACATGGTAATAAATTCATACGGAATAATTATTTTGGAAGGGTTTTAAAATTGAACCTATTTAATCATATACCAAACACGGAAGAGAGAACAATGGAACGAGAAATTGTGCGGACTCTCATTGATTTACAAAATCAAATAGGAAAATTCAATACCAATGTGGAGAAATATCACGCGGAGATGCAAAAAGAAATAGAATTGCAGAATAAAACTCTTACTGAAATTAAAGTGCAAACAATAGCAATGAACGGGACTGTGAAACGCCACGAATCATTTAATCAAAGATTAATCGGATTATCACTTGTTAGCGGGCTTTTGGTTGTTATTATTAGCTTGATACTGTCAATTTATATGCCTCAATTCTTTGTGGATTTTAAGAACATAAATACTACAGTCATTAAACTTGAACAAATTCATAAAGGAGAAATAAAATGAATATGGAAACAATGGAGCAAGAACTGGTTGATATAATTAATGAAATGAAACAATCAGATTTTCATAAACTATAAGGAGATACATCATGTCAGACAGCACAGAAGTAAAGAAACAAATAATCAAATAATCAAATAATCAAAGACGAAATAGATAGATGGAATAATTCAATTTATCTATGGGGAGTAAGACTTAGAGTCGCAAAGAAAATTGGTGAGCGGGCAATGGAATAATGTCATAAATAAACTAAAGGAGAGAGAAAAATGAAAAAATTACAGGCTGTGGATTTATTTAGAATTCTCAAATATTTGGAACAAAGGGTGGATAGTGGAGAACTAACTGTTAAAACAAAATTTAGCTATGCAATATTAACTAATCTAGCTGTGCTAGAATCTTTGATAGAAATTATAAAAAAGGTTAGTGATCCTAGTGAAGATTTCAAAAAATATGATATTGAAAGGGTTGAATTAGCAAAAAAGTACTCAGAAAAGGGTGGGGATGGCCAGCCTATTGTTGAGAACAATTCCTATAAATTAGTGGGGGATGGTTTAACAAAATTCAACGAAGAATTTGAAAAGTTTAAGGAATTAAATAAAGATACATTGGATAAGAGAGTCAAACAGTTAAAAGAGGTTGAAGAATTATTACAGGAAGATGTGGAAGTTACTTTGCAAAAGGTTAAGTTGGATATCTTGCCGGAAGAAGGTCTAACACCTGCCATGTTAAAAATTATGAATGTAATATTGGAGAAAGAATAATGAATTGGGAGGATATTACAATAGATAGACTAGTCAGAGCTTACAATAATAAAAATTATAAGCTTACTTATGGTATATATCAGTCCAACATCTTCGGTATACGTGCAAATTCAGGAGCTACAAATAAGTTTGACGATATAATTGGTATTCTTAGAATGAATAATGGGGGTGTTCGTGAAGCTTTATTATGTAATGCCACCACTGATCCCGGACTTTATTATTTAGAGAATCCTACGAATGTTAAAGGAACTGCTATTCTGATTCCTGGGCAATATCTATGTTCTCATAAAATAGGTTTGCATAAAAATAAATACCGTGCATTAGTGCAATGTGGAAAATTACGAGTGTGGCGTGATAATGATAAAGATGGTGAATATGATCAAACTATGCCACAGGATTCAAATAATGATGGGATTAATATACATCATGCGGGAATTGATAGCAGTATCATAGATAAGTGGTCTGCAGGATGCCAAGTAGTAGCAAAAATTTCTGAGTTTGATTCTTTTATGTCCCAGATAGACGATCATTTATATAACAAATGGTCTGAGTTTTTTGATTATACTTTGTTTGAACAAAGTGATATATTGGAAAAATAAAAAGGAAATTTTATGGGTTTAGATAATCCTGTGAGTGGTGAATACGATTTTAGTTTAGGTGCCCAAGAGCCAGAAATTTTGAGCTATATTAAAGAATCTATGGTTGTACAATCACGTATTTCTCCAATCAAAGCATACTTATTACAACCCATTGGTTCTGGTTCAGTTTCAGGAACTATAAATAGCCCCTTTACAATAACTTCTTATATCGAAACTACTCCCCAATATAGGTCCATTATATGGGCTTCTGGATCTAATCATCCAGATATAAGACCCTATACTAATCAAGGTAAGGGTTCTATAACTGTTATTATAAATTCTACTGAGGCTACAAGAGTTATTGATGTTGAGGATATTATAAATGATAATGAATTTGCTGTTGTTAAGCGTATGGATCTTTTATCTGCTAGAGTAGAATTAGTATTTAATGAGGGTTTTAATGCTACAGGAGCCACAATACAATATTATTATACTACCCTTGAATCTGGTGTAAATGTTGAAAGAATGAAATCTGGTGAGGGCACTTTTGATTCCTTATTTGGTTGGAATCAATATCTTGATACTACTTCTGATATGTTTAGAGGTGTAAATCAAATATTAATAAGATACCCGCTATCTCAGGAAGATCTTATTGTTAATGAAGAGGGTAGAGTAAAATTAGAGCAAGCAGATTGCTGGACTATTTGGGAGCCCAGATTATTTAATTATGATATTTTAGTGGTAACGGGAGATCAAACTTTTAGTGGTGAAGAAGAGCGTTATGAGGTTACTGATAAAAGGGATTCTAGAATTCAAGGAACTCTTATTACTCAAAGATTTAAACTAAGATATATAGAGTCTTCTGATCCAAGATATAGTATTGCAGTGGCTACAATATGATAGGTTTTACTCAATATATTAACAGTGCTATTATTGTGCTCAAACCCTATAAATATTTATTAAACTATGTAATAGAGGGTAAATGGACACAAGAAAAATTACAAGAAACGCTTATATTTTTATTAAGGCATAGAAATTGATAAAGCCAAATTCTAAAATTGAAGTGGGTTCACGAGTTAGGTTGAATCCCGGTATAACAAAATTTCATTATGAAACAACTCCTTTATTTTCATTAGAATATGTATTAAAAAAATTACAACAAAATCAAATTGTAGGTATTGTTATAAGGGTTGATAATAGTACAGAAGCTTTAGGGGTTCAATTTCCAAATATGAAGGATATTTTGTGGTTTAAATCATTTGAATTGGAAAATACAAATTATGCAGCAGCGTTTAAACAAATTTCTCGTAAGTAAATTAACAGATTACTTTCGCCGTATTTTTCGTTATAATTCTCAATGGACTAATCTTGGGGTTGAGATTGTACAGCTCTCTAGTGGTAGTGAGCAATTAGTTTTTGAGCAATTTTTTAATGAAAATGAACGCTATCCTGTAGTAACTGTTGGAAGTAATGGGGGTAGTATTACTCCTTTTGGCTTTAATGATTATGTAAGTTCTGAAAATGAAAGCCTTAAATATTTTGGTCAAAGAAATTTAGCTGTAGCTATTTTATCAAATGAATCCCCAATTACATTTTCTTTGCCAGATACCTTATTGAATGAAACCTCAAAAACTTTATCTATAACAGCAGCTTGGACTGGAATAGGTAGTGGTGGAGATGATATCACTGCTACAGTATATAAAAATTATACTACAAATCCTGTAGCTGTGGCTTCTGGGTCTATAATTGGAACTACTGAATTAAGTTTTCAAAATTTAGAAACAGAACTTTTTCCCTCAGTTATATTAGATCAACAAGACTATTGGGTAAATTTACAAACCTCCTCGGGTAGTAGTTATTATGTAGGTATAGATAATACTAAATTAACAAAGTATATTTCAAGGTCGGGCAGTGTTGAGGCTTCTGGAAGTGTTGTAGGATTTAGTAGACTTCCTATCAATTTAACCTATGGTGGAATGTATGAGGGAACTATAACTTTTCGTTGCATGTCAAAAAATCAAATTGCTCAAGCCTATGATTTATCTGAATTAATAGCTCAATACTTATTTTTAGGAAAGCATGCTACCCTAAGTCGTGAAGCCACAGCCATTGATGGTATGGAGTTACCTATAGCAAATTATTCAAATTTATTGGGAACTTTAGCTGAGGCTGGTATAAATATTAAAGATGTGCGTGTGGGTTCGGTAGAAAATAGGCGAAGGGGTGAAAAAGACCTAATATTTACAGTGCCTATAACACTTACGGTAATGACAGAATGGTCGCAACAATTCAATGCTAATTACTTTAAAGACATAACAACAACAATTAATACATTTTTAGAAAACTTAGAAAGTTGATTTTTTATTTAAAAACATTAAATATAGTGTAGATAATGAATAATTTTAATTCAAAGGAGATACAAAATGCCTAATTATAGACAACCCGGAACTACTGTTACAACTGTAGATAATCCAAGAATAATTAATATTGCTGGTGATACGATGATTCCGGCTATTGTCGGGTTGGGTCCGATGAAACGTTATGTTGTAGATGAGGCTGTAACACGTGGTGCAGGCTCAACTGATAATTTATCCGCCTATCCTGCAACAACGGTAGCTACAACTCAAATAGCAAATACTCCTGGTATTGCTGTGGGTTCTGCTGCTGCTGTTGATATAGCTCTTAATGGTGCCTTATATGCAAATAATGTAGCAGCCTCGGGATCGACTGGAACTACTGGTATTATGACATGGAAACAAGGAACTGTTCCTGTAGATATTCCTGCAACTGGATCAACATATTATGTAACTTATAATTATGATGTTCCTTCTACACAATTTGATCCCACTATTTTAAGTGATAAGACTTCTATATTATCAAAATATGGTTCTGAAAATACAGCAAGTGGTAGTCTTACTATTGCTGGATCAATTGTTTTAGAAAATGGCAGTCCTGCAGTTATGTTAGTTCAGGCTTCTGGATCTTCTTATACAGAAGCTATTTATAAAACAGCAATAGACAAACTTCAAAAAAAGAAAAATATTGAATCAATTATTTGTATATTTCCCTCAGGAAGTGTTACGGCTACTTCTCAACAATCATTAATTACATATGCTTTTACACATGTGGTAACAATGGATAATGCTGGAAGAGGTAGGGGTCTTATAGATGGTTCTCCCTCTCCTTATAGTGCAGCAGATGGGTTTGATACTATTGGAGATACTTCAACCTCAGGAACATATTGTTACAGAGCTAATGCTATCAATGATAGACGGCGTATGTATGTTGTTCCTAGTCGTGTTCGTAGAAAAGATGCTGCAGGTAACTATATGGAACTTGATGGTAATTATGCAGGTTGTTCAATTGCTGGTCTTAAAGGGGCTCAATCCTTGCGCTCAACTCCATTGACAGGCATGATAGTTACCGGAATAATTATAGAGGATGAAAAGTGGAATGAATATGAAATGAATCAATTGGGGGCTTCTGGTGCTACTGTATTAGAAAGTCGTTCTGGAGTTATTACAATTCGAGATTGTATTACAACAGATGCAACTTCTGCTGATACTGAAGAAGAATCAGTAGAATCTGTGCGTAGATTGGTTAAAAGAACCCTAACTACTGGATTAGATAATGCTTACAAGGGTAAAGGAGTTGTAATTACATCAACTACAGTTTTGGATGTTATTACAACAGTAGGATCTATTTTACAATCCCTAGTAAATTCAAGAGAGATAAAAAAATATGGTCAAGTTGATAACCCAATAACAGGAGAAGTAGCAATTTCTGCAATTCAAAATGCACAAGAACCCAGACAAGTAGATATAACTTGCTCAATAAATCCATTATATCCGATGAAGTGGCTTTCTGTTACTTGTAGCACATTTGTAGGATAATATAAATTAGAAATTAAATTAAATTATAAGGAAAAAATAAAATGGCAAGTATTCCAAATAGAAAAACAGTTGTTTCCTATGCCTATACTGTTAAAAATAATAATGGAACGGCTATAGGAACACTTCAAACTTTGACTATTGCTATGAATAGACAGCTACAGCGTATTTTTGAAATTAATAGAAATGCTAGTACTGTAGATACATTTGAGATAGTTCCTGGTCGTAGTGATTATTCAATATCTATTAATAGATTAGAAACCTACGAAAATTCTTTGTGGGAGGCTTTGGGTATCAGTAATGCTGATGAGGTATCTAAGGCTACAAGTCCTATTAATATTACTGAAATTCTTATAGGCCCTAATGGGGAAACTAGAACTACAGAATATCATAACTGTTGGATAGCCTCTATAGGAAAGACTATTCAAGAGGGTACTATAACTGTATCTGAAAACGTTTCCTTGCAAGTAGAATACATCGTTGTAGCTTAATAAGGGGATAAAAATGGAGCCAATCAATAACATATTGATGTCGCTGGAGGAGCTGGGTCAAATTACTAGTGAGAGTAGTGTATTTGAAATAAAACCTTTTAGAGACTGGAAAGCAACAAAGTGGCAACACAAAGTTTTTGGTTTAAGACTTTGTAATGCGGGTGAAACTTTAGATATAGCAAAATATTGTGATGAAATTCCGGAAACTGCACGTAGTATAGTTTCTATGCATGAAACATTAATAAGGTCTATCTGGTCTATTGATAAAAAAGCCTTAATTACTGCAGAGGAATTAAAAAAATATAATGATCAGCATAAAACTGGGCTTTCTGAGCAACAATACCTGAGGGGTTGGATTCAACGTGTAGAGGATATTGTATTAGAAAGATTAAATTCGGTTTATGTGGGTTTGCAATTAAAGCAAATTCGTATGTTAAATGGAACCCTATCTTGTGGTTATTGCGGAACTGTTTATACTGAAGAGAATGTTCCAGAGGGCTCTTTTGTTTTAAAATATAATATTGCAGAAATTATTTGCTCAGATTGTAAAGATAAAATTATTCAGGCTGATTATGACTTTGAACAAGATGTTGAAGAAGTAATAAAACCAGAAGAAGTTGTTTCAGAAACCAAAACTGAAACAAGTAAAGTCTTAAAAGAGCATCAAAGCTCTTTTGATTATTCTAATTATATCTGTAAATGCGGGAAGGAGCTTGAGAGTCTTGAAGAATTTACTACACATCGAGAGTCCTGCCCCAAAGCATTATAAATTTACACACGCGGATCTTGAAAAAGCTATGCTTGATGGATGTGCTCCTATTGTAGTTTTGTGCCCCTTTCGTGATTCATATAACTATAAACTTAAAAAAGTAAAATTACCCGTTTCTTTAATTAGTAACAGTAATGATAAGCCTTTAAATATTTTATCAAAAAGCTTTGGCTGTAAGTCTAATGAGTTAATTAATAAAGTATCATTTTGGATTGCCGGAGCTATTTGGAAAGAGTTTAAATTAGCTACAGAAGAGTGGTCTAAATTTGTACAGGATAATGCAGAAGAATTTTGTAAAAAGAATTTATCAAGAAGTAAGTGGACTTTATTTTGTAATACATCTAAGCCCTTTCAAAGGGATTTATTGGATGAGCAAAAACTTTGGATACTTTATAACAGTATGCTGGATAAAGAAGATAACATTAAACTAATCGAGGCTGTTAGAGAAAGCATAGTTCCTTGGATCAATCCTCAACTGTGGAGAGATATAGAAAAGCAAAAGAAAAATGAACATCAAAACGTAGCCTATGAAAAACAAAAAAAGGCTATGGTTGAATCTAATATGAAATCAGTAGATGATTTGGATGTAATAATGTAAAATGGCGGATTTAAATAAAAATATTGAGCAGGCAGAACAAGTAACTGGGGATGCCTCAACAAAACTTCTTGCAGCTACCTCAATTTTACAAGATTTTGGAAATGTTATTAATACTATTGCACAAAGTCCTGTAATGTCGGGTGCAGTATTTTTAAGATTGTCTCATACAATACGACAGCACTATATTTCAGTTTTAAGAGACTCAAAAAGATTAACTACTGAAAACGCAGAAGAACTTGAGAAAATAGTTGGTAAAACTGCTAGAATTACACAACTTGCTGTTGTATTTGGATCCTTTGCTAATTCCGTAGCCTCTGCCAATTTAAAATTAAGAGAGACTGCATCCCTAATGGGGGGTTTTACTAATCTTAATAATATGCCCGGGGGTTCTGTAACTGCCTGGGGTTCTGCAAAATATATGGCGGGTATGCGGGGTGATTTTTTAAGCTCCTACAATGTAAGAACAGTAGATCAAATGCAGCAGGCTTATCAACGTTTATATGGTGAAATGCGAAGGGAGGGTGGTTTAAGCACTAATATTAAAGACCAACAGGAGATGGCAAGAATTACAGGTCTTTATGGTTCTAGTGGCACCGATACAAATTTTGCCTCAAGAGCTTTAGCATTAAGAGCAAGATATCCAGGGTTTGCTGGTACCAAAAACATAAGCAGTATAATAAATATTCAAAGAAACCTTGCCAATTTAATGCATAATAAAGAGAATATAGGCACATTTGCTGGAAGTTCTGCAAATGCTGGTGAGGGCATTAGTAACCTTACTAATATAGCAGATATATTGTTGTCTAGTCATCAGTATACTTCGTATGAAACTGCAATGAAAGATGCTGTAAAATTTGCAAGTATGTCGGGAGGTGTGAATGGGCTTGGGATTGGTACAGCATCAGAGATTGCTAAAGCCGCTGTTAAGCCTATGATTCCTGGAGCTGATCCACTAGTATTTTTAAAAGCTGCGGAACTATTTGGTGTATCAGTACCAAAAGGATATAGCACTAAAGATCCCATTCAGAACGCTATGCTACTTCAAAAAATAGAAACAGCCTCCGAAAATCAGTTCTTTAAAAATCCTAGTGCTGTAACAACACAAAGAAGAGCTTTACTATCTAGCATAACTGGTATAGATGCTGACGCTGCTCAGCAAATAGTTGGCATAAAGGATTTTGGTGAGGCTTTTAAATTATTAAATCCGGAAGTACAGGATTTTATTACAAATATGACCAAAGTTAATACTGGAATGACAGGGCTTGAACAAAAGTTAGATTACAATGCTAAACAAAATTATAGTATTCCAGATTACAGAGCTAGGGCGGAACAAGGCTACCACAACTTATTAACAAGTACTTTCGGTAATTTTAGCCCAGTAGTTGAGCAATCTATAGGTTTAGGTGTAGAGGGGGCCGCAACAGCTGCACAATATGTTATACCCTATCTTTTAAATAGAAAGCTAATGAAGGGTATGTCGGGTGCAAAAGATATCAGTGATGCGGTATCAGTGGCTGGCAAATCCTCTGAAACTTGGAAGGTTCTTAATTCTGCAGGAGAGGTGGCTTCAGCTGGTAAAATTGGTGAGGCTGCTGGACTATTATCAAAACTAGGTTGGGTTGGACGCTCCCTAGGTTGGGCTGGTAAAATTGTAGGTAAAGCCGCTTGGCCAATTGAGGCTGGAATTGTTGGGTATGATATATATGAGGCAAATAAAGAAATGGGATTAGCTAATTCATCAGCAGGTAATTCCTATTTAATGCGAAAAAAGTTACATGATTTAAAAATTGGTAAAAATCCATACAATCCACTTGATATTTTATCTACTATAGAAGAGAGTGTTGGAGTCGCGGGGGCTGGAACATACCAAGCTTTAAAACATGTATTAAATGGTGATGGGGGCTGGGCTACAGATACAAGTCGCGCAAAAATAGATTTGGATAAAATAAAAAAATCAGAGAATGACTTGTATAGTAAGAAGATGATAGACAATTTTAATAAAAGAACTGAGATGAAACAGACTTGGAATGGGAAAGATTGGGTTGATCAATATGGACAAAAAGTAGATGAAGATCAAATGAAAGATTTGGAAAAAGCTAGTAAATTAATGGTTTATATTTACAATGGTGAGTCAGGGCAGCTTATGGATAAAGGCTCTATTACGCAGGGCAATCAACAAACATTAAGGATATTAAGTGGTAGTTCTGAATCAGTAATGCAAGCTAAAATAGGATAATATTGTGGAGTTTTTATGTTAGATAAATTTAATTGGAGACAATCATTTATTGTATTTTCAGATACTGCCCTTACTTCTGAAATAATCAAAAGTAAGGCTATTAAAGTGGGGGATTTGCTTTATACTACAAAAAATCTTTATTCAAAAAATAAATTATTGTTTATAGCAAATAAAGAATATAAAATGATTGGGAATTATGATAGGTATAGTGGGGGCATTGTTATAGAGTCTGAACAGGGAGGATGGGTTATTGATATATTAAAAGATGATCCCACGGGTGGGGGCCAATACTTTTATGTAAAAAAAGATATTCAATTTAATGATGTTTCTCAAAATATTTCAGATAATGATAATACCAATACAGAAAATAAAACAGAAAATGAGCCAACAACTCCAGAGGATAAAGAAAGTGATGCCTTATCTCAATTTGGGGAAGTTCCAACTATGATAGCTAAGAACCTTCTAAAAACCAAAACCTTTAGGTGGGTAAATTTTTTAGATTATGCCACAAATCAATCTTTAAAAAATGATTTTGGAAGTGATGTTCAAAAAATGCAGCAACATAGAGATGAAATTAGGCAAAGAATTTCTAAGGCTTTAATTTTTATGGCACAATACAAATATATTGCTAATAGAGAAGATCATACTTTATATGTAACTCAATATGGATATCACAAAATTTTTGGATAAGACACTAGAACATACTATTTTTGAGCCCTACGACACGGTTATCTTCGATCTAGATAATACTATCTGGAATTGCTCTGCATCAAATGGAAATAGAATGGGTGCATATGAAACGGAGCCACCCTATAAACTTATATCTATAGGGGTTCTTCAGGATATAAAAGGTAATATTATAGAGCTTCAAGAGGGTGTTGCAGAAATATTAAAAATATTAGATCAAGAAGATAAAAATATGGGCATAGTAAGTAGAGGAGAAAAAATTAATAGACCTTTTGATGCTCAACCCTCAATTATGATTTTAAAGAAATTTGGTTTATACCAATACTTTAATTATGAGGTAGTCTTAAAAGCTGGAATTGATAAACAAGAGTATTGCAAGCCTTTAGGAACTACATTGTTTATAGATGATGATAATACACAACTACAATCTGTTATGCAAAGAGATGATATTGATGTTTTACCCCGACAATCTTTTCAAAATTGGAATATACTATTAATGCCTAAAAAAGAAGCAAGTTTAAGGTTTTCAGATTTAAAATTTTCAATTAACGTAAAAGAGACTATTAACGTTAGATATGTTGGGTGGGGGGATGATTATATCCCTGTGGATCATATGCCCATACCTGAAAAAGACTTATATAATAGAGATTTATTTTATAAGTCTATAGGTGAGGCTGCTGTAGTTAGTATAGATAATATGGACGTTGGTTTTCAACAATTTTTTAGTAGGGCTATATGGCTTAGTGAAACTCCTTCATATGGTTTAGATCCCGTTGAAAATCCTGTAAAAGAAGCATTGCCTGCTAATAAATATACTACAGAAAGAGAACGGGACATACAAAGAAGACCACAAGTTATTATAGGCTTTCTTTATGTTATTCCAAGATATAGAGGTAAAGGTCTTGCAAAAAAACTACAAGATTTTATAACTCAAGCTATGGATAATAAATTTGGTAGGGGTAATTATACTACAGATACATATACAGAAAGTAATGGGGGTTGGTCTACAATGCAATACTATAAATCTCTTCAAGGTAATCCTAACTATGTAAATATTTATGATAGAAGAAAAAGTAAGCAAAGTAATGAATTAAATTATGATAGTATAATTATGTCTTTGAACTTTAATTAATTTGGAATATTAAATGAGTAAAATCCCTTTTAGGATATATAGATTAGATAAAAATCAGGGTAGTAATATAGGTTTTTCAAGGTTATCCCCCTCCAAGTATCTTGTTGATATAAGTGAAAATAATATTATAAATGGGGGTAGGGGGCAAGTAGAAGATTTGTTAGAATTTACTCCTAGCAATTTGCCGGGGTATTCTGGCCCCTCTTTTGTATCAAGAAGAACTATAGTTTTTGGCCCAACTTCATGGGGTAAATATATAAAATTTAATAATAAAACTTATTATATATTGGGAACAGAAGCAAAAACTAATAAAGATGATAATGCAGCAATTCCCAAAGTATTTGAATTTTATTTAGACCCACAGCATATAATTCCGGAATATAGGAAATTGCAAACAGAAATAAGAACTCGAGGGGGTTGGGAAATTCAACATTGGGGTGAGGCTTTAACAGAGGTTAGAGTGCAGGGAAAGTCTGGGGGTATGCATCAGCTCTCTCCAGGTAGACCTTTAGGTAGAGAGGATGATGTAACACAGTCTTTGGCCTGGCAGCGTTTAAATCAATTAAAAGCCTTATATGATAGTGATCATAATGTTAAAAATCAGGCAGATACTGTTTTACTTGGCATGAATTATTTTGATAAATATTTTATAGGTTATTTTACAGATTTTTCTGGACCCGAGGCTTCTTCTGAAAATCCCTATATTGTGGATTTTTCATTTACTTTTAAGGTCCAGCAAGAACTATCAACAACCTCGGCAATTTCTAATAATATAATGATTTAAAATGGTAGTCACTAAACATTTTTATCCCGATTGTATGGTTGTAATTGTTCCTGGGTTTCAATCAACTCAAATTGATGAATCTCAGGCTATGGTATTTAGTAATACACAGGGATCTTTACGAGAAATTACATCGATATCAGTAAATTTAACAGTGGCTAATAGTCCAGGAACATTTAATATAACCTTATCAGATACAGCAAATAAATTTATACTGCCTGATGATCCTGTAAAAGAGATAGGTGATCTTTATACCTATAGCAAAAACCAAACTAAGGATGCTGCTACGGATATACCTAAAGTTAATTTTATGGGTGCAAATTATTATGAATTTGATGGCTATGATACTGGAGAAAATGCTTGGCTAAATTTTGCACACGCCTCTATAGAAGATGAAAAGGGTCGTTACCCAGTATATTTTCGTAGGGATTTACAAAATAATATTGTAGAGTGTTGGGCTTTTACATATAGTGGAGAAATTATAAAAGTAGCCCCTGCAGGAGTAGAAGCAGATATAAATGATTTTTTAAATTCCATTGATGGTGATGTGGCAACCTATGATGTTGTTAGTAAAGAGAATCCAAGTGATAAACCTAGAGAGTTTACTATTCATAAGAGTAAAAATAGTGATTTTAATACAAAATATAGAGATATAGAAGAGCAGGGTGAAGACACTAAGCTATTTTTAAAGGGTAAGTGCAGAATCAATCCTATGGACAGAATTGTAATTTTTATGTCCAAAAGATTTGAAACAGGTAAATCGGAATCCACAGCAAAAGATAATGCAGGTAGAGAATTAATTAGAGTTTTTACGGGTTTTGTTAATACAGTACAACAGGGTTATTCAGAAAACAATAATACTGTCACTATTCAGGGGGAAGACGTTACAAAGATGATGCGATTGTCTGTTGTAAATGTTAATCCCTCTTTGGATGCAAATAGAAATGTAGATCTTGATAGGTCTACGGATGATGTAATTACACTTTACACAGACATTCTTAAGGGTTTAAACCCCCCGGAAATTGTAAAATTTTTAACTGTGGGGGGTGAAATTAGAAGTGCTGGGGGTACTTATAATATAAAACGTACTGGTAGTTATGAACTTGCAAAAACTAATTCAAAGGAAAAGCCTTCTACTTATGTAATAGATGTTAAAACAAAACTATTAAGGTTGTCAAAGGATTCTGAATTATCGGGTATAAGAACTGGTAAATCAAATGCAATTCTTGCATCTTTTAAAGATATTTTAGGTGAACTATTTTCTCCTACAAAAGTCCATATCATAAATCCCTTTATTCATGGTGGAAATATTGAGGGATTTAGGGCTTATGAAAAAGCATTTAATAGTGGAAATTACCAACTTTACCAGAATGAATTTAAAGTAAAAAGAGATGTTGTTTATCAAATAGCAGAAGATACTGCTTTTACGTTTTATGCAGATAGGGATGGAGAGGTGTGGTATTGTCCTCCTAGATACAATAACACACATATATTAACTGCAGAAAATCCTGAAATATTTATAATCAGAACAGAGGATATAATTAGTTATGGTTTTATAGAGGATGATGCAAAAGTTTTTAGCTCCGTTACTGTTAGTACAGAGCCAGATTGGGAATTTGCAGGAACAGATATAGGTCAGTTATCCCCCTATACTGCTACCTTTAAAGATGAAAATATTATGCTGCAGTATGGTCAAAGAATTTTTACATATAGTAACCCCTTGATTAATACTAAAGGTACTTATGTTGATAATACTGGAAAACAGGCAAATTTGGACATGATAGAAAAAAATCAAAAAGTTCTACAAATGTATGCCAAAAATCTTTTGCAAAAGATGATGGCAGAAAATAGAACAGGACAAATTACTATAACAGGTAGGGCTGAGCTGCCTCCTGGTTATCCTATTTATATACCCATTCGTAATATGATTTATTATGTAGAAAGTGTAGATCACTCACTTTCATTTGGCAATAGATTTGAAACTACTTTACATTTGTCTTATGGACGAAAGCCCTGGGAAAATATTCCAGAAATTTTATACTTATCTTCTAGTGATCCTTTTGGTGCTGGATTGACCAATAAATCTACGGGTGCAAATAAGATAGATGTTGTAAAAAAAGCAAGTGGTAAACCAATAACTAAAAAATGATCTCTACTAGACTAAATACTGATATTAAACGTATAATGATACATCATACGGAAACTGAAGCTAATATTCAGGGTGTGGAAATTAATGATATATTTATCCGTAGCCAGCAGTTTGGTGCCTCTTACGACATATTGATAAATCATGATGGTAGGGTAGATTTAACAGCTAGATGGATATTTGGTGTGAATCCTAAAACCTATTATGAAAATGTTGATATTCAATCCATAGTAAAAAAATATCCTAAACATCTCTTATCTAATGCGGGGGATACTGGTAGTTCTAATCAGAATGATGTCCATATAGCTCTTGTCGGTAATTTTGATAATACAGCCCCTACAAATTTTCAACTTAATGTTTTACAACAGGTTTTATTGGTGCTTAAAAGTGATATTCCTACAATAACCAATACACTTTATCATGGGGATGAATCTAATATTACTTGTCCTGGGCGATTGTTTTTTAAAAAAGAATTATTAAATATTTCAGATGCATTTAGTAAAGAATATTTACCTATAAACCCTATTAATTTAATACCTGAAAAACCATTTGTTTTTTCTAGTATACAGGACCCAAATATTGGAATAAATAAAAAGGGTGGGTATTCTGAATTAGACATCAGGTCTACGATAGTATCCAAAAAAAATGTTGTTCTAGAAAATAAACGCACGGGTATAATCAAAAGAAATTCTATTGTAGAAATAAAGTCTAAAGGGTTAGTCAATAAAAATATTATAATAGATACTAAATCTGTAGGTAGTATAAAAACAAAGTTTATAAAAGAAATAAAGTCTACTGGGTATACCCATAAAAATATTCTATTACATCTAAAATCTACTGGGTTAACTAAAAAGTTATATATTCCTGATAGCAACCCTATAAATAAATTATCAAAAATTAAAATTTTAGGAAAGAAATTAACTGATAACAAGGACATTTTTTCTAGTAAGCTTTCTTATATTACTGTTACTGGTAAGTATTGGATAGGTGGTACTGGTAATTGGTCAGATACAGCACATTGGAGTAATACAAGCAATGGAATGCCTGGTGCAACTGTACCAATGGCAACAGATGATGTGTATATTAATGATTATTCTGGGTTCAAAGGTGTGGGTGGAACACTAACGATAAATACCGTTTCGTCTTGTAAAAATATGACAACCAGTGTCGGAAATAATTTTACCATAGTGAATATAGGAGAGTACTTAACCGTTACAGGAACACGAACACTAGAATCTGGTATCACCTTGGTTGAGTATAATTATGATAGTACTCGTAATATTTACTCTCAAATTGAGGGTGCGGGTGGTGTAGCTCTATTTGGTCAAAGTTTCAAAGGAAATGGAGGTTATTTAACTAGTTGCAAATTTTATCTTGGTTCATATTTTGCAGATCGATACCTTCCTTGGGGGAACGTCTATGGAATGTTATATGCACATTCTGGTATTTATGGAGTAAGTAGTCTTCCTGTTTTACCAGAACTTGCCACTTCAATTGGCATACCAATAATATCATTTCCGATTACTCGAGATTTTATAGAATTCACATTCAGTCCTCCATATTATTATATGGAGGGTGGGGTACCTTATTGTATCGCAATTTATTGGGGTGGTGGAACTTCGATTAATTATCTTACAGGTGGATATCACATCCCGTCTACTCATTCAGGGAATGCTTTCCGAGGTACAACAGTATTATCAGACAGGGATCGACTTTTTTATGTTTACGGAACAACTCCTTAACCATGATAAAAAAAGACCTTACATATTTATTGATTGATTCTGTAAAAAGGTTATTATCATTGATGATATGAATAATATATAATCTTGGAATGGTAAAAAATTAGGAAATATTTTATTTAGACTATTCATTCCTATATTAAAATTTATATGAAAATATTATGGAAAAAAATATATCCTAGGCAATTACAGAGTTCTACCATACAAAAGAACTTAAACCAGTTTTTAAGGACAGGTCAAATAGTTTCTGTAAATTCTGAGGAAGGTACTTGTGATATTCGTTGGTATGATCGTCCTGGAATTCGTAGGGGCGTTTTATTAACTCAAGCAAATGATAAGGACTTTATTATTCCTGAGGTTGGGGCTAACGTAGTAGTGGGCTTTGATTCTATGGAACAGGCTAGAATATTAAGATACATAAATAAAGGACATGCTGATAGAGTAAAAACACAGCATTCTTTACCAAAAATAAAGGTGGGTGAGAAGCTTTTAGAAGTTGCTGGAACAATTTTCCATATGAAAAATAATGGGGATATATTAGCCCAAACCCTAGATCAAAATAAAATTCAACTAGAGGCATCTACAGGGACATTTTCAACAGATACCATAAATATAAAAAATACTTCTGAAGCCGGGGTATCTTTTATGGGTCTTATTAAAAGAATGGTTACAAATCTAGGTTCTAAATCTATACAGTTTATAAAAAATACTGCCGGAGATTATTTAACTGAGTATAAGCTTCAAATAACAGAAAAAGCAGATAATGCTGTAGGAAATTCAGAAATTCCGATTATCGATATTTCGGCAGGAACAGTTGTAGATACTGATGGAAATGCTATAGATCATAATGGATCTGTAGTTCTTGCAGATAGTGTTAATGCTCTTTGTTTAGATTTAACAATACAAAGAAATAGTGTAGAACTTTTAATAGTAAAAATTTCAAAAGATGGAAAAGTATTTGTAAATTTATCTGAAGAAGTTACTTTGCAATTAGCAAAAAAATTATTAATTACTGCACAAGAGATAAATCTAAATAATGGAACAAAAGGGGCCGCTAGATTAGATGATGAAGTAACTATTAATGTAGCAACCGGTGATATTCAGGTAGATTCTGAAACACATAAAAATATGAGTCCTATAACATTAACGGGAACAATTACAAAGGCTAGTAGTACAATAAAGATAGGTGATTAATTATGGATATATTAGCAAGAATACCATGTGATCATAGAGCAGGTGAGCCTTTGGTAGGTTATGTATTAGATACCTGTCCTAAATGCCTTGGTTCTGGATATATTGGAGAATTTCAAATTGATAATTCTGGGAATTTAGTTACTATCTATAATCAGGATAGTCTTTCTCAACAAGTAATAAAAATATTAAAAGAAAATAAAAGATCTACGGGTTATGGCTTTGATTACTCTTTGATGCGGGGTGTTATAGATACTACTACAACTTTGGTTGTTTATAGAGAGATAGTAAGGTGTATTTCATATTTAAGTACCTTGCAGCAAGAAGAAAAAGCTAAGGGAAACAAAATAAGTTCAAATGAAGAAATAAAATCAATTATTTCTTTAGAGGTTACACAGAATATTTATGAGCCTAGGCAATTAGATATAGTTCTAAATTTAAGAACGGCTGGAAGTCAAAATCCAGAAATTGTTACAACATTAACACGATAATAGGGAAAGATAATGATTAAGTCATTTACAAATATTGTTAATTCAATGAAGTCTTATATACAAAGTCTTTATCCTACTGCAAACACTTCGGAGGGAACTTTTTTATCTGATGTTATTATATCAGCCCCAGCAAAGGAGATTGAATCCCTGTATAATGAGGTGGAAAGTGTTCAATTAGACCAATCTATATATACTGCTTCTGATACAGGTTTAGAAGTAATTGCTAAAAATATGGGGGTTTTGAGAAAATCTGCAAGGGCTGCTAGAGGCAAAGTTACATTTTATATCAACTCTTTGCCCACATCAGATATTACAATCCCAGCCTCTACTGTAGTTTCTACAATTTCATCTACTACGTCCTCTAGCATACAATTTTCTACTATTCAAACAGCGGTGATGTATACGGATTTTGCTGCTAATTATTTTAATGCAACAACGGGTCGTTATGAGATTTTAGTGGATATAGAAGCTCTTAGTGGGGGAACCTCTGGTAATGTGGGTTCGGGCACTATTGTGTCTCTAGTGTCATCTATTAGTGGCTTAAATGGGTGTACAAACACCTCTGCAACTACAGGTGGGGCTGATACAGAGTCTAATGACCAATTAAGTTCTAGAATAGTTACTAGATGGTTAGGATCATCCCTTTGTACAGAGGATGGTATAAAGTCTGCAATATCTTCACAACAATCTGTTGAAGATGTAATTATAGTTGCTCATGGCAATACTGGAAGAGAAGAGCTTGGAGCCATAGATGTTTACATAAAAGGAGTTATAACAAGATCACAAACAGAAAATATAATTCCTGTGGGTAATTTATTTGAGAATTTAACTTTTTTTAAACAACCCCTATTAACCGGAGGTATTGTATCAGTTTTGTCTAGTGCTTCTGGATCTATTTCATCCTCTAACTATAGTATTGTAAAAGATGCGGGTTCTTATAGGGGATCTGTTTCGGCTGTAGATAAACTAAGTTGGGTTATTCCTATTAATGATAGCTATGGGGCAGTTTCTGTTGTATATAATTATAATGGTTTGATAGAGGATCTTCAGAATATTTTTAATAAAACAAATACAGACATATTAAATGCTAATATCTTGGTAAAGTGGGCCTCCGAAATTCCTATAGATATAGAATTTTCTATGAAGGTTTTAGCCGGATTTAGTCTTTCAGATGTAGAAACTGTTGTTGAGGCAGAAATTTCTACTTATTTAACAGGTCTACTAATAGGTAGTGAAATTCAACAGGCAGATATAACTAGAATTATACTAAATGTTCCTGGGGTAGATGATGTACAACTACCCTTTACAACTTTTCAAAGTTCAGATGCTACAATTATAATAAATTCTGTGGGAAATTTACAACTTCCACTTTATGGTTACTGTTCTGCAGGGACCCTTACAATCAACTTAATGAGTTAAAAATGGCATTATATTTAAAGTGGTCAGATTATTCAGTAGGCTCGGCAAAGAGAATTGTTGCTAATATGTTTTCTTATTTGTCCCCTCGTTGGTATCCTGTAAATATATTAGGTACTCCCATATATAAAATGCTCTTTATGAGTGCTGATCAATTATCTTCAGCCTCCACTGAAATATCAGATACTTATGGGGACCTTGATTTAGATAATGTTAGGACAGTTCCTGTAGGCTCCAGCTACACTGCTAAAATATATGATAATTTTGGAATCCTACTTCAGACTTCTAAACAAAATACTCAAAACTATGAGACTTTTAGTAGTGGTTCGGGACTTCAAGATTATCGGACAAATTTAAAGTTATTGAATGAGGCTTCTATAGTAGCCTCAACACAAACGGGTATTGACTTAGTGGGGCAATCTTATTCAGGAGTGGCTCCTTATACTATTGATAGACAAAAATTAGGGTATGATGGCTGGTGTTTATTTGTACAAACGGGTTCAGTTGTAGCAATAGGAAATGGATTTATTATATCTGATAAAACATTACGGCGAATTGGAAGAGTTTTGCCCACAGATATACCCTTTTCGGTAGGAGATAAATTTAAAATATCATATACAAAATTAGGACATAACACAAAAATTTATAGTAGAAAGCAATTTTATAATAGTTTGGATATTGAAATCTTTTCTACTTCAGCCGATGCCTCTTTTAAAGCCTCGATTGAAAAAAATATAACTAGAAATTTTCGAGCAGATGTTGCATCAAGATTCTTTTATAATACTAATTATATTTTAAGTGATGCCTCAGGATCAACGTACAACAGTGATTACTTTGAACAAAAAAATGCTTATTTAACCAATAAAATAGAAACTACTTCTGGCATAGAGGATAATAAAAATGATATTACAAGTTCTGTAATAAACACTTCTGGATTGGCTTTTCAAACAGGAAGTGTTTTAATGGATTGGACTTGCCTAATAAAAAATGGGGCTTATTTTGATAGATATTTAAGATCCTACCCAATATCTACAATACCAAATTCAGTTTATTATCAACAAGTATCTTCAGATCCTATAAGCTGGATGGAAGAGCCTGAGACTTGTGGGGCGCATTGGATAATGCTCAGTAGTAGTTCTATCTGGGATGTATCTGGTAATAAAAACAACCTACAAAAATCTTTGTCCTCAAATAACCCAACATTTGAGATTGGGCGTTCTTTTAATAGATTTGCCTTATCAATGAATTTAGCAAAACACGGGGCTTCCAGTACAATGTTATACGAGGGAAATACCTCTCAAAGTGTGGATTCTTTTAATGGACTAACTGCAGAGTTTTGGATTAATGGTATGGATAAAAAAGCTGCTGCAGGTACAACATCTAAAGTAATACTTAAACGAGAGGCTATAAGTAGTTCAAATGATTCTCTAACTACCAATGGCTATTTAATAACTATAGACCCAATTGCTGGATTCTTTTCATATTCTGCTAAAGAAGGGGCTACAACAGTAACTGCTTCAGCATCAATTTCAGATTATATTTTAGAAGAGGCAAGAAGGTACCATAATTTTTCTCTGACTTTAAATAATAACATAGTAAAATTTTTTATAGATGGGGCTTATGCATCATCTGGGTCAATTGGTGTTAATCCTCATAATATATTACCCTCTCCTACTAATTTATATATAGAAAATAGTAATACAAAGGATTATAATATTTCTACTGATGAAATAATGATCTCTAGTGGGTCTTTAACTCCTGATGAAATTAAAAATAGATTTTTTCAATATGCCCCAAGATATTTATACCCCATAGAGATTTCTTCAGGTTCTGTTGATAATTATTATCAATCGAAGGTATCAGTATATGCTTCAGGTTCTGGAGAATTTCAATATTATGATTTTGCAGTAAAAGCAACTAATCAAAGAGTTTTTAGAAAAAAAGACAATAGTTTTTATAGGCTATATAAATTACCCCTGGAAAAAATTTAAACATTTAATAATTAGGTGAAATGATGGAAAGAGCTAATTTTTTCAACGATCAAGATGTAATGTCGGATGATCTTAATGCTATAGAATCAACTACTGCTAAACAGGTTTCTAGCAGGTCTGTAGCTCCTTTAGGTAATTCTGGGGGTATATCAACTCTCACAGGAGGAAGTGTAACTTTGGGAGGTATATATGGATCTCCTAACGACTACCTTGTTACAACAAAAAATTTCTATTGTAATCAGCTTAGTGCTACACAAATATCTGTAACTGTAGGTTCTGCAATAGATCCTAGTGGTAATATTATTTTATTAAATTCAACACATAGTATTACTTTAACAGATAATACAGCTACTTCTTTTTGGATAGACTCTACTGCTGGTATAAAATATATTAAAATAAAATATCAGGAATCTTCTGGATCTTTACAATCTGATGATTTAGGAGCAACTTTCTATACGAGATATTATGATAGCTATCAAATAAGGATTGAGGCTATAGCAGCATCTGTAAATGAAATACCCTTAGGTAGATTTACTGCTGATGGTAGTGGTAATATTTCTGGAATCATTACAGACATGCGGCAGTATTGTAGAACAATTACACCCGCCAGCTCTGCTATTTTAGATCCTACAATTGAACCTGCAAAAACTCTTGGTTGGGTGAGTGTAGAAGACCACGTAAAGTCTATTGGGCATGCCACTCCTACCAATATAAATCCCCATGGTCAAAATTTAGCAGATTTAGGTTATACAGGTCAGGATATAGCAGAACATGAAAGAACAAGCCATGTAAATGGAATTATTTTATTGGCTAGAGATGATGTTTCAAAAAGCAGTTATTTGGGCACTGTTAAGGATACAGGTATTGCTTATATAGAATTTACTACACCAAGCAATGCAAAAATGTTAATAAATGGTAGTATAGTTACTGGTTCTATTCCTAATTTATATGCTGTTTCACCTTTGGTTACAGATGCTGACTATTGGGTAGTTGCTGATTCTACTTGCCATGCCTCTTTTGTAAGTAAAACCACATATCTTTGGGATGAAGAAAATCCACACAAATACCCTCAGTATTTATTGTTAGGTTCTGCTAGTGTTTCTGATAATGGAGGAGATATATCCTATAGGGATATGAGACAATTTTATACCTTGAACACTGCAGATATTTATGATGTTACTGCATTGCCCAATAGGGCTCCTGAGTCTTTTAATCAAGGAGTGTCTTCTGGTTCTTTACAGGATGAGCTTAGGATGATTAGGGGAGCTATAGGATTGATTGCTACAGGTAGTGTAGATGCTTTTCCTGGAAATATGCCTTTAAATATAGGATCATCTGGAAGTGTAAGATCATTAGCCAATCAATTTAGTAGTGTGAATTCAAACGCCAGCAAAACTTGGGATATATATTATCATAATAATAAGCCCTGTACAATATTTGTTGAAATTAGTGTGTATGGCGCTTCAAATGTTCCTAATGAGTATACACAAATTCATGTTAGTTTATCAACTGATGGAATAAACCCTAGTTTAACTATGTGTTATCTTCATTTAAGTGGGGGGGGTCAAGTTTATGCTATCGGTAGTTCTATAAGCTTTTTTGTTCCCCCAGGAATGTATTATGCTTTAATTAAATCTGATACCGGAATTCCTTTTATAACAATTCCTACATGGACAGAATATTATTAACTATAGAAATATAAAAATATATTTTTAAATTACTTAAATAATCACTTTTTATTCTATAATATATATATATATATATATTGTATATATTTATCAAACCTTATACTTTTTTGGTAGTGTCTCAGTTTGAAAGGGGGACATATTATATGTTGAATAATATCTTTAATTTTAGCCTATAATTCTTATCGGTTATCCTATATGCGGTATTTAGCCATAAGGAATAATTATTTTCATAACTAATAAGTATTAAGTATTAAGTATTAAGTATTAAGTATTAAGTATTAAGTATTAAGTATTTTAATTGTGGAAGATAATACAGAATACAGTCTCCTGGAATATCGTGTTTGAGGATGGTTTCTTTCGTGGTTTTCTGCAAAATTGGAATAATCCAATGAATTCTTTAATTGACAATACGACATTTTTGTCGTGTATTTATATGGAGAGAATCAAGGCTGCTAAAATTTTTAACTTGACTTTTCTTTTATTAAGGTTAACTTTAATCATAAGACCACCGCAAGGTGGTGTAGTCTTCTTCCCGCGCAAGCGATAGAAGTGTAAGCCGTTCCTGTTGGGCTGATAATTCAACGGGATTTTTTTGTCTTCACCGTGCCAAGAATTCAGCCAACGTGATGATATTACCACTTTTTTGTGCATAATGTCCATGTTTGGGGAATAGATGGGGAAGACTATACAGAAGGGGTTACTTATTCTATGACTTTATCTGTTATATTTACCAAATCAAAAATAAATATTATATTATGTGTGAGCTATTTAACAAAAATATTGTCAAAATTTACAAGATTACTATTGTTGAGATAGGTAGGGTCTTGTAGGCTCGTTCCAAGCCTTAAAATATTAAGTGCTGCATTTAAATCTCTATCTAAAGTAAGTTTACAATGAGGGCAAGAGTGGATTCTAACAGACAAATCTTTGAGCACTATTTCACCACATCCCGAGCATTGCTGAGAGGTGTTTTTGGCAGGAACCTTAACTATTTTCCTACCAGCTTCTTCCGCTTTGTAAGAAAGTATATCAAAGAACTGAAACCAAGCCATATCTCTCATACTTCGATTAAGACCTCTAAAACTTTTAAAAGCTTGCATTTTTTCATGGCAAATCAAATCATAGTGTTTAACATAATGCTTTGCAACTTTATGTTGAAAGTCCAAGCGTTGATTAGATACTTTTTCATGCTTCTTTGCCAGAAGAAGTCTTGTTTTCTTTCTTCTGTTAGATCCCATCTTTTGTTTAGACAATTTTTGGCTAAGCTGAGTAATTCTTTCAGTAGATTTATTAAGAAATCTTGGGTTTTCTACTTTAAGTCCATTAGAATCTGTCAAAAAGCTTTCGCAACCTACATCTATTCCTATGCTTCTATTGACTTTAGGAAGAATTTTTGGTATAATATTGTCACAGACAAAAAGCACAAACCATTTGCTATTTTTTCTGTAAATAGTAATAGTTTTAATTTTAGCTTTAGCTTCTAAAGGAATTTGACGATGAAGTTTAAGTTTAAAAACACCAACATTAGTAAGTATAAGGTTAGATTCCTCAAGTTTATAGCCATATTGAGTAAGGGTAAAAGAATCATATCTTTGATATCCCTTAAATCTTGGAAATCCCGATATTTTTCCTGTTTTAACTCTTCTAAAGAAAGCTTGGTAAGCTTTATCAAGTCTTTGCAATACATCTTGAAGACTTTGAGAAGGCACCTGTTTAAATTGGGGGAATTCTTTTTTAAAGTCGGGAAGTTGATTTTGTTGATCATAACAAGACAAAGATTTCTTACTTTGCTTATAGATCATTATTCTTTGTTCAAGAGCCAAATTATACATTTGCCTACAAAGCTCAAGAACTATACTAGTCTGAGCTTCTGTAGCCTTATTAGGATAGGCTCTGAATTTATAAGTTTTAATCAAAATATTGTTCTCAACAATAGTTATACATGTAATATATACTAAAATTTTAGACAAAAACAAGTAATTTATAATTATAAAAATAAATATTTTATTTTGGTAAATATTCATATTTTTATGGGTATTATATAAGATATAAGCCTAAATTATTTAAGGTTCTAATTTGCTTATTTTAGGCATATTTCTTTTTTAAACAGAATAACTTAGTATAAATATTTTATATTAAGTTATTTTTTTATTTAAAATATTTAAAATTTAGGATTTATTTTTATGAATAAACTTATTGTAATAGGGGATTTACATGGGGATATTGATATTTATAGAGAAATTAAGGATAAATTTAAGGATTATGATAAAATTTTAGTAGGAGATTATGTAGATTCCTTTAATAAAACAAGAAAACAACAATTATTGTTAATTGAAGAAATTCTTCAAGATATTGAGCAAAATAAGGTTATTGCTCTTAAGGGTAATCATGAACTGTCCTATCTTTATCCTGATACAATGGGGGCTTCTGGTTATGCAAGTAGTTTTGCAGCCAGTTTAATGCCTTTATTTAGTGATATGCATAGATTATTAAAGCCTTATGAGCTTATTTCTGAGCATAAAATACTAATTACTCATGCAGGCCTTACCAAAAGGTTAATACCCTATGATAGCAATGTATTAGATGATATGAATCTACTTACACTTTGGCTTGATCAAGAAATTAGAAATTTAGACCATGGAATGGTATATAACATAGGAAGTGCCAGAGGGGGTGCCAATCCTGTAGGAGGAATATTCTGGTGTGATTATCAATGGGATTTTGATCCTATTGAGGGCATTAGACAAGTGTTTGGGCACACCCCGGGAAGTAGTATAAGACAACGTGGAGAAAATTATTGCATTGATTGTTTACAGTCAAAAAAAGAGGTATTGGAGATTTCTGAAGATGGGGAGATTAAAACTATAGAATTTTAGAACTATCTACTTGATAATAGCACCACAAATCAATTAAAAATAAATCAGTAACCAGGTAAATATTCATATTTTAATGAGTATTATATAGGATAGGGACAAATTACTGGAGGAGTGATTTTGGATAAAATTAAAGTATTATTTGTAACTGATGACATTAGAATGCCTACTGGTGTGGGTATTCAGGCCCAAAAACTTATGTTGGGCTTACTTAAAACTGGTAAATATACTGTATCCTCTATAGCAGGATCTTTAAGAAAACAAAACCCCCAACCAGTTTTATTTAAAGATATTAAGCTTTATCCCACTTCTGATGCTTATGGCAATCCTAATTTACTTAGGACGGTCATGAACATTGAAAAACCAGATATTTTAGTTCTTTTTTCTGATCCTAGATTTTTTGATTATATTTTTATGATGGATAGTGAGATTCGAACTAAAACTAAAATAGTTCTTTATCATACTTGGGATAATTCTCCCTTTCCTAAATTTAATATGCCATATTATTTGGCTTGTGATTCTATTGTAACTATTTCAAAATTTAGCCATGATTTATTGCAGCAAAATGGTGTGGATAACATAAATATTGCTCATGGTCAAGATCCCTCCGAATTTTTTATTTTAGATCCTCAGGTTAAGAAAAATATTAGGACAGAATTTTTGCAGCATATTGGAAGACCTGCAACTGATTTTATTATATTTTGGAACAATCGTAATATCTCTAGAAAACGTCCTGGAGATGTTGTAATGTCCTTTCTTGAATTTTATAAAACCCACCCCAATTCTTTACTTTTAATGAATACTGTTGCTGTGGATCCTGAGGGAACTGATATAGGAACCCTTGTAAAAGATTTAAATAAAAGTAATGCCCCTATTGTTCTTAATCAGCAGAGAGTTAATACAGAACAACTTAATGCCTTTTATAATATTTCTGATGTTACTTTGAACATTGCCCATTCCGAGGGTTTTGGTTTGTGTGTTTCTGAGTCTTTATCTGCTGGAACTCCTTGTTGTGTTGTTAAAACAGGAGGAATGACCGAACAAATGCAAAATGATAATACTACATTTGGTATTTTGATGGAGCCTGAGGTTAAAGAGCTTTTTGGTGTTGTTCAAGCCCCTTATATTCATAGAGATTATGTGTCTGTAGAAACAATTGTAAAATCCCTTGAAGAAGCCTATCAAAGAACTAAACAGGGGACTTGGAGAACTACTGTGGGTTTAAAAGGCAAGGAATTCATTAATCAAAATTTTCATATAAATACAACTATAGCAAAATGGGATGAATATTTACAAAACCTTTTTGATTCCCCAAAGATGTTTAAACAATGGCGTTTTAGTATTCATTAGGATTAAAATATGAAACCAAACTTAATTATTCAAGCCTCTGTGTTCTCTAGATCTGGTTATGGTGCCCATGCAAGAGACATAGTAACAAGTTTATTTAAATCTAATAGATTTAATATTTCTGTGCTTCCTACAGGTTGGGGTGGAACATCTACTACAGATAATATTTCTTTAGATGATTTAGATACTTTAATGTTTTGTATAAATAATAAAATTGTATCTAAGGATTTTGTGTTTATACATTTAGGAATACCCCCCGAATTTAGGCGTGTGGGTCCTATTAATATTGGTATAACTGCGGGTATAGAATCAGATAATCTTCCTGCGGGTTGGGCAGAGGCCTGTAATCAAATGAATGCTGTTATAGTTCCCTCAGTATTTGTAAAAAACTTGTTTCAGCAACATGGGGTTACGGTTCCTGTTTATGCAGTTGGTGAAGGGGTTGATATTGGTATATTCAATAACAAATCAGGTGTTGATGAATTATCTTTTCCAGTATCAACCAGTTTTAATTTTATGACTGCCGGACAGTGGATGGTAAATCCTATAGGGGAGGATCGTAAACAAATAGGTCTTCTTCTTAAATGGTTTTGTGAAGTATTTGAAAATCAACAGGATGTGGGAATCTTTGTAAAAACTTTCTCACAAAATAACTCCTCTCCAGATTTATATTTTACACGAGAACGTATTGAGGATATAAAGAAAGGTAAACCTTTCCCTAAAGTTTATTTGCTACATGGAGATATGACTGATCAGGAACTTGCACAATTACATCAGAAGTCTAAAGCCTTTGTGTTGGCTACTTCAGGTGAAGGTTTTGGTCGGACCATTGCTGAAGCTATAGCCTGTGATTCTCCTGTTTTGGTAACAGGTTGGTCTGGGCATATGGATTTTGTTCTTCCTGAATTTTCTACTTTATTTGATTATGATATGGTGGATGTTCCTTTTTCTGTTCTGCAGCAGGGAATCTATCAGCCAGGAATGTACTGGGCTTTTCCTAAAGAGCAGGATGTTAAACGTAAATTAAAACGTTGCTATGAAAATTATTCTATAGCAAAAACTAGGGCTATTAAACATGGTGAAGCCTTTAGAAAAACATGGTCTAAAGATATAACAGGAACAAAACTTGTAGAGGTCGTTTCACAGATTGTTGCTAATCCTTATATAAAGCCAAATATTAATCAAGATAATATTGTAGAGATTGTGTAATATGAAAATATTGGGGATAGTTATACCTGTTTGTAATCAGATCTTTTATACAAAGAAACTGATTGAATCTATACAAGAGCATGAGTTTAAAGCATGTGATAAGATTATTATATTTGTTGTAGACAATGCTTCTACAGATGGAACTAAAGAGTTTTGTAAAGGTTTAACGGATACTGAAAAGCTAGATTTTAGATATTTGCAAAATGATACCAATTTGGGGTTTGGTCCTGCAGTAAACCAAGGCATGAAGATATTGCTTTTAGAATATCCAGATATAGATATTCTTGTAATGAATAATGATATGGAGCTTTTACCAGGATGTATTGATGCTCTATTAAAAGAACGCCCGGAAGATATAGGTATAGTTGGGGGAAGGCTACTTTTTGCTGATGGAAGAATTCAACATGCAGGAGCTTTTTTAAATATATATGGCTGGGGGGAGCATAAAGGAGCTGGACAGAATGATTCAGATCCCTCGGTACAGCCAGAAGAAGAAGAAGAGGAAGAGGAAGAATACGTTACGGGAGCTCTTTTTCTTTTAAAATCAAAACTTTTAAAAAAGCTTGATCACTTTGACGAGAGGTTTCAGCCTTGTTATTTTGAAGAAGTTTCAATGTGTTTTGATGCTCGTAAATTAGGATTTAAAACAGTTTATGATCCAAAGTGTCTTGCGTACCATTTTGAGAACAAAACAGGTATGGATATTTACCATGATATAAAAAAGGTAAATGATATATCTAGAAAAAATCAAATTAAATTTTATCTAAAGCATGAAGAAGATTATTATGAATATACTTCTGAAGATAGGATATTATTTTGTTGTAAGATAACAGGTGAATGGAGTTTTAGTATTGTAATGCGTAATCTGGCTAAGGGATTAAGCAGAAACGGCGTAGATGTTGCTATAGCTCCTGAAGAATATCATCAACCAGGAAATGTTTGGGATTGGGAAGTTAAAAAGATGATCAATAAGCCTCATGACTATTGGAACCGTCATGTTCTACGTAGCAGTGAGGGGGATCATTTGTATCTTATGCCTCCAGGAAAATCTCGTATAGCCCATACTACTGGAGAAAGTAATAGAATTAATAGGGCTTGGAGAGAACAACTTAATGCAGTAGACAAAGTAATAACCAATTCTACATTCTTTAGAGATGTAATGTTGAATTATGGTGTTACAAAGCCTATTTCAGTGGTGCCTAATGCTGTAGATATGAATCTTTATAAGTCCTCAAATAGTATGATGCCTCTAACATATAAAAGGGGTATTAATTTTGTTTCAGTATTTCATTTTGGGGAACGTAAAAATCCAGAAGCCTTATTTAAAGCTTTTATAGAAGAGTTTGATACTAAGGAAGATGTAACCCTAACTGTTCATAGTTTATCTTTACATTGGGTTTTACAGCAACAGGGTAAAGATATTAAACAATATATTAGAGAGTTGTCTGGTGGTAAAGAGCATGCCCCAATTTATTGTACTAACTCATTTTTACCGGATACTACCATGCCTTATTTTTTAAGAAATTTTGATTGTAATATTTCCAGTAGCAGGGGCGAGGGCTTCGGAAATGGTATTGTGGAGGTGTCGGCTTTGGGCATACCAAGTATTGTTACAAATTATAGTGGTATGACTGATTTTGTTACTCCGGACGTAGGCTGGTTGGTGGATTACAAGCTTGTTGATATTCCTTTACAAATTCTTCCCTATTTCAAGAATTATGTTGGGGGTCAGTGGGCAGAGATTTCTCATGAGCATTTAAGAGCATGTTTGCGCTATGCTTATGAGCATCGAGATGAAGTTAAATTAAAAGGTAAAGCAGCCCTACAAAAGGTTCAAAATTATTCTATTGAAAATGTAGGTAAGTTGGCTAAACAAGTAATTTTTGGAGATTAATATGTATTTATTTATGAAATTTATTTTTTTATTTATTTTAAGTGGGTGTTTAAGTGTAGAACAACATCCAATAATAGTGGGGAAACCTTTACCAGAGGTATATAAAAATTCTGCATATATTTATGATACAACAAATGGATATATCAAATATAAATATGGTGGGGGTTGGAAAGATGCAACAAAGATAGTTACAACTAGAAATGACACAGTTTTATATATATATGGGATCTGGCCGCAAAATATTAGAAATAATAATTGGAGATTAAAATGGAACGTAAGACCTGGAAAGAATTTCAAGATACAAAACTTCTTTGGTGGATCAATAGGATTCTGCACAATAAATATTATATATTTTTAATATGATAATTCGAGAGTTAAAACTTAAACTTACAAAGAAGCAAGAAGCAGAACTTGAAAGATGGTTATTTCATCTCACCTCTGTGTATAACTGGACTGTAAGAAAGATAGAATTGGATGCAAAGGATAAGATTTATTATGGTAAATTTGATCTTATTAATCTTATTAAATTACATAGTAAAAAGCTTAAAATTCCAGCCCATGTAATAAGCGGGGTGCTTGTACAGGCTTGGATTTCTTGGCAAAGATGTTTCAAAAAGCTCTCAAAGAAGCCTCATTTTAAAGGAAGAAGAAATAAATTAAATAGTATACCTTTTCCTGATTCTATAAAGTCTATAGGAGAAAAGGAAATAAAATTACTTGGTTTAGGTAAAGTTAGATTCTTTAAGCAAGATATTCCGGAGGGTAAAATAAAATGCAGTAGAATTATTAAAAGAGCCTCTGGTTGGTATTTACTTATTACTATTGATACTAACCATAAGTTTGAAGTAAAAGAAAATGCTCCTATAGTTGGAATTGATACAGGTTTTCATTCTTTATTAACCTTATCTGATGGGGTTAAATTTGAGAATCCTAGAGAACTAAAGTTGGGAGCTAAAAGATTAGCTCAAGCTACTAGAGGCAGAAATTATAAATTAATAGGAAGAATACAAGAGCATCAAGCAAATCGTAGAAAAGATAGAAATCATAAAATTAGTAGAAACCTTGTTGAGAATTACTCTACTATTTACATAACAAATGATAATTTAAAAGGACAGCAAAAGAAATTTGGTAAATCAATTTTAGAAGCATCTATAGGTAACTTAATTAAAATGATAAACTATAAAAGTGCAGTTCATGCAGATAGGAAAACCATTTTAGTTAATAGCAAATTCACCACCATGATCTGTTCAAGTTGTGGAGCCAAAACTGGTCCCACAGGCTTTAGCGGACTTGCGGTAAGAGAGTGGAACTGTGCTTGTGGGGCGCATCATGACAGAGATATTAATGCTGCCATTAATGTTCTACATCTTGGGTTGGGATACAACCTCAAGGCTCCAGCGATGGAACAATTAACAGGAATGTCTATATGAAAACTATGGATGATATCATGGGCTATTGTTTTAGTTCAGGAAGATGATGGAACAGTTTTAGAAGCTTACCCTGCTCGAGTTAGTTTTAGGGGTTTTGATTATGATGCAGAAGAGGCTGGATTCAAAGGTGTTACAAAGTATATGAAAGAGAATATGGATGGTTTATTGTTAGATGTAAAGACTGATTTTGTAGGAAAATGATATGATTTATATAAGAAAAATACTACAATTTTTTTGTTTTAATACAGAATTGCCTTGTTTGGGTAAGCTGAATCCCTTATTTTCATGTATTAGGAGTAGACACCTAACTGATGGTAAATGTAGTTTACATTCTGTGGATAATTCTTGGTTTTATAGAATTTTGAATAAAATTAAAAATTGTTGGAGAGTTAGAAGATTTATTTTTGAAGCTTTGATAGGAAGGTTTTGAGGTGACTTATGGCAGGAATATATAAAAATGCTACAGATTATTCTGATATACCGGAACAGATTTCAATAGGGCAGAAGGTAGTTTCTGTAATGCTAGCTGATGGGAAAATGGCTGTAAAAATAAGTAAGACAAATAATCTTGAGGATCAATTATATGGAATTCATTCTGCTGGAGGAAAATATTTAGGAGAACTCCTTACCATAGATGAAGTAAAGTAAAGTAAAGTAAAGTAAAGTAAAGTAAAGTTAAGTTAAGTTAAGATTACCTAATAAAGATAATTCATTTAGTTTAAATTAATATTAATATTAAAGATAAATAATTATGGCTATAGAATTATCTCCAATGGAAAGATGGGAGCGGGAGAAAGCAAGGTTGGCTGCAGGGGGTCAAGCAGATCCCGTTCAAGAATTTCATAATGCCAATATGGTCTCTGATTCTTCATCTGTTTATAGGAAGCCCGGAGAATTTTGTCCTCATCCCGAAGATATGTTGGCCATAATGAAGGGTTACAAAGTTTGTCTAGCCTGCGGTGTAACCCTTGAGGAGGGGGTTTCAAAATCCAAAGAAGAATTAGACGAAGAAGATGGGAAAGCATGACAAATAAGATAGTTCATGTAATTCCTAAAAATACAGATCCAAGTGGTGGAATAAAGGTTCACTTTCAATTATCTGAATTAGAAAGGGAGTTGGGATATGATAGTTGTGTTGCGGTTCCTAATGAATTTGCTATTCCTACTTGGTTTAAGCATAATACCATTGTAAAGAGTTGGGGATCTGTTTGGAACCAATTAGAACAGGATAATGATGTTTTGGTGGTGGGTTGGGAAGATATAGATGAACTAAGGCGATTTAAAGCTCAGTATCTTGTCAGTTACGTGCAGGGTGAGGTTTTTTTTAATAAAGGGGCTGACTATACCGGAATACAGTTTTGGGTCTCCTCAGAGTGGAATCAGAACAAAATAGGGCATCCTGGGTATAGAGTTACACCCTTTATTGATAGGTTAGTGTTTTATCCAGATAAAATTATTGAGAAGTTTCAATTGGGTAAAATTAATATGTTAGTTCAGGAAAGAAAAGCAGGGAGAGATCGTTGGGAGGCTGTTAATTTTTATTTACCAAGTGAAGTGAGGAAGATTATGTCGGTCAAGTTTTTAGAGGACGTCTCTGAAGATGAGTTCGCCAAACAAATAAGACTGGCAGACATATTTTTTGCTCACTCTTACCCGGAGGGGCTTTCACTACCTCCATTAGAGGCTTTTGCAAGTAACACATTAGTGGTTGGTTATACTGGGGGTGGGGGTACTGATTACATGCAGAATGGTATTAATAGTATGATCTGTGCGGATGGTGATGCCCAAAATTTGGCAACTGTATTATCAAGAATATTATCTAAATTTGATAGAAAGTTTATGATGGATATTATTTATAGGGCTTCAAAAACTGTGGATAGTTATAATAAAGAAAATACAAAAAATCAATTAAAATTAGCTATTGATAAAACTTTAGGACTAATCTAATGCCAATTTTTGATTTTAAATGTCCGGAATGTGATTTTGAAGAATTGGATATTCCTAATCAAGAAGCCTTTAGGATTTGTTTTAAATGTGGTGCAATAATGGGTAGATTATTTCCAACAAGAATTCATACAAAGATGGGAACCTCTGTAGATTCAAAAGATTCAGGAGCAGTTACTAAAGAAAAAAATGAGCAATTAAAAAGGCGTGAGGATGGTTATGGGCATGAGACAGGGGCTTTAAGGGATAAAATAGAAAAACAAATTAAGGAAAGACAGAATGTCTAATACATTAGGAATATACCAATTCGCCCGTAACGTTAATTTTTATGATTACCCCTGGCGTGAGTCACTTCTTTCTGTAATGCCTATAGCTGATCAGATTGTTATTTGTGAATGCTATAGTGATAAAGACAATACTTGGGAAGAACTTCAAAAGTTTGCTGCTCAATATCCAAAAGTAAAGTTAGTTCAAAGGGAGTGGATTGCCCATCATTCTGGTTTATCTCAAATGGCAAATTATTGTATTCCTTTCTTATCTACAGACTGGAAGTGGCAGATTCAAGCAGATGAGGTTATTCATGAAAATAATTATGATGTGATTAAGAAAGCTTTAGAAGGGGCTCCAGATAAAGTAAATGCTTTAAAAACTAATTATACACATTTCCTAGGATCTTATAGCAAGGTATTCCCATTTTGCTATCAAAATATAATTCGTATTGCTCGCAAGGGTTCTGGTTGGTGGTTAGCTGGAGATGCTTGTCAATTAGATAAACCCGGATATGATCCTTGTGAAGTAAAAGATACAGAAATTATGGTGTATCATTATGGAAAAGTACACAGTTCTGAAAAAGGGTTTTTGAAAGAGTGGGACTTTCAGCAGCTCTATGTTGATCTTGGATTTCCGGATCCAAAAATGCGTGAGATGTCTGAAAAACTAGGTGGCGATTATTGTGATTATTTATATCTTTTTGAATCTAATATACGAGAGGGTAGGGTAAAAGATTTTGTAGGAACTCATCCAGCAGTAATGCATCAACGTATTCAGAAATTTAAAGATAGTGGTTGGGAACAATTTGATAGTAAAATGATAGAAGGATTGAAGATATAATGTCAACCCTAAGTATTTGTACAATTTGCCAAGATGAATCAGAAGTAATTGAGGAATTTTTAAACTGTTGTGTATACACTAAAGCTGTGTTGCAACAGGATTTAAAAGAGGTTGTTATTGTTGACGGGGGCAGTAAGGACAATACTTTGGGTATTATAAAAAGGTATGGGGAGGAAATTCCTTTAGTTTTAATAGAGAATCTTTTTGATACATTTGGAAAGCAAAAAAATAGGGCTTTAGAGAAAGTTACAGGTGATTATATATTTTTTCCAGATGCAGATATGTCTTGGACAAAGAATTTTGCAGAGGTTTTTAAAGCAGGTTATTATGATAGAGCCCCTATGTGGGATTTTCATATGTTTTTTACTGCTAAAGATAAGTATCACTACTTTAGAAATTGGCCTCGGGGAGTTAATATGAGGCTATGGCGAAGGGGTCCTATATTTGCTACAGAATTTCATGAAAAATTGCAGGGGCAGCATTCAGGCTTACCTGTTTGTCAAGGCATTACAATTTTTGAAAATTCAATGAGACAAAGTGATGAAGCATTATTGAACAGAGGTAGAAGATATCAAAAATTTCAGGCACAAATGGAGGCTGCTGGTGGGGGTCCAGGAAGCGAAACTAGGTATTTAAATGCTGCACATGTTCCTGATGATGAAATAGCTTTACTACCTCAAAATCTTATAAATCTTATTTTATAGCATAATTATGATTAATATTTCTGTTACAATACCCACGCGGGGCAGGTCTATTATGCTTAAAAGAGCATTAGAATCTTTATATTCTAAGTGTTCTAAACCAGAAGCAATAGAGGTGATTTTACGTATAGATGAGGATGATTTAGAAACCATAGACTTTGTAAAAACCTTAAGCTATTCTAATTTAAAAACTATAATAGGAGACAGGTTAGGGGGTTATGCCTCTATTCATTTATTTACAAATGAGATGTGTAAAATTGCACAGGGTAAATTAATATTTTGCTATAGTGATGATAGTGAAATGCTTACAGATAATTGGGATAATTATTTATATCCCTATTTAAATACAATTTGCATTTTGAAACTTCAACATGTATTTAATCATAATTTAAGTAGTCTTATTTATTTAGTTGTAAATAGAAAAGTTTTTGAGATACTGGGGCATTTATCATTAAATGCTCATACGGACACTTGGATGGAGATGATTGGGCCTAGAAGTGGAATATATGGTGTTGTAAATGATATTAGTGTAAGGCATTATGTGGCTATAGGTGATCAAACAGAAATGGATACTAATTCTCACAAAGGCACTACATCTCCTAATTTTTGGTCTACAGAGATGGGTCAGGAAAGAGAAAATGATATAAATAAACTTGTTAATTATATTAAATTATATGGAAAAGATATAAAGGATTAATATGAATATACTTATTACAGGTATTACAGGGTTTGTAGGAAGCCATATGGCAGATTATATTTTAAAGAATATCCCAGAGGCTATGATTTTTGCAGGCCGACGTTGGAGGAGTCGTGATGAAAATATAAAACATCTTTATGGCAATCCTAGGGTTAGATTTATAGAGGCAGATCTTTTTGATAGGGGGAGTTTAAATAGACTTATTCAAGAAGCTAAGCCTGATTATGTTTTTCATTTTGCAGCTCAAAGTTTTCCTGGGTCTAGTTTTTTTACTCCAGTTTATACCCTTTCTAATAATGGGATAGGCACTGTAAATTTATTAGAAGAATTATATCAAGCAAAAATTAGAAATGAATGTGACCCAATAATTATTTCTGTTAGTTCTTCCGAAGTATATGGCATGCCCTTACCCGAAGAAGTTCCTATAAAAGAAAATAACCCAATTAGAGCTGCAAATCCTTATAGCATATCCAAAGTAACACAAGATCTTTTTTCTCAGTATTATCAGAAAGCTTTTGGCTTGAAAATTATTGTTACTCGTATGTTTAGTCATGAGGGGGCTAGAAGAGGGAAGCAATTTGCATTATCAAGTTTTGCTCGTCAAATTGCAATTCATGAAAAAAAGGTAACAGATACATTTTATGATTTTACTACAAAAGAACTTGTATTTCCCATAAAAGTAGGTAATCTTAATTCTGTTAGAACATACGCCCATATAGATGATGCGGTGAAAGCATACTGGTTAGCTGCCACAAAAGGTAAGGTGGGAGAGGTATATAATATTGGGGGGGATCATACGTATACTGTAGGAGATGCTCTCGAGAATCTTTTATCCAAAAGTATAATACCTAGAGAATATTTTGATATAATAGTAGACCCCGATCTTATTAGACCCACAGATATAACACTTCAAATACCAGATTGGTCTAAGTTCGGAGAAGATACTGGATGGCGACCCATAAAAACTTTAGATGATATTGCATTTGATCTATTACATTATTGGCGGGAAAATATATGAAAAAGAAAGTATTAGTATGTGGTATAACTGGTTTTATGGGCAGAAATATTGCAGAAAGATTTTTATCTTACCCAGAAGACTATGATATTTATGGTGTTGAAACCTTTAGCAAAAGCTGTCCTTTGAGGGGCTTAACAAAACTTTACTCTGTGGATTTGACTACAAAGAAGGGAGTTGATCACGTTTTTGCAGAGCAATATGATATAGTTATTCAGGCTGCTGCAGTTACTTCTGGATCTAAGGATATTACGGAAAGACCTTATATACATGTAACAGATAATGCTTTAATGAATTCTTTAATTCTTAGGGCTTGTTATGAAACATCTGTAAAGCATTTTATATTTTTAAGTTGTGGTGTAATGTATCAACCTGGAGAAAATCCTAGAACCGAAGAAGATTTTAACGAACATGATACATTACATAAAAGTTATTTTGGAGTTGGTTGGACTAAGGTATATATTGAAAAAATGTGTGAGTTTTATTCTTCTTTGGGAAGAACTAAACATATTGCAATAAGGCATTCGAATACTTTTGGACATCATGACAAATATGATTTAGAACATTCGCATGTTTTTGGCGCAACAATACGAAAGGTTATGGATGCTAAAGATGGAGACTCTATTACTGTTTGGGGTAGTGGAGAGGACACAGCTAGAGATTTAATTTATGTAGATAATGTAGTAGATTTTATTCTTAAGGCTATAAATTTACAATTAAAACCTTTTGAATTAGTAAATGTATCATATGGAAAAGCTATTACAGTAAAGGAGATGGTAGAAACTATTATTGAATTATCTGGTAAAAAGTTAAGTATTATTTATGACAATTCTAAACCTACTATTCCAACAAAATTAGCTTTAAGCAATAGCTATGCTTTAAAAGTATTCGGTTGGGCTCCTAAAATTTCTTTTCAAGAGGGTATAAAGAGAACCTTGAATTGGTATAAAGAAAATTATAAATAAGAAGAACTAATTATGTATAAAGATAAAAATGTGCTTGTGGCAGGTGGGACTGGGGCTATAGGAATCCCACTTGTAAAAAATTTAGTAAGTCAGGGTGCTAATGTAAGAGTAGTTTCTTTAGATAGTCTGGAATATTCAAAGTGTGTTCTTCCAGCAGAAGTATCTTTTATGCAACTTAATTTGACCACTTCAGAGGCATGTAAACAAGCAACAAAGGGAGTGGATTACGTATTTAATCTAATGTGTATAAAAGGATCTGTAAGTAAAATTAATAAGAATCCGGAGGATTTTATTAATTATATTCTTTTTCAGACACATCTTATGCACGAGGCTTATAAGAATAAGGTAGATAGGTTTATGTTTGTAGGAAGCATTTGTAGCTATCCTCAGATGAGCATTGCTAAAAAAGAAGATGATATGTGGGAGGGGTTACCCAGACAAAATGATGTATATGCTGGTATAGCTAAGAGGTTGGGGGAAATCCAGGGTGAGATGTATTTTAAGGATAAATTTTGGGATGGTGTAAGAATTGTAAGACCCTGTAATTGTTATGGACCATTTGATGATTTTAATATACAGACTGCTCAAGTTATACCAGCTTTGATTGCTAAAATTGAATCCAATATAACCCCAGTAAAAATCATTGGAGATGGCAGAGCAATAAGAGATTTTGTATACATGGATGATATAGCAGAAGCTCTTTTACTGGCTATGATAAAAGCCCCTCCGTGCTATCCTATTAATATTGGCAGTGGAAATCCAATTGCTATAAAGGAATTGGCACAAATGGTTGGTAGACTAAGTGGAAAGGATATAGAGTTTGAAAATGATGATATGGCTTACTCAGGAGATCCTGTTAGATATCTTGATGTAAGCAGGATGGAGACTCTTATAGGATTTCATTGTAAAACAAGTTTAGAAGAGGGCATCGTTAAAACTTTTGATTGGTATAGGCATAATAAGAATTTATTGAATGTGAGGAAACCCTTTAATGTTGGATAAAAGAGAAATATTACCTACATTTTCTGAGCTGATAGAAAAATTTACTGTTGTTCAATTAAGAGAGTTGTTTTTGTTAAAAGATAGACAAAAAAATTCTAAGGAGATTGAGGCTTTAGAGCATGATATCGATTTGATTATTAAAGAAAAAGATATTAAATTAACAGCAAGATTACTTAGACAAGTATTTGTAATAGCCCAAATTAATGCCTTTATTTGGGATTGCAAAGATGAGATGCAAAAAGATACAATAAGCCAAGAGTCTTATAGCAATTATTTAAAAAAAGCACACCAACTTAATGGTATTCGTAATCAAATAAGAAACTTATTGTTGGAAATTACAGAGGAAACCGATAAAATTGCTCTCAGATCTAACATAAATACAGATGGTTTGGATTATTTTATTAGTATATAAACTATGCTACAACGAAAATTATATAATGACAAAAGTATAACTGCTATTGGGTTGGGTACTTCCGGCATTCATCCAGACACCTATAATGAACAAGTAAATATTATACGAGCGGGATTGGATGCTGGTGCAAATCTTATTGATACTGCCGAGTCATACATAAAAGGTATTTCGGAAAAGATTGTTGGAGAAGCCATCAACAAGGGTTACGATAGGGATAAACTTTGTATTTGTTCTAAAGTTTCGCCCGAACATTTAAAATATCATTCTGTAATAAATTCATGTGAACAAAGTCTTAGGCGTTTAAATACAGATTATTTAGATATTTATTATATTCATTGGCCCAATAATTCTATTTCATTATCTGAAACATTAAATGCTATGTCAGGTTTAATGAGTAGGGGAATAATCAAGGGTATAGGTTTAAGCAATTTTAGTTTTTCCAAGATTTTAGAGGTTTATGAATTAATTGGAATTAATTTAAAAGCTATTCAAATGGAATATAATATTCTTGAAAGGGGGGTAGAGAAAACTATCATTCCTTTTTGTGATACTTTAAATATTCCTTTTGTTGCTTATACACCCCTTTGTCAAGGTTCTTTTAATGTAAATGCCAGATCCCTTACAAATTTAGTGAAGAAACACGATAAGAGTGTGTATCAGGTAGTTCTTAGATGGATTTTGAGGCATTCTACTACAATAGCTATACCTAAATCTTCAGGTATAAAACATACTATTGAAAATATTAATTCCGCAAGTTTTGACTTATCAGAACAAGATTGCAATGAGATAGATTGTGATTTTACATATAAAATTGAAAAAATTTTACCCAAGGATATAGTATGTAAATATGCTGGGGGTTATGAAAAGCGTGTAGGGTATACCAATCTTAAAGAGGCATTTGAAAACAAAAATAATTTAATACCCAATCCTTTAGACCTTGCTAGAGAATTGCTTGTAACTAAAGAACTTTTGAAACCCATCCAAGTTAGTTGGAGTAATGAATATAATAGTTGGGAATTGATTAATGGTAATGGTAGATATTGGGGGTGGGTAATTGCTTTTGGAGATTCAAAACCCATAGACAGTCTAATAGTTAATTAAATTTTTAGGAGTATTTTTATGTCTAAATTAAATATTTTTAAAATGAATGCTATGAAAAAGGAAGGTATACCTGTTGCTTGGGTTACTGCCTATGATTATCCAATGGCTTATTGTGCGGAGAAAGCTGGAGTGGATATGATTCTTGTAGGAGATTCTGGAGGTATGGTTCAATATGGATATTCTAATACAAATCCAATAGTAATGGATGAAATGATTATGATGGCTAAGGCAGTTCGTAGAGGGGCTCCTAATACATTTATTATAGGGGATATGCCTCAAGGATCATATGAAATTTCTGATGAGGATGCTGTAAGAAATGCATTGAGATTTATAAAAGAGGCTGGTTGTGATGCTATAAAACTTGAAGGAGGGTGCAGGGTTTCTTCTAGAATTGAGGCTATTGTTAATTCTGGTATATTGGTTATGGGACATTTGGGACTTACACCACAAAGCACGCAATCTTTTGGGGGTTATAAAGTTCAATGTAAAGATTTAGAATCTTTTGTTGAAACAATAGATGATGCAAGTTGTCTTGAAAAAGCAGGTGTATTTTCAATTTTGTTAGAAGCAATTCCAACAGAGCCTGGGTGGGCAATAACTAAGAAATGTAAGGTTCCTGTGTATGGAGTGGGTGCTGGTAGTAAGGTAGATGGTCAATTACTTATTATGCATGATTTATTAGGATTGTATCCTACGTTTAGACCTTATTTTTCGAAATGTTATATTCCGGATGCTTCTAAACTGTATTTTCAACATATAAATAATCATGCTACAAATATTATTATATATGGAAGAGAGACAAAAAACGATGGGTTATTATTTTTAATAACTCATGCTATAGAGCAATATGTTAAGGAAGTAAGAGAGGGTATTTTTCCAACAGAAGAATTTTGTTATCCCATAAAGAAAGAGGAATTAGATTTATTAAAAGAAAGTGATTTATGGCCAAAGTAAAAGTATCTGATTTTATAGCAGATTGGTTGTATAAGAGGGGAATAACAGATGTATTTATGCTTAGTGGTGGGGGTGCTATTCATTTAGATGAAGCCATATCAAAGCATGAGGGTATTCGAGGAGTTTGTATAAAAAATGAAGCCACAGGACCTATGATGGCAGAGGCATATGCACGTACAAAAGGCGGGTTTGGGGTTGTTTATGTAACTACTGGTCCTGGGGGTGCAAATGCTGTTACTGGTGTAACGGAATGCTATGTAGATTCCTCCCCTGTTCTTGTAATTTCGGGTCAATCTCCTATTAATCAAACAACAAAAAATGCTAATATACCTAATTTGAGGTCTTTTGGTATACAGGAGTTAAATATTATTGACGTTGTTAAGTCCATTACTAAATACGCAGTTATGATTACTATACCAGAAAGCATTCTTTATGAGTTGGAGAAAGCTATATCTGTAGCAACATCCGGAAGAATGGGACCAGTTTGGTTGGATATTCCTTTGGACATACAATCTGCATATGTGGAGGAAGATAATCTTTTTGGGTTTAGCACTAATAAAAAATTTACTGATAAGATATCTGAGGACTTAAACAATGCAAAGAGACCATTAATATTAGCTGGCCAAGGAATTAAAAACTCAGATGCTGTTTCTGAACTTAAAAGGTTAGCATCTTGTTTAGAATGCCCGATAATTTTATCAAGACTTGGGCTTGACTGTTTACCTTATTCAAATGTTAATAATATGGGTTTGGGGGGTATAAAAGGAACAAAATTTAATAAGTTAATTATGGGTGAAGCCGATGTAGTAATTGCTATAGGAACAAGTCTATCTGTGGCATTTGCTGGGTATGATCTATCTTTTTTTAATCCAAATGCAAAGATTTACATGGTGGATATTGAATTAGCTGAGATTACTAAAGTTCAACATAGGTTGTCCGGAGTAGTTATAAAAGATGCACAAGACTTTTTAAGGGGTCTCTTAAATATTTTGTATGCATTTCCTATAAGATATTCTGCAGAGCGTAAAAATTGGTTTGAACACTGTTTAAAGTATAAAGAAAAATTATCTACCAAGTTGTTTGTTAAAGAACAAAATCCTATTGATATTTATTTTGTAGCAAAAAAGATTGATGAGATGTCCAAAAAGGGGGACATTCTTGTTGATGATGCTGGTAGCAGTTATTATGTTGCGGGGCAAACTTTTTCATTTGAAAATGGAGTTAAAGAAATAACTTCAGGGGCTTATGCTTCTATGGGTCTATCTATACCCTTATCTATTGGTGCTGCAATAGCAGATCCAAAAGTTTGTATTCTTACAATGACGGGTGATGGCTCCTTAGAGACTAATATTCAAGAGTTAAAAACGCTTTCTTATTATAAACTTAATGTGAAGTTATTTATTATTAATAATGGGGGCTATATTTCCATGAGGGACCATGGGAGGCATGTTGAGGATGAAAATACTATGCTTAATATTAAAAAAGTTGCCGATGCCTATGATATACCATATTATTTAATTGATGATTATAAAAATTTTGATACTATTGCAGCCAAGTTTAAAGATGTGTATGGACCTGCTATTATTGAAATTATTTGTGATAGTGAGCAAAAATTGATACTACCCATATGTTAATAGAAAAAGCTAAGAAAATACGCAAAAGAATACTTGATATAGCTTATAAGACAGGAAAAGGTCATTTAGGAGGAACCCTTTCTTTGGTCGATATTCTTGTAGCCATTTACTATGGTGGGGTATTAAAATATGGAAACAAAGAAAAAGATTTACTTTTAATTGGTAAGGGACACGCCTGTTTGGCTTCTTATGCAATTTGGGAAGACTTGGGATTACTAAGTAAAGATTTATTAGATACTTTTGGTACTAACGGGTCCTTATTGGGCACTCAATTTGATAAAAATTTTTTAGAATCGGAATATAACACGGGATCTCTTGGACATGTTATTGGTATAGGTGCTGGGTATGCTCTTGCTTTAAAGTTGGGGGGTAATAGTCAAAAGAAAATTTTTGTGGTTGTGGGGGACGGTGAGTGTGAGGAGGGATCTATATGGGAATCTATAGATTTTATAGCTAAGAATAAAATTGCGGGCTTAACTATTATTGTGGATAGGAATAGATTATCTGTAACAGATTTTATTGAGAATGATAGATTGGTAGACAAATTCGAGGCATTTGGTTTGCGGGTAATAGAGATGGATGGGCATGATTTTTATTCCATATTAACAGCTTTCGATAGTATTGACAATGAATCTGTTATTATTATATTTAATACAATTAAGGGTAAGGGAATATCTTTTTTAGAAAATAATGTGGATAGTCATAGTGGTATACTTAATAAAGAACAATATATTCAAGCGAGTAAAGAATTAAATGGTTGATCTTAGAGATATATTATTTGATAGTCTTTATGAGTATGCACGACAGGATGATAAAATTGTGTTTCTTACTGCTGATGCGGATGCCTTTGCTCTAAAAAAATTTAAAAGGGATTTTCCTGATAGATTTTTTAATATGGGGGTTGCAGAACAAAATGCAATTCTTGTAGCCACAGGTCTTGCTATTGGTGGATTTAAACCTTATATTTATTCAATTACCTCATTTATGACTATGAGATGTTATGAGCAGATAAAGGTTAATATATGCAGTATGAATTTGCCAATAACGTTAATTGGGCTGGGTGCGGGGTTTAGTTTTAGTTTTGATGGGCCAACGCACCATGCTATAAATGACATAGCTATTATGAGAACTTTACCAGAAATGACTATATTAAATACAAGTGATGCTTTTACAACCAAGGAATGTGTTAAGCTATCATATAATTTAAAAGCTCCTGCATTTATTAGGTTGGATAAAGGAATTTATCCTGACTATGATTTTACATTACATCTTGATGGATTTAATGTTATAAAAAATTTATCAAAAGTTAATGTTATTTCTACCGGAACAATGGTTCATTCTTGTGTGGAAGCTTTAGAGGGTTTAAAAATAGGTTTAGTTGACATGTATAAAATAAAACCCTATTCTAAAGGTATTTTATCTGATATTATAAATTTGTCTAATAAAATAGTTGTTGTAGAAGAAAATGTTAAATATGGTGCTCTATCTACTACTATTTTGGAGTATATGTCAGAGATAGGTGTATTTAAACCTATAATTAAAATTGCTTTGGAGGATAAACAATTTTTTGGTTACGCTGATAGGAAGTGGTTACATGAAAAATATGGTTTAGATATAAATTCTCTTAGAGAAAAATTTATTAATGTATTATCGGAGGTTTAGATGGGTGAATTTGATATAAAAACATATACAAGTGAGAATGAAAAAGCAGCAAGAAATAATTTAGTAAAACTTTTTAAAAATAGTCCTTTGCCGGATGATCAAATACTATCAAATTTGGGTTTATATTTAAATTCAAAAACACTGTCAAGAATATTATTTATGAACCATTTGTATAGTAATATAGTAAATTTGCAGGGGGTTGCAATAGAGTTTGGTTGCCATTGGGGGCAAAATCTTTCTTTATTTTCTGCTTTGCGTGGTATTTATGAACCTTTTAATAGGCATCGCAAGATTATTGGATTTGATACCTTTACTGGGTTTTCTTCTATAGATTTAAAGGATGGTGGCTCTGATCTTATGAGGGAGGGGAACTTATTACTTCCTTCAGAATATGATGACTATCTTAGAGAAATTTTAAAAGCCCAAGAGGCAGATAACCCCCTATCGCACATACCTAAGTTTGAAGTAATTAAGGGGGATGCATCCATTACATTTAATAAGTATTTAGAGGATCATCCTGAGACTATTATTGCTTTAGCATATTTTGATTTTGATATTTATAAACCAACTAGAGATTGTTTAAGAATGATTAAAAGCAGATTAGTTAGGGGTAGTGTAGTCGGATTTGATGAATTAAATGATCCAGATTCCCCAGGGGAGACTGTTGCATTAATGGAAGAAATTGGACTTAATAAGATTAAGCTAATGAGATTTCCTATTACTTCGAGAACTTCTTATTTTATTTATGAGGGTAATTAGTATATGGATAGTGATATTATAATAAAGCCAGTTTTGAGTTTGTTTGGACCTAGCATTCGTCCGCACCTATGGATGCATCTTTATGAAAGTGTTTCACAAGCCACTACACTGCCATTTGAGATAATTTTTTGTGGACCCATAGCCCCTACATTTGATTTGCCCCATAATTTAATTTATATAAAAACTGCTAATATTAAATTAATTCAGTGCTGGCAGATTGGGGCAATGCATACTAAGGGAGATGTAATCAGTCTTGTGGCGGATGATCTTATATTTAGTCCAGGGGCTTTAGACGAGGCATATTCTATATACACTCAAAAGAATGATTATAAAGCTATAATTGCTTTGAGAATGTTTTTACGGGGGGCAGATCAAACGCACACCTGCAAAATTCCTAGATACGTAGATACTAATAAACGAACTATGCTAATACCTGGGGGACTTTCCCTTATTAGTAGAAAGTTTTTTATGGAATTGGGTGGTTTTGATAAAAGTTTTATATATTGTGATGCTAATTTTGACTTATTTATAAGAGCTTTCTATGCTGGTGGATCTTATTTTTGGTGTAAGGAGGGTCATTCAGATGAAGATGTAGGTTGGGCTGCAAAAACTTACAATACAACTTGGGGTCATTGGGGGCATCAAGACACAAATTTACTAAAATCATTGTGGTCTGATAATGATAATTTACGGGAAACAAGATCAATGCCTTTTGAATCTTTTGTAATGGATGAGTCTATTTATCAAGTTTCTCAGGGAAATAATGTACCAAATAAGTGGGTTTAGGAGAGCATGTGTATGGGACTTACAAAGCAGCGAGAGATAAATATTACAAAACAAGAGCTTATAGATTTTGAGTCTGATATTGCTAAAAGATGGGAGGGAGGTCAGATAAAAGCCCCGGTACACTTGTCTTTTAATAATGAGGAGTATCTTATTGATTTTTTTCAATATATAAATTCTGAGGATTGGGTATTTTCTACATGGCGTAATCATTACCATTCTATTTTGCATGGAGTACCCAAAGAAGTATTATTGGAAGAAATTTTATTGGGGAACAGCATATCCTTTCAATCCCCAAAACATCACATTTATACATCTGCGATTGTGGGGGGTATTTTACCTATAGCTGTAGGAACTGCTTTAGGTTTAAAATATAATAATTCAGACGGGAGAGTTTTTTGTTTTGTGGGAGACATGGCAGCAGAAAGTGGTGTTTTTTATGAGGCAGTAAAGTATTCAGTAAATAAAAAACTTCCCATTCATTTTATAATTGAGGATAATAATTTATCCACCAATTCCCCTACGGATGAAACTTGGGGTGGTAAAGTAGCATGTGATTATTTTAAGAATGGAAATTTAAAAGATTATGTAACTTATTTTAATTATAAACGAGAAGTCTATCCACATGTTGGAATTGGAAAATTTGTTCATTTTTGAGAGGGGTTTATGGCGGATTATTTTGATGAACTTATAAGAGTTATGACATACTTAGGTGAAAATCCAAAAGTTAAATTTATAGGGCAGTCAGTAGAATTTGATGGCCATGCATTATACAAAAGTATGAAAAATGTACCCATGGAGTCTAGATTAGAGTTACCGGTGTTTGAAGATTTTCAGATGGGCATGAGCATAGGTCTGGCTTTGGGGGGTTGGATACCTGTCAGTATTTATCCTAGAATGGATTTTTTAATTGTAGCTGCTAATCAGATTACAAATCATTTGGCGAATATTAAAAAAGTATCTAAAGGGGGTTATAATCCTCGGGTTATTATACGCACTAGTGTAGGGGCTAAAGAACCTTTAAATCCGGGGCCTCAGCATTGTCAGGATCATACGGAGGCTTTAAAACTATTGTGTAGGGGGGAGATAAATGTAGTGCAATTGCTAGATAAGAATCAAATTTTTGATGAATATAAACTTGCATTAAATAGAGAGGATGGTAAGTCAACTATTCTTATAGAATATGGTGATTTATACCACAAAGGATAAATATGGAACAAAAGAATATTTTAGTTACTGGTTCTACAGGAATGATTGGGAGAGAACTGGTTGAACAACTAAAGATAAAGGAACCTAAAGCAATTATTAGATATGCTGATTTGAGTTTGGGCATTGATTTACGTTATTATAATACTTGTTTGGATGTAATGGAGGGTATAGATGAGGTTTTTTCACTTATGGGGATTACGGGGTCTCCTAAGATGACTAGTGAAAGACCTATTGATTTTTTTGTTCCCATGATTCAATGTGGAACCAACATTTTGGAAGCCGCGCGACTACAAGGGGTTAAGAAATTTTTATACACCTCTTCTGTTGCAGTATTGAATCCAGATACAGATAAATATCCTGCTGCAGCAAAACAAATGGGGGAGTTTCAAATTGAGGCCTATAAAATACAATACCCAGAATTTGGTAATAATTGTTGCGTAATACGCCCTTCAAATGTTTACGGAAGGTATGGAAATTTTAAAAATATTGATGCCATGGTAATTACTAGTCTTATTAGGAAAGCACTAACATGTGATACTATAGAGGTGTGGGGGGATGGTTCAGAAACCAGGGAATTTATCAATGCTAAAGATGTTGCTAGAGGAATGATATTAGCTATGGATCAAATGCCCAATAAACCTATTAACTTAGGTTCTGGAAAATTACACAGTATAAAGCAAGCAGCGGAAATACTAAGTAGACTTTCAGGAAAAGAAATCGTGTATATACCTAAAGAAAAAAGAGGGGGCCAAACAAGAGTGGTGTTTGAGGACCCCGATCAAGGAGATATAGGATTTAAAGCAATTACATCGTTAGAAGAGGGTATAACAGAAGCATATAATTATGCGAAAGGAACGTTATGATTATTCATGATACTAAATTTGAAAAAGCAAAACTATTAGAAATCCCCATATTTAGAGATTTTAGAGGTGATTATGTAGAAACATTTAATAATAATATTTATAAATCTTTAGATGTAAATGTTCCTTTTGTTCAGGATAGTTTTTCTACATCTAGAAAAGATGTGTTAAGGGGATTTCATGGCGATAATGAAACATGGAAGCTTATTCAAGTAGTTTCGGGTGAGGTTTATGAAGTAATTGTTGATTTAAATATGGACTCTCCTACATATTTAGAGTGGCAGGCATTTCATATTAGTGAAAGAAACAGGTATCAATTATTAATTCCTCCTGGATTTGGTAATGCTATGCTAGCTTTAACAGATAATGTTGTTTATTATTATAAACAGACTACTTTTTATGATAGAAGTAAGCAATTTACAATTCCCTGGGATGACCCCACATTAAAAGTTTATTGGCCCATTAGTAAGCCTATATTATCAATGAGAGATGCTACTGCACAGTGTTTAAAACGTAAATAATTGAAACAAACTTTTAAAAGTCTAATATGAATAACCTAGTATTTGAACAGTATACAAAATCCCTATCTCATCCACGATACACCCCTTTAAAGCGTGAGGAAGAGCGAGAGCTGATGTTTCAAGTTGCTTCAGGTTCAGCAAAAGCCTTTGAAAGGGTAGTAAATTCTCATTTACGCTTTGTCATATACTATTTAAGAAATTTTACTATACCCAATCATGTTGATGTTATGGATGTGATACAGGAGGCTAATGAGGGTCTTATGGAGGGTGTTAAAAAGTATAATGTAGATAAATACAATGTAAGAGTCTTTAGTTATTGTTTTTTTCATATTAGGGCCAGTATTAACCAATATTTAAGAGAGGTTGCGGATATAAAAAATCATATAAATTATCGGGGCTTTGAGGGGGGCTATTTTACTACAACAGATGAGGATCAAGATGCTTTTATAAATGAGCATACTGCAGAAGAAATTGTTAATTTATATTTAAAAGATCTTACAGAAAAAGAACGCTTTACAATATCACTTCTATTTGGTTTAACCCCACCTTATGAACCTAAAACTCTTAGAGATGTAGCTACTATGATGCATACAACAGCAGAGTGTATACGGCTGCAAAAAGAAAAGATTTTAGATAAAATAAAAATAAATAAAGATGTATTTTAAATTTGTTTTTGTTTAAAAAAATACCTATTATAATGCAGTAGAACATTGGGGTATTAATTGGTGTTTGGAGGGGGTATTGATATGAACATTAAATTAAAAACATTATTTGATTATGCAAGAAGGGAGCTATACGATGAAAATATTATAGCGAACTATAAAGATATAATAAACGTATTTGAGGACGGGATAGAGGATTTAATAAAACAAACTGAGAAATTGGGCGGGCAATTAAGTTTAAGTAACTTGTTGCGCCGTTTAAAAGTTATTGAGGAACTTGCCAAAAGAAAGTGTGAGTCTGAGGAGCCTGTAAAATGTGATGCATCAGATTCCTGTCGAGTGTGTAGTGCTGCAGAATGGGTAAATCATATCGAACAGGTTGTAATAGAAGCAGAAAAAGATTTAGGGGTCTAATTATGAACTTTAAACAAGGTAATTTGTGGGTCTGGCATAAGTTAGGTTCTACCATAGTAATACCTACAAACGAGGGCTGGAAACATGATGGTAGTAACGTTATGGGTGCGGGTTTAGCAAAAGAAGCCCGTGAGGTATACACAGAATTGCCTAAAATTTATGGTAGAGATTGTCAGTTACTAACTTCTAGAGTTTATTACCCAGATTATAGACTTATTTTGGTGCCTTCAAAACCCCTTAATGTAAAGAGCCCCCATCTTAGTTGGCAGGGTAATGCAAATATTAATACAGTTACAAAATCTCTTAAATGGCTACAAGATATAAGTGAAAGTTTACCAGAAAAGGTTTATGTTCCTTTAATAGGTGCTGGAAATGGCCAATTAGATCCAGAGCTTATTAAAGAGCTGATGGATAAAATTTTGATATCCGAAAAGTTTATTGGGGTAACATTTTAATATATTTTGAGGTTACAATTATTAAAGCAGAAGCATATTTTTCTAATCCAATTTTTTCTCACAGTTTTTTAGATTACCCCACGATAGATGAATGCATTAGTGTTTATTTGGTCGGGTGTGGCCATTATTGTTTAGGCTGTTCTAACCTTCAATTAATAGAGCCTACAAAGGATTCTATAAAATTGACTGTAGATGATTTTATCTTACAATTAAAAGATTATTCAACAAGGTTAAGAACAAATAATATATCATTTCTTGGTGGTGATCCGTTATACAAAGATAATTTGGATTTTATGAATGCCCTTATTAAGGAAATAAAGGAACAATATAATATATGCATATATACTGGGTACAATATTAATTATGTAATAAATTTTGTAGAGGGAGGGTTTAAGTTTGTAAAGTGCGGCAAGTATGACATTGATCTAAAACAAGTTTCTGAAAAGAAAGATACATATATAAAATTAGCATCCACAAATCAGAATTTTTATGATGCTAATTATAAACAAATTAGTGACAAAGGTGTTTTATATTTTGAAAGGTAGTATTATGTCTGATAGCAATAAACCATATGAAGAAGATGAATTTACATTTTCATCAAATATGTTTGAAGAGGCGGATACAGCAAGAACTATTAAAAATATAAAAAGAACTTTGATCCGCAGTTTAAAGAATAAATTTGAATTGGATGATGCCAATGTAGTAGATTCTTTTTTAAAATTGCAGGGTATTCATTTAGACAATTTTGATTTTGTTAAAAATATAGAGAGCATAATTAATGCAAAGCTAAACGATGTGAGTATAGATGATAATTCTAATAAAAATGAAAAGACAGTTTCTGGGATAATGCAAGAGGCTAAAATAGCCGTAGATAAGCTTGTGGGTTTTGATTATTTATATAGAGTATGTAAGGAGCTTTACGGTAAGCAAGAAGCTAAGAAATTAATGGGTAGTATATATGATTATAGTTTGGGTTTACATGATTCTGCAAAAATATTGACCCCCTATTGTTTTGCAATAGATGCTTCTAAGATTGTTTTAGAGGGCAGAAGTTTTGGTGTGTTACCCTCTAAACCTGTTAAAAGACTTTCTTCTTATATATCAGCATTGTGTGAAACCATACATCAACTATCTAATCATGTAGCTGGGGCCATAGCTATAGGGACATTCTTTTTAGACATAACACATATACTTATATATAAACAGGGGGTTGACTATAAGACGCTTAAAGAAGATAAAGTGCTGCAGAAAAAAATTGAAAATGAATTTCAACAATTTACGCATTCAGTCAACCACTTAAGTAGAAGTTCTATAGAATCTCCGTTTTCCAATTTATCCATATTTGATAGAACAAAGTTAAAGGCATTTATAAGTGATGATAATATGGCATGGTATTTTCCTTTTGATAAGTCTCTTAGGGATGCTTTTAAAGAAAATGATTTAACTAAGGAAACATATAGAGATTCTGTTGTAGAATATATAATGTTTTTGCAAATGCTTTTTTTAGATTTTTATGATAAGGGGGATCCCCTTAATGATGGAAGACAGTACCGCTTTCCGATTTGTACCCTGTCAGTTTCTAAACAAAAGAACGAAAAAGAGGGGTGGGAAATAATTGATAAACAGTTTTTGAAGGATATAGTAAAATATGAAATTTATAGGTATAATATTTTTTCAAGCGAGGGTATGAAGGTTGCTAGCTGTTGTCGATTAATCAATAATGTTGATCTTATGCAATTCGGAGCGCAGTCAAATTCATTTGGTGGAACCGCGATATCTTTAGGTTCTCATAGAGTAGTAACTATTAATTACAATAGAATAGCTCTGCAATCAAAATCTTTGGATGAGTATTATAAATTATTGGACAAGCGTTTAATAGAGTCTGTTAAAATTCTTAAGGCCCATAAAACTTTACTTAGTCAATTAGAAAAAAAAGGTTTGCAGCCGTTTATTACAAATGGGTGGCTTCCATTATGTAAAATGTTTTCAACATTTGGTGTGTTGGGTCTTGTTGAAGCCATAGAGGTTTTAAAAAAGAAATTTAAGGGTGAAATTCAAGATAAAGATTTAATGGCAGATATTTTAATTTATGTAAATAAAAGGGTAGAAGAACTATGCAAGGAGTATGATTTAGCAGGTAATATTGAACAAATACCCGGGGAGTCTTTTGCTGTAAGGTTAGCCAAAGCAGATAAGCTTATTTTTGGAGCTAAAGAGGTTACTCAAACTCTGTATTCGAATCAATTTATACCCTTATGGAAGGATGTTACTATTTATGAGAGAATGGATATAGATGGTAAATATAATCAGCTTTATACTGGTGGAGGCATAGTTCATTTTACTCTTTCAGAAAAGGTTACAGGAAAACAGGCAGAAAAATTAATTATATATGCTATTAAGTCTGGTTGTGAACATTTTGCACTTAATGCAGTTTATAGTGAGTGTGAGGCCGGGCATAATAGTTTTGGTAAATTAGAAATTTGTCCTGTTTGCAGTAAAAAAATTGTTGAGTATTACACAAGAGTAGTTGGATTTTTTACACCCGTGAGTTCCTGGAATAAAGAGCGGGGTGAGTGGGAGTTTCCGAAGCGTGTATTAAAGAATATAGATTAATATTAAGGATGACTATGAATATAGCACGAATTGATAACATTAAAATACCCATGACCTATTCAAAAAGGGGTAAGGGGCATACAGATGTTATAGTCTCAATATCTGTGGAGGTTGCTGGTTCAGTAGATGCTATAGAAATTAGTGATAAAATTTATCCTTATGGAGGATCTGTTTGTTCTATAGATTGTATTGAGAAACTTCTTGATACACTGAAATTGCAATATTCTGTAAGGAAATTCTACTTTCAATTTGACCTTATGATGGAAAGAATAACTACAAAGCATACTAAAAGCTATTTTCCCATGCTTTGCAGTTACATATATGATAGGTCTTTGGGGCCTAAATCTTATATAGGTGTAGATATGCCTATTCGGATATCGGAGTTATCTGGAACTCAGTCTAACTTGCGTTTGATGTTAAAAATCACTACATTAGAATCATTCGAAGATATGTTAGATTGGGTACAAAAATTAACTAAATTTGATATGTTTCCTCAGGCAGCTTTTTGGCAAGATAAAGAAACTGATGTAGTAAGTTTACAGGATGTTTTTAGCAGGGTTAAAAAATACTTTAAACAAAAGAAGATTAAGGGTTATGTAGAGTTAAGTGGTAGGGATGCATTAAACAATAGAGTAGTGAACATTCAAACAACTTTTTAATGGAGGTTTTTATGATAAATATTCAAGATTTACAAAAAGAATTATCCCTCAGATTGGATAACGCATTAGTAACAATGGATCGAAACCCATTAAGTGAGTCCTTTCTTAATGAGGTTTTAGGGGCTATAGATTCCCTTGGTTTTACTATTATACCTGTTCCGGAATCTCCATCTGCTACGGCTTTGGATGGTTTAGCAAATTCTGTAGCTCGAAACACTTCACCAATGTCTGCTGAAGGTTCTGTAGATGTTGAGCCTACAGATATAAATGTATCTCAAATCTTATTTGAATTAAAAAATGTGGGTTGGATTCTTTTTCCACCTAAAATATAGGGGCTGGTTATGGGCTGGAAGAAATATGAGGGTCAGGATCTAAAGGTAAATAATATTGTGGCTTTAAAGGGCGGAGAGACTGCTATAGTTGTTAGCCACTCTATTCATGGGAATATTGCGGAGGGTTTGGATGCTCTACCTCCAGCAAGTTGGTCCTGTAACTTTGTAGTGGATAAAATATTAAATAAAAAATCTGGTCTTCAGAAATCTGGTTGGGTTTATAATGTTTACGGTGAACCTATTCATAAAATTACGCACGTGTTTACCTTACCCAAGTTAAAAAAATGAAAACAATTATTGCGGGATCCAGAGACATTGTGGATTATATGTTAGTTTGCGATGCCATTCAACAAAGCGGATTTGAAATTACAGAAGTAATTTCTGGTGCTGCTCGGGGAGTGGATCGAGCGGGTGAAATTTGGGCAAAAGAAAATCATGTACCATTAAAACAGTTTTTTGCACAGTGGGAGGAGCGGGGTAAATCTGCAGGGTATATTAGGAATGCAGAGATGGTGGATTATGCAGAGGCGTTAATAGCAGTAACAAATGGTAGCAAAGGAACTGCACATACCATAGATTTAGCAAATAAAAAAGGTATAAAAGTTTTTGTTTTAAATGTTGACAAGTAAATATAATTTGTTTATATTAAAGTGGGGTTAGAACTGTGTAGCTAATTTATCAGTCTGATTTCACTTTTTTTATTAAGGAATAAGTTATTTTTATGCCAGTTATAAACTTTGAGCAATCTGAAGAAGAAATTCTTGAGAATAAAAATCAACAGTTTAATTTAGCAGTAGATATTCAATTCTATTCTGTTTGGTGTAGTTTTCTTACAGAGCTACCCCCAGAATTGGAAGCAATAATATATTCAGAACTCTCCTTTTTTGCAGAAAATTATTTCTTTTCACCTAAGTTTCAAAATCATCAGTGGGATGGGCAGTATCATCTATACCATCCCAAGTCTAAATCATTTCGTATAGGCCTTCTTAATCGTGTTATTGATATTTTACAGAGGCATGGTTGTACAATTAATGTTATTGGGAAATCGGAGCCTACACAATTTGTTCAAAGATCTAATACCTATCAATTAAGACCTTATCAGCTATTAGCTGTTCAAAATTGTTTAATAAAGCGTTTTGGCATACTCAGAGCTCCGATGAGGTCCGGTAAGACCATGCTATTTATTGCTATGGTAGATTCTGAACGTAAATTTCCTGTAGTTTTTTTATGTAGAAGTCTCGATCTAGCATATCAAACTATGGATCGTGTTAAGCAATTTTTGCCAGATGTTTCTGTGGGTATAGTGGGGGATGGTAAGGTAGATATTCAAGATGTAACTATTATTACAGTTCAAAGTGCTTTTGCAGCATATAGCGAGGAATTAAAAGAAAAGGATTTAGATAAGGAACTTCCAATTGAGAAGAAGCAAAAGATCCAAATTCAGATTTTGTTGAAAAAGGCTAAATTAGTGTTTCTAGACGAGTGCCATCATGGGGGTTCAAATACAGCCAAATTTATTTTAGCAAAGTGTACTGCTGCAGAATTGAAAATAGGTCTTACAGCTACACCATTTGCTGAAAAGGATGAGGATATGCTGGTAGAGGAAAGTGTTGGGGATGTTATTCATTCTGTTTCCTATTCAGAGTTGATAAGAGAGGGATTCTTGTTAAGACCTACCATTTATTTCTATAAATTGCCTAAATTTGATATTGATGCCGCCTATCCTACTGTATATAAGCAGGCTGTGGTAGAGAATAAATTTTTTATAGGTTTAATTGATCTTATAGTCAAATCTTTAAATAATAAAGGAAAGTCTGTAATAATTCAAACAGATACAATATATCATGCTAATGTTTTACATAAGGCTATTAAAGATTCTGTAATGTTGACAGGAAAAGATAAAACAGATAGACGTATAGATGTTATTCAAAAGATAAGGGATAAAGAGGTTATGTGTTGTGTTTCTACATTGTTCGAGGAGGGGATTGATCTGGTTTCTTTGGATTTTACAATAAATGCTGCCGGGGGTCTTAGTAATATATCCACTTTACAGCGTATGCGATCAATTACTGCTGCAGAGGGAAAAATATCCTGTGGTATTATTGACTTTTATCATGATGTTAGGTATCTTTCAAAGCACTCAAAAAGAAGATTGCAGATATATGAGTCGGAACCTGAATTTGAATTAATTAAACGTGATGTAAGTAAAAATACAATAGAAGAATTAGCGAGGGAGTTAGAAGAATGAAATTAATGTCTGAATTGAAATTTCTAGAACTTATTAAAGAGTTCGAACTTGCTGTTAAAGCTCAACATTATGATCCTTATTGTGATATGTACCAACAAAGAATAACGGGTGAAAGTATTGATCAGCTTCGTAATGAAATTTGCAATAGATATAATAAACTTATTAAGAGGTATGTAGTATGTTAATGCGAACTAAGATTACTTTAAAAGATGATACAGTATTATATGGCCATGTAAACGGTTTTCAAGGAGATGAAATTTTATCTTTGCTGGTTACAACAGAGGACGGCAGGGAGATAACCGGGGCCGATAAGCATCAGGATATTAAACTGTCACAATGTAAGAAAATTAGTATGACCAATATTGAAAGACCAAAATGTTAGTAAAGCTGATAGAAAAAGAACAGAAGCCTTTAGATCAGTGGAGCAATAAAGACTTTCTTTTATACTTTTCTGATAGTCTTAAGGGGGCTGGGAATGGGGGGCTACTTATACCTCCACTGGCTTGGAGAGCTTATTTATCACGAATAAAGGGGTTTAGATTAAAGCTTAGGGTATCAAATCAAGAGTATAAGTGCTTTATAGATACATTGTTTTCTAAGGCTTTTCTTAAAAATAAATTTGTTCCTGTATTTGGTAGTATTGTAAGTGAGAGAGTTTATAATATGTATCAAAAATCTCCGGAGCTGTCTAACGAATATTTTGTAGCCCAGCGGGATGAACTATATAATAGTAATGACTTTTTTAAAAGCTTATGAGGGTTTTTGATATGAAAAGCTTAATACAAAAACTTAAAATTTGTATAGATATTTTTAGATCTAAAGAAATTAGAGACCAATATAATGTTTATAGGGGGATGTTTAATGAAGAAATTCAAACGAATGATCTTATAGACTGGCTTCGTAAAAGTGAGCATTTCATTTGTTTGGGTATATATTCTGATGGCAGACCTTGGGTGCAACTTGATGATAATAAACCTGAGCATACTAAAATTATGTTTGAGGCCTTAAAAGAACATATTAAAAGTATGCCACATTATATAATTGTAAACAATGCTTTAAATGAGAAAATTGCTAATCAAGCTTTAATTCCAAAGGAGTAAATATGAGTATCTTTCCAGAAACAAGAGGCATTTCATTTATTTACAAGTTGCAAAATTGGTGGGACTGGTTGAAAGCCTGGAGATATCCAAGTAATATAATATTTTTAGACATATCCCCTACTTGGTGTGATAAGGATGAACTTATTAGGTTGGCAGTATTTAAACTATTGGTAGATTTTGTTGAAAAGGAAGAGCCATTTAAATATACTGATTGGACTACTGATGAGGGTATTATTAAGGCTGCAGAAGCCATAAAGGAGTCTTATAAATGGATTACTAAGGATCGAGCTGTGGCTAAAAAGAAGTATGAACATAATTTACATAAGTGGGCAGAAACTAAGTCTAAGAAATACTGGAATAAACTTTTGCCCTCAGAAGAGTTTGTGGAAAAGAGAGACCAAGAAATTTTACTTAAAATTATTGAAATTAGGGGGTATTTATGGGTTTAAACGATTGGGAAAAGGTTTTTAATGTTCATTGGCAAGAAAATGCTAAAACTTTTGCAGTTAATGAGTATCCGAATGGTTTATTGGTGTTGGATTATAAAATGGCTAAAGAGGTAGTTAGGAGATGCTTTCAACAAGCTACTTATCAGGGTGAGCGAAAGGTTATTACTGATAAATCAAATTATTTAAGGGTGCCTTCGGAGACATTTCGATTGCTTAAAAGAACAGATAAATATTACCCCTCAGATATGCCTTCTGCAAAGTGTAAATGTTTGTATGATAAAGAAAAAGATTTATATTTTTATGTTTTTATTGAAGATTTTATTTAGGGGTTTATAAAAAATGAATTCACATCAGCGTAGAAAAAGGAACAGGTTATTAGATAAAATTCAAAAGAAGCTTGAGGATGGAAGATATCCTAAAGGTCGAGATGGAGAATATATAGCTCGTAGTAGGAAGTTGCGTAAAAAATACGGATTAAAGATATGAAATTGAAATATTTATTATGTAAACTATTTGGTCATAAACCCAAAACATATGATGCAGAGTTTAGATATTGGGTTGGGGGTAAAAAGAAAATTGAAATGGTTACTAGAAAGGTAATTTGGTGTGAAAGATGTGGTGCTCCGGAAATAGATATTATAATGGACAAAATGAGGTGAATAGTGACATATGAATTTCGTATTATAGCAGATACTAATAAGGGTACAACTAAGTTACAGGTTAGACAAAGAGAAGAAGTACCTTTTGGTGTAAAGATATTTTGGGGTAAATGGTATGAAGTTCCCATAGTCGATATTAAGGACGTAAAAGATGAGGATTCAGATTAATGGATCGACAAAGAATTTGGCTTACGACAGATCAGGTAAATGAGGTTAGGTCCAGTACTATAGGTCATGACTGTGGGTGTGACGGTTCCGGAGGCATCTTACAGGATAGTAACATACTAGATTGTAAGTGTATGGAAAAGTTTAAGTGGACTATAAAAATGCTCAATGCTGGAATACCTAAGCGTTATTGGGAGTTTGATCTTGAAAAAGATTTAGTAAAGAAATTTAAGGATGAAAATGATAAGTCTATTAAAATACTTAATAGATATGGTAAAGATATAAAAAACATGGTGCAGCAAGGTTTGGGACTTTACATTCAGGGTGTGGGAGGTACTGCCAAGTCTGCCTCAGCGTATTGGATTATGAAGGAGGCTATAAAACAAGATATTATATGCTATTCTACAAGAATGTCTAGTATTTCAAACTTACTAAGGGGAAGTATAGATACTAAGGATAGTGAGGACATAATTACTTGGATGGAGGAGAAAGTAGAACTTTTAATGGTGGATGAGATCGAGAAAGATAATAAAGCTGCAGATATGCACTCTATTACAGGAACTTGGGTTAATGAATTTTTTAATAACCTGTATAATAGGAACATATCACTTATAATTGTTTCTAATGTGGATAAAAAGCATTTAGAAGAGTCCCAGGCTAAAAATGTGGTGGATAGATTTAATGAGTTAGTTCCTGTTACTATGGTGGGCGAAAGTTATAGATCGGCCACAAAAGCGCAGAAAATGTTATTATCAGGCAAGAACTATGAAAAATAGGGATGGGTTAGTAAATAACGATAATTGGGAGACACCGGATTGGTTATACAAGCAATTAGATAATGAATTTCATTTTGATTTTGATCCCTGTCCTTTAAATGCTGATTTTGATGGTCTCTCTCTCGAGTGGGGAAAATCCAATTTTGTGAATCCACCCTATAATAGGAAAGATAAGCCGAAGTTTATTCAGAAAGCTTATGAGCAATGGAAGAAAGGAAAAACTTGCGTATTATTAATTCCCGCAGCAACAGGAACAAAGCAATTTCATGAGTTGATTCTACCAAATGCAGAAATAAGATTTTTAAAGGGTAGAGTAGCATTTAAAGGATATAATACTAAGGGTGAATACACTACAAAGAATAAAGGTAAACATGATAGCATGATTGTAATATTTCATAGTAATAAATCCATAAAGTAATAAACAATAGAAAGATTTATGAATCAAGAGTTTCGAGATTATGCAACAGAGTGTTATGTTTTAGCGGCATGTTTAAAGGGTCCCAATTTTTGGAGAAATATACCCATTTCTTGGCTTGATCATGAGATCACTATAAAAGCCTACCAAGAATTTTCTAATTTTTTAAAGCCCCCCTACTCTGTTTATCCTACAGTCAATATTGTTGTAGATAAGTCTGAAGATCCTGATGTTAAATTATTTATTAAAGAGATTGAGCATGTGGAGCCAGATTTATCGGAGTTGCGTGTAAGGTTACAAGATTTATTTACAATGTATACAAGAAGAAAATTAGTAGAGGTTGCAGAAAATGTTAGGGCGGGTATTAAGAGTTCTAATATAGGTGAGATTGTCAGACAGAATATTACATCTTTATCAGGTTTAGTAAGTCCTTTAGAGGCAGGACATCGTGAGCGTAGGTGGATTTATGAGTCGGCTAGAGAACGCTGGGAGTATTATCGTGAGATGGAAAGAGATCCTGGAAAAATACCTGGAATACCTTACAATATGGAGGGGCTTGACAAATATACTAATGGGGGATTACGTCCCGGACATATAGTGCTATTATATGCTGGATCGGGATCATATAAAACCATGACAAAACTGAATATGGCATATAATTTTGCTTTTTTAGAGAAAAAAGATACTACAGTATTTACTCTTGAGGTTGCCATAGATGATTATGAGCATATGCTTGATGCTAGGCATGCCAGATTAAGTTTTGATAATATGATTAAAGGTAACTTAGGTCAAGAGGGTTTAGAGTATAGGTCATCTTTAATTGATATAGCAGAAAAGCAGTATCCTTTAAGAATTATAGATATACCTGATAAATCCACCTCTGCTGATATAATAGGTGAATTTGAACTTCATAGAGCTCAGTATGGTAAGTTTCCGGACGTAGCTATAATCGATTATATTAATGAGATGGAGCCTTTAACACCCTGGGGAAATACCAGTGAGAAATTTAAAAATTTAGGCGTAGAATTAAGACGTATTGCCCGATCTTACGGGGTACCTATTATTGGAAGTATGCAGGAAAATAGAGAGGGTAAAAAATTAAAAGATAAGGAGAAGATGGGTACTGAACATATTGGAGAATCCCATTATTTTCAAAATGTGTGTCATTTGGTTTGTCATCTTTGGCAGGATGATAGTGAGTTTGATGCTGGAAGTAATAATTTGAATGTATCAATTAAAAAGAATAGGTATGGTCCTAAGAACAAAACATTCTCATTATATATAAATAATGAATGGAAGTATGTTGGGGATAGAAATATGAAGACAATTCCAAGAGATAGTCAAGAGCCAAAACAAATAACTGGGGGCGGGTAATAATGCATTCCTTATTAGAGATTATGGACCATTATGGTATAGAAATGCAGGATATCCAGGTTGCGGGGGAGACTTTATTTTTATGTCCTTTCCATGATGACCAGAACTTTGGATCGGCATCCTTTAATGAAGAGGGTTTGTGGAATTGCTTTTCTTGCAATTTTGGGGGTAATGCTGTTCAATTTGTAGCTAGAAAGGAAGGCATTAATACTCATGATGCTTATATTCTTGTAGAGAATAATTTTCAGGATCAGATTAATAAAAACTATGATGAGTTTCTAGAAAAGTGTAATGTTAGTTTAGATTTAAAGACAAAATATACTTTGTTAGAATATAAGAAGTTATGTGAGGCTTTTGAGAGAAGGATACTAAGTGTCTTATTAGAGCATAGGGGTAGTATAGATGTTTATGCTGATTGGATAGCAATTTGTAGTTGGGCCTTTATTATAGACAAACAAATTGTAGATGAAAAGTATGAAACCTTATTAAATCTTTATTCTGAGTTTACATCTATTTTTATGTAAGCTGTGGAAGAAGAAAACGCAGTATTACTAACTAATCAAAAGCAAAATGCATTTAGGCTAATTTCGTCAGCTTAAGTGCGTATTGGGGTGCAAGCCGCCCAAAGGAGAAACATTATGCATTATAGGAATGGTAGAATTGTGTTTAATGGAGACAAGGTTATTCAGCTTGATTTTGCAGGAAAGGTGATGGCGTTTGGAGTGTTGCACAGTGCAACGGCAGGAAACGATTATTGTAATGGTGTGATTGCCCCAATTCAACAACCAGTAACAAGTGCTTGCCTTGTTGATTGTCTGCACATTGAAGACATTGAGAAGATGATTGCGGAAAAAAAACTGGACAAGAGACCTGTAGGTAAATAATGTAAGGGTGGTAGGTCAGGAGGCTTGCCACCCACCTTGATTTTAGTAATTAAATTTTATATATTGGAATTGTTATGAATGAGGCTGATAAAAAACAACTTATTGATTCTATTAATTTAGCAGCCTGTAATTGCTGTAAACCCTTGAGTGTTCCCGAGACTTTAGAGGGAGGTATTACAATAAAATTTGTCGTGATGGGTGCTGAATTTATATTTTTGTGGGGCTTAGTTCAGCCCTATATATTAGTATCTATAAGAAGCTTTAGAAAGACTAATTATAAGATCAGCAATAGAATTCCTGAAGAGGATATGGTTTCAGATATAAAAGAGTATTGCTATAAATACTTTACTATGTATGGACCCAGTAGTAATTTTGCAATAAATTTTACATATCTGATTAAAAATTATTTTTATGATTTAAAAACCTTCAATTTTAATCCCCCATCAAAAAGAACAATATTTTATTGTGATGATATAGATAATATATCCGGATCCTCAGAATTAATAAGCAAATTGCATCTTTTTGAAGATTGCACCAAAGAAATAGATTTTTGGAGTAGCATACCAACACATCTTTTGCATATAGTTAAGCAGATTGTTTTGGGTGGTGTAAAGCTTAGTAGTATTGCAAGGCAAGAGAATGTAAGTGGCAAGGTATTATGGAAAAAGCTTTACAAAGATCTTAGTGATGTGGGTGTAATCAATGAAGATCTTTCGTTAAAAAGTAATGGTGTCTGGAAATTTAGATTTTTGGCTGAATCTTCGGATAACAAATCTAAGGTTAAGCGAGATGAGTTTGTAAAACATTTTAATATAAATTCAAATAAGATTATAGATATAGTTGTAATACCCAAAAGAAATCTCACAAAAATACTACAGAAGTTAGGAATTACCCGACAATATTTTTATGATCATGCATATAGAACCTCAAGCTCTAATTTAAAAACATTACCTAAAGGGTTTGGGGCTTGGTATAAAGTAGATGATGGTGATTGGACTGAACTAATTAACACTAAAAACATATCAAAGGAGATTTAAAATGCCGGACACAATATCAGATTTTTTATGGAAAAATACATTAAATTGTACAACTTTTATCGGCAGTATAGGCGAACTACTTAAACCTGCAAGAAAGTTGGGCTATAAATACATAGTTTGGAACTCAAGAGTTTATGAGGTAACTGCGGACAAATTTAATGATACGGGGGCTTTTGAATCCGACTTGAGGTGAGGTGAATATGGACAAGGATACCAGATCTTGTGAAGATATGACGGAAATCTGTTTTCCTCGTAAGATTAGCTTGCTTGAATTTTTAGAGGAGATTGAAAATAGTATAAAACCCTTTAAAGAAAATATGAAACACTGTGGTGAGGTAGACGATAAATTTGTAGAGGATTGGATGAGAATATTTTGTGCTTGGAATGAGATGATCTAAAGTGAGGTGAATATGAATATTGCAAAGTGGTATAGAGATAGATTTATAATTTGTTTTGTTTTATCATTAGTGTTTGTATCATTGATAATTGCTCAAGTGGGGCATGAACTATTGATGTGGAGATTATTACTTTGCTATGCTATGTCACAAATATTTGGAGCTTTAGCTGCTGGGTACTTACAAGGTTATTTAATGTTTAAGGATGTTTGGGGTTTGTATAATTTAATAGGGCATCAACTTGATTTTGTAAACGGAGATAAACCTGAATGGCAATGATTAACTCCCAACATATAAATAATTGTCAAAGTTGTTCTTTATGTAAGAACGGAGTTAGAGTGGTTCATTCTGTTTTGCCAGATAGTGCCAAAATGCTTATAATAGGCGAGGCTCCGTCATCCAATGATCTGCAGAGTGGTCCTATTTCAGGGCTTGCAGGACAAATGCTCGGAGAGGCTTTAGAACAGTCTGGATTGGCTAGAGATCGTGTAGCTATGACTAATATGTGTTGCTGTAAGCCTGCAAATGGTAAGAAACCATCTAAAGACGATATTAAAAGCTGCTTTCAGTATTTAGAAAAAGAAATAGAATTACTGAAGCCAGAGATAATAGTATTATTAGGTAATACACCTGTATCAACATTTTTACCCAATTTGGGAACTATTACAAAGATGCGAGGTAGAAGGTTCGAAAGTCAGAAGTATAATTGTGCTTTGTTTGCTACTTGGAGTCCTTCAGCTATTCAATATGATGCTACTAAGAAGCCTCAATTTTTTAGTGATATGAGAAATGCTGTGAATTTGCTGAAGTCGGGCAATGTGATTCAGCAAACCCAGCCCAGGAGTTATTATACAATTGAAAGCAGGCTTCAATTTGATTGGCTTATTAAGAATCTTAATGAGCAACCTGAATGGGCTTTTGACTGTGAAACTACAGGTACGGACTTTCTTAAAGATACTGTTTTTATTATGACGTTTAGTTGGGAGGAGAGAACTGCAGTTTTGTTGGATCTTAGAAATGATTTTTGTGTGCAGAATAATGAATATGTATGGGCTCAGATTAAGTCTGTTATGGAGAATGAGCAAAAGAAGATAATGCAAAATGGATCCTTTGATATTAAGATGTTAATGCAGTATGACATCAAAGTTAGGGGTTTCTATGCCGATACTTTGTTAATGTCGTATTTGTTAGATGAAAATACAGCCCATAACTTAGGAGCCTTGGCCTGGGAGTATACAGATGTTGGGGGGTATGAGACTGAATTAGAACAATATGTTAATACATTAAAAATAGCAAAGAAAAAAGAAAAGGATGATAAAAAGAAAGAATTAAAGGATAAAATTAAAGATTTGAAAGATAAAAAATCTGAGGGTGAGGACAAGTTACAAAAACTTAAGGATGAATTTTATTCTATTGATGAAACTACGGATGATGCTAACAAGGCCTATGTTTTAGAATCACAAGAGCAAAATTCATTAGATGAATTAAATAGTATAGAGGAGGAGCTTGAGGAGGATGAGGTAAGTATAAATGATTCTCAAGATTTATTAGCTAGGTTATTAGTAAAAGAAAAGATACAAATATCCTATTCTGACATACCTAATAATCTTATTTACCCATATTCTAGCTGTGATGCCGATGTGACATTTAGGGCTTATAAGGCTATGCTACCCCTAATTCAGCAGGATGGTTTAGAATTTACTTTATTTGATATAATGATGCCTGCTCAGATAATGTTAATTATGACAGAGGTTTGGGGTGTAAGGGTTGATAAGCAGCATCTAGAAAATTTACAGAAGAGCTATGGAGAGAAAATAGTTGACTTGAGAAATTCATTAAATTCCGATCCCTCGGTTATAGGTTTTATAAATTCTCAAAATGCTCAAAAGAGATCGGAATATTTAATTAAATATGGTGAGAATGAAAAATTAAGAAAGCGTTATCCCAGGTTTGAAGGTTATTTTGAGAGTATTTCTGCTAAGAAGAAATTTTTGGTATTTAATCCAAAGTCTCCTGTGCAGCTTAGGAACTTTCTTTTTGTTTATTTAGGGTTGCCTGTCATTGATTTTACGAAGGGTAAGGATAAAAAACCCACAACAACTCCCAGCACTAATTCTGCAGTGTTAGAGCAGTTGTCAGAACGTAATGATGCCTGTAATATTATATCTACAACTCGGAAGTTAATGCAATTAAAGTCTACATTTGTGGATGGGTTATTAAATCATATAGATTTTAATGACAGAATTCATACTCAGTATTTTTTAACTGGAACAAAAACAGGAAGACCATCTTCAAGGGTCCCTAACCTAAATAATATACCCCGTAAAGCTACTGCAACGGATATAAAAAATACTTTTATAGCTGAAGAAGGGTGTTATTTATTAGAGTTAGATGGTAAGGCTATGGAGTTTAGGGTATGGGCTTCAATGAGTCAAGACGAGCGCATGATCAGAGATATAGAATTTGGTCTTGATATACACAAGGTTATGGCTGGAGTAGTTTATTACAATCGTATTTTACCTTCAAAGGATGATATAACACCTGAAATGTTTGCTGATCTAACTAAAGATGTTACTAAGGAGCAGCGTCAGGATGCTAAAACCGAAGTAGTTTTTGGTCCTATTTATGGTAGAACAGCTCCGGCTATAGCAAAGTCATTAAACATACCTTTGAGGGAGGCTGAGAGAGTTTTAGAAAGTATTAGAAAGCGTTATAGAAAGGGTTTTGGGTTTCTTAACAAACTACATTTAGATTGTAGGCGGGATGGTTATGTAAGTTGTATTCATGGGCGTAGAAGGCACATTCCAGAGCTTAAGCTTAGAAACGATATTGGACTTGAAAGGCAAAGTAAAAATTCCCCAGTACAAGGCTCTGCATCAGATTTGACTTTGATGGCAGGAGTTCGTATATTATCAAAGTTATGGCAACAGAAAATTCCAGTAAAATTAAATTTAACAGTATATGATTCCTTAGTATTTAATACTCCAAAAGAGCATTTAAAATATGTTATACAAATTGCATTTCAGGAATTCGATTTACCTTTACCCGAACTTCATGTAAAGATTGAGGCTGAGGCTAAGATTGGTAAGCGTTGGGGGGATATGGTGGAGATTGATAATAAGAAAGATTTGGATGAACAGTTAATAGGTATATTCGAGAAATTTGAGTTAGTTGAGATGGCTGATAAATTATGATTATCAATAATTACGAAAAACTAAGTACTTTGCTAGATTTTCCTTCTGAAGATATTTTCTATCATTTGCAGATTCTTCAGAGAAAGAAAGATCATCCGGAGCTATTAAAAGATACACATGTTATAAAAGTGTATTATATTAAGTCTTTAAATGACCTGTCCGATCATTGGGATGAGATTAAGAATTTATGCAGGATGTTTCGGGCTCGAGCAATGTTAAATATTAATGCCAGATCCTTTAGAAAATGCACATTGGAATCTTTAAAAATATTAGCAGATTACATTTCAAACGTAGACTTTAAGAAGAGTGCTAGGGTGTTTGATCATGCTTGTGGAGTAACTACAGCAGGATTAGATCATAGGTGGGTAATAGATATTGATTATCCTCTAATAAGACCTGTTGTTGATATAAAAGATTTTATTTATAAATGTAGGCCAGAGGGGGATAAAATTATAACTGAAATACCTACAGCTATTGGTATGCATTTGATAACCAGACCTTTTGATAGAAAACAGTTTGGAGATGAGTTTAAAAATTTGTATAATATTCATACAAACAATCCAACATTACTTTATTTTGAAAGGGATTAAACATGGTTGATCGCGACCAATATATAGAAGAACTTGAAAGTGCATTGTTAGACTTGCTTGATGGTAAATGCTCTTATCTTGTTAGAGATGCTAATACAGATTTATCTATAACAAGATGTGTAGAGATTGAAGATTTGTACAAAGAAGTAAAAGAAAAGTATAATAAAAAACATAACATAATTGAATAATTTATATAAGGATAAAGCACATGGAATCAAGAATTTTGTTATATGATACAGAAGCCCGAGAACGATTAAAAAAGGGTGTAGATGCACTGGCTAAGATGGTAAAAGTAACACTAGGTCCAAAGGGTAGAAATGTTATTTTGGATAAGAAGTATGGGGGACCCTTGATTACAAAGGATGGTGTTACTGTAGCAAAAGAAGTTTTTATGAAGGACGTTGTAGAGAACATGGGGGCTCAGTTGATTAAGCAAGTGGCATCTAAGACAGCAGAAACTGCAGGCGACGGGACCACTTCAGCAACGGTTTTGGCTCAGGCTATTATTCATGAGGGTATAAAGAGATTAACTGCTGGATCCAATCCAGTAGAGATTAAACGAGGGATAGATCTTACTGTTACCGAAGTTGTAAAAGAATTAAAAAAATTGTCAAAAAAGGTTTCTACCAAAGAAGAGATTATTCAGGTGGGAACCATTTCAGCTAATAATGATCCTGCTATTGGTAATCTTATAGCTGATGCTATGGAAAAGGTAGGCAATGATGGCGTTATTACTGTAGAGACTTCTGATAATTTTGAAACTTATGTAGATTTTGTAGAGGGTATGGTTCTTGATCGGGGTTATTTATCACATTATTTTATAAATCGACTAACCACGTTTGATACTGTATTGGAAAAATGCAGGGTTCTATTTTATGATGGGAACTTGGTCAATCCTGCAGATTTAGTAGGAATACTAAACGCAGTTTTACAAGTAAACCAGTCTATACTTATTATAGCTGAGGATGTTGCTGGGGATGCTCTTAAAACCCTTATAGTAAATCGTATGAAAATGAATCTGCCTATTTGTGCTATTAAGGCTCCGGGTTTTGGTGATCGCCGTAAGGACATTCTTCAGGATATTGCTACTTTAACTGGAGGAGTGGTTTTTAATGATGACTATGGAACAAAACTGAAGAACGCTACTCTGCAGGATCTTGGTACAGTTGAAAAAGCCATTATAACTAAGGATAGCACAACTTTAGTTGGGGGTGCGGGTAGTCAAGAGGCTTTAAAGGAAAGAATCCAGCAGATACGAAATCTGATTGATAAGGGGCCTTCTGAGTTCGATAAGCAGAAACTTGAGGAACGTTTGGCTAAATTGGCCGGAGGAGTAGCTATTTTAAGAGTTGGGGCTGCTTCTGAGGCTGAGATCAATGAAAAGAAGGCTCGTATTGAGGATGCTTTGCATGCTACCCGGGCAGCAGTTGAGGAGGGCATTGTTCCTGGGGGAGGAGTAGCATATTTACGAGTATCTGGTGAATTATTTAGCAGAACAGATATTGGAAATAATAGTGAACAACGATTAGGAGTTGATATTATTTTAAAAGCCCTGTTATCTCCCATAGATACTATTGTACAAAATGCTGGTATTAATGGAGAGGTAGTTCGAAGCACAATTTTGAGAGATTCGCAGGGTAATGTGAATTTTGGTTACAATGCATTGACAGATAAATTTGAGGATCTTATGCTTTCAGGTGTTATTGATCCTACAAAAGTAGTAAGATGTGCTTTGGAAAATGCAGCAAGCGTGGCGGGGCTATTCCTAACTACAGAGGGTGTTGTTGCGGAGTCACCTGAAGAGAAGGCAGAGTTTGAAAAGTTAATGGCATCTCAACAGGGATAAATAATAAAGGTGGGGTCATGGCGCGATAGCCTGAGGTGGCTACGATGTGAAGCGGGCAGCCTTGCAGATCAACTGCTGACCCCATAATTATAATTTAAGGGTTATAAAATATGTCTACTGAAACTATAATTAGGTTAGTGGGTCATGATGCTGGGAGCCCACCAGAAAGCAAAGGTGGGCTTAGTTTAAATTCTATGGGGATATGGTATAAAGTTGATGATGGTGAGTGGCGAATATGTAAAAGAAAAACTTTGTTTGGGACTTTACAGGATATCAAGATAGCAATAGATGGGGATTATAATAATTAGGATAAAAAGAATATGAAATTCATTAATGAAGAAAAAGCCCTTGTAATAAAAAGTTGGTGTGATAATCCAGAAGAATCTGCCGTAGATCAGGCTAGGAATCTTGCTAGACTTCCTTTTGCATTTAAACAAATTTGTCTTATGCCTGACACACATATGGGCTACGGCATGCCTATTGGTGGAGTTTTAGCTACAGAGGATATTATAATTCCAAATGCTATAGGTTTGGATATAGGGTGTGGAATGTGTAGTATAAAAACAAGTTTGACCGAAATTGATAAAGAAGTATTAAGGAAAATAATGGGAGAGATAAGAAAAAGAATTCCTGTAGGATTTTCTCATCAGCAACAGAAGCAGAGTATTAGTAACATGCCAACACGTTCTGATAAGAATGATTTACCAATCATTGATAGGGAATTTGAAAAAGCTTTAACTCAAATAGGGACACTTGGGGGTGGTAATCATTTTATTGAAATTCAAAAGGGGAGTGATGGAAATATATGGATTATGCTTCATTCTGGCAGTCGTAATATAGGCCTTCAAGTAGCCCAACATTATAATAAAATAGCTATAGATATGAATGCTGAATACTTTAGTAGTGTTCCTAAAAATTGGGATTTGGCTTTTTTACCAACTTGTGAAGCACTTGGATCTATGTATTGGTCTGAGATGAATTATTGTGTTGAATTTGCTTTAGCTAATCGTAAGCTTATGATGGACAGGATATGTCAGATTATTGGAACAGAAACTAATGCTGCCTTTTTTCCAATGATTAATATAGCTCACAATTATGCACGAAGAGAGAATCATTTTGGAAAGAATGTTATAGTTCATCGTAAAGGGGCTACTTCTGCTCGAGAGGGGGAAATGGGTATTATTCCTGGTTCTCAAGGTACTTCTAGCTATATTGTAAAGGGTAGAGGTAATGTAGAAAGTTTTCAATCTTGTTCACACGGAGCCGGTCGGAAGATGGGACGTAAAGAAGCACAGCGCACATTAAATTTAGAGGAAGAAAAGAAACAGATGGAAGATAGGGGCATTTTACATGCTATCCGTGGGAGAGATGATTTAGATGAGGCTCCAGGAAGTTATAAAGATATTGACGTAGTTATGAAAGAACAAGAAGATTTAGTAGAAGTTATAGTAAAACTTGAACCATTGGCCTGTATAAAGGGTTAAAAAGATGAAAAAATTCTGGCTATGGTTGACATTTAGAAAAGATTGCCCAGAGTGTGGAGGGACTGGTGATATATGGTCGGAAGAATCAGCTAAGTATGATGATTGTGGAGATACCTGTCTTAGATGCTTTGGTAATGGGTATGTTCAGAGAGATATTATTAAAAAATTGTATAAATGGTTAAATCATTTTATAGCTATTTTGATTAGGTGGACTGAAAAATGATAGTAAAATTTCAACCAAAGCCTGAACAAAAAACAGATCTATTGCTGATCGATGCTGAGAACTTAGTTTATAGGTCTTACTTTGCATTTTCTAGGCCAGGCAATGTATTAAAAACTTCAACAGGAATGATGAGTGGAGCATTTTATGGGTTCTTCTCTTATTTATCTAGATACTTAGATCAATATGGGGCAGAGAATAATATAGTTTGTTGGGGCAGTCATCGTAAAGAGCTTAAGCGCTTAGAAATTCTGCCAACATATAAGCAGGATAGGAAAGAAACCCCTATTGAGTTAAGGAGACAAGAAGAGGATATTAAGAAGGCTTTATATTCTATGCAGTTTCCTCAATATACTTCTGTGGGGTATGAGTCTGATGACGTTATTGCACATTTTATTCAGACAACAGCACTTTTGCATCCTAATCGAAAGGCTTTTATAATTACGGGGGACAAGGATTTGAGGCAGCTTATTACAAAGGATGTTAAAGTAGTGGCTCCGGGTAAAGGTAAAGACACTGTGCATACTATTGATAAAGTTGTGGAGGACTTTGGTGTAGGTCCAGAACTATTAGCTGATTATTTAACTTTAGTGGGGGACACTTCTGATGGTATAGAAGGAGTTCCATCTATTGGTGAAAAGACCGCTACAAAGCTTTTACAGGATAATGGACCAATTAAAGATTGGTTTAATGATATTTATAGCATTATAGCCACAGAAAAAATAAAACAAGTGTTGCAAGATAACCAAGAAAAGCTTATTATTAATAAGAGGGTGATTTCATTAGTTAGTTGTGTTAATATTCCGGTTACAAGATTAGTGGGTTTTAAAGATGTTAATCCAGATACAGTAGATGTTATATTTGATAATTATGAAATGAAAAAAATTCGTCCTGAGCAATTTTTTAAGTACAGGTAATAATATGCGAAAAGTAATTATATTGCGTGGGATTCCTGCCAGTGGTAAAACGACCAAAGCTCGTGAGCTGGTGCTAAATAATCCCAGAACAAAAAGGATCAATAGGGATGATTTAAGAAAGATGCTGGATTTTGGGGAATACTCTATTGAGAATGAAGATATAATAAAACTTTTGCAAATGCGTATTGTTGAGGAGTTATTAGTTCAGGATTATTCTGTAGTAATTGATGATACTAATATAAAGGATATAACTGTTGATTGGTGGACCATATTTATTAAATCCGTTAGGTCTGATATTGAGATAGAAGTGTTTTGGATAGATACCCCCTTACAGGAGTGTATAGAAAGAGATGCGAAAAGAAAAGATTCAGTGGGAGAAAATGTAATAAAAGCCTTGTATGAGCAAAAGCAGTTTAATAATTCCAATTCTTAATAGAGCCAAAGAGTTCTATACGGCTATGGATAAGTTTTCAAAATTATCTAAAGATGCTTTATATGATTCAGAAAAAGCCCTTCAATATGTGGCTCAAAGGGATTTGCAGCAGGAGAGTATTGCTGAATTTGGTGTGGGGTACATCCCATTTGATGTTGATACTTTTGTTAGATCTTTAGAAACAAAGACAAAAGAAGATTTAATACAGCTTGGTGTCCTATTTATACATAAACATAATTTATGCAGTATACTGAATGATCGTGTTGTATTTCCTATTTATAATATAGCGGGAAATATAGTATCATTTAGTGGAAGGGCTCTGCCAGGAGCTGATCCAGAAACTCCTAAGTACATTAATACTCGTAATAGTTATATTTTTAAAAAATCATTATCTTTATTTGGTTTTGCTCAGGCTATGGAGACTATTGTATCTCAGGATTGCTGTATTGTAGTAGAGGGTAATGTGGATGTAATTTCTTTGTGGCAGGCAGGAATAAAGAACGTTATAGCCCCTTGTGGAACTGCCTTGACTTTGCAGCAATTAACTATTTTAAGGCGTGTTTGTAATAGAGTTGTGTTGTGGTTTGATCAGGATGCTGCGGGGCAAAGAGCCAAAGAAAAATCTTATCCTATAGCAAAGGAATTGGGATTTGAAGTCGGGGTTATGTCGGCGCAGCAGTGGAAGGATCCAGATGAGGTTTTAAAAAATAAAAGTGTTGATGAAATACTTGTTGACATTAATAAAAGTTTTAACTATGTTGAATTAGTTAAATAGGAGGTTTTTATGGAGTGGCCTTGGTCTTATAAAGAACAAATAGTCCAATGTGGGTTCTCGTTTCAAAGGTATTGTGCTGCCTGTGAAAAATATTCGCCCCATGCTAATAAGGAGGGTAGTAAAAATGATATATGTCCTAATTGTGGTGAATATACTACGGAATGTAGGGTGGCTTTAATTTATAGGGAAAAAATAAATTGCTGGACGGGTTTAATATGCACATCTAAATATGTAGGATTAAGAGAGAGAGTAAATAACGGATTTAAGAATGTAGACGCAAGTTCTCTAATAGGGTTTGAGTAAAAAATTAAAGGAGTCTTATGGCAAAAGAAAAGTTAATAAAATTAGAAAAACAAGAGGCAAGTTTAGAGAAGAAAATTGCTCTTCAGAATGCTTTAGCAAATATTGAAAAAAATATTGGTAAGGGATCTGTAATGCGTTTGGGGGATAAACCAATAGATAAAGTTCCTGTCATAACTACTGGATGCTTGTCATTGGATTATGCTTTAGTTGTAGGGGGTTTGCCTAGAGGCAGGATTGTGGAGATATATGGCCCAGAGTCAGGGGGAAAGAGCTCCCTTGCTATGCAAATAGTAGCTCAGGCTCAGAAATTGGGGGGTACTTGTGCCTACGTGGATGCAGAACAGGCTATGGATTTAAATTATGCCAATAGTATTGGGGTGGATGTATCTAATCTTTATTTGTCACAGCCAGATTCTGGAGAAGATGCATTATCCATTGTAGAAGAGTTGGTAAGCAGTGGTGCTATTGACATTATTGTGGTTGATTCTGTGGCAGCTTTGACCCCCAAATCTGAAATTGAGGGGGAAATGGGAGCAGCTACTATGGGTGTTCAGGCTCGTCTTATGGGGCAGGCATTAAGAAAATTAGTATCTGTTGTAGGAAAAACAAAAACTATATTGATATTTATTAATCAACTAAGACAAAAATTGATGGTTACTTGGGGTAGTAATGAAATAACTCCAGGAGGCAATGCATTAAAATTCTATTCATCTGTTAGGTTGGATATTAGGCGGATAGAATCAATAAAGGATAAGGATTCCTTGGTAGTTGGTAATAAAGTTAAAATTAAAGTAGTAAAGAATAAGGTTGGCCCACCTTTCCGAGAAGTTGTTGTGGATATTATATTTGGTAAGGGTATTGATTTTGTCGCGGATCTTGTTAATATTGCAGTTGAAAAAAATGTTATACAGAAATCGGGTAGTTGGTATAGCTATAAAGATGAAAAAATTGGTCAGGGTATTGATTCTGTTGTAGAATTTTTGTATAATAAACCAGAAGTAAAAAAAGAAATACATCAAGAAGTATCAAAACTTCTATTTAATTAAGGAGATCTGTTATGCCATCAGGAAAAGGTAAAAGTTCAGGAAACCCTAATGGGGTAAGACGCAGAGTTGGAGGAGAAATTTTGGCTCCTAAAAGCCTTAGAAATAAAAAAGCCTTTGAACGGGATTGCACAGATGAAGAGCTTAAAAAAGCAAAAGTGAAGAGAGAAGGTGAATCTAACAATGGCTAAATTAAAACAAGAGTATGATATTACAATTACAGTTTCTGGAAAAGCAGGTAAAGGCAAAACTACAATATCCAAGGCCATTTCTGTTTGGTTGGATTTAATTGGGTACAAAGTGGTTATTTCAAAGGAAATGGTTCCAAAGGTTTATCCTGAATCTGTTTGTATTTCAAAAATAAGGGAACGATTAAAAGAATGCCCTGTAACTGTTCTTTTTCAAGAGAAGCAATCAAAACGATAGGGATTAGGTATGATAATTAAACTTATTGAGGGTGTAGGTACAGGGATTGAAATTGAACCTGAGGCAGTAGTTTTGTTTCAGGAGGACATAGCTAAGCTTATTATAGAAATATCTGAACAATCTTTTAATTTTAATGCTCAAATGGATGAGCTTGAAGCTATGCAGGTAAAGTTAGATGCTTACCCGGAAGAAGATGTAGCGGGGATGAATCAGCTTTATTCCGTAGTTCAGGCACATTTAAGCAGGGCTAGTAATATTCATATATCAATTTTAAGAGAAAGGGCAAAATGGCAAAGATATAGTAGCAGATTAAAAAGAATGTATAAGCAAAAAGAAGTAGAGATGCTTTCTGGAGATGATAAAGTTAAGGCTTTGAAGAATAAAGAGCTACAGGCTGCAGCAGTTCAACAAACAATGCCTGAGGTAGTAAAATTAATGAGTATTGTGGATGGTATATTAATAGATTTAGAGGCTTTGATCGACATTACTAAGGAAAAGCAGGAGTCTCTAATGAATGTGAATGTTAATTTATCTAGGCAGCAGCGCAACGTGGAGTCTCTCATTGGTTTGCGTTATCCGGTTAAACCCTCTAAGAATTTTAAACAGGAGTAAGTTATGAAAAAGCTTAAGAAATTTTTAAATATTTTATGTTGGGTATTCGTTGCATTGTTTGGAGTATATGATCCAGAGGGATTTAAAGAAACGTATCGTTCAATTAAATAACATATAACAAAATAAAAGGAGAAGCATCATGATAGCAGTATTTAAGAAAACAGAATTTAAACCCCTGCCTGCAGACATATATCGGTTTGTAGTTACTGATTGTGCTTTGTGCAAAAGCACACAGGGTTGGGATGATTTTTACAGTTTTAAAGTGCAGGTGAATGATGAGAGTGAGCAAGATGGTTTAAGTACTTCTTATATTAATACTGCGGGTAGCTGGAATGATTTGTTTGCTAGTTTCCTAACTGCTTGTGGTTTGGATATAAGCGGAGTTGATCCTAAGAAGGGTGTAGAGTTTGATACTGATGTTCTTTTGGGATGTGAATTTGTTGCAGAGGTTAAGGTAGAGAAGTTTAAAAAAAGCGATAAATTATTTAATAAATTTGTGTGGTTTAAATCTGCCGAAGATTATCAGAAACAGATTGCACAGGTTTCACAGAAATTATCACGACCCTCTAAACCTTTGGCAAATGCACAGCCAGAGTTACAGCCAGAGACGCAGCCAGAGTCAGAACCTGTGGTGGTGCATGAGCAAGTAAAACCTTTACAGAAGCTGGTTCCTAATAAGTCAGTTAGTAAGCCAGCAGCAATAGCCTCTACAGGAAAGAAATTGGATTTTCCAGCTTAAACATACACGATATTGTCTCTCACCTAGACTGGCAGTGGGGCTGAACGTTAATTCAGCATTCGGAGACTGGTCGGGTGAGAGATATTGTTATTAATTTGTTAGGAGTTTCATGGCAAAAGAAAAGAAAATAACAAAAGCCTATCTTAAGAAGTTAGCTAAAAGAGATTCTAATAAGAGGTATAAGGAGTGGGGGAACTCTGTTAAGGATCGTGATGGAAGAGCTTGTGTTATTTGTAAAGAAACTAAATTATTAAATGCTCATCACATTATCCCAAGGGAAATACCAGAATTTAGGTGGGATGTGGATAATGGGGTATCTTTGTGTCCCAAGCATCATAAATTTAATTTTAAATTCTCTGCACATAGAAATCCACTTGCTTTTTTGTTATGGTTTTTGTATAATAGAACAGCACAACATGATAGATTAGTAGAAAAGTGGTTAAATTATTATAATAATATTGAAGGGCTGAAAAATGTTAATACGGAAATCGTTTAGAATAGTATTGTCTGGTGCTTATCAATCCTATGAATTTCAAACCTCAATTGAGGAAGAATTTGATATTAAATCGGGCAATGCTGAGGCAGTTGCTGAGGCTTCGGATGCTTTATTAGTTCTTGCAATGGATTCTGTAAAACGAGATATAGAAACCTGCAAAATGGATGATGATAAATTTAAGATTGTTTGTGATGTTAGGGCAGACCAATTAGTTAAGGCTGTAAAATCGGCAAAACAATAATAGGAGTGAAATATGTTATATATAAATTTGTTAATATTCAATATTGTCATATTATATATTTTATCTTTTACAAGAATATTTTGGTGGGGCCTTATAAATAACGTGCAATTGGCTTATCCTATTGTGATTCGAAAGAGTTTAGGTAGCTGGCTATTGCTTTCCTTAAATGATGTTACTATTCCCTCAAGGCAGTGGAGATTAATCAATACTGGAATAAAAGTAGAGATGCCTTTATTTAGGGAGGGGCTTAAAATAAATTTGGTTGCAGAAAGATCTGAGCGGTTTGGTTGGGACTTATTGAATTATGGATTTTCTAAAGAGAATGAGCTTTATGTCATTGTATTTAATAACCACCCCCGCTATCCCACCCGCATTCATCCTGGTGATCCTTTTTTGACTGTTTCTTTTGGAGGCATTTTGCTGGCTGGAAACCTGCGAAAGAAAGTTAAAGTTGTAACAGATAATGATATTGTGAAAGAGATATTTAACAATGTTTAAGCCCCATGTTTTTAGGGATTCTTCTATGTCTAACTTTAACCGATTTAACTAAATAAATCTCCTTCCTTTAGGTGGGGGTTACAGATAGTGCTTTTAGATAACAGGACCAAAATACCTATGGAACGTAGGAAATTAACGCTTGGTGAGAATAGAGGAAGTAATCTCATTCGTTTGACCCAAGAAGCCTTTGCCTTTAGGCAGGGGTAGTTCACTAAGCAAAGAGATTGCATATTATATTTACAGCAATTTGTTCCTAAAGAATTTTTGGAAGATTATAATATTAGAGTAAATGACATAAATGTTGTTTTGAATGAGTGTAAAGAATTGGATGAAAAAATAAGAAATAAATAGGAGTTAATTTATGTATAGTGAAATGAAATTTGCAGAATATATTCAACCAGTAAGAACTCGTGTCATTAATGATGCTATTAATGTTGCTAAGGATTTGACAGTTAAGCCAGTTAAGACTACATTTGAAAAGTTATCAATCAATTCAGATGGAAATCTAATTTCTGATGTGTATCCTGAGGGAAAGATAATGTCAAGGTATGCATTTGAAAAGCTTTATAAAATATTAGGTATTTCTGGATCTTTTGCATTAAAAATTCCTTTGGATTTACTATTAACTAACATACACAGGCTTTTAGGTGAAAATAGTTCAGATGCTATTGTTATGTTAGAGCGTCCGGACGGGTCTGTAGCAGGATTTGTTAAGAAGGAGTATGAAGAGGCTTCTTATTTGGATATACTATCTTGCTTTTCTGATAGGGAGGCTATTCAATATATTGACATTGGTGAGGTAATGCTGACTATTTGTTTGGGATTTCAAAAGACCAAATTTAAAGATCCTAAAAGCATATCTGAAAATGATTTTTTAATGGCTGGATCACATGTTTATGGATCTATTCTAAAAGAAACACAACTTAAGTTAGAATCAATTCTGTATAGAACCTATTGTACCAATAGCTTTGTAATGCCCTTCTTTGGAAAGATTCGAGCAGATTACAGATTGGAACCAGAGCCCAGATTATTGGAGTTCTCTAAAAATGTTGAGCATTATGATGAGGAGCTTTTAAAAGCCATTACGATTAACTCTGATGGAATTGAGGAGAGGCGTTTATTCGAATTTGAAGTCGCAAGTTTATTTAGGAAACTTCAGAAATATGTAGGGAGCAGCACTACAGATACTCTTATTGGCACAAACGAAGAGGAAAGAAAGCTTATACTTCAAAGAGTAGATATTTGGAGAGAAGAAAATAAGCGTAATAAGATGTTTGGATTAGCAATAAATGAACCCAGTATGACTAATTTTATGGCCTATGATGTATTAAACAAAGTTACAAATTATGCAGCAAGTGTGCATGAGTCTACAAAAAGATCTATTGAGGTAGTGGCCGGAACAGCATTGGGCAATATTCTTTTGGGAGTCAATAATTAAAGGGAGTTTTATGCGAATTGGTTTTGATATTGATGGAGTTCTTTCTAATTTTACTATAGCTTTTACGACAATTTTAAATGAAATAAATCCCAATTGTCCTGTTTTATCGGATAATACAAAAGTTTTTGATTGGGATTATACTAAATTCTTACCCGTAACAAATCAACAAATTAATCAAGCTTGGGGGGTTATAAAAAATAACCCTTATTTTTGGTCATCTTTAGAAACTATTGGAAACCTAAACCCTGTAATAGAGTTTGTAAATAAAAATAGTTATAAACATGATTTTTATTTTATTACAAATCGCCCAAATACTGGTGGAATATCATCCATCTATCAAACTATAAATTGGTTAAGATCTAGAAGAATTCAAGACCCTCAAGTTATAGAAACAAATAAAAAGGGAACTGCAGCTAAGTTGTTAAGACTGGACTATTACATAGACGATAAGGTTGAAAATTGTAATGACGTTGCTATAGATAATCCCAAATGTAAGGTGTATTGTGTAGATTATCCTTTTAATAAACATACATCTTGGGATATTATTCGTGTAGCCTCTGTAATAGATTATGTAGAGCAAATTAAAAAGGAACTTGAAAGATGATCAATTATTGGACCCCGCAACATAGAGCTATGTTGTATAATGATTACTTTGGTAGCAAGTGGCCAGATAGTAGGTTTATGATTTCTGATAGGTGGATATCTGCTACGTGGTTTATTGGGAACAATTACAAAAGCGAGAGTAAGCGTAATGTTAATGATGAGCCGTTTTTTGGTGCATACCCTAGGGGCTACCTTAAGAGAGTTTCTTGTATGTTTCCTGATGCAGTTAACATTTTGCATCTTTTTAGTGGTTCACTTACTGAGGAACAGGTACATAAAGATTTGCTAAAGCATCAGCTTGCTTTTAGGGTGGATGGTGACCATATTAACATGCCTGATGCAGTGTGTGAGGCTGAAAAAGTATCGAATATAATAATACCGGGAAGCTATGATTTAATATTTGCAGACCCTCCTTATTCTGTTGAGGATGCTGAACATTATGGTAAATGTCTTGTAAATAAGCAGAAAGTTTTACAAGAATGTCATAAGATTTTGAAGCCTGGGGGATCATTACTTTGGATGGATCAATCTCCTCCAATATATGCTAAGAAAGATTGGAATTTTTACGGAACTATATCTATTTATAGATCAACAAATAATCGCATTCGGGGTGTTTTAATGTATGAGAAAGTTTAAATAAATTAAGGAGTAATTTATATGAAGACTGTGGATGTAAAACGCATTAAAGAATTACAAAGAACAAAAAGTGAATATAAAAATGAGATTAATATTATAAATAAAGAGATTGAAAGAATAGGTCGTGAAGAGAAACTCAAAGAACTTAAATCTTATGTAGGAAAATATTATAAACATGTAGAAACAAATCAATTATTTCATGTTTTTGGGGTTGATGAAAAACAATTAGATTGCTGGGTAGAGATAATTGGAATAATAGGCAGGGGCAAAGATGCTTGGCTAAGTTTTGAAGTTCAAAAAAATATATATAGTATGAATGCGTTGAAGCCTATTAGTAAGAATATATTTGAGGCTGCAATGAATAAAATAAAAACGTTTATTGATACAAATCATGTTTAAAAGTATTCGATTACAAAATTTTCAATCTCATATGGATACCACAATATCCTTTGCAAAGCATGTTACTGCTATTGTGGGATTGAACAATAATGGTAAGAGTGCTATATTCAGAGCATGTAGGAAGGTTTTGCGAGATTACCCTGAAGGAGTTTTATTCATTAGAGAGAAGCAAAAGTTTTCTAGTATAGAGCTTACCACAGATTCTGGTGTTATTGAGAGAATAGTTAGAAATGATAAATCTGCAGAAAATAATGTATATAAGGTAGATGGGTTGCAATTTACAAAGTTTGGTAAGACTGGCATACCTATTGAAGTGCTGGAAAAGATGGAGGCATCTCCTTTGCAGCAATTTGGGGATGTTGAGTTTGATATAAATTTTCAGCAACAATTAGACCCCTTATTTTTGATATCTGGGGATGGTTTAGCCTCTGTTCGGGGAAAGGTTTTAGGTAGGGTTAGTGGTGTAGACTACGCTGAAAGAGCTGTGCAAATGGCTTCTGCAGAAATAAAGTCCTTATCAAGAGATATTGAACAAAATATTAAAGATACAAAGCAAAATGAGGAAAAGTTAAGCCAGTATGAGACTGTTCCGGAACTTATAGAAACTTTATGTTTGATTGACTCTTTACAAGAGAAACAGGATGATGTTGATAGGGAGATAGAACACTTATCTGTAATTCATAAGGATCTTGCTAATATTGTTTCAGAGGTAGTAAAAATAAATAGTATTACTAAAGCATTAGATGTTGATGTGTATTCTATCTATCAAGAAATTAACCAACTTGGTAATATTGTAAAGACCCTTGAGTATTGTATAGATATTAACAAGCAGTTACAAATATCTGAGCAAATTGCTATATTTTCAATTCCTAAATTAAATGACATAGAGGCTTATAAAAAGAGTATTTTATTATTAGAAGCAGCTATAGAGACTAGAGATAATTTAGAAAGATTAGATCATGTAAATGAAATTATTTTACCCAATATTAAGGTATTGGAAGATGCAAGTAATAAGTTAGAATCATTAAAGAAATTAAAGTTAGGGATTGAATTAAGTTTATCAACATATAATACAACTGTTGGTATTGTCAAGTCTATTGAAGAACAATTAGCAAAAGAAGAGCAACAATTTGAACAGTTAAAACAAGAGCTGGGTGTCTGTCCTATGTGTGATAGACCTTTTGACCATGAGCATTAGGAGCTAATATGATATTAAAAGGTGAAGATATAATTATAATGAGTAGGGATGATGCAAATAAGTTATATCAACTTATTTGGCCTATTTATACAAGAAATAGAAAGAAATTAGAAAAACTTCAAAGGGATGGACTTCTAACTATCTTAGATGATCTTAGAATCGCTGTAAAAGAGGAGATAGCAGACTAATGACTGAAATGAAATTAGGGTTTTTTACTGATGTTCATGCTAGAGCAACTTCCCCGGAGGGTAGAACAGATAGTTTTAGGGAGTCTATATTTAAGAAGATGTATGCTATTGGTGAGATATGGAAACAAAGTAACGTGGATTATGTCATCTGTGGAGGGGATTTATTTGATAGTCCTGAACCTCCAAATAGTGTTCTTTATGAGATGATCGATGTATTGAAAAGCTGGAATAAAGAAATTTATAGTGCTATCGGTAGTCATGATTATTTTGGTTATCAACTAAAGAGTTTTGATCGAACTGCGTTAGGTATACTTCATTGTGCGGGTGTTTTGAGGGTTATGGGTCTTGAGGGAGAATCTAATGAGGTAAGGTTAGATGTAAAGAAGCGTGATAAGATGTATCCTCATGTAGACTTGGTATTTAATAATCATACTTATTGGTTAGAACAGAACCCTAAAGAATTAGAGCTGCCGGATAGATTTCCTGAATTAGTTATTCAAGTTATACATGGTTCAGTGGTAATGAAGCCAGTACCTTTTCCTCATATTTTAGCTCCAACATTAAATACACATGCAAATTTAGTGCTTTCTGGACATATTCATCAGGGTTGGGGGGTAAAAAAAGTTGCTAATGGGGTAACATTTTGTAATCCCGGTTCAGTAGGGAGATTAGAAAATACGGGTGAGCAAAGAACTCCTCAGGTAGTTATAGTAACTATTATTAAAGATGATGATTCACATGATCTTATACAAAAAATAGAGTTGATTGATATTCCTGGAGCCTTGGGGCATCCCTTTAATGATAAGGTAGATAAGAAAATTAATCCCCAGGTTCAGGATGTAGCAAGATTTCTTCAGATGGTTCAGAAAACAAATATAGAGGCTGTAGATCTTAAGCAGCAAATTCCTTTAATAGCAGAAAAGTTAGGTTATGGGAGTGAAGTAATTGAAACAGCATTTAAACTTATTGAGGGGGCTAAAACATAATGGAAAAAACTAATGATATGACTGTAGAAATATATAGAGTGGGGGATACTGGAGGAGAGACTATTTATTGTTACGATGCCAATCCTTTAGAGGGGTGGCTAAACATTGTTAAGGTTTCAGAAGATAAGAAATTTTTAGTTACTATCTTAATACCTCAGAGTGGTATAGAAAAAGTAGTTATTACAGATCCAGGGGATATATTATGAAAAACTTGCTCAGCAAAAATGGAATTGATTTTAATAAGCCACCCACAATATTATTTACTTGTAAAAAAGAGGGTTGTAATGTTCTTTTTGAAAGTGATGAATACAGGGTAGAGGGTGAAGAGGGCTGGGAGACTCCTGTAGACACTTGCCCTATATGTGGTAGTATTGTAAAAGAAAAACTTCAAAGCGACCTTGACTCTTTGTAGTAAATTAATTATACTTAGGTAGGTAGTTTAAGGAGATAAAATGGCAGTAAAAGTAATTAATCCAGATACGTGTAGTGCTCAGACTGATGTGGGTGTGGGCATTATTAAAGAGAGTTTGATGCCTAAGCTTGATGCGGAATATAAAAAGCTTATGGGAGACTTGGAAAATGACACATTAAAATTACTTGGGATGAAGCTCGGGGATTTGAAGGCAGATTTTAGTGGGATATGTGAACTTGCAGAAAAGAATGGATCACCATGTTTAAAGAAGTTGGCTAAAGAATTAATTATAAAATGGAAACTTAAGTAAGGATAAAAATATGGCGACACTAAATGCAACAAATGATTTACTGGATTTAAAAGCCAGAATTGAAAAATTAGATAAAGAGAAGAATGGGGCTATAGCTCGACGAGATGTATTAAAGCATACCTATGATCAGAAGATTGAAGAGCTGCAGCAGGCTGGAGTGTCTACAGAAAACTTGGAGCTAACTCTTGTGGAGCTGCAGCAAAAGCGGGATGAGTTAAAACAAAGTGTAGAGCAGGAAGTAATTACAATGGAAGCAAAATTAAAAGAATTAAAAGGAGTTTAAGATGAAGGAAGAGGAATTATTTTCCAGTTGGGGTGCAGCTTGTAAAAAATTAGAAATGTTAAAATGTTTTGTTCAGATTCCTTTTGATGACATGTTAAGGGATGGTTTGGTAACAAAACAAGATATTAAAGCATCATTGGACGAGTTTATAACTTTATATGATGAATATCAAAGAAGTATACTTAGAGTTTATAATGGTATAGTTGTTTTATTGAATGAAAAGTCGAAGGAGATTTGATATGTGGATTGGTATAACAGGGGCGGCTCGTTCAGGTAAAGATACAGTTTATCAAATTCTTAAAGAACATTTTGGTGAGGATTGTCAGAGATTTGGATTTGCAGATAAATTAAAAGATTCTGCCTGTGCTTTACTTAATATTAATAGGGAGCAGTTAGAGGGTTTGAAAATTTTTGATAGCGTTAAATTTAGACTTATTTTAGATGAAGATTGGGGCGGTCCTGTTGACTATTGTTTTCCAGATGATGATATAATGGTAGAACCCTTTACCATGAGAGCCCTTCTTCAGCGTTATGGAACAGAGGCTCATAGAGACATATTTGGTAAAGATTTTTGGGTAGAGCAATTGTTTAATGGGGTAAATCATACAATGTTACATAACAAGATATGTGTTATTACTGATGTAAGATTTGATAATGAAGCCCAAGCTATAAAAGTAAGAGGGGGACTGGTTATAAGATTAGTTCGTTCAGGAACGGGTGAAATGCAACATGCAAGTGAAGTTCCCATAAATCATAAGTTAGTAGACTATGTAATTTTTAATAATGGATCTTTTGATGATCTTAAGAAAAAAGTAATTGCTTTGGTAGATAGAGGCTTGATATCTAATGCATGAACGAATTAAAAATATTCATTCTGAGTTGATGCAGCAGAAGGGCGTTGCTGATATGTTGAAGTCTGATATAATAAGACTTAATCAGAGGCAGTTAAAATTTGAAGAGAAGCAGAAATTGCTGCAAGAGGTTCATACCCTGCTTAGTACATTGGTGTTAGGAACAGAGCGTGGGATCACTGAGTATCTCTCACCTATCGTAACAGAGGCACTACACTATGTATTTGAGCAGGATTTAAGATTTTGTATAGAATTTATAAATAGGCGTAATCAGGTAGAGGTGGACTTTTTTATTCTAAGAAGCAAAGAGGATGAGGATCGATTTCATAAGTATCTTGAAGAGCCGGGTAAATATGAAAGGCAGATACAGGACTTAGTAAAAGAGCATAAAGACATTAACTTTATGTATGGGGGAGCAGTTAATCAGGTTATTGCATTAGTATTAAGGCTTGTAATGGCCGAGTTTCTTAAGATTCAAGGCCCCATATTTCTTGATGAACCCAGTAGTGCTGTGGGGGATTTGTATACAGAGAAACTAGGAAAGCTTTTAGCATCTCTTTCTGAAAGATTTAATAGGCAGATTGTATTAATTACTCATAGTCAACGACTTGCAAGTTACGCAGAAAAGCAATACCTTGTATATAAGGAAGGGGGTTATAGCAAAGTTAAAGATTTGACAAGTGCATGAACTATTCAATGAATAAATTATTAAATTTTACAAGAATAGAACCATCGCAAAGGAGTTTATCATGTGTACTTATTCTATAGCTTTTAAAATAACGGGATTGTCTGATACAGTTTACACAGAGGATTATGATACATCCCTACCTTTAATGAATGATGACCTTGAGATATTTAAGATGGGGGTTTATAAAAATCTTAAATGTTCTGATGATAAAAATTTGTGTATAAATGTGCTATCATTTGCTAGGAGATTAGATGAATCCAGTAATAACAGCAAAAGACCTCAAACCTTTCGAGGGCCATTACATAAAAAACTTCAAGTGTTATAGACAGCAGCAAGATTGGAGCTGTGGGCCTGCTTCTATAAGATCTATTATGAACTTTTATGGTTATAAAGTTTCTGAAAAGGAGCTTATACATGATGGTGACGTTGAAGAAGAGGGCACATCATTTGAGCAGATCAGAGCTATTGCAAAGATTCACAATTTTACATTAAGAACCCGTCAACACGGAAGTTTTAATGCAATAAAAAAGTTATTGAAAAAGAATATACCAGTTTTGGTAGACTATCAATCAGGGTCAAACACTGGTCAAGACGGTCATTATACAGTGGTTGTTGGATTGGACTTATTTTATATATGGTTAGCAGATTCATCAAATTATGTAGAGGGAGATTTAAAAAGTAAGTTTGTGCCTATAAATAGAATGAGAAAGACAACCTTTTTAGAGCATTGGTGGGATACAGATGCAGATCTTCCAACAGGTAAGGTTATTGGTTGGTATGGTGTGTTAAAACCAATGGAAATATAAGGTAAATGAAGAATTTTTTATGTCATATAGGCATTCACCCTTTTCGTGAAATAGTGCAGTGTTGCGATGCTAAAGGAAGAAACAAAGTATTTTATAAAGAGTGCGTTTGGTGTTTGAAATTAATTTATGTTTTAACTAAACCTAAAAAATATCATCCCGCTAAATGGGTATGGGAGAAAACAAATGGCAGACCTTGATTTAGATGTAAGGTTTGTATCTTTTCAAAGAAGCCCAGATGTAATAAAAATAACTATTAATGGCAAGCGTTATGAGGGTCATGCCACCCCCTTTCAATCAGCAAAGTTTAGGCAACTCTTAAAATATTCTGACGGTAAAGCTTTAACATTTATAAGAAAGTATTGTATATTAGAACATAATAAAGATATATAATAATGTTATGAACCTATTTTAAGCTTGACTTATTTGGTGGACTATTCAACAACTAAAATATTAAATTTCACAAGACTAGAACTATTGAGATAGGTAGGGTCTTGTAGGCTCGTTCCAAGCCTTAAAATATTAAGTGCTGCATTTAAATCTCTATCTAAAGTAAGTTTACAATGAGGGCAAGAGTGGATTCTAACAGACAAATCTTTGAGCACTATTTCACCACATCCCGAGCATTGCTGAGAGGTGTTTTTGGCAGGAACCTTAACTATTTTCCTACCAGCTTCTTCCGCTTTGTAAGAAAGTATATCAAAGAACTGAAACCAAGCCATATCTCTCATACTTCGATTAAGACCTCTAAAACTTTTAAAAGCTTGCATTTTTTCATGGCAAATCAAATCATAGTGTTTAACATAATGCTTTGCAACTTTATGTTGAAAGTCCAAGCGTTGATTAGATACTTTTTCATGCTTCTTTGCCAGAAGAAGTCTTGTTTTCTTTCTTCTGTTAGATCCCATCTTTTGTTTAGACAATTTTTGGCTAAGCTGAGTAATTCTTTCAGTAGATTTATTAAGAAATCTTGGGTTTTCTACTTTAAGTCCATTAGAATCTGTCAAAAAGCTTTCGCAACCCACATCTATGCCTATAGACCTATTGACTTTAGTAAGAACTTTTGGTATAATACAATCACAGCAAAAACAAATAAACCATTTATTGTTTTTTCTGATAATAGTAACAGTTTTAATTTTAGCTTCTGAAGGAATGGACCTATGAAGTTTAAGTTTAAAAGTTCCAATTTTCTTAATAATCAAATTAGATTTTTCAAGTTTATATCCACATTGTCTCAGTGTAAAAGAATCATATCTTTGATAACCTTTGAATCTTGGGAAACCTGCAGTTTCACCTGTTTTTATTCTTCTAAAGAAGCCTTGATAAGCTTTATCAAGTCTATCAATTACATTTTCAAAAGCTTGGGAAGGAACCTGTTTAAATTGAGGAAATTCTTTTTTAAATTCTGGAAGTTGATTAATTTGATCATAACAAGTCAAAGATTTTTTACTTTGTTTATAAACCATTATTCTTTGCTCAAGAGCCAAATTATACATTTGCCTGCAGAGTTCAAGGATTATACTAGTCTGAGCTTCTGTAGCTTTGTTAGGATAAGCCCTAAATTTATAAGTTTTAATCAAAGTATTGTTCTCAATAGTTCTTACATATAATATATAGTAAAATTTTAGATAAAAACAAGTATTAGAAGGGGATCAAGTATAAAATGGAAACTTTAATTAGAATATTTATTGTGGCATCTACGCTTTTATGGTCTAGGACACTTGTCGATTTATATAAAAGACGTCCTAAAAATAATGTATTTGATGCAATTATATTTATACTTGTGTTTTTTATGTTAATAGTTGGATGGTTAATAGTTGCAGGTGTAATAAAATGACAGGATGGTGAAGCTCCGAGTTATTATAATTCTTTTGGATTATGATAAGGTAAGCACATCCTGTCTATTTGTTTTTTTGAAATTTGGTTTACGGGTAGGCAGCTTAGAGCCATGGTAACGAGGAACACGGACAATGATATATGCTAAGCTAAGCATTGTTCGGGTCTGCCCCCATGTCCATACCTATTTCCTTGTTGTGGGTCGATAGTACTTTAATTGTACTACGAGTAATTGGACTGCCTGTAAACCTATTTTTGTTCTTTGATAACCGGGCGTGAATTGGATTCGACGGGTAACAATAGTAGAAGAGGCAGGTAAGTTGCTGACTCTTTAAAGTTAGAAAACTAAAAATGCCGACCATAAATCGACATCCTTTATCAGTGAAGACGGTTCTTTAGTCTTTGCTGATAAAGAACTTGTAATGGTTTAAGACCTTATAAGTTTACGGTTCTGATGGGTAGCAATACTCCCGTAAGAGAAGAAAGTCAGATGGTGGAGGATGCGGAACTCAGAAAATAATCAGCTGGGTGTAGTAAAAAGAGAGATTGCATCTATTATGTGGTTGTTTAATTTAGCATAATAGATAAAGAGATTAAATTAAACTAAACTTGTAGTCTTTTTTATGACTTGTTGCTCGGACCCGATTTTCGAAAATCGGCACGTCCAAAGCAACTTGTTAGAAACCTCCACGTGGTGTTGCTTGGGTAATGCTAATTCTAACGAAAGGGTTTATATGACAGCACGAGAAAAAGCAATTCAGAGGATTAACAGCCTTGTTTTTGATACAGAAAATTGTATTTTATGTCCTACAGTTGGTAAGGATGGATATGGGATTTTTCAGTTTAGGGATCCTGGTAAGCATTGGCATATTAGAGCACATCGTCTTTCTTATGAACTGTCTAATAATGTTGTATTAACAAAAGAACAGCTCGTATGTCATAGTTGTGATACCCCAGCTTGTGTAAATCCAAAACATTTGTTTAGTGGTTCACAAAATGATAATGTTCAAGATAAAGTAAGAAAAGGAAGGCAAGCAAAAGGTAAGGGCAATGGCAGATATGTTAATGGGTATAGTTCAAAATATGATCCTCAGGTAAAACCAAAGTTGCCTTTTGAAAAGTTATTTGGAAGAAAATTGAATCAAGAAAAAGTTAAGGCTATTAAGGTGGCTCTCAATAATGTAAGATATAAAACTTTAAAAGAATTGAGTAACGATTTTGAGGTTTCCTATTCGACAATAGTAGATATTAAAAATGGAAGGGCTTATAGGGATTTGTGACGACCCTATAGTTTCACAATTTATACAAATATACATCGGAAGCATTGCTGGTAATGCAGAAGTCTCCAAAACTTCCGGGTGTGATCCCACTGAAGGTTCGACTCCTTCCCGGTGTGCTAAAGTTTTGGACTATTAGTTCAGATGGATAGAGCATGAAATTTCTAATTTCAGGGTCACAAGTTAGAATCTTGTATAGTCCGTGTAAATAATTAAATTAGGAAATTAAAATGATTGAAATTAAGATAAAAAGAAAAATAAAAAATGGTAAAGCCATTCGTATACTTGAATGTAAGGACTTTCAGCATTTACTTACGTATATGAGATCTTATTATGGTAAAAGAGGGGGTTGGATTGTTCAAGAGAACCCCCACATAGTAGGTTTGTTTAAAAAAAGATACAGAACAATATTGAGGGAAAAATAATGATCAAAAATAAATACATAAAACAATACTATCACAATCAATGCCAAAGATGTGAGGGTTTATTTTGGAGCAGGAAACCCTTTAAAGCTTATCATTTATGGTGCAATCCTATTTGTTTGTTTAAAAAAGCATACAATTTTATTCTGGAAATTGTAGATGGCAATGATTGGTACAGACCTGTGTGAGTTATTATGACTTCTAAATGCAATAGATTATCAGAACTTTTAAGGGTTCAAGCCTATGTGATTCAAAGGAATCTTCCGGTACATAAGTGGCTTAAACATATACCTGATGAAGAGCATGGGGCTATTGATTTTGTAGAAACTTTTGGGTTTTTAGTTAGGGAGCTATATTGTGGTTATACTTGTCCTGATAGAAAGGATTGTGATATTGCTAAAGAATTTTTACCCAAAGAAATTAAATTGTATGATGCAACAAATGATCCAGATGTTTTAGAATTTCTAGAGGAAAAGAATAATGTTTAATCAAGGTATGTTTATAAATAATGATATAGACACAGTTCCTGAGGGTAATTATATACTTAATTGTTCCGGCTGTCAATTAAGAAAGACTTTTACTCGGAAAGAGTTTAATGAGCTGCCAAATACTAATACCTCTTTGTGTGCAGAATGTGATAAGAAACTTAAAAGGGCTGATAAATTAGCAGAAGTTATTTGGAAGGATGTTATTAAAAAGTCCAAGAAATTTCCTAGTGGAATCAAGATGCAGAGAAACGGTATTTTTGGGCTCGGAGGAAGAATCTATAAGCATTTGTTAGGTGAGCATGTTTTTAATAATGAAGAAGCCTCAATTATTAAACCTTACTTAGAAGAGGAGAATTGATATGTCCTATTTAGTTGTGGAGGAGGGTAAAGTTAAGACTGAGGATGGCACTGTTATTGAGGGGGTTACTGATATTAGAATAAATCAATGTTATGAAAGGTGTGGTTATGAATTAGAAATAAAAGCTTTTGTGCCACAAGAAGTTCTTGTAACCTATCCAAAAAAGAAAGATTTAAATCTAACGAGTGTAAGTAGTTTCGATGATGCCGTTATGCAAGTTTGTGATGAGTTGAAGCTAACTTTTGGACCAGAACCCTCAGAATTAGTGGATCACATTTTAGATATTGTGAAGGGGGCTGCAAGAATGAGAATTTATAATAGGGATAAAATTTCAAAAGAGATTTTTAATGTATCACAGGAGTTAACCAGATCAATTTATAGAGATGCGTTTACAGCAACTTGGAATGAACCTGGGCAATTGCGTGGTAGAAGTATTATATAAAATTTTTTAGAGGTTATGGTAGAGATCCAAATTTAAATGGGGGTACTATAAATAGAGAAATTGTAGTTCATGATTATGCCGGGCATTGGGTCATGCTATATGATAACATAAATATGGGTTTGGTTAATACCGATTGATAAAGTTAATTTAAGGATTTAAATATGATTAAAGTAATTTTAAAACAAATAGGTTATGGACCTTACATAGTGGCTCCAGAGCATTGCCCTTACAAGCAAGATACATATAACGAAGATAGTGATATTTGGTCTATAAATTCCTCCATCTGTCCCCTATGTAAACTATGTGAATTTGTTCCCTCTGAAATACCCATTATTAAGGAGATTACACAGGTTGAGCAGGATGCTATAGCCTTATATTTAACCCAACAGAATAAAAAAGTAGCCGGGGCAATGTTAGCCCAGTTTCAATATTTAGTAAAAGAAGAAAAAAGCCCCATAGCAATGCTAATACAATGGGGTTTGCTGCAGGAGGCTTTAAAGGTGGCAGGTGCTGATATAGAAAGAATAAAATCCCTGGAGCAATACTTTATGTTAAATGATATAGTAGTATGCTATTGTATGGGTTGTCCTGTGTATGTATCTAAGAAATTAACCAAAACACTTTTGCAAGTTGTGGGTGAAATTTCTTGGCGAGTTTGATTGACTTTAGTGTCCAAATTTTATATATTGATTATAGAATTATTTGTAATTGCCTAAAGAAAAGGAAATAAAAATGAGTATAAAAAGTACATGTAATATTACAAAAGAAGTTGCACAACAAGTTTTGTTGCAGTATATTATGATAGCTTCAGATGATGTATTGTGTGAAATGCTAGAAGCATTGCCAGAATCACAGTTTAGAAACTATGTTATAAATGAGTCTAGTTTCAGAGATATCTCAACCATTAAAGAGTTCTTCTCAACCATTAAAGAGTTCTACGATACAACTCTATGACCAAAATTCTTAAATACCCTAACCCCAACCTTTTAATTCCCTCTCAACATATAACCCAGGAGCTGTTTGGATCTGGGGAGCTTGAGGAAACCATAAAGTGGATTAATTAATGATTAAATCATCAAATTTCACAAGACAGTCATTACCAGGAAAGGTAGGGTCTTGTAGGCTCATCCCAAGCCTTAAAATATTTAAAGCAGCATTTAAATCTCTATCTAAAGTAAGTTTACAATGAGGGCAAGAGTGAATTCTAACAGACAAATCTTTTTTAACCATCTCTCCGCACTTACTACATTGTTGAGAAGTGTTTTTGGCAGGCACTTTAACTATTGTACGCCCAGCTTCTTCCGCTTTGGCTTGCAAAATATCAAAGAACCTAAACCAGCTAACATCTCTCATACTTCGATTGAGTTTAGTAAAACTTTTAAAGGAATTCATCTTTTCATGGCAAATAGTATCATAGCTATCAACATAGTGCTTTGCAACTTTATGTTGGAAATCCAATCTTTGGTTAAATACTTTTTCGTGCTTTTTAGCCAAGAGAAGTTTAGTTTTCTTTCTCCTATTAGATCCTTTAAGTTGTTTTTCAAGTTTTTGTTGAAGTTTAGTAATTCTTTCAGTAGATTTATTAAGAAATCTAGGGTTTTCTACCTTAAGCCCATTGGAATCTGTAAGGAAGCTTTCACAACCTACATCTATGCCTATAGACCTATTGACTTTAGGAAGAATTTTTGGTATAATGTTATCACAGCAAAAACAAACAAACCATTTATTGTTTTTTCTGGTAATAGTAACAGTTTTAATTTTAGCTTCTAAAGGGATTTGACGATGAAGTTTAAGTTTAAAGGTTCCAATTTTACTAAGGATAAGGTTAGAATTTTCAAGTTTGTATCCACAACCTTGTCTCAATGTAAAAGAGTCATATCTTTCATAACCTTTAAATCTTGGAAATCCAGGGGTTTCGCCTATTCTAACTCTTCTAAAAAAGTTTTGATAAGCTTTATCAAGTCTATCAATAACATTTTCCAAAGCTTGAGAAGGCACTTGTTTAAATTGTGTAAATTCTTTTTTAAACTCGGTAAGCTGTTTATTTTGATCATAAAAAGAAACAGACTTTTTATTTTGCTTATAAACCATTATTCTTTGTTCAAGAGCCAAATTATACATCTGTCTACAAAGCTCAAGGACTACATTAGTTTGAATTTCTGTAGCTTTATTAGTATAAGCTCTGAATTTATAAGTTTTAATCAATTTACTGTTCCTGGTAACGATTAAACAATATATACTAAAATTTTATAGAAAAACAAGCAAAGAGACAGTATATTTTTAATACTAATATAAAAACTATCATAAATAACAAGGAGAAATAAAATGTTGATTTCACAAGCTGTAATCTGGATGCCTATTGTGCGTTGTGATTCATGTGGTATAGAAGTTCCTACAAGGGATGCTATACCAAGTGTTAATGGGGATGGATTTAGTGGTCAATACCAATTAGCCTTTTTCTGTAGCAAGACTTGCAAAAATATTGGTTGTGATCTGGCTGTGGTAGAAAGAGACCCAAAACTTACCTGGAGAAATGCAAAATGAAATCAGATGGTTGGAACATAGTCCTTTTAATAATGTTTATAGCTTGTACAGGAGGACTTGGACTTTTTATTTTATTAATAGCGTGGTTATGTGGATTCTTTGATAATTAAAGGAAATAAAAATGGGAATATTTTCATGTGAAAAATGTGGTTGTATGGAAAATACTGCACTTAGTAAATATTGGAGTAGGGGCGAAGGTCCTGTACTTTGTTCAGAGTGTGATCCTAAAATAGGTAAATGGCATGGTAGGTTTGAAAAGAAATCTGCGGCAGGTATGTTAATAGGAAGTGATGGGTTTCTTTATTCATCAGAAATAGGATTAGAATGGCGTAAAGAGCATCAAGGATTTAAAATTGTGGGTATGGTAAAGTAAATAATACATGTTAGAAAAATATAAAAAATATAGAAGCAATGGCATTCTTAAGGTGGCTTTCATAGATATTGATGGCTGTCTTAATAATGGGGTGATGTATTATTTGGACTTAATAGCTTCTAAATCTAAGAAGAGAAACATTAGAATTCCAAATGAATTTAAACAACTTGGTGGGTCTGTAGGTAAGAAACATCCTTATAATGAGCTGGATAAGCGCAATATAATGCTGCTTAATAATTTAATTAGAAAATCTAAATGTAAACTAGTAATTAGCTCTGCTTGGAGGATGAGTATGAAATACTCCATTAAAAGTACACTTTATAAAGCCGGAGTAATACGGGGCAGTATTATAGGAATTACACCTAGTTTAGGAAAGGGTTCTGTAAGGGGTAATGAGATAAGACAGTGGATAAAAGACAATGAAAAATTAATAGGGTGCTATTCTAGTGAGTATAAAAATTATGTAATATTGGATGATGATTCTGATATGTTGCTTTGGCAGCAAAATAATTATATTAAAGTCGATGGGTGGTGTGGCATAACCTTAAACAATGTATATAAAGCAAATTTTATTTTAAACAATTAGAGTATTTTATGATCATGAACTCACTTAAACTGAATTTATATAAACTGAACAGATGGTGGGATGGGATATGTTCTTGGGATAAACGGTCGGGTAATGTGGGTAGGGTTTTTATTTATGTAATATTGGTTGTGGTTTGTATGCTTGTAATTTTTGAACCTGAAAACCCCAGACATAAAACTGTAATAACACGATTCGCAACCCTTTCTGATACATTGGTTAATAGATCAGAGTTAAGATTGTTGGAGAATAGAACTGTAGAATTAAAGTGTGATATAGTGGCCTTGCAGATACAAAAAACAAAGCAGGATTCTGCTATTGCTTATCAGGATTCTGTAATTTTGTATTTGAAAACTTTTAATGAGATTTTTGCTGAGGAGTTTCCTTGGATAGCAAAAAGAGTAAGAGATAAAATGTCAGGTATTGACAAAGGAGATTCAATGCAATGAGCCATACATTAGCAGATTTTACATTGCCAAAAATAACTCACAAAGAAGTTGAAAAAGGGCCTTGATAGAATGCTTAGATCAAAATATCATAATCAGTGCCGAAGATGCTATGGATTATTTTGGACCAGAAATGCTTTTAAAATTTATCATAATATTTTTAATCCCCTGTGTTGGTTAAGAAAACTGTATCTATTTGTAATAGAGCTTGTAGATGCAAATGACTATACTAGAATACCATAAAATTACAAAATAAGGAGATTTAAAATGAGTGTCTGGGATTTTGCAAGCAGCAGTGCGTGGAGTAGTTTAATGTTAGTGGTTATGATCTGGGTTGTAACATACACGATAGAAGCTTGTTGGGATAGGTTTTGGAGACATAGGAACATAAGAAAATTAGGCTATCCACCTTCGTATTGTGATGCAGATGGTGATCCTATAGATTCTGAGGGTTGTGGGGGTTGTGATGGGTTAGAGGAGGATAATAATGTAATTACTATAATGAAATTAATGGACAGAAAGATTGAAATATATGAAAAGGTTCTTAAAGCCTATGCTAATATAGAATCTTGGAAGTATCGGGGTGTTGGGGAGCTACATACAAGCTTTGAAATGCTTCCTCAAGATGAGGGCTGGATGTTGGCTGAGGAGGCACTTAAAAAGGCAAAACAGAATACCTCTGATCAGAAAACCAATTAGGGGATTTAAAATGTTTAGTGATATAGGAAATATATTTATAACATTATGTCTACCCAAAGATAAAAATTTGCAAAATCAAATATTATTAAGTAATTTAAATAAAACAAATATAAATTGAAAATAATATTATGGATATCTATACTTTAGAAGAAGCTAAAAACGTATTTATTATATCAGACTTTCACTTTGGTCATAAGAGGATTCTTGATTATTGCAATCGTCCTTTTGCTACAGTAGATGAAATGAATGAGGTTCTTCTTAATAACTATAATAGGATAGTTAAAGAGGATAGTCTTGTTTATTTTCTTGGGGATATGGCATTTGGAAGGCAAGAAAGAAGAGAGTATACTCCAAAATGGTGGTGTGAACAATTACCAGGAACTATTGTAACCTATATCAAGGGGTCTCACGATCATAAGATACGTCCTACTACAGTTCCCCCAAAGAATGTGCAAAAAGTATTGATAGAGGATTACATAGAGGCTGGAGGTCACAGGTTCCGGTTAATCCATGACCCCGTTACAGCTACAAGTATTAAACCTATGGAGGAGTATGATTGGCTTATTCATGGTCATGTGCATAATAGCAAACCTATAATTGATAGAATAAATAAGAGTATAAATGTATCAGTGGAAGTAACTAATTATGCTCCGATATCTTTATATGATATAATTCTATTAGTTCAATATCCGTAAATTAAGAATTTTTTTTATGCAGATAACAGCAATTATATTTACAATTTACTCCTCACTTTTATACAATGTTGCTAAAGCCATAACAGATACAATTAAGAATCATTCCGAGGATAATAAATTACTTGATTGGTTAAAGGGCAGGGATCTAATAGAATGGGCCTCTTGGGTACATTGTGATCCCACATATTACTATAAACAGGTTAAGTTCTCATCCTATTTTGGGGATGCTTGGCACTGGTGTGAGTGGATCAAGGAGTTTGCTTTTTATGGATGCATATTTGTTAATATGATGGTAGTCCCCCAAACATTTATCGAAGTAATAATAAGGGGTTTATCCCTATTATTTAGCTTCTGGTTAGGGGGTCAATTATTTTATTATTTATACCATTCTATATTAAATAGGACATAAAATATGAGTAAGAGATTGGATATTAGGGGTTGACAATTACACAAAGAATTTGATGAGGCAAAACCCATCTAATAGGTTTGGCTAAGCAAAATTTTGTAAAAGGGGTCATAACTATACTGTATTGATTGTGAAGCTATCTGCAAATGGTAGCGGATATACTAACAATGGGGAACAAATTCAAAGGAGTCTCAATATGTCTCTTGAGAGTATATATGTTGAATTAGTGTAATAGATTATAATAACTACATAGGATGTATAAACCCAGGGAGGTTTTACGACTTGTGTATGTATGCCGGGAAAAGTAAGCAATCTTCCAGCATATTTTTTATTCAACCTTTTTGTAAAATTTTCAAAATGTGTATTACTTAGCAGTTCACTAATTCTTGAAATGGCTTTTTTAATAAATTCTTCCTTTACATATCTTAATTTCATACTCCTATAAACTTGATTTTATTTCTTGGATTAGCATATATTGCTTGTTAGGAGAATGCTATATGCTAGTTAAGACTATGAGCCTGGAAATTAATCCTCAGCAAGATGAGCAGAAGCTTTGCTTAGCCTGCAAAAAGCTTAAGCCTATTAAAATTCTTATTAATGATCTTTGTCCCGATTGCTATAAACTAAGTGAAAAGGATTTACCCAATGAAAAACTCTAAATGGTGGTGGGGTATAGGCACAGTTATAGTTATGGGTAGCTTTTTATTTTTTAGGAAGTTTAAAAAAGAAATGAAGGATTTAGATTTTAGCTTTAATTTTGCAGACCCAGACAATGAGTTTGTGGGAAGTTAGTAATAGGGGGATGATGGCAGTGGTTGCCCGGGACTCTCATAAGGTTCAACAGGTTGGTTCGATTCCAACTCCCCTCACGATTGCACGATGAATTGAAAAATGATACAATACGTTGCTGATAGATTTTAAATACAATAAAATGAGACGCACCTTTCAATATAGTGCTAAACTTTCCAAAAATGTAGAGGTATGTTGTTCGGCTTCGCTTGAGCAGTGTCGTATACTCTACAATCTTGCACTTGAACAAAAAATTTCTATTTATAAACAAAGTAAGAAATCCATATCTTGCTATGATCAGATGAATCAACTGTCGGAACTTAAAGAAGCTTTTCCTGAATTTGCACAAGTTGGTTCTCAATGTTTGCAGGATGTTATAGAAAGACTTGATAAAGCCTATCAAGCATTTTTTAAAAGGGTTAAACACGGAGGAACCCCAGGATTCCCAAGATTCAAATCTAAAGACAGGTATAATTCTTTCACGTTAAAACAAAGTGGTTGGAAACTTGAGGGAAGATATTTACATCTTGCTAAGATTGGAAGATTAAAATTGTTTCTTTCCAGACCGATTGAAGGCAAGATTAAAACTGTTACAATTTATAGAAATTCCACAGGAAAATGGTTTGTTTCTTTTTCCTGTGATGAAGTCCCAAAAAAACAGTTTTCAGAAACCACAAAAGAAATTGGTTTGGATGTAGGGATAAAATCTTTCCTTGTAGATTCTGAAGGGAATAAAGTTAATAATCCCATGTTTTTGAAAAAGTTTCTTAAAGAACTTAGGGTTAAACAACGAAAGCTTTCCCGAAGAGTAAAAGGTTCTAATAGAAGAAAAGAAGCAAGGCTTCAGGTTGCTAAGACTTATGAAAAGATTAATAACCAACGTAAAGATTATCTTCATAAAGTTGCTAATCATTACATAGAAAACAATAAGAAAATTTATATAGAAAATTTACAAATAAATAATATGATTAAAAATAGACATCTTTCAAGGTCTATTCAGGACAGTTCTTGGGGTCAATTCTTTCAAATGCTTTCTTACAAAGCGGAAGAGGCTGGTAGGGAAGTAGTGAAAGTAAATCCTAATGTAACTTCACAAAGATGTTCTGCTTGTGGTGAAAAAGTTCAAAAAACTTTAGCAGAACGTATTCACTGTTGTCCCTATTGTGGTTTAGTTTTAGATAGGGATCATAATGCAGCAATTAATATACTTGGGCTCGGGCAGAGCCTTTATACGACAACGTATGGTGCTTTAGCCAATGCGTAGTATAAGAATCCTATGCTTAATGGCATGGGGGTGTCAATAAAGGATTAAAACAATGCCTACACCAGATAGAAGTATTTATAGTATGTCAGAATCAATAATATAATTATAAGGATTAAAACAATGCCTACACCAGATAGAAGTATTTACAGTATGTCAGAATCAATGAAGAAAATTCTTGCAAGTGTGCATAAAATTGTTAAGGCAAAAGAAGTAGCAAAGCCAGAAGTTCAAGAGGATCCTCAACACATTAAGCTTGAGGCTGCTATAACCTCAAAAAGATTTGAGTCTATAGGGAGGGGGCTTTATCGTGAGGCTTCTACAATGCAAAAGATAGGGGGAGTCTGGGCTGTTAAAGAGTTTGAAAATCCGGAAACACATAAACAAGAAAAATGGTTAGTATCTTATCAGGATAGTGATGATGACATTGCTTTGAAAGTTGCTAATGAAGTTTTGGTAAAGACTGCATTTGATGTAGATCCTAATTCTCCAGAGGTTCCAGAATTTTCTAATTATATAAATGAACATAGTAAGGCAGAGCCTAAAACTATTGTTCGTGTTCATGTTGATGAAGATCCTAATTCTCCTACCATAACAGATCCTTTTGATATCACAAGTATGTTAGAGAATGCTGAGGCAGATAACTTTAGAGTTGAGTTTTCTGATGGTACAACTGATTATGTAAGGGATATAGTAGGTCAGACTTTTAATGTTACTGGGGGTGGAAGAGTTACTGTGTCCTCATTGGGTAAGACTGCAGCTGGTGAAAAGATTCCTAATCCAAAAGATATTCCTATTGCACAGGGAATAAAATCCAAAAATATTACTATGAATGAAACTGGTGGCGGAGGAACTGCTAAGGTTGAAATTGAATTTACTGATCCTTCTAAGGGTTTAGATTTTTATAATAACAATGTAGGGGGTGGGAATGAAAAGCCTGCAGAAGCCCCTAAACAAGAAGCACCAAAAGAGGAAGCTCATAGTGAACAAACGGGACCAAAGGCGCAGGTTCCTGCCCCAGCGGTCCCTCAGGTGCCTCAACCTATGGGTATGGGTGGACTATCTCCTCAATCAAGTATACAGACTTATACCAGAGGTGGAAAGCAAAATATTACTATTACTCTTGAGAAAGTGGCTACAAATTATAATCCTTTAGGAGATACAGGAGGTTTAGATTACGGAATATATGATAGCAAGTTAGATAGAAAAAATTTATCTAATATGGAATCTAACCCTTCAAAATCTAAAATTAAACCCCGCAACAAGGGTTTTAAGGGTAAGAATAAACCCTCAGGAGATTTAATGCCTCATGAATTGGATATGGATAGATTTAAAACAAAGAGCTGGCCGAATACTAAGGACGACATTTTTGATACTGGGGAAAATGAAGAGCAGTTGAATAGAAAAAAACGAAAGATGCTTAAAGAGGCTCCAGTTCCTACTCTTGATGATTTAAACCTTGATGAAGCAGAAGATGTATTTAGTTTTATTAATGAAGACGGAGAAAAGGTTATATTGGCTTGGCAAAGGAAGTTGCAATTGGGTGATACCTTTGTTCGTCCAGATAATGGAGTAGAAGCTAAGGTAGCTGGGTATAATGAAATTAAGTATGCTGAGGTAGAGGATATTATATCTATTTTAGCCGGAGAAGAGGGTGTAACTTTACCCTATCATAAAACAAGAACAGATTTTAAAGGCAATCAGCATTTTTATGATGAGGAGGGTAGATATCATAATGATGAGGGTCCTGCATTCATAGGTGTAGAGGGAGATCAAGAATACTATAAGCACGGCAAGACTCACAATGAAAAGGGTCCGGCTCGTATTCATCCTGATGGAACAGTGAAGTATTTTATTGATGGTGAGGCTTTAACTGAAAGAGAGTTTGAACGTAGGACAAAAGTTCCTGTAGAACAATTTGCACATCTAAAGAAAGCTAATATTTATCTTCGTTGCCCAAAATGTAAGAAAGATAGTGATAGAAAAGATTTTGGATGTAGTAGTAATCTTAATTTTGTATGCCCAGGATGTGGTTTTGAATTTGAATACAAAGAAGGCGATCCGATAAATACAGATAAAGGAAATGTAATACAGGCCTTCCACAGTGCAATACAAGACATGCCCCAAGCAGAACCAGATGTAGAGACTCCGACAAAGGTAGATCCTGATACAGAAACGCCGGATAGAGTATCTCCAAGTAAGCCTAATCATAATCCTTTTCATCCCCCACACAGGGAGCCAGCCCACATGCCAGCCCCTAAAGCTATAGGAGTAAATTAAAATGGCTATACAATACAATCCCCAGCGTGAAGAGAGGATGCATCCTGAGATTGAAGATAAGATCAATACAGGACAATCCTTACATCATGGTAATGCAGCCTTGCCTGATGGTTATATAGATCAGAATGCTTCTAAGACATTTAATAAGAATGTAGAGCAAATAAGAACAACTACTGGTAAACCAAATGCAGATGAAGCTTATGAAGATGTTAGGACTATTAGAAAGCAGATACAGGCAATAGAGCAGCCTGTAGCTCAGCAATTAGAACAATTGGCTATACAAATTGTTGAAGAGCAGATGGGAATGCAACATGGGGATGTTGATTGGGATGTTAAGCTGGGTACAAGAGAAGACATCGATCCCAGTCAATTTCAATTTGAAAATAAGGATGAAAAGCCTGAGATACCCACTTTGAATTTTGGGGATCAGATGGTTAAGCAGTTTGATGAAGAGGATATAAAAAAGGAAGTAGATAAGCAAAGAATCATTAACAGCTTTACCCAGGGGGCAGCTCAGAAAGCAAAAAATATGTTTTTCTTTGCTCAGCAAGAACTTAATCAAATTTCTCCTCAACTTGTGCAATTATATAAACAATATATTCCTTTAACCCAGTATAGATATTGGACCAAGGGTGATCCTGCAGAAACCCCGGCTATAGGTGGGGCTATGAGTTTAGAGCAGGAGGGTGAGGAAGAGGAAGAAGAGCAAAAGATTAAAATTACTGCTACAGCAACTACTTTTGTAGTGCTATTGGCTGAGATGACCAAGGGTGTTATGGAAGTCTTTGCTCTGCATAATTTGCCCCTGGATAGAGATATAATACCTCACGTAAAGAAGCAAACTGAATCTTTACAGAATGAACGCTGGGATATTAGATTGGGCCAAGACTATTGGGGTAAACTTTTAACTGCTATGGATGTTACAGATCCCCGCAAAAGGGCTCAGATATATACTGAAATAGTTAAGCTACCTGCAGAAGAATTTAATGCATTGATTAAGGGTGTGTTGTCTGGAGATCAACAGGCTAAGCAAAAGATTCAGGAGTTAGGGGAGGATTTAGCTACAGAATCCTCATTGGTTAAGGCTAATAAGAGATTAGCTGTGGAGCTTGCAGAACCAAACCCCGAAAATCCCCAGAGTTATATTGGTTGGTTACTCAAGGACAAAAAAAATAATTACTATAGTGCTTATGGGAATAATGGTGAGGGGTCTAAAATAGAAGTTAGTTGTATGTTTAGTTCTGACAAAGATAAGGTTGTTAGTGGGTTTGATGAACTAAATAAGGATGTAGAAGAATATAGGACTAAGGCTGGTGAAGATTACAAGAAAGGTTATATTAGACATATTATGGTAGGAGTTCCACTTGATAGATTAAAAAATTTAACTGCTGTGGAATACCTAGGTGATGTTAATCCTGATGTGTATTATTTTATGCATAAGCGTCCAGGGACTAAGTATGAGCACCCTTATTTGGAAACTACAGAACCTGGTGAAGTATTGAATGAGCATTCTTTTGGGGACATGATAAAGAAAACTTTACCCAAGGAAAAGATAAGTCCTGACTCTGATTACCTTAAGTTTGATAGCAATCCCTCTAAAGAAAATGTAGAGCAAAGTCGTAAAGAACTTATGGATGAATATCTAAAGGATTTGCAACAAGCTAAGGCTGAAGGCAATCAAGAGAAAGTAGATAAAATTAATAAAATGCTTCAGTATTTGTATGCAGAATCTAGTTTAAAGTTTAGCTGGGACTTGCCAGACATATCCTTTTTAGAAAATGTAACAAAAAGGTTATCAGATCCTAATGGAGAATATGTTGTTTGGGTATTATTTAAAGGATTAAATCCCAAGAAATTTTATTTTGTTAATGGCAAAAATTCTGGTAAGGATAATATATCTATTTACAAAGATGAGGCTATTAAATTTACTAAGGGTAATGCAGATTATGTATTAAACTGTGTAAAGAGTATATATCCCAATGATGAGTCTGGAATTGAAAAATTTGATGAAACTAATAACAATTTAAATATAGAGGCAAGCAAAATGGAACGTAATCAAGAAGTTGTAGCTGCTTTAATAGCAGAAGCAAGTAGAGTTAAAGCCTATGATAATTATGATGGGGATGCTGCTTTAGCAGATAGGGATAAAAACATATTTGATTATCTGCAAATGACAATGAGCAATGCGGGTAATAAAGTTACTCAGGGAGATTTATCTAAACAGCTTAGTGAAAAGTTTAATATGACTCCTGAAGAGGCTGATCAGAAGATTAATGACTTTAGAATGCAAAGAGCTGCGGGATCAAATTTTGTTAAGCAATATCTTCCTAAATCAAGAATGGCTGCTGATATATCTGATTCAGTTTCCCCGATGGGTTGGGAAAATGGTGAGAGTAAGAAGGATCAACCAGATGGTGCCGGAGCTCCTTTGCCTCCGAATCAGAATCTGCAGAATGAACAGCCTACACAAAAGGCTCCTGCAGATGCTAATGTGTTATATGACTCTAATCAGGATTCTGGCCCACAATTTCAAACTACGGTCAATCCCAAGGATAAGTCTGTAACAGTTAAATTTGTTGATAGCCCTGAAGAGCAGGCTTTAAACCAGGCTATTGGTGCTCCGCCTCAAGGACAGCCAGGTCAAGCACCGCCAGCAGTTCCTGCTTTGGGTGGATCTGCAAAACCTAATACACCAGTTACACCAAATGGGGAATTAAGTGATAAAGAAACTCCAGTAAGCTTTTAAAATATGGAATTAATAGAAGAAAATATTGAAAAAACTACTTGGGATATTAATCCTAAATATAGGGTTATGTATACAAAGCTTGCAATCCCAGGGAATTTTATTTATGGTGTGCCTGTGGTGATTTTACCCTACAGTCCTAGAAAAGCTGGTGAAAAGTCTGTATGGGCTATTTGGGGAGATAATGAATATAATGCTATAAAAGCATTTGAAAGTTCAGGGTTATCCTATTCGGAGGATGATTGTGGATTTGATCAGGATAGTTATTTAGATGGTCCATTAAGAGATAAGATAGGAGAATTTTTGGGAAATTATGATTTGGATTTGGATTGGATTTCCGGGGATAACCTTTTATATACTGATACTAATGAGAAAATTGCTTGGGACATAGCCTACCTACCTACATTATGGTGGTGGGGTAAGAAGGGTAAGGGATTCTCAGGTTGTGGTAGAGAGGTATATAATAATGGTCAAAGAGTTTGGGCTATTTGGACTTGGGATGATAATAGTAAGGGAGATCCTGAACTAGCAGATGCATTATATGAAAAGTATATAACCCCTGAAGTTATACGAGAGATGGAAGGATTAGATTCTACAAAACATTTGAGTAGTTGTTCATTAAGAGAAGTACTTTTAAAGTATCATCCAGAATTTGATCCAAAAGCCATTCATTTATGCGCTGGTGTATTAAATTTGATTGATATTTACCCAGATGGGGAGAGAGAAAAGAATAGCTGGGATTTGCCTATTATAAATATTGGGGATAAAGTAAATAATATTAAAGAACTTTTGGCAGTAATAGAGGTAGGTCAAGTCTGGAAAGATACTACTGAATCTGTTGGATGTTTATATTTAAATATTTGCCCTCAATTTGATGTAAATAATGCTGGGGTAGAGGGTGAAAACACTGTGGAGGATGATAGTGGAAACGGTGCTATAATGAAGGAATGGTCCCTACCTAATTGTGCTTGGAGTGAAACAGCTTTATATGAAATTAAAAGAACTTTCCCTGATTGTTTAATTGAAGATAGATCATTTCCTTTAGAATTGATTATGACTGATAAAGAATTTAACAACTTGAAGCTATCCTGGGATATACCCATTCAGGAGCCTGAGGTAGGATTAGTTGTAACCAATATTGAAGAATTAAGTGAGGCTTTACGTCCTGGCCAGGTTTGGTCTATAAATATTCAGAGTTATATTTTTACAGGTGAGGATTGCAAAGTTTTGGATGTGACTATTAAAAATTATAGGGGTATAGGTAATAGGTATTTATTAAGTAATGTTTCCAAAGCACACTACGATATATGCAAGTATTTTTATTTAGAACCTACAGAATTTCCATTAAACCTTGTTAAAGTAAATCGGAATATTAATGGCTTAGAGATTTGGGTAAATCCTGAGGTTCCGGAACCTATAGTAGAAAATGAAAATGATGTTCAAGCTGAAGTTCAAGCTTGGGATTTTCCTAATACCGATTCTGAAACAGAGGACCCAACAAATGATGAATCTTATGCAAATGAAGAAGATTTTAATGTAAAAAGAAATTTTTACATTCCCTATAGTGAAACAGTTTTTGGGGATATAATTTTAAAGGCTACTTGTAAGAAACAGGCAATAGAAGTATATGAGCAGGGTATTGATTTAGGTGAAACCGAAATAAGTGATTCTGATAATTTTGAACCTAGATTTAATGATATAGAGGATTCAAAGGAATTTAATCAAGTTAATGCAGGAAATAATTTAAATAGTTGGAGACAATTAGTAACTTGGGATGTTCCCATTATAGAAGATTTTACAGGCAATACAAACTATGAGGGTGAGCCAGATTATGGTCCTATAAAGACCTATGAAGCCCCCTATAGTGAAATGATTTTTGGTAAAGCTATTGTAAGGGCTACTTGTTTAAAGCAAGCCAAAGATTTATTTAAGGGTAATCAATATAGTAATTTAGAAGAGGTAGATAGTAATGATTTTGAAATAGATGTTAGTGAGACACAATTAGATGAAGAATATACTTAAGAATTTAAATAACAAATCTTTAATTAAGGAGATATAAAAATGTCACGGATAGTTCCTCAAAACAATCAGCATAGTCAGAAGCTTCCTAATTGGATGCAGACTGATGAATTAATAAAAGCCTCTCAATCAGGCCAACCAATACAGAAAACAGCTTCTCAGACATCTACTGTTGCAATTAAGTATGCTTGTGAGGGTTGTGCGAAGGTTTTTTTAGCAGATAACCCTGAGCTTAAGAATCAACAACGCTTAGCAGTATTAAAGAATACAGAAGCAGAACTTAAGTGTCCAGATTGTAATGGAGTTTTAAAAGTTTCTGAGTCAACAATAGCCTCTAGTGAAAATAAGGAGTCTCGCTCCACAGATTCTTATCAAATAGAGAAAGAAGCTAATTATAGTACTTTTACTGATCGATTAATTGTTATGAAGGCTTTAGATGCTTTGCAGCAGTTTGCTAGCAAAGTTGGATTGTTTCATGCAGATGTAAAGTATCAACGTTCTGAGCATACCCGACAAGCCGGGCAACAGAATGATATGTTGAATGCTATTGATTGTCAGATTGATTGGCAGTATGGTCGTAATCAGCATGCAAGGGTTTATGCTTCAGTTGTTATTGATCCCGCAGGAAAGATTATAATGCCTCGAGTATTTAAGACTGCACAGAATATTGAATACCCTTTTGATAAGGAGACTGTGGCAAATTTAATGTCTGATACAGATTTTAAGGGTCAGGTAGAGCGTCAGCCACGAAAGACTGATACCCCGACATTTAGAAAGCCGGATCCTACGAATTTTCATATGGCAAGTGAGAAGCAGTCTTCTGAGTATACATTTATTGGACAGTTTCAAGAAAATGGTAAAACAGTATATGAATATAGAAGTAAGGACGGTAATACTTGTAAGACTGATAAACCATTATCTAAGGAGGAAGAAGAAATGGGTTTTGAAAATCAAAAGCAAGCAGATCAGTCTTTTCCTGAGCCATCGACAGAAACAAATACGGAACTGTTAGCTAATGTTCGATCATTATATGGAGATCCTACAAATACAACTGGTTTAACAATGCCGGAAGTAAATAATCTTACTGAAGCACAAGTAAATATGCTTCAGCATATAATTGATCAGCATAACAGTATTGTCGATGGCGGTTCACAATCCGTTAATGACTTGATTCAACAGGCTAATGATATATTGTATTCAAGTAGAGTGGCTTGGGATAATCCTGCCTCTATATCAACTCAGCCTACCCAGCCTCAACCTGTACAACCTGCAGGGGTCATAAATCAGCAGCTAAACCCCCAACAGGCTGTGTATAATCCTCAGGATAATAAGCAATACACAGTAAAGCAGCAAACTCCTCAGGCTACTACTTTGGTTGATACACAAACAAATCAAGAGTCTATGGTTCCGGCAGGTCAGGAGCAGAATCTTAAGCCTGTTGTTAAGACTACTGCAGAGATTAAGGCTTTTGAGGATGAGGCTTTAAAGGAACACATCTATAGGGATCTTGATGAGTCTGTTAAGAAAACCAAGATGGATGTAGATAGTATTGATGAAGATCATGCTTTATTAGAGCAAATAAATTCAAAGAAAGCGAGAGTTGGAAAAATGGCGAGACGATGGAATGATATACGAAAAAGTTTTAAAAAGGATATGCAAGCAGGTAGTTGGAAGGGTTCCATTACAGGTGGTTTAGAGCATTTTTCCAACATACCTCAGGTTATATCTGTTGAATATAATACAGGTCAGGTTTTTGAAGATCCTGAGGAGATTAAATATGCTTTACTCAAGGGACACGAGGATTTGACTATTAAGTTTGATGATGGCACAGTAAAAGCAGCCTGTCAGGCAGGAGGAACTGTTATGATGGTAGGACAGGATCCTATTGTTATTAGAGCCTCTTTAGCCTATGATAATGAATATAATGGTGATGTTAGTAGAATGCCCCGGCAAGTAAGGGCTTTAAAAGAACTTGGGTTTAGCCCAGAGAAGGATAACAAGGATGAAACGGGCCATTCTGATCATGGTATACCTATGGAAGAAGATAAGAAAATTGAAATAGGTTTAACTGATTTTCCTATAGGTAAAACTAAGGGTAAGGGAGATGGCTATAATATTCCTTTTAAGAAGATGGATGAGAACCAGGTAAAGGACAGGGAGAATTTTCCTGACCGAGATATGCTTCCCTATGGTAAACAGCCTGCTCGAGATATTGAATATAATGGACCCAAAACTAATTCACCCTTAGATGAGGTAGAATCGTCTTTACGTGAGGCTGTGGGATTTGATATTAAAATCAATAGACCAGAGGATGAAGAGCAGGTTCCTTCAGTAACAAAAAAAAGTCCTAATGAAGTAACTGTTAAAGCTCCAGAATCAAAGTCTGAAGAAAAGAAACCCTTAGTAATCCCTGTGCAACCTAAACTGAATCAGAAGAAGGCACCAGGTTTGGAAGAGTATAAAGAGCCGGGAGTAATTCCAAAAGCCGGTGGTAAAGTTAGTGAGGCTATTACTAAGCTGCATCAAGTAATTCAACAGAAGGAAGAGGTTGAGACAAAAATGGAAGCCGCTCTTAAGCCCATTAAAGAAACATTAGATAGTATTAAGAAACCTTATGAATCTGAATTAGCTAAGCAGGCTGATGTAATGAGTAGCTATATTAATATGGTTTATGATCAATTAACGCAATCAGGGGATCACGTTCAGGCGTATGAAAAGATGATTTGGGCAGTAGTTTCTAGAGAGAAAGCTGTTTCTCCAAGTGCAACTCTACCTCAGGTTTTAGCAGAGGCTGATAAGCTTGATAAGGAATTGTCAGAGCAAATAAGAAAGCTTAAAGCAATAATTGAGAATAAAAATATGCAACTAGTTATTGAACGTTTCTTATATGAATTCCCCATTTCTGGCACACAACAAAAGAAGATTCAAAGTGCTGATAAGGGTGAAGAGAATGGGGAAGGCAATACTATTATTTCTCTTTTGAAGCAGTTTGAAGAATGGATTAGAGAGATGATTCCTATTAATACAAGTGTGCTTGAAACTTTGTTAGCAATGGAGCTTTAAAATTGAGTTCATTAAGCTGGGACATACCTATTCAAGACATACAGGTGGGTGACCGGGTAAGAAACATCGCCTCTATTAGTCTATTACATAATATTGGTCTTGGGGTAAGACATATGGGTAGTGTTGGTGAAGTGATAGGAATAGATCTAGAAAAGGGAACATGGGGCACTATGGGATATACAGGAGGGGTGGAGGTTAATTTTATTATAGCATTTGGGTTTAATCCTATATTCCCTTATAGTAATTGGCAGGAATTTTTGGAAATCTTGCCAAAAGAAAAGTTTTTTTTCTAAGCTGACTAGGATTTACCTTTATTGTATGGACCATTTAGTAAAAAGGAACTGGGGGATATTTTGCAGGATGGGGATATTATTTGTTCTATTACAAGTCTGGGTGAGTATTATACTGCATATGGATGGGTTTCTTTAGGTCTTAATCGTGTAATCTTGCCCCAAGCAAGTATTGTAATAAAGGGTAATAAAATAAGTGAGTCTTTATTTGAAAATATAAATGGCATCAAAAGAGACCTAGTACCTTTAGACCATGGTTATTATGTTGTAGGTAATGCTAGAACCAAGGAAGAATTCATTGATCTTGTAAGTGAAAAGCATGAGGATGTAAGAAAAACATTATGGTATCTTATAAAGCTGGATGAAAAGCTTTCTTGGGATATGCCCAGTCAAGAGATACAGGTAGGCAGTAAAGTTAGAATTAGGGAAAAATCTACATTTGTACCATTTGAGCAATGGATTACCTTTAATTCTCCAAAACAAAATATTCTTAGGCAGGATCCAGATCATATATTTTACATAGTGGGCCATGAAAAATTTAAAGGAATTGATACTTGGATAGTTAGTTTAGATTACAAAAATAACCGGAGATTATTTTAGAACAGAGGATTTAGAACTGGTAGATTAAACAATGTCAAGTTCACAAGCAAAAAATATAGCTCTAACTACAGGAATAGATCCTAGACTAATTCAATTTTTTATTAATTTATCCAGGCCCTTAAGAACGGGCATCAAGTCTTTTTTGATCACTCAAAAGGCATCAATCCTAGGAACTCAGCGCAGCAAATTACTGTTTGATGTGCAATCTTGTGATGTGGTATCTAATAATTTGCAGAAACAAAGAATAGTTATAGAGGCTATATTAACTCCAAATAAGGGATTAATTGGTAACATTGTTAATTCTATACCCTTAAGTGGCAGTGATAGTGAGGGTGCAGATTTTGGAACATTAAAGTTAGTTTCTGATTTTCTTAATAGTTTAATTAAGTTTTTACCCGTAAAGATACCCTCTTATTTAGGCTTTGGAACCGGGGATACTGAATTTTTTAGCGGGGTTAAGACTTATGGAGACTTGGTAGATAAACTTGATGATATTGAGTATAGATTAGTAGCAGCTACATCAGTGTCTAGGCATACGGCAAATGTTTTGACTGCTGTAGATAGGCAATTAGAAGTAATCGATCAATGGATTATTATGTTAGATGCAATAGATGGGGTACCCTTAGCATGAGTAGTTTAAGTTGGGATATACCTATACAACCTAAAGTAGCAAATACTATGGAGGAGTTTGATAGTATAGCAGAGGTTGGAGACATATGGATTAATGCTCCTAAACGATGGCAATATTTAGTAACCACCCTACCCATAGAATTTAAAGATATTACTGTAAAATATGTGAGATATTCACAAAAAGGGGGTTTGTGGAGATTAGGGGCTTTGGTAAATTCAAAGATACAGCAGATTTTGTAGAAGCAGATTTTCCTATGAAACTTTTGTCTAAAGATAATAATGAGGATATTAAAAGGATAACTTCTTCCATAGCTTGGGACATACCTGAGCATAAGTTTCAAGTTGGGGATTTAGTTAAGGTCAATAGTAAACATGCTTGGCATGCTAATGAAGTAATAACAAAGATTGTAGAGGATTTTAAACAAATTGCTCCCGATAAGGGTAGCATTTCTGAAATAATACTTATGGGTGAATATTCCAAGATATTTCCCATTATATTAAATAAAACTGGTGAAACCATTTTTTATATAGATGGAAGTTCTTTTGATAATGAATCAACATATGTTCTGGAGTCAGATATAGAGCTAATTTAAATTTTAAATACTTTTGCATAATGTGAGGAGCGCATAAAATGCATCATCTTTGTAAAATATGTAATGCCTTTGGTTCACAACCCAATATTTTAAATAGCATCAACCTCGATATTTTTTCTAAATTAAAAACTATGAAAGAGGTGTGTGCTTATTATACTCCATTCTTACCCTCGGGATTTGCTCCTTTATCTAGAGTAAATCTTGAAGCCCATAAAAGACATACAGATGTATCGATCCTATTAAAACCCTTGTTAGCTCAAAGAAAGGAGTATACCTCAAGAGATGGAGAGGATGTATATACTCAACTTTATGAGGCAGGTAATCAACCCATAGTAGATTATTTATATGTTCTTGATATGATGTTAAGATGTCGTATGAAGGATTTAACTAATATTGAAAGAATAGTGCAGAGGGCTCGTAAGTATTGTGATGATGCTGTTTCAGAGTATGATGTTCTTAAAGCTGCAGGAAGTAATGAAGAGGTTTTAAAGCTTGCTATAAAGGTTAGGGGGGCTGAGAATAGATTATTTGAATTAGTAGAGAGACGTCAGGGTTTGTGGAATGAGTTACAAAGTGATGTATTAAATATCACGGGTAATACTATGGAGAAAGAGAAGATGGTATTACGATTTGAAATTATGAAGGGTCTGCATAGGACATTTAATGATATGCTATTAGCCTTGTCTAATTATATTATTAAAGAGGCTTTTACAAGTGATATGCATAAAGGCAGGGCTGTGTATAGTAAAATATTAGAGATTATGGATGATATAGTAACACCTGCTTTAGAACCCCTGGATGAGTCTAAGAAAGTTATTTCAAAGCAAAAGAGATTGACAGTATAAATGAATTTTGATTTTAAAAAAATAGGACAGCAATATTTTGACGAGGTTGTGGAATCTGTAAAACCTATGGAAAAGGTAGATGCCTTACATTTTATTTGCAGTACAGAATACATGGGGGAGAACCCTACTGTATTTCAATCCTGTGCAATTAAAACTTATTATGGCTTGTGGCTTGCTTATCCCCCAACACAAGAGGAGAGTGCTTTATTAAATCTTATGTGGGATAAGTGGCATATAGCAATAGATGTTAATACAGATAAAAGATTTAAAAGAAATGTATATGCACTTGGGAGGCGTTCAACAAAAAGTTCACTTTTATCTTTCTTTGCCACTGTGAGTATGTATGAGCTTATTACATTGGGTAATCCTCAGCAATATTATGGTATAAGAGATAGGCATCCTATTTATGTTACTCACGTAGCTGCTGCAGGAGATCAGGCGGAGGCTGTGTTTACTTTGTCTAATAGTAATATTAGGTCTACGGATTTTTTTGCTCCATACATTGATTTTGATAAGGATAATTCTACAGAGCTTAGACTATTTACACCTGTAGATAAATTAGAGAATGATGAGATAAGAAGTAGAAATGACTTATTGCCTAGAGTGGGTTCCACTAAAGAGCCTAGAAGACCGGGCACACTTAATATTCAATCCGTAACCACATCTAGTAAAACTAAAAGAGGTAATGCTATATACTTATTAATGCTTTCAGAATTTGCTCATTTTGAAAGAGCCAAGTTTGATCCCACTAAGTCTGAAGAGCAGTTGGTTTCTGAGAATCCTAGATCAGATTATGCTATTACAAAAGCTTTAATACCCTCAGTACAAGATTTTGGTGATGAGGGTAGAGTAATTATGGAATCCTCTGTAGTAGAAAAGGCTGGAGAGTTTTATCATTATTATTGTATGGCTGGAGGAATGGAACAAGAAAATTTTGAGGGTATAGAGCCAGAGGAAGGCTTTAGTTTATTTCAATTAGCTACTTGGGAGGCCAGACCTACAATTACAAGAGAATCTTTAGAGCTGGAGTTTAGATCAGATCCTGCGGGTTGTAATGCTGAGTATGGCTCACATTTTAAAAATCCCTCAGGACAGTTTATATCTGAAGAGGTTATTAATAGTATACCTCAACCAAATATATTATTAAGCAGGGATAATATTGGGGGAAGAAGAAGGTTTATTATTGCTTTAGATCCTGGAGGAAAGGCAAAGAAAAAGAAAGCCGATACCTATGCAATTAGTTGGGGGCATGCTGAGGAAGAATTTTCTACAAAGAAAGTTACTTATTGGATAGACGGAATGCATGGATTTAATTCTACTCAGAAGAATGTGGGTATGGGTAAATATGAGACGGTTCAAGTAGATCCAAGTATAGTATTAGATTTTTTATTTAAACTAGTGGATGATCTTGGGGGAAGAAACTATATTTTAGAGATAGTTTTTGACCAATTTGAAAGTATGAGTCCTGTTCATACTCTTCAAGCCTCTGGGTTGCCTGCAGTTGAAACTACATTTACAAATCCTTATAAGGCAGAGATGTATGGAAATTTTCTTTCTGAGGCTCAATTAGGAAACGTTAAAATGTATGGGGTAGATGATGGTGGCTGGATAAATCTGTGGAAGACTGAAATGAAATATTTGCAAGAGGATCATGCAGGAGGAGTTGTATACTACCATCATCCCTCCACAGGTCCTGTTCAAACGGATGATTTTGCAGATAGTAATGCTTCATTAATACATAGACTTGTTTTAAGAATGAATCCTACCAAAGAAAGTGTAAAACAAGCTCATCGGGATGGTTTATCTGGCCAATTTAGACGTAAAACAGTAATGCCTATTAAAGGTCCAACTGGTTGGGGTGGCAAAACTAAAATTAGAGACATTAGATGATGCTTACTACTTTGTAGGCATTTTTTTATTAGGTATTGACTCTTGTTAAATTATTTATTAAATTTAAAACGAGAGTAATTAATAATTAAGCACTTAAAACTTACATCATAAAACATAAGGTGATTTTTAACATGACACAAAAGATATGGAAAATATTAGATACAACATGGAGAATTGTTATTAATGTTTTAATGTTTGTTGCTACAATAATGGTCTGTGCTTACCTTATATTTCGAGTACCTTTTGACATTTCATATGTAATTAGTATAGCAATATTATCAATTGGTTGGTTAATGAACGAAGTTAGTGAACTTAAAAAATTTGTTTTAGAAACTTTGGGCAATAGAAAAGTAAAATCATTTAATACAACTAATGATGTCTGCAATGATAGGGATATTAGGTAGTATTAAAAGTTTTATTGCTGAACATTAATAATTTGGTTAGGTATTGACTTCTACATTATTTTTTATTACTTTGATATAGGTTATAATTAAATAATAGGAGCAATATAATGAACAGAAAAAATTTGTATAGATCCATAGTTCTTTTAATAGGAACTGTGATTATAATATTGCATCGACAACAACTTTTGATTCAACCTGATTTTTGGTTTGAGGATGCTTGGGTATTCAATGATGGGAGATATAGTCTATTATCATTTATTACTCCCTACAGCGGGTATTATCACCTTATCCCAAGAATAATTGCATATTTAACCAGTTCTGCAGCAGTATATGTATGGAGTTGTTTATTAGGATCTATTTTAATTCTAATAAATATGTTCTCGGATAGGCTTAAGTATTCAGAATTTCAAAAATATTGTATGGTGCTATCAATTGCAGTAGTAGCAAAAATACCTTTTCTTGTAGCTTATTTTCAATGGTTTCTTGTAGTTGCAGCAATAACTTTACTGCTTAAAACAAAACCTATAACCGCATGGCAATGGGTAGGGGATTCATTAATTGTTATAACAACAGGATTATCGAGCATATTTATTATTATATTACTTCCATTTATATTTTTGTATAGAAGAGATTTATTATTTATTGCAATAGTAACTGCTGTTATTCAAGCAACTGCAGTATTGTTTTTACCTATGGGGGGTTATAGTGCAGATGCACTTAGATTTGTAATGACAATACCCTATAGAGTTATTGCAGAACCTTTGGGCATAACAAATTATATTTGGATTGCAAATATAATTTATATAGGGTTAATAACTATGTTTTTATATTTTGGAAGAAACATAAAAGAAATATGTTTATTTGTTACTATTCATTTTGCATTTTTGTTATCTGCATTACCTAGACTATCTTATAAATGTTTTAAGCCAGATGTGTTTAATAGTGGTGATAGATATTATTTTATACCTATTCTAATGCTAACTTGGAGCTTAATATTAATTTATCCAAAATTTATTAGTTTGTATAAGAATATAAAGATAAGGAGCTTATATGAAATTAACCCAAACTATTCGAATACAATTTAGGCGTAAAACGGCTGTTTGAAATTGATGACATTATTCCTTAAGCAGGTGAGAATATGGGTAAGAATCCTACTATAAGTAAAATGATTGAATTTATGGATAGCATAGTAAATGAATATAGTAATATCTCAAACATATAAAGGAGTTTAAAATGAAAGCCTTAAATGATTATGTTATTATTAAACCAAAAGAAGATTTAAAACAAGAAAGTAACTCTATTCAAGTTATTACCTCAGCCTCAAACAAGCCTAAGGTATTGTCAGGAATATTGGTATCTGCCGGAGAGACTACATCAAATAATTTTAGTATGGGGGATCTTGCTATTAATGATACTGTTTACTATATTAATAGTAATGTTATTGAGATAGAGGACGATGATGAATTTGGTAAGATTCATATTGTGCAGGCTAAAGATTTATTAGGTTTTGAACATAAAATGGAAGGTGGTGTAAAATGATTACTGATATGGAACCTTTAGTAGAGGCTTTAAGAGCCCATAAATGTATAACATTAGAATATTTAAAAGAAAACGGTGAGCAGGTTCAGCATTCTGGGGGAATTACAGAAATAGGAGTCAATAAGAAGGGTAATCAAGCACTTTGGTTATTTGACACCTATCTAAATGATCACATACGTCAGTTTTTAATTAGTAATATACAAAGTTTTCAAGTATTAGACCGGGAGTATATAGATTCATTTGGTTGGGGGTTTAAATTAAATGGAATGCTTTTGGTATAGTGGTTGGTTGCTAAGTTGTGGCACACGAAAATTATTAACAAAGTGCAAGCGGTTAATCGGTTGAGCATACAATGACAGGTTATAAAACCCATATTTTATTTATGCTAAACGAATTTTGGGATACATCATTAACCGCTTGCATCTAATTAAAGGAGTTAAAAATGGAAGCAATAGAATTTTTAAGAGGAGAATATGATGTGCGACCCTCACAAATGTTGGAAGAAGTAGTAACTATAATTAACATCAAAAATGTTGTAACTCTACTAACTAAATTTTCCGCCCAAAACGAGAACTCGGATGGCGTTGTCAACTTGAGCGAGGAAATGATTGTGAAGATATTCTTGGATAATGAATTTAGATGTATAGAAGAAGACCAAACGGTAAGCGTAGTTCCATCTATTCAGAGAAATCAATATCGTAAATTAGCCAATAAAATTCGGCAAGCATTTATTGACGCGAGGCAATCTGCCTAACGATACCGCAATAAGCTGTGTGCGCTAAGAAATAGAATTAAGATGGATAATTTAAACTAACATAACCGCCAAACATCAGCGCACATCAGACTTGATTGCGTGGTTATACGGCGCAAACCCAAAGGGAAATTATGAAAACACAACAGGTAAAAAAGTGCATACATATTAACTGCAACAACCCAGCAATAGATTTTACTGGACATTGCCACGACGGGAAAGAAATAATAGATACTGGATTTTGCGAAGAACATAAATTTAGAAGTTATAACCCGCGACCCGACATACGACCAATAAAGGGTTGTAGTATGCAAACTGGATGCTTTGGAAATTATAAAAAGAAATATGGAAAAGAGTTTGCGTCCGTATAACGGATTGCGTATAAATTGCGACAACGAAAACTATATACAAATGTGCAAGCGGTTTGCCCGTGCTTAGGTCTCCGACCAGTGAGTGAAGTAAGCCGTTTAAGTCTGTTATCTCTTGATGAGCAGACACGGAATAGACTTCGGATTCAGCAACCGCTTGCATCTAATTTAAGGAATTAAAAATGAAAAGCTCACCTCGTCAATTTGATACGCTGGTTAGCCCGCACGGCGGAAAAGATTGTTACTGTTGCGTCTTCGCTAAGTTTGAATACTATATGAGCGACATTGACTGGGACGTAACAGGATGTAAGAAATGGGGACTATACGATGATGATGCAAGATTTGAAAAGAAATGCGGAGAAGAGGGAAGAGACTATATAGGTAAAACAAAACTTGACTGGTTGCTATATGACATAAAGAGATGGATATGGATTGCGTGGGACAACATACATTATGACAGGAAATATTGGAAGCTCTTGCGCAACAGTAACAAACAATTAGAAAAAAGAGCCGTGTCGGGCTAACGATTTGCCGCTAACTTGCGGTTCTGAAAATATTACTAACGTAGGAAATCGAATCAATGGAAAAATCAAAAGATACGGACAAACGTACCAAAGCTGATTCCGTCAAAGTTGAGCGGCGTGTTATACCGCAAAACGCTACTGAGGCAAAAACATTTTTACAGTATGCGTGTGAACGCGGCACACACCCAGAAACTACGGACACAGAATTTAACGAGGAACTTGTTAAGTATGCGGAAATTGTAACCAAACCAATAAACACAGAAAATATAAATAAACTCTTCGACATAGGGAATGTGATAGAAAAACAGAATGCTGGATACTCTTACGCGTTCACACAACTATGGAAAGAGAAAGGATGTATTGATGATTTCATTCGAGGAACGCAAAAACTTGGATACAAATTATTTTGGAAGGAAGGCGTTTTGTCGGTATAACCAATATTACAGTTCACAACAGTTTGAACCAACAAAATCGGAGTGATTAGAATTGGACATTAAGCGTATTCTTAACGACTTAAAAACTATTATCGAACAGAGGCATCTTTCACCGCAGACCGATGATTCTTATGCGTCGGGACTGAAAACGTTCTGTCAATATTTCCCAGAGGTTCATCATCCCACCCATGTAAGCAAGGAGCAAATTATTCGGTTTCTTGCTTGGGTAGGGGTAAATTGCAGTCTGTCAAAAGAATTGCAGTGTTTTTGGGCTTTACACTTTTTGTATGAAAATATCGAAGGTCAACCGCATAAGATGGATGGAGTAAAAAAACCGAAGATAGTTCATAAGATTCCACAGGTTAAGTCACATCAAGAAGTCATGGAGGCATTCAATAAAATCACTAATCCGCACGAGAAAGCCATCGTTGGCATGTTTTATTCAACAGGCATTAGGATAGGCGAACTATGCAAGATTGAGCGACACAACATTGATCCAGTGCGTAAGACCTTATTGATTTGTCAGGGAAAGGGCGGAAAAGATAATCTCGTCCCATTGAACAATTATACTATCAACCTTCTTATACGGCATTGGGAAGCATTACCAACTACGCACAGACAAAAGACTCAACGCTGGTTATTTGTCGGCGAGAATCCTAATAATTACATCAGCAAAGCTACTGTCCGGCGAATAGTCAGAAGAACGCTCGATGTTAATCCTCACCTATTGCGTCATTGTCTCGGAACATATCTTCATGAAAAGGGTGTTCCGTTAAAAGCTATTGCAGACTTATTCCAGCATTCATCTACACGCACAACCGAGATATACACACATACATCTATGGAATATAAACGGCGTTTGCCGAACCCAATGGATGAAATGAAATTACTAGTGTAATTTGTATAATAGATGTTTTATTATTAAAAATACAGGTATTGTTTTTGTAATTTATTAATCTTATATTTATTAGTTGATTTTTATATAAAAATAACCAAATATAGGTGTATATGATGAAGTCTCTGTTAATAATAAATGGTGAAGAACATGAGGTTGAATTTCTGCAGGTGTCTGTTAGGCATCGGGAATTTCAAGATTATGAAACTGTGGTATCTTTAGAGATTGGGTCTATAGAACCTATTAAACAGCAGGAAGAGGGTTTAGAGGCTATGGGAGTAGGTAAGCCTGCTTCTATGGGTATACAAAAACCTGCAGACGAGGTTTTGGATTTAAAAGACGTAGGAATAGATTCTAAATTATTAGAGGATCTAAGAAAAAGTTCTAATGTAAGTGTTTTTAATAATATTCCGGATGATAAAGAAATTAATGGGACTATTTGGGCTATAGAGACTATGCGTTATGAAATTAATGATAATGATCCCATAGGTTCTGCTGTTAGGGATTTGGTTCATAAAGAATTAGATATTATACAGTATAATTATGGAGTTACTGGATTATGGATAGAGTCTGGACCCTCAGTAAAGATAGTTAATAATGGGTTTCATTTAGTAGAGAAAGTTCAAAGATTGAAGGATAAAATAGATGCCTCAAGCCCACCTACAGCAAGCTGACATTGAAAAGGATATACCCTTAGCCCAACCCGATGTGATAAAACAAAAGGATTTGGAGCCTGAGGATCAGCATTTAATAGTTCCTTCTACTGAAGTAACCTTAGCTTGGGATATACCAGAATCAAAGCCTTTTAAGGTTTGTAATACTACAAGAGAGTTAGCTAATAGTCTTAAGTACGGGCAAATTTGGGAGCTTAAAAATTCAAAAGAACCAGAACAATACCTACTTATAAAACCTGGGAGTTCTAATCCTGAGAGTGTTGTTAGATTTGGCTTTCATATTGCGGATGAGGGTGAGGATAACCCTAGATCTATAGCTATTGAAGAGTCTATGAGATCTAAAAATATAGAAGAACCTTTTCCTACTATATGTAGAGCTTATGTAAAGTCTGAAGAATTGCCTGCTGTATTACTAGAGGTTAGTGATAAATTATCTTGGGATATTAAACCCACAGGACCTGAATTAGGTTTAGAGGTTAATACGATTGAAGAATTAAGTGGGGCTCTACGTCCTGGTCAGGTTTGGCATCTTGAAAATTCTCCCCTGGGAAAATTACATTACTATGTTATATCTGCAAATCAGCAAAATGTAGAGGTATTTATTACACCTAGTGGGGATAACTTAACCTGTTCTATGACGGAAATAACTTGTTGGACTAATGGGTCTTTTAAAAACCCCGCAGTAGGGGGTTGGTTTAAGGTTGATAAAGACTTTTTACCAGCAAAGCTTGTAGATACAATTGAACCTGATAATAATGATATAGAGCAACAAGCATCAGAAATACAAGCTGATTTGTATAGTGATTTAGTTTATACAGTCATACCTAGAAATCATAAGATTGAATTGGGAATCTTTCCAGAGGATCAGCATTTTAGTAGCAAATATGTATTTGTTTGGAATACCTATAGGGATTTACTTAATTTTAAAGAGGATGTCTGGCAAAAAATAAGTGTAGCAATTCCTCAAGGTTTAAAACATACCGTATTAAGTCCTATGGTTGGAGGGGCTTATAGCCTAACACACATTCCTAATACTTGGAAAATAGAGCCAGTTGACTTTCAGCCAATTTATGAGTAATTTAGTATAGGCTATTATGAGAAAACAATTAAAAAATAAAAGAAGAAGCTGTCCCCTATGTAAGCCACATAAAACAGGTCATTCAAACAGGTGGAAACCTAAAGAAATTCAGGATAGAAAATTAGCCAAATTAGAGGTAATGCAAAATTTTGTAACAAATTTAACCGATTTAACTAAATAAATCTCCTTCCTTTAGGTGGGGTTACAGATAGTGCTTTTAGATAACAGGAACAAAATACCTATGGAACGTAGGGAATTAACGCTTGGTGAGAGCAGGTGTTGTAATGCCACTCATTAGACCCAAGAAGCCTTTGCCTTTAGGCAAGGGTAGTTCACAGGTAATTGATGATAATTTTTGGGATTTAGTTCACATTTATAAACAATAAAAGGATTCAAATGACAAGAATACTTTATATATCAATCATTTCATTGTTTTTACTGGGGTGTGCTAAGGAAGAGAAAGTAATAGATTCACCTAAAACAATGAGTCTTATTAGTATGACAGAGGATGATTTTTATAGAATAAAAGAACAGCAAATTATTCAAATGGTAACAGATACAGCTAAAGCATATAATATTAAACCCTATATATTGTGTGGGCTTGCTTATCATGAAAGCTCTAGATTTTTATATGCTAATAGAAAAATAAAGGATAGCAACGGCAGGTTTTCTTATGGTTTATTTATGATTCAGCTTGAGACAGCTAAGGGTTATGACAAAGGGGCTACAGAGGATAAGCTTTTGAATCCCTATTACAATGCCCATTTAGCAGCAATTATTTTTCAAAAAAACCTTGCTAAATATGGAAAATATGAATATGCTTTAGCAGCTCATAATGCGGGTGCAGTTTACAACAATAAAGTAACAAACCAAGACTTTGTTAAAAAGGTTTATACCTCTGTGGGTGAGGTTGTTGCAAAATATAACTTTTAAGGAGGGTGTATGAACGGTATTGTAGTAATGCCATCTGTAATTAATGTAAGTAATGCTTGCACACAAAAAGATGTGATATGTTTGAGGGTCCTTGTGCATGTGGGGCTTGGCATCATGAGAAAGATTGGTCAGATAGAATACAAGAAATTGTTAAGTTTGAGCTAAATAAATTGGAGGTAATATGAATTTAAAACTATATGGGGTAATTGTAGCTTTATGTGCAGCACTATGTGTATGCATCTATTTTTTAGTTGATGCTAGAAAAGAGCGTAACAACAATGCTGCAATTATAACTCAAAACACAGCTGCATATGAATCTCAGCTGCATCAGAAAGATAGTAATAACTTAGTTCTGTCAGCTAAAGTAAATGATTTGAATAGTAAAGTATCTCATTTAGAAAAAGAGAAGGGATATTGGATCCTTACATCTCAACAATTACAGGCCAAGATAGACTCATCGAAAGGGTCTGGTCAAGGTATTGCTTCAAATGGTATTGATGATCTTGGAGAATATTGTGGTGTGGCCTTTAATGGTAAGCAGGGTATAACATCATTCAGAGGGGATACAAAATATTATTCTAATGGTATAAAGCCTATGTGGAATCTAGCATTGGAGTATGATATCATTCCTATCTCTAATAGTTTATACAGAGACGTTGATGGTCTATGGAAGTTTAAAACTACAACTGAGTCACCAGGTGTTAAATTCAGCTCTAATAGTGAGGTAGATTCTACATTGTATATTGCCGTCAGACAAGGTGGGGTGGATAATGAGATTGTTCTTCCATCGTTTGGATTAAGGCTGGAACTGACAGGTAGACTTAATCTAGAAAATAATTTAGTACAACTCAATCCTACAGCAGGTATATTTTATAAGTATTATATGATAGAGTATAGTCCTCTAGATAAGACTGTTATCGGGGGAATCTATTGGGTGTTTGATGCAGGTAAATTTTTAAGTAAAATATTATAAGGAGCATTTATGAAATTTCAAGGTAGTTTAGTAGTAGAGCTTAAGGATCTGACTATATCAGATATAAAAGGTAACAGACGCAGGTGTGCGGAGTGTAGCCAAGCCTTTAACCCTGGAGATAAAGTTATTGTGATTGGAGAAAGTATATACAGTGAACAGGACTCTCTACCATTGAATGATGGGGGTCTTCATTTTGTTCATCTTGCAGGTAAGCAAGGGGGAAGCTGTCTGGAAGACTTTATAAGTAGATTATTGAATAATAAGCCTACTGAGGCTCCACCATCTGTGAATTCAACCGCAACTGTTGTAGATCTCAGTCAAACTACACCTACAGTGTAGGTTTAATGTGTTGCATACATATAGCACAATTTTTTATTTAAGGTAGTTGTGCTATATTTTTGTATCCTATTTCTTATTGATTGATTGATTGCTTGCTTGTCAGACAATATACTAAAAATAGGATACAATTTTCGGTATATGTCCCCTTTATGTCTTCTTTCAATAAATGCTGAAAACATATTTATTTTTACCCTTCTAAGTTGATTTTATTTTTAAATAACCCAAATATAGGTGTAGATTGGAGAATCTTTGAGCGACACCTATTTCGATAGCACCCCATCTGAAATTCAAACACCTGAGGAGAGGGCTGGATTGAATCCCCCCGATGATATACAGATGCGAAGAACCAACCCCAAGCGTTATGATAAGCTTCATGATAATTATGATGCTAACAATGATGCAGGCCATGACTCAGGAATAGAAAATCGTTTTGAGGATACTATTGCATTAATTGGTTGGGATATTAAACAGACAGTAGCAGAAAATTTTGAAGATTTTACACAATTAGCCAAACCCATGCAGATTTGGAAAGATAAAGATAAAACTTATTTAGTTACATGTAAAAATTTTAACCCCAATGGTATTAAAATTGAAATAGGGGGGGATTTGTTAACCATAAGGGATTCATATTTTACAGTTAATAGAGAAATAAATTTTGTAGATACCTTTCCTAATACACCAACCCATTTACATAAAAATGACTTTCCTTTGGAACTAGTTGAAGAAAAATCTTTATTAAGTTGGGACATTGAAACCCTACCTATCATATGTAATACCTTGGAAGAAAATAGGAAGGGTAAACTTGCATCAATAGAAGAATTAGATTGGCAAATAGATTCATTAGTTAAAGTAGGTAGGGATGAATTAGGGCAACTTAATAATCTTATAATAAAAAGAGCTAAATTGAGTTGGGATATTCCGGATATAAAAAAAATTCAGGAATTGGCTCAAAAAGCAAAAGATAAGGGTTATGAATATGTAGCTTCGGTAGTTAAGTCTTATTATAATACTACATATTATAATGTTAATGATATAGATGATGTTATTGCTCATGGGTGGCAAGCTGCTCCCTTTAATACATCTCCTTGGAGGGGTAGAATGGGTCAGTCTAAGTTACCTGATAAAACAATAATGAAGTATGAGTTATATAGATTAGATACTGATAATAGTTTAGAAAATGAATCCTTATCTTGGAATATACCTGAGCCAGAACCTGAATTAGGAATTATTGTAGATAATATTGATGAATTTATTGCAATAGCTAAACCTAATCAAGTTTGGAAATCAATAAATTCATCAAAGATCTTAAAATACTTACATTTAGGGAAAGATTTTAGAGTGGGGCCAATGATGGGAGATTACACATCCTTAGCTAATTCTGTATGGGGGGCAACTAAAGGTAATGCATATTTAGATTTTGATTACATAGGGGGTTGTGCTCTTTGGAAGGATAGATTTCCATTAAGATTAGTTGCAGTAAATGAACTAAAAAAATCTTGGGATTTGCTTACAAATAAAATACAAGAGGGAGATTTAGTTAGAGTTATATCCAATGTAGGCAATGCTGGTGTTTCTTATTGTGTGGGTTTAGTAGGAACGGTAGATCTAATTATTGCACCTAATTCTGCTTACATACGAGGTGAGCATGGATTGGATAGTGTTAGTGAATTTTTGGATGTAGATAAGGATTATTTTAAAGATAAAACTGTTTATGTTGTAGGTAATAATGGACTTTTTACAGAAGATGATTTAGAATTAGTTGAGTCTAAAAAAGCTTTTGATTTAAAAGAAAATAGGGTAAATTATGAATCTATACCTCAGGATATTAGATTTAAATTTCGTGAGCAGCATTTAGGTTTATTTAATAATCATCCTGAAGTTCTTCAGGGAATGAATAATGTTGAATTTATATTTACTACAAGACCCTATGGAGTAGATTCTAATGTGCCAGGGTTTGTTCATCCGGAGGATTTAGAGGTTGATTTGTATGGTACACCAGAACTATTAGAAAAGAATCCTGATGCAGTTGTAGCAATGTTAAATGTAATTTTACAGCATGTAATGAAGATGCAGGGCTTTGAAAAGTCTGCAGCTTTGGATCCAGAGATAGAGGATTTATTTGCAAACTCAGAAAAAGATTATGTTAGACAGCATGAGGATCGCTTAGATAAAATGGGCCCTTCTTCAGGTGTGGTTTGGAGTAGCCCAGAAGTACAAAAGTTTAGATTTACTCAGCTATTAAAGTTAGGTGATTTGAAGGATAAAAAGGTATTGGATGTGGGTGCTGGATTTGGTAGTTTCCTAGATTTCTTAAATGAGCATAAACAAACTCCGGAAAGATACGTGGGTATAGATCTATCCGAAAAAATGCTAAACGAGGCTAGAAAACAACATCCCGAAGAATTCTTTGAGCTTAGGAATATAAGAACAGAACCCTTTGATTCTAATGTATTTGATTATGGCATTGCCTGTGGTATATTTGCTAATGATAGTGATAGTTGGGACTCTCATGTAATAGAGGTTCTTAAGAGCATACTAAACTCTTGCAAAGTAGGGGTTGGGGTCAATTTCTTACATGAGCACATGAAGTATATAGGTGGGGGATTACATTATGATAATCCTCAAAGAGTTCTAAACTTGTTAAAACAATCTTTAAATGCAAATATAGAGTTATTAGACCATCCAGAAGAAAACGACTTTACTCTATTGATTCGAAAATAATATGTTTATAGGTTATAGTTCAGATATAGGTGATGTTTTAGATAAAGAGGTTCCAGAAGGCAAGGAGCAGGAATTCATTCCAGCTCAGCAACCTATTCAACAGCCTGTGCAGAAATCTATTAATGATTATGATGCTAATACTTACCAAAACCCTAAATCAGTAAAGATGTGGCGTCATATTATTCAGTATTTTTTGAATCAAATAATTGAAAAGCCTTTAGTAGAAAATAATTGGGATGCTGCCGAGGCTGATGATAATATAATCTTTGAGGTGATAAAAAGTATTTCTAAAGAATATAATATTTCCAGTAGTATCATCTATAATAAGTTATATTACCTTATTGATGAAGAGGTAGAGAAGTTTTTATGGGATGAAAATTGGAAACCTGAGTATGCAGAGGGTAAATATATAGATAGGTCTCCCTCACAACCAAAGAGAATGCCCCAAACCCAAATTAATAAAAACTATAAAAATTGGTATAATACTCCATATGAACCCATTTATGATACTATAAATGAGCAAGAAGCAACTGATTGGCTAATAAAATATTACAATAATACCTCTTTTTCTATTAATACTATTGTTGGGTTTTTAGAGGATTACGTATTTAAATATAAAAGATTTGGCAAAAGCAATGATGAAATTTTAAATACCTTTGTAAAATCGCTACCTGAGAAAAAGCCGGAACAGTTTCAGTTAATGGGCAGTAAGCTGCATATTGGGGTAGTTAATACTAATTTAGAATTCAATCAAGCAGAACCCCAGGTAGAGATTAATCATGAGGAATTAAAAAATATAGCCCTATCCAATATAGAAGATTTTAAAAAATATGGTGATGTAACAGAAACAAAGGATGGCATCTATATTTTTATTGATCGGGGGTCTAGTATATTAGCTGTAGCTCATTTGGATACTGTTCAAAGCAGTCAGCACTACTATACTCTGCAACACGATGAAGAAGAATTGATCCACAATGCCCAACTAGATGATAGGCTTGGAGCTTACATTATATTGAATGTATTACCTAAATTAGGAGTTAATGCTGATATCTTATTAACAGAGGGTGAAGAGACTGGAAAAAGCACGGCCCGACATTTTGTGCCTACTAAAGCTTACAACTGGGTGTTTGAATTTGATAGAGCAGGAACTGATGCAGTTCTTTACCAATATGATGATGAGGCTACTAGAAAATTGCTAGAGGAACAAGGTATACACGTAGGTAAGGGTAGCTTTAGTGATACCGCTGTTTTAGATCATCTAGGAGTTAAGGCTATTAATTTTGGGACTGGGGCTTATGATTCTCATAATGAAGAGTCACATGCTGTAGTTCCTCAGGTTCAGCATTGCGTGTCTAAATTTGTAAAGTTTTATAATGCTATGAAGGATACAACTTTACCTCATAAAGCAAAAGAAAATTATTTTAGAAAGTAGTCGGGGATTACAATGAATAAGCAATTAAATCTTCAACAGGTTGCTCCATTAATTATACAATATTTGCAGAACGAGACACTACCTGCAACTAAGGAAAATATTTATAATAATATAAAAGAATCCATAGGAATACCAACCAGATCTGTTGCAGCAGTGCAACAATTTAATAAAATATTAGAGGAAATGGTTCTTAGGGGTTATATTTATACTATTGATAATGTTTCATATAGCATTACTAAGGATGCCTCAGAGGGAATTCAAATCAATGAGCATAATGAATTTACTGCAGATTATTCTCAACCCCATAAGGAGTTATTATCTAAATATAATGATCCTATGAAATCTGTAAAGGCTGTTATGCCTTATTGGGAACATTTTAAACAGAATCATCCTGAGTATGCCGAGGTTTACGAAGATATGGAGAGTATGAAAGAGTTCTCTGGATTCTTAGCAGAGGTGTGGAGTGTTATTAAAAATAAAGAGGTGCAGCCTTACAAAGATGTAGAGCCTAAGTATGTTTATAGTGATAGATTAGCAAGTAGTATAGATAATGTTATAGCTAGTTGTTTAATGAGAGCAATAAGATTTTCAAGACGACCCAAATTAAAAAATATAATGATTCCTACAGAAAGTGTAATAAATACTACTAGGAATCTTTTAGGTGTGGGATTTGACAGTCTTAAGATGGAATTGGTAAGCTCATTTGGTATAGGAAGTATATTATCAAAAGAGAATATTAAAAAATACATGTCTGAAATATTAAAAGATACAGTAAGTGACCCTAAAGAAATAGATTATGTTGTTAGACAGACTATAGGAAAGCTTATGTTAAGTATAGATCCTATGGTTACGGGCATTTTGTTTGAGGGTACCAATAAAGATGTCATTATAACAACTTTGCGATACTTCTTATTTGATGCTGGTGCAAAGAGTGGACCAAAGGCTACAATAGTTAATAGAGTATTAACCAATGACTCCGGGGTTCAATATCTTAGTGATGTATTTAGTAATGTTACAATACCTCCAGGAACAAAATTAACAAAATGTAAGTTTAATGATATTACTATAAATAAAATAGTTGCTGAAGGGGTTGATTTTTCTAATAGCACATTTAGTAATGCTACTATTACCAAAGATAAATTTAAGGGGGCTAAATTTATAGGCTGCCAGTTAGACGTAAAGATATTTAGTGCAAATGAAATTCAGGATACAGATTTTACTAATTCAGGGGGTTATAATTCTGAGGATGTTGATTTCAGCAACAATATTGGAAAGCCTATTGGACTGGTAATTCAAAAGGCTATATACAACACAGATGACTTTAATGCATTAGTTAAGGGGGGTTTGAAGCGTAAGCAATACAATGCCCTACCTTTAACACAAGCAGAGCGAAAAATAGCAGATCCTTTGTTAAATCATTTGCATGGGTTTCTTACCCATAAGAATAGAAAGCTATCCTCATTGGAATTTAATTTTAAAACCAACTTATCCTGGGATATATCTGTTCAAGAAGCAGATCCTGCTAAAGTCTATATACTTTATGCTATTTATGCAGCAGAGGCTGTATTAAATATTTTTGAATCAGCTTATCCTCAAGATAATAGACCAAGAAAAGCAATAGAAATAGCTAAGATTTGTTTTAAAAATCCAACCAAAGAAAATAAAGCTGTTGCTAAAGCTGCTGCTGCTGCTGCTGCTGATGCTGCTTATGCTGCTTATGCTGCTGCTTATGCTGTTGCTGCTGCTGCTGATGCTGCTGCTGCTGCTGCTGCTGCTGATGCTGCTTATGCTGCTTATGCTGTAGAAAGAGCAAAAAAATCTGCAGAATTATTTCATATTAATATTGATTTTGAAGCTCTTTTAGCAAAAGCCAAAGATGATATTTGGGATTATATACAGGTTACAGGAAGTTTAAGATTCTCTGAAGAGTTGCCAGCTATTCCTAGTGATAAAACTATAATTAAACAAGACCTAGAGAATATGCTTAACACTGGTCAGAAGGCTGACTGGCTTATTTCACCTGAGGCTAAAAGTATTGTTATACAATTAAATAAACAGGGTGATTTAGCTCAAATGGGTTTAGCACAATCTATGGGTAAGATAATTGGTATGTTATCAGGCCCAAAAGAAATTAAACCCACAAAAGAACAAATGGAAGCAGAGCAGCAAACTCAGCAAGAACAAAAGTTACAAGAAGTTTTTCAGCAGCATTCTGGTAGAGGCACGATGTCAAAGCAGGCTTTGTTAGAGGCTCTTCCGGAGGAGGCTGTAAATTTAAGAAATCTTATCAAACAATTTCCTCAAGAGCAATTGGATGCTCAACAGATATCACAAATTTATACTTCCTTATTAAATTCACAATATGATAGTAAAGCAGGTGATTCGGTTCTATTACAACAACAATTAAGAGATATAAGTCAATTTCCGCATGGTAGTCGTATTGATGATATAACAACAGGAAGAAGGAACAATACAGGAACTCCAGGTTATAATTATCCCAACACATTTGGCATAGTTTTAGAACCTAATTTAAATGGACTTCCTCCTGAAGTAGCTGCAATTATAGAGCAGATAGATCCTAATTCTGCATATAATTTTAAAGCAAAAAAACCTACTTCTAACGGTATGGAGTTTCCTTTAGGTCCTCATAGCCAGCATTGGATATATGGCTTTGCTTCATCCAGAGTAAGGCCCACTTATATTGTGGATAATAGTGGTGTTGAGACCACTACAGCAAAACGTAATGTTTGGCTTAACATGGAGAATCAAAGTGATGCTTTGCAAAATGTAGAGGAATATTTTGTTAAATTTGGTGTAGATAAACCCTTTGCTTTAAAGGATCCAGAAACTTTAGCCCTATCTCGTCTTTATGATGCTGTGGGTGGGGATATGCACAAAGTAGTCCCTACGCAGGATATTTTAAAAGATGCCGTAGGTTTTACACAAGATACTTTAAAAAAGCTATCTAAAGAAGGGTATGTTACAATGAGCAGGGATACTATTAGTTTTGATCCCGGAAAAGAAAAGGTAATTAGAGCTTTAAAATCAGTTACAGCCTTTAGAAACTATACTCGAGATTGGCCTGAAATGTGTATGCTAGAAATTATTAAGAGGGCTATAGAGCATGGTGGGGTTGACGAGGTTTGGGTTCCTACAGCAGAAGACTTATTAAAGGCTAAAAGTAAGGGTGTGGATTGGAGACCCTATTATGATTACCCTGCTTTAAGATTGGGTGGAGTTCCTTTTCATCCGGCAATGGATATAACAAGGGACTCTGGAAGTGGCTTATGGAGTAAAGTAAGTAAAGAGCAATATCCTAAAACTTGGTATGCTATTGATTTACTTCCCTATAAATTAGATTTACGTAAGGGAAGTAAGTGTCAGGACAGGCAAAATCCGGAATCTGTGGCTACTATTACAGATTTAAATAAGCTTACTAAATTTAAAAAGTCATTAAATACAATGGAGGTAATTACTCCAAATTTAGCAGATAGTCAAATAGTTGTGGTTTATCAGCTTACTACTGCACCAAATAAATACTTTATATCCTCTTGTAAGGATTTTAATGATAGATATACTAATAAACAATTATATAGCTCAACTGATCTGAGGTTTTCTATGGATGTTTATAGTTCTGTTTATAAAGAAAAAGTATTAAAATATGTTGAGAAACAATTGGTAGACTACCCTTATTTGAAAGATGCTCCACGTAATATGTTAATTGCTTCTGGTATAACTCGTAGAGCTGACGAATTTAAATTGGGACCAGAGGAAATTCAGGAGTTGGCAGAAGAGATGCAGAAAGTTGCTGGAGTTCCTATGGATTTGCCTATTGTAAATTATGTTAAATTAATTATTACGGCAGTAGATTATGTTAAAAACATTTCTCCTGAAATAGATGAGGATAAAAAAATAGATAGAATTTTACGAAATCTTACTCAGGATAAAATTGCTACAGATCTTGTAAGATCTGTTATAAAGAATATATTGCCGGAAGCATTAAAACAGCAGCCTAAGGAGCCAGATGAACCCCTTAAAGAGAATAATCTTAGTTATGGTCCTGCTGAAGAGGGTGATGTAATGGAGCCTGAAGAGCATAAATTAACAACTCCTGAAAAAGGAAGGGGTTTGGCTGATAATGATGCTCGTAAAAAGTATGAGGATTTGAAATTTGATAATAAACAAATATCTCCACAAAGTTTAGAGCGTACCAAGCAAAGTCTTGTTAATGATTATCTAGATGATCTAGCCCTGGCTAAGAAAGATGGTAATACTGAGAAAGTAGATAAAATTAATAGAATGCTTCAGTATTTATCAGCAGAGTCTTCAATGATAATTGCAGGTGCGGGAGGTCTTCACCCCCTAAAACATTTTAGTAGAGAAATGAATTTTCCTTTAAAGAATGAATGCATAGAGTGTGGAAGAAATACACAGGGGCATCCCTCTCAAAAATTTGGGATTTGCAGAAATGCTGATGCTAAATATCCTAGAAATTACAATGCAAGTCCAGGATTAGAGTTTGGTAGGGACTTTGAGTATGCGGGTAATGGTAAAACACCAAAAGCAGAAGTATCAGGTAATTAACTTAAATTTGAGTAAGTATGGCCAAAAATTCAATTACAGATAGCCCCTTAGGTTGGGGGAATTCTATTGAAAAAGAATCTCCTGCTCCTGGTAATAGTCCTTTAGACTTTCAAGAGCCTTACAATACTGATCTGTCTCTTCCTGATATTGATAGGACAGAAAAGGAATTATTTAGGGTAAAAGAATATGGGTTGCCTATGGCCGGGGCTTGGGATATACCAACCCAGGATATGCCCTATCTTATAAAAGCTCGAGCAAAAGAATTAGGAAAACATTCTTATCTTTACGGCTATGAGCTATTATCAGCCAAATTAGGAGATCGAGGGGAAGTTGTTTATGCATTTTGGTGTGATACTCCAGAAGAGGCTGAGGCAGAATATTTACAATATGCTGTGCCAGAGTTTATAGAGGGTTTAAAAAAATGTTATAATAAAAATACTAATGTGATGGAACCCTCTGATGTTGATGATTACTTTTTTGAAAGATTAAACACTACAATACCCTCTTCTTTTGGTTATATGGAAGATGAATATTGTAGCATTGTAAGCCCAAAAAAATCCTGGGATATACCTGAGCCAGAATTTGAAGTGGGGGATACTGTAAGATTCCATTCAAAAAGTATTTGTCCTGATTATTTTGATAAAGCTTGTATATATTTGCCCGATCATACTGGTATAATAACTAATATTGTAACTTTAATAGATATAGATAAAACTATAAAATATATAGTTTGGAATAAAGATCATAGCCATGGGTTTACCTTTTTAAAGCAGGATTTAGAATTAACAGAGCCTAAACAATCCTTTGAGACTACGGCTGCTTATGCTAATGCTAATGCTGTTTATTATGCTAAAATAGCTGCTAAACTAGCTAATAAAAATATTGATTTTGATAGTTTAAAATCTAAAGCAGAAGATGATATATGGGAATATACATTAGAAACTACTAGTAGTTTAATCTCAAGAAATAATTTAAATCTTTCTTGGGATATTACTAATGTTATAAAAGAAGACGATAATGTTAGGATTGTAGCTAATATAGATGATTTAAATAAGATCAACGTTGATCCTTATTATCTGGGTACCATAGGAAAAGTTATTGAGATTTTGCCTGATGAATATGAATATGAATATGATTATGGAGGGTTATACAAAGGAAGAATATATGTTCATCATAAAGGGGCTACGAATGTATTCCCATATAATAAGTGGGAAGACTTTTTAGAGGTTGTGAATGATAAATTATCTTTTGAAGCTAAGGCAGCTAATGATGCTATGGTAGAGAAATTTATAAAAGAAGCGCAGCCGGGTCAAATATGGTATAGTCGGTCAGGATTTGCATTGATATTATCTCCTAATAATTCTGTAGAGTATGAGAGAAAGAATGATAACAAACTTATTTTGAAGAGTGCGGTATGGATGAAACTTGAGAATAAATCTGATGTAGATTTAGAGCAGGATTTTGGAACTACTATTGTTGATGAAAAATATGATTTCCCATTATACAGGCAAAATTACCTTAGTGATTTTAGAACGTCATTGGCTTGGAATATACCTACAAATTTGAGGGTTAATAATTTTAAAGAGCTTGTTGATAATTTAGATTCTTTTCAGGTATGGGAGTCTTTTTACAAGTATAAGCATGATAATTATTTATGCATAGGTAAGGATTTTGAAGCCCTGTCAATAGATTCTTCACTTATACGTGGGGATACTTCTTGGAGTGATTCACCAGTATATCCTACAGACGGGTATCTTATAGGAGTTCCAGATAAATGCTTTCCTTTAGAATTAATCAAACATAAAACAGAAACTTGGGATATACCTAATCAAGAACCTGAAGTAGGAGTGGGAGACAAGGTACGCCTTAAAATTAATACTATGCACGAAATTGGTATAGATGATGTTGCGGAGTACTTTGATAAAAATGAATTTGAGGTAAGCCATATTGAGGAAGAGGATGAAGAGTTTGAAGATGGTGATTATAATGTTCCTAAAGGATTAGGTTCCTGGGGTAAGGGTGCAATTTATATTGAAGGATTTAATATTGATGGAAATACTGTATCTGTAGTTATACCACTGCAACATTGGCAAAGATATCTAATAGAAATAGATAATAAATTAAGCTGGGACATACCTGAACCAGATTTAAAACTTACAAATGAGGATTTTAAAGTTATTGATACCAATTTGCAAGAGATTGCTAGGAGTAATAATGGTAACAATAGAGTTATGGGTATGGGTAAAGAGTCTTATTCAATTTATGGTGAAATATCTAAAGAAAAGTTATTACAAATAGCAACTGAGTTTACAAAAGAAGATCTTACTGGAAAAAAGTCAATTAGATATATTCTTGTAGAAAGAGCTCCATATGACGATGAATATAATATAATATATGATATTTATAGTGTAGATGAATATAATGATTTGGAGTTGGTTGAGGCAGGTTTAAGCCTTGGAAAAAGTGATTTAAGTTCATTAAGCTGGAATATACCCATACAAGAAATTAAACTGGGTAGTAGGGTTAAGATTTTATCAAAAAGTGTGTGCATTCATAAAAATGATACCTATGGTGTTGGTAAATTTGGATACGTAGTGAATGAAGTTCCAGTATCTTGGACTGAGAAATGGGGGAAACCAGCCCCAGCAGGTTCGAGAGTTTTACGAGTTGAAGTGGATGAGGGTACAAAAGCATCTTATCTTGAAAGTGACTTAGAGGTTGTTGATGAAACCTTATCCTGGGATATAGAACCTCAACCAGAGCTTAAAATTCGGGATAAAGTAAAAATATTGTCCAAATCGGTAGGAAATAAAAAGGGTGACTATATAAAAGAGCTTTTAGGTAAAACAGGAATAATTGCAAATATTTATAGAAACTCTAAAGAATGTAATCAGTTCTATAAAAATAGGGTTTCAGGAAAGATGCTGGAAGAAGAATCTGATTGTGTAATTTATGATGTATCTGTACCAGGTAAGGGTGAAGCTTTGTTTTTATCAGAAGATTTAGAAGTTATTAATAGTAATAAAATAGCCTCTAAAAAAGATGAATTTAAGGATGAAATTTTTATTTATTTAGATCTACCTAAATCAGTTCGTAAAAGATTTAATCATATAAGCAATCTTGATCAAGATTTGCATATGACTCTTATTTGTCAAAAGGATACTAAACTAACTCCTGATGAGAAGAAAAAGGTTGTTAAGGCTATTCAAAAAGTTGCTAAGCAATATAAGAAGATTAAATGTAAGTTTACTGGATTAGGCACCTTTGATAATGGAGATAATACTGTAGCCGCTTTGGTTAATTGTATAGAAGGGTCTGAGGTTTATCAGAAGTGCCTTGAAGCAGTCGAGTCTGTAATGGGTGAAGTAGATAGAAAGTTTGGTTATCTACCCCATGTTACATTAAAATATGAGGGTACAGGCAAAGCTAATCTTAAGGATTTAAAGCCTTTCAGTTGGACTGCAAAAGAGTTATGTTGCAAATTTTCTGAGGATGATCTATATAGGATAACATTAAAGTCCGGTAAAGTAGAAGAAAAAGTTAATAAATTATCTTGGGATATTCCAATGGGCCCCTCTATAGGGGATATTGCTAATAATGTTGAGGAGTTTGTATCTATAGCGTGTGGAGGTCAGGTTTGGAGAGATAAAAAATCTGGAAATTTTTTGTATATAAAAAGTTTTCCTAATATTTTTACAATTTGTAATGAAAGATTTAATGGTAATGAACACGCCATATCTGTAAAATCTAGTGGGTGGTTCCCTTACCAAGATAATGATTGCTTTAAAATAGTTAGCACAGATGCTAGACAGGTTGTAAAAGATTCAAATTATCCAATGGAATTAGTCCAGATTGAGGATATAAGAAAAACTAGATTTAATAGATTAGCCTGGGATATTCCTTTCAATCCCTTTGATAATATTAAAACCCCCCTATCAGATGCGGAAAGAGCTAATCTTAAAGCGGGGGATATTATTTGTGAATTTTCTGGTAATAATCAAATACTTACTTTGGATTACCTCTTAGAACCATATAAAAACTCTAGGGCTAATCATTATTATATACATATTAACAAATATAGAACATTAGACAATTTATTTAGATCTGCAGTTACTGGGGAGGCTTCCTATTTTATTAAAGATCTAAGTTTTATAGGTCACGTAAATGATCTAGAGGGTTTTAAGCAATTTGTTATAAAAAATTTGGACGAGTTAAAAACTGCCTTTTTTGGTGATTCTACTTTATCTTGGGACATCCCAGAACCCGAGCCAGAAGAAAATTGGGTTGTAAAGCTATTAAAGGGATCTACAGGGGATTTACAAAAAGAATTAAAATCATTAAATAGCGTTATTGACGTAGAACAATGCTTTAGTGTAACCGATTTAAGATTACGAGAATGGATTGAACAAGAGTTACAATGCAGAGAGAATGAAAATAACCCAGATATTATAGCATGGGATATAGCAGAGGATCCATCTGAAATAATAACCTATACTGTAAAAAGTTGTGTATCTACTGCAGGGGACTCTCATAGATACAAAAATGATAGGGGAGAGATTTCATTAATATATCCCTGCAAAGTTACAAATAACACGTATGAAATTTATGGTATGACTTTTAACATACTTGAAGATATAGAACGCTATTCTACACTTAAAGAAGCAGAGGATAGGATAAAAGAATTATTACAAAGTAATAATATAAGAGAAGCCTCTTTAGCCTGGGATATACCCTATACAATTACATTTGGAGATAAAGTAAATAATATAGAAGAGTTTAAAGAGGTTTTTGAGCCTAATCAATTATGGAGAGATAATATAGGGGATACATTAATATTATCAAAAAATGCTAAAATTATTAAATATTTAAAGCAATTTTTCATTAATATTGAGGGTTGTTGCTGGGTTAGTAATCCTAATGAAGTAAAAGATGTATTAAATGGTAGTATAGCATTAGGTAGCTATAATATTGTACCCGCCTGTTTCCCAATGGAATTTGTGGGGTGTATTGTAAATAAAGAAGCCTCATTAAAACTTGCTGCCCCTGAATCCTATACAGACAAGTCTGATATAGATATGGGAAAAGATCAATTTGACCAACAGGCTTTATTTTTTAGACAGGAAGATCACTTGGATATGGTTAAACCAGAAGATTGGTTGCCGGGTGAGAATGATGTTAAATATTTCCCCTCAACATTAATACATCAAAGAATTGATGCTCCTCCGCAAAATGCTGATGTGGCTCGAGTATCGCATTTGAAATTTTCTAATACAGGAGATTTCTATCCCTCTTCAATAGGTTATAGAATAGAACCTAATAATATAGGCAATTCTGGGGTACAAACTGCTTTAGATATAGTTAATTTTGAGGCTGATGAGTTAGGTAATGAATCTACACGAACAAATGCTATACAAGTTGCAAAGAGTGTGGGTGTGGATCTAAAAAAACTTCCAGCTAATGATATTATTTGGGTTACTAAAAAGCCTGAAGAGGCTTTTATGTATGGGTTTGATGAAGAAGGAAATATGGGTTCAAATAGTAACTCATTAACCAAAGAACAAGGAAAATATCTTAGGGAGCAAATTACAAAGGTTTTTATTCCTAGGGGCAGTGTAATTCTTGATGATTTAGGTAGTGATGGTTGTTTAGTTCTTTTAGGTAACTATAGGAAAACAAGAAAAGCTGATTTAAATGATCATGATAAAGCAATATTAAACTTATTAAAGGAATTGCAAGATCCTGAGAAGATGTCATTTGAAGCCTCAGAAGAATATGATAGTGTTTTGGATCCTCAACCAGAGGAAGTAGTTCGAAGGGGCCCTACAGATCAAAAGCAGCAACAAGACCCTGCTGCACGAAAGCTTGATAAAGATGACGCAGATAATTGGTTTGAGCGTGGATTGCACAGGATTCCTAACAATGTAAATGATATGCGTCCTTTAATGCCTTATGGATCCAAACTTAGCTGGGATATTAAAAAAGAATTTGATCCTGAGGATTTTGAGACTACTTATAAATTTGATGAACTACCAGAAAATTTACAAGAAAAAGTTATTGAAAATTTATATGATATTAATGTTAATTATGATTGGTGGGATAATATATATGAAGATGCTAAACAAATTGGATTAAGAATAATAGGCTTTGATATCGATAGGGGATCATATTGTTCTGGAGAACTTATTCAAAGTATGACGGAATGCATTAGAAGAATATTGCAGAATCATGGTGAGGCTTGTGATACTTATAGAACCGCATTGGATTATAAAAGACAACTTAGTGAAATAGAAAGCAGACGCACAGAAGATAATGAATATGAAATTGATAATGAAGTAGAGGATCTCGAATCAGAATTTGTAAAGGCTATTTGTGAAGACTATTTAAAAATGTTGAGGGGTGAATATGAATATCTAACAAGTAGAGAGGCTATTAAAGAAACCATTGAAAATAATGATTGGGATTTTAATAATAGGGGAAGAATTGCAAGCAATTTATTAAGCTGGGATATACCAGTAGAGTCAGAATTTGAGGTGGGGGATAAGGTAAGGATTTTATCTAAATCTATAAAATTTGATTTAAAAGGGACAAACCTAGACTATAGGATAGGCAGGATTTACAAAATACAGTTTAAATATATATCTAAAGAAAGCCAGTTTACTTATTGGGATTTAAAGCCCGATCCAAATGAATTTTATTATGTAATAGACGGGGACTTCTATTTAGCCCAGGATTTGGAATTAGTAAAAAAAGCTGAATCCTCTCTTGACAATGAAGTAGAAAATGAATATATTGAATCGAATAATAGTAAGGATAATTATGGACAGCACAATGACTACTCCCAATATAGTTTATTCAACACAGCAGAGAACTACAAAGAAGCCAAAGATGAGCCCACATCAGCACAAGAAAATCAACAGCCATCTGGTGAAGAAGTTCAGCAAGACACTAAAAAAACTGAGTTAAACATTTCTTATCCCTCCACTGAGGAGATTATAGATTTACATAATGAAATTCTAAGTCAATATGGGGGTAAAACTGGAATATTTCCTGAGGGAGAAGCTAAATTAGAGGCTGCTATAGGAAGAATGCAATCTGGTATGGGTGAAACTGAATTTTACCCTACATTGGTTGAAAAGGCTGCTGTATTAATTCATAGCATAATTACTACACATCCTTTCTTGGATGGTAATAAACGTACAGCCTTTTTATCCGGAGTAAAGTTTTTACATTTACAGGGAATATCTATAGAGGATTCTGATAATGTTGCGGAGATTATTATTCAAATAGCTGATGGAAAAATGTCTTATGAACAGCTAAGAGATTGGTTAAAAGATTATTCCTCTCATTTTATGGATAAGCATGAGAAGGCTCTATTAAGGCTATCTTGGGATATTCCTTTTCAACCAGAAGCTGTATTGTATCAATTTAAACAAAGAGAAGCAAGAAAATATGGGTATGTTTTTCTTGTAGTCCCCGCAGCATTTAATGAGGATAAGGATATTTATTTGGCTCTTTGGGATGAGGACCCCAAGATAGCAAAAGATTTATATGAGGTACATGTTACTGCGGAGGTTATTGATAATATAGAAAAATATATTGGCGAAAACCCCGATTATGAAATGGCAGATTTACGCAAGATGGTTAGTAATCTTGATGAGGAACGTTTAGGGGCATCAATTGGTTGGGTGGGTTTAGAGGATATAGAAAAAGTTGATGAGAATAAAAAGCTATCTTGGAACATTGAGCCCCAAGCTATGAAAGGAATGTATCAGTTTAAAAATAGGAATATAGAGGATAGGGAATATGGTATTCCAGTTCTTATTTGTCCCTATAATTATAGTGATCAAGGAGATGCTGTTTGGGCTTTTTGGTTTAGTAGCAAAGAAGCTGCGGAGTCAATTTATGATAATTTTATAACACCTGAAGTGATTGAGGAACTAGAAACATTTGTAAGGTTAAACCCAAATTATGAGGGTATAAGTATTTGTAAAAAACTAAAACAATTAATAAATAATGATGCAGCTTTCAACGCTTTTTGGTGGATGCCCGAGGAAAGCGTTGAGGAGTGCAAAGAATCTATTGAGTCCTGGGATATCAAGCCTGAACCGGAATTGGATTTAGAGCCAGATTTAAATGAAATTGCTGAAGAAGTATCACAAGGAAAACTTGAGGGTAGGGATTGGTCAATAAACTATAATATTTTTGAAGAGGGCTTTGAAATAGATCAGGTATCTTTAGATTATGTAGCGGATTTAATTTTGAATGGGTATACAAGTGGTGAATTACATGTTACAAATGATAATAATGAAACAAGCCAGGGTTGGTGGAATTTAAGTTTTGAGATAAAATCTAGTAAATTAACTTGGGATATACCCGTTGATGGAAAAGACGAATTTAGTATTGGAGATAGAGTAAGGCTTATTAGAGATGATTATTTCTCTATAGAGGGCACGGATACTTTTTTAAAATGGGGTTTAGAAGGATCTATATCAGAGCAATGTATAAATAGGTATTACTATAGGGTACTTTGGGATAAATACCCTTGGTTAAAAGAGGGTATCCCTACTTTTTATGATGATATTGAATTAATTTAAACAAGGTAAAGTTATGTATAAATATAAACCAGGTGGGCGACACATTATAACGGATATATCAAGTAGTAATATTGAAGCTGCTAAGACAGAGGCTTCAATGGTGCAGACTCCCGACATACATCCTATAAGAAGCAGCTTATCTATGGATAAAATGGCTAATATTAGGGCTAAGGCTTCTTCTGATATTACTAGAACTGCTCCAATGTTTAATGATCCTAGATATACTAGCTCTACCTTAGCTATACCCCCGGATTCAAGAACTTTACATGGCCTTTATCGCTTTTTTGGTGAGACGGATCCTATAGTTGGGGCAGCAATAAAGATATTAGCAGAAATGCCTTTATCAGATTTACGTCTTGGGCAATGCGAGGATTCTGGAATACAACAGCATTTTGAAGACATGTGGGAGAGAATGAATGGATTTAAAATGCTTTCTGATCTTTCACAAGAATTTTTTGAACTCGGAGATTGCGTACTTTTCGGAGCATGGAATAATGCTGATTATATGTGGGACCAATTTGCAATATTAAATCCTGATTATGTTAAAATAGAGTCAACTTGGGTAAATCAAAGACCCTTGATTAAATTAATTCCGGATGAGACTTTGAGAAAAGTGGTGCAAACAAAATCCCCTAGATTTATTTATCAGCAACTGCCTCCAGAAATTATTAGATATGTCTTATTTAATCAGGAGATACCCCTAGATCCTAATAATGTATTTCAAATTTCTCATATGAAACGCCCTTATGAACAAAGGGGTAAAAGTATAATTAAAAGAATATTAAAAACTTTAATGCTAGAGGATAGATTTAATCAGGCTAATTTTGCTTTGGCAACAAGACATGCGGTTCCTATGATGCTGGTTAAAGTGGGGATGGCAGATGGATCTTACCTACCAAGTAATGAGGAACTTGATGAGGTTAGATCACTTATGGCGAATTTTGAGCTCGACCCGAATTTTAGTTTGATCTGGCACGCTGGGATCAACATAGAGCATGTGGGTTCAAATGGAAAAATGTTGCCTGTGGGTCCTGAGCTTGATCGTATTTATAGATTAAAATTTATTGGTCTTGGTGTGCATGAGCAATTACTAGCTGGTCAAGGCGGGAGTTATTCGGCCGCTTACGTCAATGCTGAAATTCAACGTCAACGCTATCTTAATTATCAATTAAAAGTTGAAAACTTTGTTCACTCAGGAATATTTAAAACTACTGCAGACCTTTGTGGATTCTATCGTGTTAAAAATGCTGTAGCAAGTTACAGTGGTGTCAAGTCATCTAAATTTGGAAATGATAATAACAATATCATGCAAAAGTTAGGTGAACAATTTAAAACCTTAAGAGATATTCAGGATAACCAAGAGTTTAAACAATTTATAAAAGTTAAGGCTGATGAAGTTAAGAATATGGAGCAACGTCAGATTAGGGAGTATGTTTATCCTAAGCTTGATTGGGGTTCTTTATCTGCCTCTACGGATGAGAATTTAAAGAACTTTGTTAAGTGGTTAGTGGATAAACGCCCGCATTTGGTTGATGACGCTACTTTAGCTCGTTTAGGTAGATTGGATAGGGACACACAAGAAAAGGCTTACCTTGAGGACTTGAGGCGTAAGCAACAGCGTTTATTGACTATATCTAAAGAAGGTTTACTGCCCTTTATGCAGGATAATAAAAAGGGTGGGGGTGGGCCTGTTGACTTTGGTGGAATAGGTGATATTTCTATGGGTGGGGGTGGAGACATGGGTGGTCCCGGAGGCAGTCCGGAGGGTATGGGTGGAGGCGAGGCTCCCATTGGTGCAGGTGGTCCTCCAGAATCTGCTGGTGGACAAACTCCTCCTGCTGGCTTCTCTGGTCAATTAGAACAACTACAGCGAGAGGTTGTGGGTGATATTCTACGTGATGATATGACTTTATCATTTGAAAACAAAGACTTATTAAATGCAAAGAAAATTGAAAACACTGCTTTACTTAGGAAGATAGATGGGACAGAATAGGAACATATTGAGTTTTGATAGTTCTGGTATAAATTTAAGTTGGGATATACCTGAGCAAGAATTTGAAATTGGTGATATGGTTATGCTAAAAAGTAATAGAACCTTTCCTGCAGCAATATTTGGAGAAGATCATGGTAATAATACAGAAATTGTACTTGATTTAGAAAACACTTTTGAGGATAATTTTCCTAGGGATAAATGTAGAGTAGTTGATATAATAAAAAGTGGTAATACTTTAAATAAAACAAATAAAAACATATGTGAAGTACAACCTTTGAATTTTGAGGGTGTAAGCTATATTATATTTGAAAATGATCTAGAATTGGTAGATACTAAACAATCCTCCCTATCTAAACAGTTAAATATACCTATAAAAATGCTACAGGGTGTTTCAGGCTCACCCTTCTTTTACGAAAACGATACGCTTTATTTTGGGCGTAAAGAAAGTCAGTATAAGGATATTCCCGATACTAATATAGATCTAACAAATTATCAGAATGCTTTGGTAGGTAGAGTGGGAGAAAATGCTGTAGTATTTTGGAGCCCTGATTATATTCCTATGGAGAATTCAGACCAATTTGATAAGCTTATAAATTGCTTAGATAGATTAAAACAAAATGATTTTGTTGAACATGACATAGCTGTTATATTTGCTAATGATCCTACCCCATATACAATAGATGATTTCTTAGGTGTTTAATAGAATTGAAATCATCTAAATGGATTGGGGGGCGTTGTTTTGATTATGAATATCAGAACTGTTTATTTGAATTAGATGGAGAAAGATGGCATAGGCTGCCTTATCAAATAGCAAATGACAAGCTTAAAAATGAAATAGCTAAAAGAAATAATTATATACTTTATAGATTTATATTAAATGAAGTACAGGATGTAAATAATCTTATAGAACAAAATAAAGATCTTTTAGAAAATATTTTTAAAAAGGAATTAAATAATGTTATATAAAACGTGTAATCAGATTATTAAGGCATCCCCCTTAACTCAAAAGCAATCTTCAAAATATGAGAGACGTATACTTCCCTTAGACTCAAGTTCCTTTCGCTATTTAAGATTCAGAGCTATAGGAAATTTTGAGAAATCTGGAGCGAATGGAAATTGTGATGCGTTTCCATATAATTTTCTGGAGGATGAGCGCCCAGGTTATGGATATAAAAGTTTTATTAATAAAAGGGCCCACGTAGAACATGACTCAAAGTTAGGTTTTATGGGTTCCATAGGTGACTTGCCCGATGCTTTCTTAAACAGGTTTAATTATCCCGATGAAGTAAAAGAAAAAAAATGGGCTTCTTTACTTTCAAAAAATAAAGATGCTTTGCGTAAAAGTATTTTGGAAGCTAAGGATCAAACTCTAGGTGATATAGAAGTATTAATGCGTATAGATACTCAATTAGTTAAAAGTGCTACACATGATAAGAAAACTAAAGAGCTATTAGAACGCATTGTAAGAATGATTGATACGGGTCAGAATATTAGCTGTTCGATGGGGTGTTTTGCTGCCGGGGCTCCAATAACAATGGCTGATAAATCTACCAAACCTATTGACTCAATAAAGTTTGGGGACTCTGTAATATCACATACAGGTTCTATTCAAAAAGTAATAGAAACAATGGTTAGGAAATATAAGGGTGAGGCTTTAAAGATCATTACCCCTAGCTGTCCCACACCTTTAATAATTACTTTTGAGCATCCTATTGGAACTAATTTTGATGATAAAACTAATGAGGTTTATTGGGTAGATGCTGGAGACCTGACTATTGATAATAAAGTTTTAGGTTTTAATAAAGATATGGACCTTATTAGATTCTATATGGATAATATTGAGGTTATCAATTATGAGGGAGATGTATATAATTTTGAAGTAGAACATGATCATAGCTATGTTGCGGGTGGAATTATAGTTCATAATTGCAATGTAAATTACTCTACCTGTTCTGTTTGTCCCACCAAAGCTCGTTATAGTTCAGAATATTGTACCCACTTGCGTCCTGGCAATAAGGGTAGGCTTACAAGTGTCTCTGCAAATCAAATGAGGGATCTTCTTGATAGTGAACATCTACGTCCAGAATGGCTTCCTCATATATTGTCAAGTCAAAGAGATGTTCAAGAGGTTTTACAGGGTCAGAGCAGTAGACATGTTATTGCTAGAAATCTTGAAATAAATCATGAGCTATCCTTTTTTGAACTTTCTGTTGTTGCCTCTCCTGCGTATAAAGATGCTATTGTATTAGAAAAATATGCTCGTCAACAGGATGAGGATAGGGATGAGTATTTACATAGACTGGCTAAGGATTTGGGTAGAGACAATGTTTTAGACTTGTATGACTTCTTAATTCGTGAGGGTGATATTAGTTCTGCCTGTTCCTTGCAATAATGATAATTAATTAGTATTATGCATTTTGGTAAACATATAAGGTAAAAGTATATGATTGAAATGGAGGGGCAAAACCCATTTCAATTCTTTAGAAAAAACTAATAGAAAGGTTTTGAAATGGCACAGCAAGATGGCAGGAAAGAACGAATGAAACAAGTTTCAGATAAAGAAATAATTGAGTGTATTGAACAAAACCCCAATATAACAATAAATGAAATATGTGACAGATTTAAATGTGGGGATCGTAGGGCTACAAAATTAAGAAAGCCTTTTGCAGAAAAAGCTCAGGCTATTAAAGAAAGACCTCAAGAGGGTTTTACAGAGGAGGGTAGTGAGAATCAGAAATCGTTGGTATCAGTCTCTGCTTCAATACAAACTTTAGACGGGGCTTTAAAGGCGGGAAAGGTAGATTTAACTATTTGGGAAGTAGAAAGATATATTATAAATAAGTGGGATGTGGGGGCAAAATATAGAGACCAAAATCTAAAGATGGAGAAAGGCGTTATGACAGGTCATGCTATAAGAAAGAATGAGTGGCTTGTTCAACCCTTGTGGCAGGTAAAAGTTTGGCTCAGGAGAAGGGTAGAAAAGAAAGTAGTAGATGCTATAGAGGCTTTAATGATTAGAGCAGAGAAACACTCAACAAAATATATAGATATTCAAATCCCCAAACTTATAAAAGATAAGCATCTCTTAGAAATAAGCATATTTGATTTACACTTTGGAAAGCTTGCTTGGGGTAAGGAAACTGGAACAGATTATGATATGGATATAGCAGAAAAAATTTATCATGATGCTGTGGTTGAGCTTTGTTCTAAAACAAAAGGTTTCCCAATTGAGAAGATTCTTTTCCCAATAGGTCAAGATTTCTTTCATATAGACAACGCAAGAAATACAACAGTAAATGATACACCCCAAGATGTTGACTCAAGATACCCTAAAATTTTTACTAAAGGGGTTATGGCTTGCGTTAAGGCTATTGATTATATGCGTACAATTGCTCCTGTAGATGTTTTGTGGGTTCCGGGTAATCATGATAGAACATCTTCTTATCATTTGGTTAGAGAATTAGCAGCATGGTACAAAGATGCTAAAAATGTAAATGTGGATACCTCCCCCTCACCTAGAAAATATATTAATTATGGAAAATGTCTTATAGGATTTACACATGGGGATGAAGAGAAACATAGTATGTTACCTACTTTAATGGCGGATGAAGTTCCTACAGCATGGGCTAATTGCGTAAGTAAGGAATGGCATATAGGGCATACTCATACTAGACGAAGAACAGCTTATGGAATGGATGATAGCTTTGGTTCAGTAACTGTTCGAACTTTACCCTCCCTTTCTGGGACAGATTCTTGGCATTTTAGAAAGGGTTATGTTAAGGGTACTCGAGCAGCAGAGGGCTACCTTTGGTCAAAAGAAAAGGGCTATTCAGGACATTTTAGTGCAAATATTTGATATTGCGATTTGCGATTGGAAGTTTTATGAAAGATTTAGATCTAAGTTTTGGAACAAATTGGCGTAGGACTCTTATTTTAACACATCAGGGGGATTTAGAAACTCCAGTTGAATATATTTCTTTAGAGTCATCTGCTATACCAACAAACCCCAAGAAGTTTTGCAGCCTTCAGTGGGAGGATTTTAGATTTGATTATGATAAAAGAAGTTTATTACTTTGGCCTTTAAATGACACAGAATCTACCAAAAAGTTAGCAAATAGGCTGAATGATAAATATCCGGGATCTGCTAAAGTATTAATACTACCCCCCGCTGAGGCTCATAGCATTGAATCAAATGGATTAGAATTTGAATAATGTGAAATAAAAATGAATAAGACTAAGGGAAGACATAGGTAAGTAGTTGTTTTTACATAGGAATTGTCTAAATATACTGTATGGAACCTATTGAAATTAAATCTTTGTGCTGGGATATACCTAATATGTCATGGGTAAATTCTTTAAATGAATTTTTAAATTCTATTAAAGATGATGATGTTTATTTATATGAAAATGTAGTAGGTAACTTATATATATTGGGAAATTTTAAACATGTAGATAATGAATTGCTAGGAGATTATATTTATTGTGGCTGCGAGGGTACCTGGCATGGTTTTAGTAGTTTTTTTAATAATCATGATGTTTCAAATCAAAACAAAACCTTTTCTAGAGCAATTTATTTAGGTAACTATGCTGGAAACCTTATGAATATTCCAAAAAATTTACAAGATATAGCAAAAGAATACCTACAACAAAATAATTTTGAAAAGAAATCATGGGATATTGAGTTTACGAAACCTAAATACTCAGGTACTTGGGATGTATATCTAAATGATGAAGAAATAGATACAGTATTTTATAATACTGATTGTGACGAAGACTATATAAGGCATAGTTTAATTAATCATGATGGTTATGATCCTAGTATTGTAGTTAAAAATAGGTATAAAAGAAAGAAAAAATCTTGGGATATTAAACAAGAAAATATATTTGATGAGTTTATTACTGGGGATGTTTTAGAAGTTAAAGAGCCGGATGAGGCTTCTTATTATCTTTTGTTTCTTGCACAAGATCCTAGAGACAGGGGTATTATATGTATATCTGGAATGTCTTTAGACGAGGTTGAGGGGGTTTATACTGCATTTACTAAGCGTGAAATAAAGAAGATGATTAAAGACCCTAATGGGTTTAATCAAGAGTTAGAGGTAGAACATGCCAGATGGATTCCTGAATCAGATTTAATAAAAGAGGACACTGTAATAGAGATGGTTTGGCATGTAGAACACCCCGGAATTGATAGAATTACTTCTGATATAAAAGAGAAAATAACCTGGGACATAACCAATTCAACAAAGTTTAAATTGGGTGATAAAGTAAAAATTATTAGTAAATCTATGCCTTATTATACAGATCAATTTGATAAAATGGGAGTGGTAACTAATATCTGGGTAAATGGTAAGGATTTTTTTGAATCTAAAGGTTTTGAAGATTATAAAAAAAGATTTCCTAATACTATTTTAATAGATATTCCAATATATACGGTTGATATTAATGGGGCATATTTTTTTGCTGAAGAAGATTTAGAGCCTATGGATAATAAAGTAGCTTGGGATATACCTATAAATGATTTTGAAGTAGGGGATATAGTTAAAGTAATAAATTGGAAAATATTTAGTTGGTATTGTAATAATGTTGGAAACAAAGCTTATTACAATGATGATTCAAAAATATTACAAGTATGTAGAGTAGATTATTCTGAACATCCTGATTGGACTGAGGAATGGCAATATGGTGAAATTGTTCTATCCTTTATACATAAGGACGTTGATTATACAGATATAAGCCCTAAAACTTTTTCAATACCCCCAAACAAGGCAAAACTTGCAATTAAAAAAATTAAAACTTAAGGAGATTTAAAATGTTAAATTGGCGTAAAATATTTTCTTCAAAAGAAGATCAAAAACCTGGGGCTTATAAGGCTCCCAATGGAAAGTCAATTCCAAATAATGTTAATTTTACAGGGAATAAATTTCCCAGTTCCGGAAATCCTGTAAAGAAAGAGCAATCGGCTTGGCAAGAGGGTAGTAAATTGCAACAACAGGATTCTAAAAAGGAAATTTCTGTTAAGCAAAACTCTCCCCTGATGGACAACAAAACAAGACGAGAAAGGTTTGAAAGTTTAAAATCAAAGTCTGCAAGTAAGTTTTTTGTTAAAAAATCTTTTGACTCTTCTGATTGGAGAACTAATTTAGCAAAGCTAGCAGATACAAGCTTTAAGCAAAAGCCTGATGGGACTCTACAGATTGATATTACTACATCTCGACCTGGACAAGATGTACAGCAAAATGTCCAGCAACCAAATCAACCTATAGCCCCGGAACAGCCTGTAGAGCAGCCTGAGACAGAAAAGAAAGCCTCTATAAAAAAGGCTTTTTATGAAAATAATCCTGAATTTAAGACTTGGTTTTCACAGGTATCTGAAGATCAAAATTTTTTAGATGAATATCATCAGTATGTAGAAAAATCTCAATTAGCTGATGAAGAGGTATTAACTTTTGAGGATTGGGCTGTAGGACAATATGAATCACAGCAATCCAAAGTCGCATCTGATGAAGTAAAGAAATGGACTATAGATCAAAAAGGTAGCTATCGCTTAGAGGGTAGGGAATGCAATACACACTGTGGCGTAGCTATAATGAAGGGTGCTGAGGAGATTGAATTTCAAAAGGTTGCTAAACAGGGCCATGAATGGCGTGAGCTAATTCCTCAGGGTATTTGGCAGACAAAATTAGAGACCTATGCAAGTTCAAAGTAATATATTATCTTGGGATATACCTAAGCAAAGGGTTATAGCAAATAACTTTGAACAGTTTAAATCTTTATGTAAACCAGGTCAGGTTTGGCTATCTAATAATTTAAATGCTCCTAATCCATATTTGCATTTAGGTAATGACTTTGATTGTGCAGATAATTTTTTTGGTAGCATTTCTGGGCAAGCAAAATGGAGGGATTTTGAGGATTATGAAAATCCTATAGATGTTGCGAGATGTACATTCTCTATAAGAGCATGGCCTTTAAAATTAATTTATGATAATGGAGAAAAGTTAGCTTTTAATAGTGAATTTAGAGGGGTAAGTTTGGGGGATGATCATTTATTAGTTAAAACTAATAAAATAAAAGAATCCAAATTACTTAAAAAAGAAGCTTGGGACAATAATGATATATTGGGTATGTTTGGGGGTTATGAATTTAAAAATTTTAGACCAAATAATGATGAACATCTTAGCTATGCTGGATGGTTAGTTAAAGGTATTGGAGATAAAAAAAGATTGGGTTATGGGGTTTGTTTACCTATCATAGGATTTTCTTTTTCTATGACAAGAATACAACCTAGATATAATGATTTTGATATTGTTTGGGGTAATGGATCCATAGAAAAAGCTATGGATTGTTATAAGGCATATTGTAATGGTGAAAAAGTTGGACCTAAGGGTGGTAATTTAGGTTATTGTTGGGATTCTGATCCTAGTAAATCTTTGGAAAAAATAAAATTTGTAGGTCTTCCGGAAGTTAATTCAAATTATTGGAAATATATTACAAGTACCATTGATGAAGCTAAGAAATCAGAAGAATCTGGTATTTTTAAAAAGAATAACCCATTTAAACAGGTATTAAAAGATGTAGATGCGCCTAAAGAAGAATCTAAACCCTCTGATTCAAATTATTTAAGATTTGATCAACAGCAAATGTCCCCCGCTGGTTTAGAAAGAAATAAGCAACATCTTATTGATGAGTATTTAGATGATTTAGCTCAAGCAAAGGTTGAAAATAATACTGAAAAAATAGATAAAATTAATAGAATGCTTCAGTATTTATCAGCAGAGTCGAGTTTAAAATTTAGTTGGGATTTGCCCCTAAATAAAATAAAGTTTAGGGTTTTGTTTCGGGATGAAGATAATTCGGAGGGAACACATCTTATAGGTAAAATTAATACAACATATGATGTATTATTAAAGGTTTTTGGAAAACCTACTAGTGTGCCTGAAGATGAACAAACAGCAATTTGGATAATTAATATAGAAGATCCTGAGGATGAATATAATACAATTGTAGCCACTGTATATGATTGGAAAATAGGTAAAGGTTATTTTGGTGAAGATGGGTTAGATTTAGAAGATATTACTGAATGGAATGTTGGTGGAAAAACTCATAGAGCTGTAGAATTAATTGAAAAGATTATAGAAGAAAATTTAGATAGTAAATTAAGCTGGAATATACCTCAATTTACGTGAACTATTCAACAAATAAATCATTAAATTTTACAAGACTAGAACTATCGAGAATAGAGGTAGGGTCTTGTAGGCTCGTTCCAAGCCTTAAAATATTCAAAGCAGCATTATGGTCTCTATCAAGTATTAATTCACAATGAGGACAAGAGTGGATTCTAACAGACAAATCTTTTTTAACTATTTTTCCACACTTACTACATTGTTGAGAAGTGTTTTTGGCTGGAACCTTAACTATTTTCCTACCAGCTTCTTCCGCTTTGTAGGAAAGTATATCAAAGAACTGAAACCAAGCCACATCTCTCATACTTCGATTAAGACCTTTAAAACTTTTAAAGCAATTCATTTTCTCATGACAAATAGTATCATAATGCTTAACGTAGTGTTTAGCTACTTTATGTTGGAAATCCAATCTTTGGTTAGATACCTTCTCATGAGCTTTTCCAAGCAACAACTTAGTTTTCTTTCTCCTATTAGATCCCTTTACTTGTTTTTCAAGTTTTTGGCTGAGCTTAGTAATTCTTTCAGTAGATTTATTAAGAAATCTTGGATTTTCTACTTTAAGTCCATTGGAATCTGTCAAAAAGCTTTCACAGCCTACATCTATTCCTATGCTTCTATTGACTTTAGGCAAAACTTTTGATATAATATTGCCACAGCAAAAACATACAAACCATTTGTTGTTTTTTCTGATGATAGTAACAGTTTTAATTTTAGCTTCTAAAGGAATTTGTCTATGAAGTTTAAGTTTGAAGATGCCAATTTTACTAAGAATAAGGTTAGATTTCTCAAGTTTGTAGCCATTATTTTGCATCAGGGTAAAAGAATCATACCTATTAAAAGATTTAAACCTTGGAAACCCAGGAGTTTCACATGTTTTTATTCTTCGAAAGAAAGATTGATAAGCTTTATCAAGACGTTTAACAACATCTTGAAGACTTTGGGCGGGAATTTTATTGAACTGAGTAAATTCTTTTTTGAGTTCTGGAAGTTGATTAATTTGATCATAACAAGTCAAAGATTTTTTACTTTGTTTATAAACCATTATTCTTTGCTCAAGAGCCAAATTATACATCTGCCTGCAAAGTTCAAGAACTACATTAGTTTGAGCTTCTGTAGCTTTGTTAGGATAGGCTCTAAATTTATATGTTTTAATCAATTTGTTACTCTCGATAATTCTTACATATAATATATAGTAAAATTTTATACAAAAACAAGTATTTTTATATACTAAAAATTGAGCTTCAACCAGTCCAGACTCAGACTTAAACTAGGTTAAAATAACTTAAAATCAGACGAAATGGTTAATCGTCTAAAAATAAATACAAGGAGACTTAAAATGTACAAACAAAACTTCTGCGTTTGCATTAAGGATGCTAAACGCAACCCCCTTCAGGAGCATGGTGCAACAATTGAATTACCATTCGATTCTGAATATTTTATATCCCTACAAAATAAACACAAAGGAAAGCGAGCTGTAGTCAATGTTAAAATTGACGGAAAGGATGCTGCTGATATTGTTTTATTAGCCGAGGGTAGATTAGACCTCGAAAGATTTCTTACTGGAGAGGATTTACAAAAAGGAAATAAATTTAAATTTGTTTCTTTAAATGACAAAGATGTTCAAGATCCTGGTGATTCCCAAAATGGGAACATTAAGGTATCAGTAAAATTTGAAAAAAATATCTGGGATATAAAAACCCGGCCTACACAACCTATTTGGATTTTACCAAGGATTGGTGATCTACCCTGGAGATGGTGGGGTAATGTTTCTACAGGAGATCCTTTAATATCCCCCAGTGTTACTACTTGCTATAATATAACAAATACATTTTATAAAGATAGTTGTACATTGACTGGAGTAGTAAATTGCAAATCTTCTGTAGAACCAGAACAGTTAGGGGCTACAGTTAAAGGTTCCGAATCAATGCAGGCTTTTAGTTTAATTACTATAGGCGAGCTTGAGGATGAAGCGATTGTGTTTAATCTTAGGCTTATAGCTCCTTTAAAACTGATAAAAAAAGAAAATCCAAAGCTTAGGGAGGATGAATCTTTTTGTTTTAACTGTGGTAAAACATTAAAAAATATTTATAAGTTTTGTACGGATTGTGGAGAAAAGCAACCAAGTTAGAATAACTTTTATATTGTAATTTATTGTTAATCTTAACCCCAATCCTTAAATGAATTGGGGTTTTTATTTGTACCCTAAATATTACTTAAATACACCCTATTATTTAAATTTTTTAATTTTTATTGAAAATAAACTTGAATTTATTTTTAAAATCACTATCTATTGTATGGCATTGAAATAAAAGTTTTTGAAAACTACACATATACTAAGGAGATGTACCTATGGCTATTCAAAATCGTTTTTCATCTGCAACACTTCAATCAGGTTTGAAGAGTATGTCGGCAGAATTAAATATAACAAAAAAACGGGCTGCAGATTTTCTTAATGATCTTGATGAAGTTGAACCAAAAGATGTAGTGGATCAAGAACTTCCTGAAGATACTGGTCCGGCTCCAAAAGAACTTCCCGAGGGTGAGGGTAAAGAACCCAAAGGAAAGAAGATTAAAAACGTTGAGGATGCAAAATCTGTTTTAGATGAAGCAAAAACAGATCTTCAAAATGTTGTAGATTCACTTGATGGTATTTGTGGTCAAGTGGAAGAGGAAGAAAAGAAAGCCTCTTATAAACGTCAGAGTGATCGCTATGCTGGTTCTATCCAATCTTTAGCTCAGGCTGCAGAAAAAGCAATTCAAGATACTGATGATGCTATGAATCATTGGGCATTTTTAGGTGCTTTGAAAAATCCTGCAAATAAAATTCAAAATGCAAGTTTGAAACAAGTTGCAGAAACTTTGAATGATGTTGAACGTATCAATCAAGTTATTGAACGTTCTGCTACACGTAGACTTGCTACAGCAGTTCCTCCAACAGGTGCTGAGTTCTCAGGTGATAAATGGCCTAATAGTAAAAATCCTTCAGAAGTTGAACAACGTGCTTGGGAGGGTGGAGCAGCAAAGTTTCATAAGGATCGCAAGTTTGAGGATGCTCGTCCAAATCCCGCAGTTGATAATCGTTTGAATGTAGAAGATTATTCACGAGATGACAAACCCTATGTGAATGCTTCTTTTGTTATGGTGCCTGAGAATCGTTATGCCTCTTATTGGGATATTACAGATACTGCATCAGGTAAGCGTATGATAGCAGATTTTGCTAATGCTCCTACTAATCTTGGTCAAAAGAATGAGAATGGTTTCCGACAGTTTGCTTCTTCTCAATATGGTGAAAAGATTGTTAATAAAATTATGGAACAAGAGGGAACTAAAACAGCAAGTTCGAATCCAGTAGATGGAATTGAAGTTGCTCGTCAAATACTTAATGGTCGATATGCTTCTATCAAAGAGGCTCGTGAACCAAAAGTAAAAGACAAAGCCTCTGTTCGACGTTACTACAAAGATGCTTATGGTGATGCAGGCTATGCAAAGAAAATGACTGCTTGGGATGAAAAAGTAGAGGATGAAAAAGAAGAGAAAAAAGAAAAAGCAGAAGAAAAAAAGGAAAAGGCTGAAGAGAAAGCAGAAAAGAAAGAAGCCTCTGAAGGAGATGCTGGAATGGATATTAAGTACAAGCCAGCAGATGAGCATCCTGCAGATAAAAACAAGGGTGAAGCCAAGAAAGGTCCTGGAACACTATCTTCACAAGATCCTCAGGTTATTAAAGCCAAAGCCTACAAAGCAGTAGAACTTGCTCGTATTTATGCTTCTATTGGTGCAATTCCTTTTACAAAGGAAGCAGTTTTAAATAAATCGCGTGAAGTTCAAAAGCTTTCTGATTCTGAATATGATGCTAAATTAGCCACACTTAAAGAGCTTCCAATAACAAATGAGAGTGCTTTGAAGTCTGCACATATTCCTGAAACGGAAACTGGTATAGTTGGAAATACGGCTGAAGGTGTTCGTGACCCTAAGTCTCAAGTAAAGACTGATGATCTTAACAATGATGTTAAATCTGATGCTAAGGTTTCTAGTTTAGTTCCCCAGTTTACTAAATCGTCTTCTGAGGGTAGCAGAACAGATTTTTCTAGTTTGTTCTCAACAACAGCAAGCCGCTTACGTGAAAAAGGAATTATGCCTGAGAAATCAAGAATTATGCGTCCAAAGTATCGCAGTTAAGTCTCTAAAAATGAGAAAAGTAAACTATAATAACATTTTAAATTAAGGAGTTTTATATGAGTAAAGTAATTGTTCTTCACAAACTGTTCGCTGATACTTTTCCAGTTACAGCTGCAACAGTAACCACAGGTTGGTTGCCGGGTCAGGGTTTTCAATTAAATTCAACTGGTGATTATGCATCACTTGCAAGTGTTGATGGTACCATGTTTATTGGTATTGATGATGACCTTGAAGTTTCTGCTCCTCCGACAGGATCCATTTTAACAGGTATCTATGGTAGTGGAACTAAGTTCCTTGTTGATCATAGTGCTGAAGTGGCTGCGGGTTCTGCTACACGTTGCTATGCCTCTGAAGTTGAATCAGCATCACCGAATGCTAATTTATATGTGGGTAGTGATGCTAAGTGGCAGACTACTTCTACAGGTTCAGTTAAAGGAAAGCTTTTCCAGGTTCCTGCTGCAAGTAATAACTATGCAATGGGAGTTATTTTGCGGTTCTAAGTTTCGATCCTGTGCCCCGCTCCTCCCACAGGATTGATAACAGCCGGGCTTTCGAGCCCGGCTTAGTTTTTAGAGTCCCAGACCATCGGACTCATAAATTTGTTCCTTGACAATATAGGCATGTTGGACACTTTTATTCCATTGTAAATCAATGGAATAATTTGACCGGATCAGTACCGGAGCCTATTATGGGTTTTACTTCGATGGATGCCGGAGTTAATATAGCATCCGCAGTGCGTTAGCACTTTTTAGGGCGTAAAGTCCTTCATTTAATTAAGGAGATCATAATATGATCCAAATTCCTTCAAGCAAGCCCGGAAACGGATATAGTCTTGCAAAAACCGCATCTACAAATGACCCGTATGCACAATACGAAAAGTCAGTTGTGAACGATGATGCAATATGGGAGTCACTTGCTACTGAAGCGGGTAGACAAGCGTTGGGCTCTCAGATGGCTGTTCCTATTCGTGAACAGTTAGACTTCGTTGGCACAGCACGTAAATTTTTCGAAATAGATGTGCTTGCACAGGGTTAGTAATTTGGCCCTGTTTAAACTTAACAATATGCTGGGATATCTCGTAAATTTTCATTACTTTAATAAAGTGATAATATGAAACTAGAGACAATCAGCAGGAAAGAAATTATGTCAAAACCCTCTAAAGAAACTTTAATAGAATTATCTCAGATAAAGAGGTATACTCTAAGTAAAATAAGTAAAGATTTAAATATAAAAAAGTCTGAACTTCTTCAACTTTTTCATGAATTTGATCTAATGACACCCATAGCATTTATAAAATCTCTTAGAACTAAAGCATATTTTACAAGATGTATAGAAGAAGGAAAATTTATAAAGCAAATTAGTAAAGAGCTTAAAATGGGCACTTCTGGTGTTATAAAGTGTCTTGATAAATATGAACTACAAACGGAAGCTCAAAAAAGAACTCGTGAATTGGATAGATTTAGAACATTACCCTTATCTCCAAAAATAAAAGGTATAATTGTTGGAACAGTTCTTGGTGATGGCTGTATTCAATATAATAGTTCAAATAGAATATCTTGTTCATTGTCTTTTAGACACTCCATTGATCAAAAAAACTATGCTTATTATAAGGCTAAGGTATTACTAAAAGAATTATTTGATCAAGAAGAACCTATTATTTATAAAGCAAGGGACATTATAATAGCAGGAAAGGCAGCCCATATAAAAGATAGGTATAATTGGTGTTCAAAAACAAATGATTACCTAACTTGGTTGCGTAAAAATATGTATGGGGAGAATAATCATAAGGAAGTAACTCCCGAATCTTTAGAAGATCTTACCTTATTTGGTGCAGCTATTTGGTTTGCAGATGATGGTTCTCTTAATAAAGGTAATGGTAAGGGTGTTTATAGAATATCCACATGTGGTTTTTCTTTAGAATCTGTAAAGTTGCTTAGAGAGTGGTTATTTAAACATGCAAAAGTAAAGTCTACACCAATAAAACAAAAGAAGGGTTTTGAACTTTACATATCTGCTGCATCTAGAGAAAACTTTGAAAAATACATAGGTGTATGGGTTAAAACTTTTCCTGATGTAGCATATAAAGTAAGAGATATGACATAATTAATCCTCAGAGACTCATACGTTAAGATTTTTGTTCATATTTATTGAATGTTCACTTTTTATGAACATATTGTTTTTATGAACAAAATTATGATATAGTCCGAACATCATGTGAGAGCATGAGAGATCAGCAGAAATGACTGGTCCGGTATATTAAAAGTATACTAGTAACAATTAGCAAATCGCTCGGTACGACAAAGACATTACAACTGTCGCTTATGTCGTAGCAAAACGTGGTACAGTCAAGGAATGGACGATAGAGGGAACCTATGTAGAACCAACTACATGGGAAATTTTTAGTCCTGCTGAAATTCGTTTATCACAAATCCAGCAAAGACGTTTTAACGTTTTGGACCGGACCCAAGAAAAAATTCGTATTGCTATGCAACTGCAAGAAGATTCACAAGCCTTGGCTTTGTTTACAACCACGGCTTCTGGAAACACTGCAAACAATACGATTAACACATCTACTTCAGGATGTGATAAAGACTTTTTGAATAAAGTCTCTGCAACCATTATGGATCATGACCTTCCGTGTTATGCATTCTTAATGCGCTTCGCAAGCTTCAAAGATATTCGCACGTGGGGTACTGCCGAATTAGATCCAGTCAGCATGAGGGAAATAATTGAAACAGGCCTTCGTGGTAATATTTGGGGTATTGATATCGTTGTAAACCGTCTTGTGACGACTGGAACTGTGTTCTCGTTGTCTGAGCCGCGTTTCTTCGGTGTTATGCCTATTCGTACGGAGGTTATGTTGATGCCTGATGATTCTCCAAAAGAAGCAAAGATCGGTTATGTGGGCTATGAAGAGCTCGGCATGGCTGCAATCAATGCTAATGGCGTATCTAAGGGTACACATAACTAGTTGTAGTTTTTTAATTTGGTAGGCTCTTTCGGGAGCCTACCCTATTTTTATTTTTTAAGGAGAAAGAAATGTCTACATATACTTTAGCAGCCTTTACAAATACAACAAAGAAATCCTCTTTTCAAACAAAACGTGCGGGTTTAAAACCTACCGCAGGTGATGTAGTTACACTTATATACGATGATTCCAAAGATCTTCGGGTTCGCAAAAATACAGCAGCAAATTTTTATGAGCTTATAGTTACAAAGAAAAATTATACAGACGTCATGAGCTAATGTCAATTACTCCCGCCTAAAGGCGGGGGCTTGTTCCGTGAGGAACGAGGGTAACTAGTTGATTAGAGGGCGTTTTAAAAATCTGTAAAAGGAGAAATAAGATGCAGAAGTTATCAAGGAGAAAAACATACACACCTACGAATACTTCACTAGTTCGTGGCGACTGTGATTTGCAATTAAACAAAGATGAAAATCTTAGTGTTGCAGATTTTAAAACCTTTGATAACAACCTCGAAGTGAATCCACGTCAACATACAGACGGTCTTAAAGACAAAGTGTATGTACTATCAATGGGTAACCAACCATTGATGCCCTGTAGTGTAACCAAGGCAAGACATTTGTTAGAAGCAAGGAAAGCAAAAATAGTAAGACATCAACCTTTTTGTATTCAGTTGCTTTTTGAATGTGAAAACAAAGTTCAAGAATTGGTTTTAGGTGTTGATCCTGGTTATGAATATGTAGGTTTTTCTGTGATAACAAAGAATGAAGAGTTAATAAGTGGAGAACTTGTTTTAGAAAACGGAATGAGCAAAAGACTTTTAGAAAAGGTAATGTATCGTAAAGGTCGTAGAAACAAGTTGTGGTATAGGCAGCCAAGATTTTTAAATAGAAAGAAAAAGTTTGGATTAAATCCGCCATCAGTAGAGCGAAGAATTGAAACACATATAACTTTGGTTAAAAAGATATGTGAATTAGTTCCAGTTAGTAAGGTTAATTTTGAAGTAGCGAATTTTGATATACAAAGAATTAACAATCCAAATGTTGAAGGCGAAGGATATCAGCAAGGTAGTTTGTATGGTTATGAGAATACAAAAGCATTTGTTTTAAATAGAGAACACGGAAAGTGCCAACTATGTGGGAATGGTTATGATGAAACCGGGTGGCACTTGCACCACATAATTCCAAAAAGTAAGGGTGGGACGGACAAACCAAACAATCAAGCTTTGTTACATAAAAAGTGTCATGAAAAGTTGCATAAGCAAAAATTATTTAAGAAGTTAAATGCAGAAAAACAATTCAAAGCAGAAATTTTTATGTTGATTGCAAAAGAAAAAATAATGCAGGGTATAAAGAAAATGATACCAAATGTAGGAATAACATTTGGATATGAAACTAAAATAAAAAGGAATGAATTAAAAATAGAAAAAACGCATAACAATGATGCTTTTGTAATTGCTGGAGGTACTAATCAAGAAAGAAGTATGGTGCTACATGCTAATCAAAAGAAACATAACAACCGTTGTTTGCAGTTAAATAGAAAAGGTTATAAACCTTCAATAAGAAAAATTAAAAGCACAATACAACCAAGAGATTTGTTTTGGGTTGATGGTATAAAATATATTTGCAAAGGAATGTTTGGATATGGCAAATATATTTTATATGGAAATGTTAAAAAGAAAGAATATTTTAAGATAGAACAAGTTAGTACACATTTTAATACAAATACATGGCAATTCATCCGCTACGTAAACGAAGCGGTCTTCTTGCCACAAAAAGGATAAATTTAACCTAATACTGATAGGTTTATTTATTTATTTCCCAAGGAGCACCATGGCTTTATCAATAGAACAACAATACTTAGTAGATTTATTACGCAGCCAGATTTCTATGCGTTTAACAGCTGCCTCAGGGTCGAGCTATGTACTTCCGGCTAAACTTGGAGATGCTGAGCTTTGGGAAGATGTAAGGCTTGGTCTAAATATGTTCAATACCACACACCCTATTATTACAACCTACTCCTCAAAAGATTTATATGATGCCTCTGCTGCAGCTACAACAAATGGATTAGATCCCTTAGCTCCAGAGAACGAAACCTTCGCATCTGTATTTACGACTTGCGTAATTTTTTGTGGGCTTTTCTTCTCGGGGCAGCGCATGCAATGGTTCGAGGCCGGGAAACATTTTTCCTATTCTGACAATGGCATAACTCTTACTCGTGATAAACAGCAAAAGTTCCAGAGTGCTGGGGCAGGAATTTTACAATATGTATCTACAATGCTTCCCCTGGTTAGGAAGACGCTCGGTTACTCCCGTCTCCATATACGTGGTGCTTGGAGTGGAACAATAAGTATGCCACGGTCTATAACCCGTGGATTGCGAGGTGTGAGAACGGGTTATCAGTAACAGTTATTGTTACTGCAGATCAGATTAAATTAATGAATCACAATCAAAAAGGAATCCTATGTTTGACAAATTAAAACTCAGTTTACAGCAGCAATTTAATTATCCACAGATTATATGGACTTTAACATGGATTCTATTTTCTTTTTGCATAGGATTTGGCGCGGGTCAGATTAAATCAATATTTTAAATAGGTTTACAAATGTCAATAAAATCTAAAAAACTAAAAATAACACGAATCCATTCGGATAGGAAAATCATGCTAACAAAAGAAACCATAGACGAGGCTAGAGTTAGAATAGAGAATTCAGCTGCTGAGGCTGTTAAAGTTATTGCACAAGCCTCTTCCACAGCCGCTACAACACTATCCTCTGCCGCAACAGATGCAACTAAAACCATAGCCATGGCTGCAGCCGAAGCCTTAAAGGTTTCTAATATTAAAAGCTCTGATGATCATGACCTTTTAGTTAGGCTTGATGAGAAACTGGTAGGGCTAAAAGAGGATATAGGTAAGCTTAATTCTGGGTATTCCTTAAAAATTAAAGACTTAGAAAATGAAAAATTAAATACAAGAGATTCTTATCCTGTTCTTTATAGAAAAGGTGTAGAAGATAAGTTGGAAGATCACGAAAATAGGATTAGAGTAAATACAGATAAAATTACTAAGTTGTGGACTTGGGGGATAGCTTTAATTTTCCTTTTGGGTGTTATAGAATTTTTGATTACAAAATTTGTTAAATAGCTATTAAAATATGCTATGCAGATTCCTATTAATAATATTACCTTTTCTAATCCCAGGGGTTTTAATTATAATGACTCCTGGTTGCCTGTAAAGGAATATGGAGGTCGCAATTCCTCTCCCGCCTGAAGGCGGGGGTATCCTTGCGGAAGTCGGATGAATATAAATAAATTTTTTAGAACCATATTTTTTGCAGATTTTTTTAAGCAAATGTTTAACCCCAAAGATGAGTCGGTATCTTCTACTAGGTTTATAGCTGTATTTTCTGGGATATTACTTCCCATTTCTTGGGTTGCTTTGTCATTCTATTGTGCTGCAAGATATGTAGGAATGCCAGGGGGGAGTACCGAGGGGTACATTGGACTATTTACTATTGCAACATTAGGCAAAGCCTACACCTCCTACAATGAGCGAAAAGCTGCAGAAATTACAAATCCAAATGTGGGTATTACTACTACCACAGAAGAATCCTCAAAATCTAAAACAGAAGTAACAAGTGCTAAAGACGATGTTAAGCCAATTTAAATTTTTTATTTAAAAGTTTTACTTATAAAAATTAGGAGATCTATGCAAAACAGTACAATGTTAGATATGGCAGGAATTCTTAATAAAGTATCTACTCTATTAGGTGATTCAGCTTCATTAGTTACATCTACCCCAGTTTCATTGGCATCCTCTGGGAGTATCTTAACTAGTAATGGAACTTTACTTGCTGCAAATACGATAGCAATAGAACGTATTGTACAGAATCTTAGCACTAGTCCAGTTTATGTAAAATTAGGGGCTGATGCATCTAATACTAATTTCTCATTTGTTCTACAAGCAGGTTCTGCACAGGATGATGGTAAGGGTGGAATCTGGAATGGGCAATTTTATACAGGAATAATCTCAGCCTCTGGGTCATCCCCAAGATTATCTGTTACTGAAGTTACGAGGTAAATTAAAATGAGACACTCTGACTATCGGTCAAAGATAGGCGAGCAGCCATTTCCTTTGCCAGTACCCTTTGCTTCAAAAATACGCCAAGTTTTTATTCGTAAGGATGTTTTGCCCTATAGATTTGGAGTCAGGAATTTCACCTGGACTTTAAGAATTATACTACTTATTTATTTTATAATTCAGACATTTTGGTTTCTTGAAATACAATACAAAGATGCTCTGTCATTAGTATTTAAATTGTTAGGTAAGTAATGACACTTCCTCATGAGTCTTATTTTGATAATGTTATTTCTTCAGAACAAATCTTTAATAGATCATTTGACAGGACAGATGATTCTATTCGAGTAGCTATTGCTTCTGGTAGTGTCAGCCTTACTGTAGGATCCATAACTCTTGGCAATGTAAAAATTGAAGACGGGTCTAGCTCTAATAAATTAAAGGTATATTCAGATGGTAGTCTTGATGCCAATATTGCTTTAGGTGGCCCTACTGATAATGTGGCTTTGACTGATTCTACAGGATCTATTATTAATCCTGCTACGTTAGAATCTATTCAGAATATAGGTACAATATTATTATCTACTGGGCTTACACAAGGTGCTTCAGGATCTACGCCATGGAAGATTGAATATCCTGTGGCTCAAGGATCTAGTCCTTCTGCTGTAAATGTAATGACATCTCCAACATTATTAATAGCAGCGTCTACTATAAGAAAGAAATTAATCTTATTTAATCTGTCTACTACAAATACTTGTTTTTTAGGTAGTTCTGATGTGTCCATATTTACAGGTATGCCAATACCTCCTTTATCAGTATATAATGACTCTATGCCATATTGTGGTCAGGAAACTATTTACGGGATTGTTCAGTCTGGATCTTGTAGTGTTAGAATAAAAGAGTGGAATTAATAAATGGAATCAGCGGGTATAAATAGATTAGGATATAATTTATCTAGTCTTTTAGATGTATATATTACTAATGCTGCCTCGGGCAATATTATTCAGTACAATGGTCAGGGGTGGACTAATTCGGATATTACTCATGATACTATGTCAGGTAAATCAGGTATAGGTCCGGAGTATTATCATTTAAACCTATCACAATATGCGTCAGCATCCCAGTACTCAAATGAAAATTTAGATGGTTTATTATCTCATACGGATTGGAATATCTTTAATAATAAGCAAACTGCATTTTCATCTGGATCATTAACAGAATCTATCTCTAATATTTTAACAATTACAGGAGGCACAAATTCTGTTATAGGGTCGGGAACTTCTGTTCAAGTTACTAAAGCAACTGGATCCACTTCTGGTTATTTATCTAACACAGACTGGAATATATTTTATAATAAACAAGATGCTTTAAATGGTAATGGATTTATAAAAGCTTCGGGATCTTTAATATCTTATGATGATTCTACTTATTTAACAGAAAATCAAACCATTACATTAAATGGAGTGATATCCGGTTCTGGTTCTACTAATATTGTAACTAGTTCAGGAAGTGGATATTATATTCCTACAGAGGCAGATCAGGCTCATTGGAATGGTTTAATTACCTTTCCAGGATTTGGAACAGATCATGTAACTGCTGCTTATGGGGATCATACTCATGCTAATTTATATGAGTCAATAATATCTACAGGATCTATATCTCAATATTGGAAGGGTGACAAGACTTGGCAGACTTTGGATAAGTCTGCTGTAGGTCTAGGTTCAGTAGAGAATACCACATTATCCACTTGGGTAGGTTCAAATAATATAACAACACTTGGGACTATTTCAAATAAAGTACATATCAATGTTCCTGGTGAAGTTAGTACTGGTATTCCTGTAGATATTTTAACATTGGAAATTGGTAGAAACACCAATGGAGAAGGTAGTACCCCAGGATATGGACCTTCAATTCTATTTAAAGATGTGGGGGCTTCTGGATATTTAAATAATATGGCAAGAATTGCCGCAAGATATGGAACTGGTGGCGGGTCTTACTTATCATTTTATACAAATGAAATGTGGAATGGTTCTGACGTATTAGTTGATCGGATGCATCTAACATCTGCTGGTGACTTATCATTACTGACAGGTTCAATTAATTTAACACCCCTTTCTTACTTGGGAATATGGGATAAACACAACAACAATCAAGATGTCGGAGTTTTAGTTGAGAACACTAACGCAGGTTCAAAAGCCGCGACTACGTATGCGTTAAACAATGATATTCACGCTGTACTTGAATGGTATGTATATTCATCTGGTTACAATTCATCCAGTGATGCTCGTACGTTTAAAACATCTTTATTTACAAATGATTTCATAAAGCCTAACTGGGCACAAGTTGTTGGATTCAACACGATTGAAGGTTTGATCGTAAATACAGCAGGAAGTTACCCGTTATTGCTTGGCACTGGTAATTATGAGAGAATAAGAATTGATGGTTCAACTACTGATGCAG
>JALNZI010000122.1 GCA_023229385.1 Candidatus Omnitrophota bacterium | reverse complement strand
TAAAGTTTTAGAGGGGTTGAATAAAGAACAGGTACAGGCGGTTAAACATGGCGACGGCCCGCTGTTAATTATCGCCGGCGCAGGCACAGGAAAAACCCGGGTGATTACCCAGCGCATTGCCTGGTTGATAAACCAGGGCCTGGCAAAGACCGATGAGATCTTGGCGCTTACCTTTACGGATAAGGCGGCCAAGGAAATGCAGGAGAGGGTGGATATCCTGATGCCTTATGGTTACACGGATATCTGGATTTCTACTTTTCATGCCTTTGGCGACCGCCTGTTGCGCGAGAATGCGTTAGTTGCCGGGTTAAATCCGGATTTTAAAGTGCTTGCCCAGTCAGAGGCCGCGGTATTCTTCCGGGAACATCTTTTTGAGTTTACGCTTAATTATTACCGGCCGTTATCTGAACCCACGCGTTTTATCGAGGCACTAATTTCTTTTTTTAGCCGGGCAAAAGATGAGGACATCTCGGCAAAGGAATATTTAAGCTATGCCCAGGATTTCCTGGTTCAGGCCAAAACCAACCCGCTTGATGAGGCTGGTTTGGAGTTGGCAGAACAGCAGATGGAGGTGGCAGCCGCTTACGTTAAATACCAGGAGCTGCTCGCCCGCGAAGGGCTGGTTGATTTTGGAAATCAGTTTTATTTAAGCCTGCAGTTGTTGCGCGAACATCCTTTGATCCTTAAAAATTACCAGAAACAGTTTAAATATGTCCTGGTTGATGAATTTCAGGATACGAATTTTGCGCAGTTTCAGATTGTAAAACTTTTAGCCGGCGGGATTAAGAATATAACCGTAGTTGCTGATGATGACCAGTGTATTTACCGTTGGCGCGGGGCTGCCTATAGCAATGTGCTGAATTTTATCGAAGAATACCCTAAAGCAGAAAAGATTACCTTGATTCAGAATTACCGTTCTACCCAGCTTATTCTGGATAGTTCTTATCAATTAATCCAATACAATAATCCGGAGCGTTTTGAAATAAAAGCGAAGATTAATAAACATCTTATTAGTTTGACTAAGGAAGGCTTGAAACCAGAGCATCTGCATTTTGATACACATTCTTCCGAAGCTGATAATGTAAGTAAGATTATACAAGAGAAAGTAAGTCTAGGTAAGTTTAAATATAGGGATTTTGCCATTCTTGTGCGCTCTAATTCTGATGCCCAGGGGTTTATCCAGTCATTGAATATGCTGAATATTCCCTGGCAGTTCAGCGGTAACCAGGGGTTATATGGCCGGGAAGAAGTTAAGTTGTGTATCAACTTCCTGCGGGTGATTGCCAACCTTGCGGATTCATTAAGTTTGTATTACCTGGTCAGCTCTGAAATTTATAAAGTTGACTTGTCGGATTTGACATTGTGTAATCATTTTAGCCGCCGGAGAAACCGCACGCTTTACGATGTATTTAGTGATTTGGAAAAGATCCCGGAATTAAACCAGTTAAAGGATGAGACGAAGGAGAAGATAGGCCGGGTACTTGCGGATATTCAAAAGTTTTTACAGGTCTCCCGTGATGAGACAACCGGCAGGTTGCTCTATAGTTTTCTTACTGATACAGGTTATTTAAAGTACCTGACACATAATCCCAGCCTGGAGAAAGAAACTAAAATTCAGAATATTGCTAAGTTTTTTAACCAGGTGCGCGATTTTGAGCTTGTGGCTAAAGAGGACAGGGTAATCAGTTTTATCCGGCATCTTAACCTGCTTATCGAGTCAGGGGATGATCCGCCGACAGTTGAAGCAGACCTGGACCAGGACGCGGTAAATATTTTAACCATACATAAAGCTAAGGGTTTGGAATTTAGGGTGGTATTCTTAGTCAGCCTGGTGCAGGGAAAGTTTCCGCTTCCCAGGCGCTCTCAGCAAATTGAATTGTCTGACGCCTTGATTAAGGAAGTTCTTCCTACGGGAGATTTTCATGTTCAGGAGGAACGCCGGCTTTTTTATGTAGGGATGACCCGGGCCAAAGAAGAATTATATTTAACCAGTGCCGAAGATTATGGAGGCAAGCGGTTACGTAAGGTAAGCCAGTTTGTGCTTGAGGCCTTGGGTAAACAGCCCGGAGAAGGTACTGAAAAGAAAAAAACCGCCGCCATTGAGAGTATTAAGCGTTTTGCCCCGGCAAAAGAGTTGCCTAAATCCGCCCCACAAAAGATCCCGGAAGATAAATTAGTCAGTTTAAGTTACTATCAGATCGACGATTATCTTACCTGTCCTTTAAAATACAAATATGTAAATATCCTGCGTGTGCCGATCATGGAGCATCATACGGTTATCTACGGCCGGGCAATGCATGAGGCAGTCAGCCAATACCTGTTGCGTAAGCTTAATGGCGATAAAGTTACTATGGATGAACTCTTGGATTGCTTTGAGGCTAATTTTGACCCCCAGGGGTTTCTTGATGCCAGCCACCAGGAGGAACGTTTCCGTATCGGCAGGGAGGCCTTAGCCAGATTTTATAAGGATGAAGAAAGCCGCTCGTCAATCCCTAAATCTATTGAAGAAAAGTTTTCTTTCATAATCGGGGATAATAAGATTACCGGCAGGTTTGACCGTATTGATATGGAGAATGCCGGGGCGGTAATCATGGATTTTAAGACCTCGGCGATTAAGGCCCAGAAGGATGCGGATAAGCGGGTTAAGGAAAGTAAACAGCTGGCGCTTTATGCCTTGGCATATCAGCATATCTTCGGGGTTTTGCCGGTTGCGGTAGAGTTGTACTTTCTGGAGTCAGGGATTATTGGCCGGTATGAGCTTGCTGAAGATGATTTGGATGATGTGAAGGAAGATATTTTGGAGGTCTCCGCGGGAATCCGCCAGCAGAATTATCCGGCTAAACCTGAATATAAGGCCTGCACCTATTGCGCCTACAATCAAATTTGTCCCCAAGCGGTAATCCGTTGACAACCTTTGCTATTTGGGATATAGTCAGATTAAGAATATGAAAGCGATTATTTCTATAGGAATTTGGTTAGGCAGCGGGTTATTGACTATTCTGCTTTTCTTTGTGGTTTTTGTTTTAAATATCCTGCTTTTTCCTTTCGATAAAAAGAAGAAAATCACCCATGCGCAGTGTTTTTGGTGGTCGGATGCCGTGATTAGCTTGAATCCTTATTGGAGCGTAAAAGTAAGCGGACTGGAGAATATTGACCATAAAAAAACTTATGTGGTGATCTCTAACCACCAGAGTATGGCTGATATTGTGGTGCTTTATCAGACTAAGATGCAGTTCAAGTGGGTAGCCAAGGCAAGTTTGTTTAAGGTGCCGTTTATCGGCTGGTGTCTTGGGCTGATTAAACATATCAGGCTCTTGCGCGGAGATTTTGCCAGTATCAAAGAGATTTATCATCAGGCAAGCCAGTGGCTGCGAAAGGATGTATCCGTGTTATTTTTTCCGGAAGGTACGCGCAGCTCAAGCGATAAGATGAATGAGTTTCAAAACGGGGCTTTTAAGCTGGCGATTAAAGAGAAGAAGCCGATTCTGCCAATTTGTTTAATCGGCACGTGTGAGGCGATTCCTAAGGGTAGTTGGATTTTTAAGACTAAAGTTTTGGTCAAGCTTATTGTGCTGCCGGCAGTAGAGACTGATGGGTTTGGCCCCGGGGATTTTGCTTTGCTTAGAGATACGGTGCGCGCAAAGATTGAGAGCGCTGCTTTAGGTTATGTTAATAAATAAGAAATATTTATACTTGGTAATTTTTGTTTTTGTTTTGTTGGGATGCAGCCATTTCTCGGATAGAGAAGTTCTTTACCAGGCCTCGACTATTCAGGCGCTTTCTGCCGGTGATTATGATGGAAAGTTAAGTTTGTGCGCGCTTAAGCAGCGCGGGGATTTTGGAATAGGAACTTTTCAGGGCCTGGAAGGGGAGATGGTAGTTTTAGGCGGCAACTTTTATCAGGTTAAAGTTGACGGCCGCACTTATCTGGTAGGTGAGGCTGCGCAAATCCCGTTTGCCCAGGTAACCTTCTTTGATACCGATAAAGTATTTACTGTTGATACTGAATTAAATTATGCAGATTTAAAACAGCGCCTGGACAAACTATTGCCTTCAAAGAATATTTTTTATGCGGTAAAAATCAACGGCCGCTTTAAGTATGTGAAAACCAGGAGTGTTGCTAAACAGGCTAAACCGTATCCGGATCTTGATCAGGCAGTTAAGGAACAGAAGGTGTTTGAATTTAATGATA
>JALNZI010000121.1 GCA_023229385.1 Candidatus Omnitrophota bacterium | reverse complement strand
TTCGTACGGGTAGAGCTGGAAAGATCGGCGTCTAAAACCACGATATTTTTATCTAAAGCGCCAAGCCTCAGCAGTTCCTGGCCGTAAACATCCCTCTGATAAAGCTGCTCTGCCATTATGATAATTCCTTTAAGGCCTTTTGGGTTTCTTCCGCAGTAGGGGCTTTACCGTGAAAACCCACTACGCCTTCCATAAATGATACCCCTTTGCCTTTTATAGTATGCGCGATAATTATTGTAGGTTTGGATTTTATTGTTTTGGCCTGATCGTAAGCGGATAAAATCTGCTGCAGATTATGGCCGTCGATTTCAATCACCTGCCAGCCAAATGCCTGCCATTTAGCCGAGACCGGCTCCAGGCCCATTATATCCTCGCATTTACCGTCGATCTGACAGCCGTTAAAATCCAGAATAGCACAGAGATTATCGCAGGAGAAGTGGCTGGCAGCCATAGCTGCCTCCCAAACACTACCTTCCTGGGTCTCACCATCACCCAATAAAACATAAACCCGGTAATCTTTTTTATCCATTTTCCCGGCCAGGCTCATACCCAAACCGATAGAAAGCCCCTGCCCAAGCGAACCGGAAGCGGATTCCACACCCGGAGTGGAACGGGCCGGATGCCCCTGAAGCCGGGAACCAAATTTACGCAGGGTCATTAATTCTTCTTTTGGAAAATAACCGGATTGCGCTAATATGGCATACCAGAGCGGACAGCAATGCCCCTTAGACATATGAAATCGATCCCTATCCGGCCATTGCGGATCTTTGGAATTAAAACGCAGGACATTGGAATATAAAGCAACAATTAAATCCGTCGCGGAAAGACTTCCTCCGGGATGCCCTGAACCGGCTGCAGCGAGCATCTCGATAACCAGGCGCCTGGTTTCCTTAGCCTTTAATTCTAATTCTTTAATTGATAACTGCTTATTTTCCATTATTGGCAGACTTGCAGCAATTTTTTCTTTACCTGTTCTTGAGTAGAATCCAACTTCAGGGATTTCTCCCAATTCAGCTTTGCGCTTTCCCGGTTGCCCAACTTCATAAAAACATCACCCAGATGTTCATAGATAACCGGATCACTTAAGCAAGAGGCTGCCTTTTCCAATTGATTTAACGCCTCTTTAAATTTACCTTTTCTAAAATAAAACCAACCCAGGCTGTCAACATAAGCGCCGTTTTCCGGGTCAAAACTTAAAGCCTTCTCAATCAAACGGCCGGCTTGATCGATATTCCTGTTTTGCTCCAGATAAAAATAACCCAGGAAATTCAGGGCTTCATGATAATCGGGTTTTATTTTTATCGCGGCCTTAAACTCTTTTTCTGCCGCGCTATAATCTTTTAACTCGTAATAGATGCTGCCCAGGTAAAAACGCGCCTGTTCATCCAGCGGGGCCAACCCTGTAATTATCTTAAAAATTCCTTCAGCTTCTTTGAATTTACCCTGCTGCAGATAAACCGCGCCTAAGCTCTTGTAGATCTCAATATTTTCCGGTTCAAGCTTTGACGCATTTTTAAGCGCCAGGGCATACTCCTGGGTGGCCAAATCAGCGTTATTTTGTGTTGTGTAAACCAACGCTAATATTGCATGCGGCTCTACAGCATCAGGGTCAAGATCAATAGCTTTCTTTAACTCAACTATTGCCGGAGGAATTTCGTTATTCTTGATGAAAGCAGAAGCCAGGTTTAAATGTAATAAAGAACTCTCAGGGTCATTCTTTAATGCCTTACGGTATTCCTGAATAGCCCTGTCTATATCGCCAAGATCCTGGCAATAAAGAGCCATTATATAGTGGCTTAAACTCCGGGCATCTTCTTTATCTGTATCTAAAGCCTGGGCAGTTGCAGCAGCCAAAGCCAATGAGAGGCAAAGACAGACTAAGCTGTTAAGATATTTTAACTTCAAAGTACCCTTCTGAAATTACCCGCCAAGCCTAAAAGGCCAAGGGAAAATTTAACCCTTACCGCCCCAGGCTCTCTTCTTCAAGTGACGAAGACGGCGACGCATCTTTTTGCGTTTATGGGTCTTGATTTTTTGTCTTTTTCTTTTCTTACCACAAGGCATAACAACTTCTCCTCTTACTGATGATTACAAAATAACTTTATTTAGCGGATATTCAATAATCCCCTGGGCGCCGGCCTGCTTTAAAACAGGGATCAATACCCTGACTACTTTCTCGTCGATAATAGTCTCAATGGCAAACCAGCCATCGTCGCTTAACCCGGAAATAGTGGGTTTCTTTAATGCCGGAAGTTTTGCGATAACCGCTTTAAGGCGCTCTTTTCTTACGTTCATTTTCAAACCGACTTTACCTTCGGCGGCGATTGCCCCCTGCAAGAGCAAGGCAATCTGCTCCATCTTAGCCCTTTTCCAGGAATCTTTATAAGAACCCTTATTGGCAATCAACTGAGTAGTGGATTCGCAAAGAGTGGCAATTTCTACCAATTTATTCGCCCGTAAAGAACTTCCGGTCTCGGTCAATTCCACTATCGCCTCAACCAGTCCGCCGCTAACCTTAACCTCAGTTGCGCCCCAGCTGAATTCCACCTCTACTTTAACTTTATTTTTCTTAAAATATTCTTTAGTTACATTTACCAGTTCAGTAGCCACGCGCTTGCCGGATAAGTCTTTAACGCTTTTTATGCCGGAGCCCTCCGGGACTGCCAAAACCCATCTGACTTTATTCAGGCTCTGCTTGGCATAAGTTAAATCCGTTACCCTGACAACATCAGAATTATTCTCCAATATCCAGTCATTTCCGGTAATCCCGCAGTCAAGCGCCCCGTCCTGGACATAACGCGACATCTCTTGGGCGCGCAATAAAACCGCCTGGATCTCCGGGTCATCAACCGACGGGAAATATGAACGCGAACTGGATAGGTTTACGTTGAAACCGGCTTTCTTAAGCATTTTAAAGGTAGACTCCTGGAGGCTGCCTTTAGGTAAACCGATTTTTAATATCTTGTTTTTCATAAAAAGAATTCCTGCATTAAATACTCTGATAGATTTTTTATTATATCCATATATTGACAAATTGTAAAGCAAATATTATCAAGCTAAGTGGATTTCCATTAAATTAAGCTTATGTTCAGGCAGCCTGGCAACCGCTTGCCTTCTGACAACTAAAGAACCGTGTTGATCTATAGGCAGGCTCTGGGAATTAAGCAATGCTTTAACAATCTTATATTTGCCGTAGGCAAGTTTCCCGGGATTAAAAAACGTTACCCTTATCCTTCGTTCGGCAAAGTCCCGCTCTATGCTAACGCTGCCGTGATTACGGAAATGTCCGGCGCTTAGTTTTGGCTCAATTACCAGGTCTCCGTTTAAGCCTTTAACCCCGAAAACCTGGGTAAGCATAGTCAGGATAAACCAGCTGGCTGAACCGGTCAGGTAAGCATACATCCCCCGGCCTTCCAAATTAAAATACTCCGGCAGGCAGGGATAAATCTTGCTGTTTAAAGTATCTAATGCCATTTTGTAAAGTGAGCTTAAGGTCTCCCAGGCTTCCCTGGCAAAACCTTGTTTATATAAAGCATAGCTGAACATTACGGCCATATGGCTGAAAACCGCCCCATTCTCTTTATCCCCATAAGAAAAAGAAAAAGCCCGGCCCAGATCAAGCTGCTCCTGCTTAAAATCAGTATTCAGGTGCACGCCGCCGGTCTTTTTATCCAGTAAATATTTATTTACGTTTTCTAATATTTTACGCACCTGCCAGGGCTCAGGAATACCCGCCATTATAGTAAAGACCTGTGCAGTCAAAGTCATTTGCGTATAGCTTCCTTTCCTGCCTTCCAGGCGCTTCTTACGATTATCATAATAACCGTTAAAAAAACCTTCCCTGAGGTATTCTGTCGAACGGATATGCTGTTTTATCCAGGCAGATTTAGCCTTAAGGTCACTGGTAATCCGTAAAAGATCCAAAACGATTTTTTCCCCGGATACGGAAACAGCGGTTTTAGAAAAATACTTATCTAAAAGCTTATGTTTGGAAGAAACACTTGCATAATCAATCTTGGTAAATAAAACCTCAATCTCTTCGGCTAACTCTATATTTTTTTTCCCGGTTTTAAGCAGGATTTCAGCAAGCATTTCCAGGTTCTCTGCGTACATGGCGCTAAAAGCCACGCTTTCCCCGTTTTCTTTAGCCATATCCAGGCCATCATTCCAATCCGCTCCTTCAAGGCGGATATGATTGTGGCTACCGACGTT
>JALNZI010000120.1 GCA_023229385.1 Candidatus Omnitrophota bacterium | reverse complement strand
GATTGCCACCAATGAACAGAATGACGGCAAATATACCTGGATAGTGCCGAATGAGCCTTCTTCTTTGGCGAGGCTGAAGATTGTGGATGGGGCTCGTCCGGCAACAAGTGATACCGCAGATGCCAATTTTACTATTATTTCTGTGCCGACGATTACCATTGTTTCTCCGAATGGCGGGGAGACCTATGTTTTAGGAGATACAATGAATATTGCCTGGGCATCAAAAGGCCTGTCTATCGGGTTGTTGAAAATTGAATACTCATCCGATAATTTTGCTACCAGGCGTACTATTGCCCAGGATGTTTTAAATACAGGTAGTTATTCCTGGGCTATACCTGATACCGCGCTTAGCGGCGCAACCATTAAAGTGCGCATCACTGACCAGGCCCGGCCGGAAATTACTGATACTTCAGATGCAAATTTCAGAATCAGGGGTGGATTTACGATTACCGCGCCAAATGGGGGCGAGAGTTGGGGAGCAAAGTCAACCCAGGCAATTACCTGGACAACTAAAGGCACAATTGCCAATGTGAAATTAGAATATTCCTTGGATAGCGGAACAACCTGGAGCACGATTACTTCTTCAGTAGCTAATGCCGATAGCTATAGCTGGGCCTTACCCGATGTGCAAAACACTGCTTGCCGGGTGAGGGTTTCAGATGCGAGCGACCCTACGGTTAATGCGCTTTCAGCGCAGAATTTTAGCATTGTCTATTATACGATTACCTGGAAGGTTCTGGATTATGACAATTATAGTGATTTAAGCAGCCTCAATGTTAATTGCGGCTCTGGTTGGACAGTATCCGATGCTTCTTTAACTTCACCGGTTACGCATACTTATCCTTATGGTAATTATACTACCTTCTGGTCAAGGGATGGGTATATTGAACGTTCAACTGCCTGGACTGCGGATAGCGATAAATCTGTTACCCTGTATTTAGAATCAAGTATTTCTGCCCAGATTGAGTGGCATGTACTTTTAAGTACCACTTATCTTGCAGAGACAGATACTCTAGATACAAATTCCTGGCTAGAGAGAAGAGGAAAGATGGTGGGGCTTACTCCGACTGAACTGGATGATCTTGAGAGTGCGACTTTGCAAATTTTTGATGGCGACACTTTACTTAAAGAAATGAGTTCGACTACGCCGGATAACCAGGGAGTATTTTCTTTTAGCTGGGTTAGCACCGGTTTAGAAACAGGCAAGACTTATTTTATTAAATCACAGATTGAATATCGGGAGTCAACCTATACTTCAGGAGGGAGTATCGAGGTAACTTCTGAAAAGGAGCTCTATGAGCAAAAGCTACAGCTACAGTCTTTGCAGGGGTCTTTAGATACTAATACTGTTAAGGTAATCACGGCTGTAGAAACTCAAGCTGCAAAGACACAGGAAAAAGTTGCTGAAGTAAAAACCGAGGCCGACAATATTTTGACTGCCACCGGGACAACTATACCTGCGCAGATAGCTGCGGCGCAAGAGGCGATATCTACTACGCTTATTACTGAAGTTACGCCGCATATTAAATCAAGTATCCTTAATACCGAAAACCTGGTGAGGACAGGGGAAACCTTGACTATCAGGTATCGTACTTTTTCCGGTTTAAATCCTACTATCGATGTTTATAATGCCGATAATAAACTGAAAGTAAACAAGGGAGAAATGGAGGAAATCGGCTCTACCGGAATATATGAATATGATGTAGAGTTTTCGCAAAACTGGGGCAAAGGTGATTTTACCATTATCTGTTCCGAATCCACTAAAGGGGTTACTGACGCCTTAACTATTACCGTAACCACAACAGACATGGAACAGGTTTACGACCAGGTAACTATGATCTTAGGTTCAACTGCAGAAATAGGCGATTTAAAGGAAGTAGCGGACGCGATGAACAGCCAATTCTCCGTTATTAAGACTGCGTTGGAAAACATAGATAAAGATTTATTGATAAAAAGCATAAAGAACGATGCGGTTGGCTCAAGCGCTGCCTTAAAACCCATATTTATGCAATTATCTGGTTTAACCAGGCAGGTAAAGCAAGTTTCCGAAAAAATCGGGGTCAACCTAGAAAAAATCTATGAGGTTTCCGCGGATAAAAAGAACGATATTATGTATATAAAGAATAAGTCGCAGGAATTAAAAGCGGTTATGGAATTGACCAGGAAGATGGTTGATAATATCGCCAATAAACCGGTTGTCCAGACTTGGTATGAGTATAAAGAGATGGAACATAATCTTTAGAGAAAGAGGAAGAAATGAATAAGTGTAAGCTTTCTGTATTATTTTTACTTCTTTTTACGTTATTCGCAGGCGAGGCAAAGGCGAATATTGTGCTTAAGGTCATCGCGGTTAATCCTTCCAAGGAACAGGCTCAAGGAGTGACGGTAAAGACAGTTTTGCCCAAGGAAGTAAAGCCCGAGGATGTCGTGGATAAGGGCGATCTGGAGATCGTCTATGATGCGCAGGAGAGTTGTTACGTTGCTTACGGCAGGTTTAAGCTTAATCCGGAGGAGACCCTGGAAAGGGGTATTGAGATACGCAATATATGGATTATTCCGGACAGCGAGATTGAAGATGTAAAAAAAGATTTAGCCAAGCTCTCGGATTTGCTGGCCAATACGCGTTTCTCCGACAGGCTTGCATTCTTGAAAAACAGTATTGAATCAAAGCTAAACCAGATTATCGAAAGCCAGAAGGATTCACCTTCTAACCCCGAGCAGCTCATTTCAAGTTATCGCGAGAATTTAAATACCCTGGAATCAGCTAAGGCGGATTTAGTCTTGATGCGCAGTTTTTTGACACAATTAAGGGTATTTCCGGCAACAACTATCTGGAGTATTATTATCTTTATTATTATTTTTCTGGCCCTTTTGGGCACCGGATTTTGTCTTATCTGGCAGAAGAAAATCAAGAATGCTGAACAGCGTGATACCCTTTCTGTATTTGAGAAAGAAGGAAATTTTATTGTCAAGCCTAATTCGGACAGTCGTGAAGAAAAAGAGGAAAAAGGGAAAACTTAAGCCCCAAACAAACTGTATCTCTAACGAAATGTTCGCCTGCCTTAAACGCTATTGGGGCTACACTCAGTTTCGCCCCTGGCAGGAAGATACTATCCTTGCTATCCTCAACGAGCGGGAGAGTTTGACCATCCTGCCTACCGGCGGAGGCAAATCACTATGTTTTCAGCTTCCTGCTTTGCTTAAAGAAGGTATGGCCGTGGTCATCTCGCCCTTACTTTCTCTGATGAAAGATCAGATCGACGGCCTCAAAGGCATGGGTATTCCAGCCGAATGCCTCAACTCCAGCCAGACTGCAGGGCAGCAGCGTTTCGTCGTCGAGCGTATTTGGGGCGGCCAGATTAAACTCCTGTACATTTCTCCCGAACGCCTGCAAACCGAAGAAACCCGAGGATTATTAAAATCAGCCGCTTTGTCTTTTTTTGTTATTGACGAAGCCCATTGCATCAGCCAATGGGGTCATGATTTCCGGGATGAGTATCGTAAGCTTGGAGTCATTAAAGATAATTTCCCGGGAATAAATATCCACGCCTTTACCGCCACCGCCACCAAAGAAGTCCAGGAAGATATTCTAGTTCAGCTTAGGATTGTTTCCCCGCGGATTAACATCGCATCAATTGATCGCCCTAACCTAACTTACCGGGTTGTGGACCGACAGAATATTATCTCTCAACTTATTGAAATATTAGAAAAGCATCCGCGGGAAGCCGGGATCATCTACTGCCTGCGGCGCAAAGACGTGGACGATATCTCCCAAAAGCTGAATAATTTAGGATACAAAAATCTGCCTTACCACGCTGGTTTGAACGATAAAGAGCGCTATGCGAACCAGGAGCGTTTTATCCGCGAAGAAGTCAATATTATCGTCGCTACTGTAGCTTTTGGCATGGGCATTGACCGTTTGGATATCCGTTTCGTGATCCACGCCTCTATGCCCAAGAGCATTGAAAATTACCACCAGGAAACCGGACGCGCCGGCCGGGACGGCTTGCCCTCACACTGCTACATGTTTTATAGTGAAGGAGATTTCCGGGTCTGGGAATTTTTTTCCAAACAGTCCGTTAATAGCCAAGTCATGCTGGATAAATTAAACATTATGTATAATTTTTGCACCCAGCCTCAATGCCGACACAAAGCTTTAGCCAATTACTTCGGTCAGGAATATCAGCAAGTTTCCTGTCAGGCCTGCGATTATTGCCTGGG
>JALNZI010000119.1 GCA_023229385.1 Candidatus Omnitrophota bacterium | reverse complement strand
ATTTAGTCTATGCACAGATAAAACAAGACAACACAACAGACAGAAATACTGTCAGTTTAACCGGTATTAACGCCACATATGCTATAAACTCAAAAGTGAATGTTTCCGGTTATTACTGGTTCAAAAAAGATAATAATACTAATAGCAGTGTTTCCACAAGCAGAGCAGATAAACTTAATACAGTGGGCGCTTTAGTTTCCGCGACTCCGATTGAGAATTTATCAACCTCATTAGAAGCTGCTTATCAGTTTGGCAAAAACACAAACACTGCTAACCAGAAAGACCATGATGCTTGGGCTGTACAAGCTATGGCAGATTACACCTTTGCTAAAGTAAAGATGACCCCTAAGATTGGTGCTTCCTATACCTATCTTTCTGGCGGCGAAAGCAATACCAACGCAGATGGCACAACCAAAAATGGTGGTTGGGATCAAATGTTCTATGATCAGAAGCTCAATAACATCGTTTATGCAATTCTGCCTATGACCAATATGAGCGCTTTCAATATAAAGGCAAGTTGCAAACCAGTTGAAGATGTTACTATTTCAGCTGTTTATGGATACTACGATGTTGCCAAAGCAAGCGCTGGTGATGCTTTACTAAGCCCCAGTTATTACAATAGCTCAACCAGATATCTTGGCGGTACTGCAGGTAACTATGACGCTACGTATACTGGCAAATCACACCTTGGTGATGCAGTTGATGCAACTATTACCTATGATTATACCGAAGATGTACAGTTTGGCTTAACTGGAGGTATCTTCAGACCAGGTGATGCTATCAAAGTAAAAAATGACAGCAAGGTAGCTCAGCAGTTAATTGGTTCAATGAAGGTTACATTCTAATACAACTTATGTAGAAATACCAAACCCTCGGGGGATGCAAATCCTCCGAGGGTTTTTTAATAGTTAAACTTATGCTAAATCTCGCCTTTATCTTCCATATGCACCAGCCATACTACAAGAACCTCCTGACACAGGAGAGTGGCTTGCCTTGGGTCAGGCTGCATGGGATCAAGGATTACCTTGACATGGTGCAAATACTTGAGAAATTTCCCAAAATCAAACAAACCTTTAATGTTGTCCCGTCTTTATTTGAACAGGTAGAAGACTATAACAACAGGTTGGTAAAGGAACAATTTAGCGAACTAACTAAGAAACCCGCCAGCGACCTGACCAAGCATGACAAAGACTTCATCCTCCAGAATTTTTTCTCCATAAACCGGGAGAGGGTTATCGCGACTTTCCCACGTTACTATGAACTATACCTGCAAAAACAGCGCGGCCAGGAATTTTCCACCCAGGACTATCTTGACCTGCAGCTTTATTTTAATTTAGCCTGGATCGACCCGTCATTCCGCCAGAACATCCCCGAACTAAAGAAAATATGTTCCAAGGAAAGGTTCTTCGCTGAAGGAGATAAGCATATTGTTTTGGAAAAACAACTGCTCATATTAAAAGAGATTATCCCCGCATACTGTCTTTATAAACAAAATAACCAGATTGAAATAAGCGTTACTCCATATTACCACCCAATCCTGCCTTTATTATGCAGCACCAATATCGCAAAAGAGGCAAACAAAAAAACAGCCCTGCCCAAGAAAGAATTCAGTTTTCCCGCCGACGCGAAATACCAAATTGAGAGCGCGGTAGAATTTTATAAACAGCGCTTTGGGTCAATTCCTGAAGGGATGTGGCCGTCGGAAGAAGCAGTAAGCGAACATATCCTGCCGCTGATTATCAACTCCGGGATCAAATGGATTGTTACCGACGAGGCAATCCTGTTTAAATCACTAAAAATCAAAAAACGTAACACCAAGCTCTTATACCAGCCGCATCTGTTAAGAAGAAAAGACGGAGAGCTGAATATTGTTTTTCGCGACCGCAACCTTTCGGACTTAATCGGCTTTAATTACCACAGGATGAAAGAGACTGATGCAGTAAACGACTTCATGGGACATTTAGAAAATATCGACAAGACCTTTAAAGGCAAGGATACCCTGGTCACTATTGCCATGGACGGAGAAAATGCCTGGGAATTCTTCCGCAATGACGGCCATGATTTCCTGGAATTATTTTACCAGCGTATCTCTGAAAGTAATTTTGTCAAAACAACGACCGTCAGTGAATACTTAAAAACCAATCCAGCACAAAACAAGATCAAGCGTCTAAGCGCAGGAAGCTGGATTTACGGTGAATTCGGAAAATGGATCGGAAACCCCAGCAAAGTAAGATGCTGGGAATGGCTTACCGATGCCCGCAAGGCATTAGAAAAGGTTAAAGAACCGATAAATGAACTGGCTTTAAAACAAATGTATATTTTAGAGGGAAGTGACTGGTTTTGGTGGGCCGGAGAAGATCCTGATGGTTCATTTGACCGCCTGTTTCGCCTGCACCTTACGAACTTCTATAAGCTTATCAATCAGGATACGCCAGAGTATCTAAACCCTTGACACAGCTTGGGTTTTATGTTATAAAATAATTTCAATGGATAAGAAAGAAATCTACGAGCATCTGGCAAATATTTATTTAGATGCCTCTTCTAAATCATCAAAGAAAAAACGAAGGTCAAAAGCGTATCCAAAACCAATCCGCACCATAATCCTCGTCGGGTTACTCATGGTTTTAGGCTTAGGCAGCGGGGTCGCTTATTCTCATCTGAATTACCGTAACCACAACGCACAAATTGCCTTATTTTTATACCAGGATGCGGCAAAAATAAATTTTAATTTCGATCCTGCCAAAAAAGAAACTTTTTCTCTTGAACTTAAACATTTAAACCTGTCTAAATACAAAACCTTAAGCTTTGCGACCAGAAAAACCAACCCCCGGGACATTCTTGCCTTAAGGATTGAGTTCGTTAACCGTTTCAACGAAAAATCGGAGATCTACGTAAAAGATATCCAGGGAAAATGGACTAACCATACAGTTGATTTAACCCGTTTTGCCAAGATCAATAACTGGGAGCAAATGAAAACCCTGTCTTTTAGCGTCGAGGAATGGAACGCAAAAGAAAAATCGGGTATTGTTTATATAGATAACATCAAGGTAACTAAATAATTTTTTTAAGGAGGAAGCGCTCATGCGTATTATATCAATTGCTAACCAAAAAGGCGGCTGCGGTAAAACAACCACATCGATAAATTTAGCGGCGGCCTTAGCAAACAACGGACGCAAAGTACTGCTGATCGACCTTGATCCCCAGGCGCACGCAACCAGCGGACTGAATATTAAATCGGATTTAAGTATTTATAACGTACTTTCTAAAATCACGCACAAGAAATGCCAGCTGGAAGAAATCATCCAGAATTTAGGCGAGAATTTCGATATTGCGCCATCCAGCCTGATCTTAAGCACCCTGGAGCAGGAATTAAGCGGAGAGATCGGCCGGGAAAGCCGCCTTTGCGACATACTGAATAATTTCAGGAATAACTACGATTACATTTTAATTGACTGCCCGCCGAACTTAGGGATACTGACGATTAACGCTATCCGTTCAGCCAATGAAATTATTATTCCGGTTGAAGCCAGCAGATTTTCGCTGGAAGGCCTAAGCCAGTTAACCAGCATTATCAACCTGGTTAATGAAAGGTTAAACCACAATGTGGACTTCCGGGTCCTGGTCACTAATTTTGATTCGCGCCTGCAGCACTCTTTTAAGATGCTGAATAAAATCAAGACTGACTACCAGGAAAAAATGTTTTCCAATATTATTCATGTAAATGTTAAGCTCAAGGAAGCACAAAATGAAGGCTTAAATGTCTTCACCTACGATAAATACTGCCGCGGGGCAAAAGATTATTTCAGCCTTTCCCGTGAAATTATCACTTTAGAAAACCCGGTTTCCACAACAACCACTACCACTGAGAAATCATTAGAAAAACGGATGAAGGAAATCTTAAAAGAAAACCTGCCTAAACTAAATGAAATTACCCTGACGGTAAAGGCACCGGAAGCCAAAGAAGTTTACCTGGCTGGTGAGTTTAATAACTGGAAACTGGATGAAAATAGCCGAATGGAACAAGATAACGGCTCCTGGAGCAAAAGAATAAACCTGAACAGCGGTAAATACCGCTACCGTTTTGTAATTGATGGCAACTGGTCAGAAGATCCGAATAACCCGCTAAAGCAAGTGAACCCTTACGGAACTATGGATTCCCTGCTTGAGGTGAAAAAATAAATTAAAGGAAACTATGCCAAAAGCTAACGATGAAGAAATGATCC
>JALNZI010000023.1 GCA_023229385.1 Candidatus Omnitrophota bacterium | reverse complement strand
GAAAGAAAGGATATATTGATGGGATTCATTGGCTTAAATTTCTTTGAACAATTGTACCAATCCAACCTTGATATATTACGAGATTTAGATAATAAAGTTGGTAATTTAGAATCATATATATCTAAAACTAATAAATATTCCGATGCTAATGAATTGAAATTAAAAATAGAAGAATTAAATACATCATACAACAAAAAAGAAAAATTAATTGGAGAATTAAACGATACACTACAACAATATAACAATGAAATAATTGAATATAAAAGTAAAATTGTTGTTGATTGTTTGATTGATAATATAGATATTGATTCAAATGAAGATCAATTGATTAAAATTAAAAAACAAATATCTTCAAATGCAAAAAAAGAACAAGAAATACAAGATAAAACAGAAGAAAAAAACAAAAGAATAACAGATATAAAATATAATTTATCAATTGCAGGAGATATTGATAAGTTAAAAACAGAAGAAACTGAGTTAAATGCAATATTGTTAAAAAAACAACAATATGAAAAAGAAATTGAAACAAAAAAAGTTGATTTAAAACATAAAATAAAAAAAATGAATCAACTTGGTCAACTTGAGTATGATATAAATTGTAAATATTGTATGAATAATATATTTGTCAAGGATGCAATTGAAACAAAAAAACAATATGCAACAGATAAAGAAAAATATAATGTAACATTATCAAAATACAATGACATTATAAATAATTTAAAATCATATGATTTAGTTCCTGTTAAAATAAAAAATATAGAAGATTTAAATAAAAAGAAAATCGAATTAAATACTGAAATTTTCAAATTAGATCAAGAAAAAATTAAATTACAAAATTCAACGTTGGACTTGAATAATTCTAAAATAACAATTGAAAAAACAATTGGACGGTATAATAATAATTTATTTCAAATTGAAGAGAACAAACGTTTAAATATTAAAATTTCCGATATTCAATTAAATATAAATAATTTAAATAATAAAATACAAAAAATACAAAAAGAACATACTGTATTATATTCAGAAATAAATTTATTAAAACAAAATTTAATAGATATAGAAAAAGCAAACACTGAATTACACGAGTTACTCGAACAACAAAAATTACATGATTTATATTCAATCGTTGTAAAACGAGATGGATTACCATATTCGTTGTTGAATATAATAGTTCCTCAAATTGAGTTACTTACAAATAACATATTGAATCAACTTACTAATTTTCATTTTATTATGAAATTGGAAGATGGTGGAATTGACATGAGAATTTCATATGACAATAATACATCATGGTCGGTTGATTTGATCTCAGGAATGGAGAAATTTTTGTTATCAGTAGCAGTTAGAATAGCATTAGCAAATTATTCATCACTTTCAAAAACGAATTTTTTAATTATTGATGAAGGATTTGGGAATTTGGATTCTGATAATGTAAATTCATTAGTACAACTGTTTGAATATCTGAAAACAATGTTTGATTGGGTATTTATAGTCAGTCATTTAACTACAATACGAGATATGGTTGACAGTGCATTGGAAGTACGAAAAGATGGATTATATAGTACATTGTATATGAACTAAACCACAATGACCGATAAAACTATACCGGTTGTTTTTTTGATTTTTTTGACTTCTTTTTCTCGTTTAAAACTGGGATTCCAATAATTGACATTGTTTATTGATTCAATTACAAATGATTCATTTTTTATATGGTGTGTAAAATCATATTTTTCAACAAAATTGTTACCCAAATCACCTTCTGAATCATAATAAGTGTTTTTATGATGTAGTACTGCATGAGAACAACTTTCGGGTGGATCGTTGATAATTGATTTTAACGCTTTATCATTAAATTCAAAATTAGATTCACTTCTGTAACAATATACAATTTCGGTGTCATCTGATAATTTATCATTATTTTTTAACCAACGATACATTGTAACAGCTGCAATTGCACATCCACCGTAATTTATAGCTGGAATTTTGTTTAAAAATTCTGTCAATTCTTCAAACGTTTTAATTTTTGTTGACATAAACATTTAATTATAGTTGAATTATTTATATTCAAATCTCCACAAAGGAAATCCGATTGCATGATTTTCAAGTTCTTCGATACTACAAAGAATAAGATTTTGATTGTCTGTATATTCTTGTAAAAATAATTTAATTGTTTTTGGTTCACGACCCGACCAATATTGACTTTCGTTTCCGAAATGTTTTTTACACAAACAATCGTGTTTTTTAGAATCCCATTGAAATAATCTATCTGAATATATCGTACCAGTTGGTGTTTGTCCGTTATCAAAATATTTACTACAATCGTATGTAATATTTCCGACGTTTTCAATTTGCATTAGTTGAATTTATTTTTTTTAAGTTCAGTTAGTACAGAAATTAATTGATCAATCTCATCCAGATTTAATTCAAAATTAGTTGTATTGGTTGTTATGTGTCCTCCTACATCTTCATCATCTTCGTTAATGTGTACATTTTTACACGAAAGAAGAATGAATGGATTCCGTTGAGAAAATTTAGGAAGAGCTACAAAACAATCGGCGTTGAGAGTTTCTGTATAATTCTTGTGTTGGTGTGTTAATGTTAAATTTTTCATCATGATTTTATTTAATTTGCAATTTGCGAATCGAAAATAAGTTGTTATTGAATGAATTAATCGTTGTTTGATATGTCAAAATATTTTAAAATAGATTTACACCGCTAATCCTTGCAGAAGCAACATCGGTTTTATTATACCACAATTCACAAACAACTCCTGCATCACACCACGTTACATTTACTACTTCTAATCGTAATGGGAGTTTTTTATTTTTAAAATATTCACCAAAACATTCGTTTACCAATACTGTTTCACCTATTCTTGGTGGAATTGTTAAATTATCAGGGAAACAATTCATCTGATATGCGTCTAAGTTTGTTTTAAATACTACTTTCATTTTGTTTAATTGTTGTTTTTTTTAATTGATCATATAAAAATAAAATAAATTTTAAACATTGCACACTTTACATTCTCTTTCCAGAAAAACTGATTCATCTATTATTTGGGAACCACTGCTGGCAGCACGAATATCAATACTTCTACTCCAATCAAATCTTATTCCCAATTGTAATCTATTTCCTAACCTATGAATGATACACAATGCATTCCATTCTTCTTGGGTTAGTTTCTCTTTTAAGAAATCAACCAACACACCAGTCGTTCCAATGATTTCTGAATTTTCGATGTGGTTAGTTAACGTTTTCATTTTACCCAAATAAAAGATTCAAAAAGTCTTTTCCACATATTTCAATAGCTTTCACAACAAGTTCTTTAGATTTAAATATCGAGTGTGCTACGATATATCTATTAATAAAGTCAACTGAACGATACAAATCCCAACAGAACCCACCAGCGGGTACACCACGATACACATGAACACCAGTTCTGACAACAGAATGATATATGCAGTATCCCCAATCAGGCCAGTCCGGTGATTTATGATTTGGATACCATCCTTTGTTTAAATCCATCACAATTGATTCAAATATTCCGACTACGTCAGTGTGGTTGAAATTATGATTTCTCAATTTTTCAATTTTATTATTTGAGAAATCTTCTTCATTTAATTTGATGTATTCTTCAATATACTCATTTAGTGTTTTCATGTTGTTTTTTAATTAATGATACAAAAGTAAAACAAATTTCTTAATTTTCCAAATTTATTTTCAAAAACTACTATTTAATGTAACAATTCTCCATCATGAGCATACTTGAATTATATATTTCAACCACAGAAAATCAATTACATAAAGACATTGATAATTTAAATCTGTGGTTTTATTCTGATTTTACATCCGACAAAGAAAATAATAAATATTATGAAGGATCAAATTATGGTGATGTAATTGAATTACTTCCTGGTGGAGGAGCTAAAAGAAAACAAATTGTATTAAATGACATAAAACGTCAAACTGAATTTGAAAAATCAACAAAAGGACAAAATTGGTTGGAATTACAAACGGGTTTACAGTTGAATAACCCAGCAATCGGATTAACTGGTATTACTGATGGATTTAGTAAATTGATATTAACACCAAATCGAATATTAAATCCGTTATCATTTTTAACACAAACAGCGTTAAATTTAACTGATGGACATATTGAAAGAACGATTCCAACCGAAATTAGTATTAGTGTACCCATATTTGGAAATATTTCATTAGGAACAGTTGGAATGTATTCTGAGATTGTAAAAGGATTAGATAAAATTATACCTGGTGGATATGGTAATAGATTAATTTTGATGTATCTAAAAGAACAAGGTGGTATTACTCTTGATGTTTTAAAAGATGGATTAAAAAAAACAATCAATAAAATAGGATATGCAGTTAATAAAACCGGTGAACTAACAAAAATACATGAATCACTTAAAACTGATTTGATTTCAAATATATTAACTTCTGCTTCTAATGATAATAGTGCATATAAATTATCTAAAATAATCATTACCGATAATGCATACAATTCAATTGGTTTGTTTGAAGAAAATACATATAACTATTCTGATATAGAATCAAATCAACAAGAAATTTTTGACAAAAAAGAAACCACAAACGATTTCAGAAAACATAATACATATTACAAAGGAAGAAATCCGTTGTTGAATAAAATCAATTATGAAGAAAAAAGTTTAAGAACATATTATTATTTTCCTGATGAAGATAGGAAATTAAACAGTAAAATACAAGAAGACAAAGATCCATTATCTGATCCTATATATATGTCTTCTATTGAAACGACAAATGATTTGGTTGATTTTTGGTTTAAACCGTTTCGTAAAGATTCTGATATTATTCAGTTCAGAAATACAATACCATCTTTTTCAGATAAATTTGATGTATTGTGGAATGAAATTGAATATATAGGTCGTCCTGATGTAGTATATACATATAAAGGATATAAAAGAAAAACCGGATTTAATTTTATTGTGGCAGCATCCTCTCCGTTAGAAATGAAAGGAATTTATTACAAACTAACTAAGCTAGCTCAATATGCTACTCCTGTTATTACTTTGGGAAAAATGGTTGGCCAAATAATGGAATTACATATTGGAGATTATTATAACAACATTCCTATTATATTGAATTCACTTGAATTTGAAAATGATCAAGATTACCCATGGGAAATTGGTGATGGTGTGAGCGACATATTATATCAAATTCCAATGATTATTAAAGTAAATGTTGATTTGACAATACTTGGACACGAAACATTGACATCAACATCAAATAGATTTTTTGATGTAATCAACAAAAATAAGAAGATGATATGGGAATGAAATTATATAACACAACCATAGATAAAACAAAATCAGGAAAACAATTTTATGAATCAACAACATTTCCTACGATTGAAAAAAATATAAGAGATATATATATAATATCACAACCGGGGGATTCACTCGATGGATATGCTTATAAATATTATGACGGAAATGTATCATTGTGGAGATATATTGCATTGGCTAATAAATTGGGGACTGGATCAATTATCATTCCGAGTGGATTACAAATAAGAATTCCTGTATTAGATAACGAGTATTTCAATAAATTGAAAGAAATCAATTGATTATGTCTGAATTATTTTTTAGGCAGACACCAAAAACAATTATAGATGCGATTGAGTATCGCCAAAATCATTCAATTGATAGAAGTGAGTGGTTAGGAAGAACTCCTTGGTGTAAAATGACTTCGTGTGCAGAAATTCAAGATCCTATTGATTTAACCAAATGGGATTCAAACATAAGAAAAGAATGGATATTGTATGGTAGTAAAGCAACTGATGATGGAACAAAACTAATTTTAACTACTGAAAATGTTTATGATGTAAATGATAACAAACCAATACCCGGTATAACATCAGTTGAAGTAAGAAACAAAGGAGCATTGGGTGCTTCACGTGAAGGTATTATTAAATTTAAAGCTAATTCATTAGAACAATTGGATATATTATCCAAATTATATATGAGTTATGGAATCAGAATAGTGATCGAATGGGGTTGGTCAATAGATCCTGTTAAACTCACAGATACAGTCAATGGTATCAATATGTTCAGTAGTAAAATAACAGATGAACAATCATTGAATGATGCTATTAGACAAAATGTTATGGATAATAATGGAGCATATGATGGAATGGTTGGAATGGTCTGTAATTTCAATTGGGAATTACAACCAGATGGAACATTCAATTGTACTACTACGATTATAAGCTCAGCTGATATGTTTTTGGGATTGGATATTCATTCTAAGACACATTTTGATGTGAATAACAAGGATGAGGTTGAAAATCTTACGTCGAGATTTGACAAAATCAATCAACAAATTGGAGGAGAACGATATGCACACCCAAAAAAAACATATTCAACAACAACGGGTACAATTGCTGCATACGAAACGTTGACACCAATGATTGTTGAAGCAACACCAAACACACCAATATATTATGAATATTGGGATTTTTCTAAAATAAATAATGCAAATCCTGTTGTTGTTGGATTCAGAGCACCAAATTATGTTCCATATAAATCAGATAATAGTATCAATACTACAAATGAAAATTTGAGTACAAATGAATTCAAATATATAACACTTGGACATTTGGAGGATATAATAACAGAAGAACTTAGTTATATATCATCGGACAAAAAACAAAGTAATCCGGTTGACAACTGGAAGAATGCACTTATCAAAGTATTTAGTGCTAATATAGTAGTACCAAATTATAAATATTTATGTTCAGCTGATCCTGCAATTTGTCTATTACCGGGTCAACAATATAATATCAATGGTGATGTATTTACTAATAACAGTGATAATTATTTAGATACATTGGGAATAACGATGTATAAATTTGCAACCGATGATACATTCAAATATGGAACTGTTCGTAATATATTAGTTAATTTAGATTTTATAATTGCTACATATAAAGAAACCAAAATACTCGATGAATTTTTTTCAAAACTATTTGTCGGAATCAGTGAAGCTTGTGGTGGTGTATGGGATTTAAAGATTCACGTTGATGGTGAAAATAAAAGCAATATATTACAAATAGTCGATGGAAATTCGGTTGGAACTGTTGATAATAAAATAGAAGAAATAAATGAACCCAAATTAAAATTTAAATTATATAATATTAACAGTATATGTAAATTTGCATCATTAAATACAAGAGTTGATAATAATATCAAAGGACATATTATGTTCTCAACGGGAAATAGAAATAAGCGATGTGATAATCATTCCGAATCTTCAATTCCGTTTAAAATATATGGAACAAGTGTACGAGATGTATTTAATAAAGAAATAATTCCAATTACACCATATGTTGATGCATATGCACCACCTGATTATATAATTAAAGATCACAATGATGCACAAGCTACATATAATCAACAGACTGCTAATTTTAAAACCAAATTTGCAGAAGCAAAAAATTCGTTGATGAATTCATATGAAGAAGGAAAATCAAATGAGTTCAAATCTTTGTTGAATAAATATGTAACAGATTATTGTAAAGCAGGATATGATTTTGATGTAAATGATTATAAGGTATCTGTTCCATTGATGCTTCCATTAAATATATCATTGACAATGGACGGTACTGGTGGGTTAATGTGGGGACAAGTAATTACAATTGATTATCTTCCTGATTTTATTACAAAAAATAAAGGATTTTACGGTTTTATGATTAGTAATGTAACACAAATAATTGATAAAAATAGTTGGGATACTCGTGTTGACACGATTATGAATGTTAGAAATGTAGTAGAACAAACAAACCAAAATGTTATCCAATCACTTCCATATGTATATCAACAAACAACTGATAAATTATTTTATGAAGACATTGTACCAAACGGAATAAAAACCGAATTTATTGCTAAAGTAAAAGAAATTGCCACCAACTTGGGTGCTAATCCAAATTGGTTGATGGGAGTAATGATGTTAGAAAGCAGCTTAACCAACATAGGAAATCATTTTGATGGGAGTTTTGGATTAATATCATTCAGAAACAGTTCTGTTCCAATTGGATATACCAAATCAGAAATATTGGGTATGAACGCAATTCAACAATTGGATGTTGTAGAATCTTATTTGTCAAAATATAAACCATACCGTCGATATACCGATGTTGTATTAGCAGTAACAACTCCTGCATACAAAAATGATTCTGATTCAACGATAGTTGGAAGTTATTATACAAAATCAACGAGTCAAGTTTATAAGATTTGGAAGTCAAATCCTAAATGGGACAGTATCAAACAGGATAAAATAATTACAGTCGGTGAAATTAGATATTATTATATCAGTAAATTACGTACTGCATACCAACAACAATCATTATTAAATGAACCGGTTAATGTGATGCCGTCATAAATGATTTACCCAAATAAAAGATTCAAAAAATCAGTCCCACATATTTCAATAGCTTTTTCAGCAAGTTCTTTAGATTTAAACAACGAGCGCGCCCCGATAGTCCGAAGAGCAGCATCGCCGGCGGCACTAAGCAAACGCCAACAGAACCCACCGGCAGTCACGCCATAATACGAATGACCGCCATTTCTGAGAAAATGATATATACAGTATCCCCAATCTTCCCATTTTGATGATGTGAAGTTTGGTTTCCATCCGTCGTTTAAATCCATCACAATTGATTCAAATATTCCAGTTACATCAACATGGTTGAAATTGTGATTTCTTAATTTTTCAATTTTACTATTTGAGAAATCCTCTTTGTTTTGATTGATGTATTCTTCAATGTAATCATTTAGTGTTTTCATTTTGTTTAATTGTTGTTTTTAAATTAATGATACAAAAGTAAAACAAATTTCTTAATTTTCCAAATTTATTTTCAAATTTTAACTAATTAATTTAACATGACAAAGTATTATCCTGCACAAATTAAAAAAATAAATAAAGAATCCACATCAAATGTGAATGTGGGTGTTTATACTTCATATAATCAATCTAATGTTATTTCTGAATATAATAATATCAAACAAGCTAAAAAATTAACACAATCAATTCAACCTCTTCAAATAAAACCAACGGTTGATGAATACAAAGACGGTTACTTCAATAGATATTTCTTAAAAAAAATAACGGATAATAAAATATTTGAAATAGATAAAAAATCATATGATTTGTATTCCGGTGGGATAATAGACAAAAATCTATACACTGGTATAAAAATAATTTGGAAAATAACAGGTAAAATTGAATCAATTCAGAAAAATGAACTAATTATTGAGTTAGGTGTTGAAGATTTCAACAAGAAAGTAGTTCAAGTTGCTGAAAAAGAATTCAATGGATTGTTATCATTTATAAGTAAAAATTATATTATGTTTTGGAAAAATGATCATTTTTGATGAAAAATCATTAGAACAGTTTTATAACGAATACAAGAATTCTGATTGTATTATACACATTATCCCAATAGATGATACTGTACATCCGTGTATAAATAAAATTGCTGCAATTTATGTTTATTTGTTTGACAACAAAATGGAATATTTAATTCCGGTAAATCATTATGATTCAATTAATAAATTAAAAGTTAATTTAAATTCATCAAATAAAAAATATGTTTTGGATAGAAAATCCACGTCCCAATTAATGCCATTAAAAAAATTAATTGATGTTAATTTGATAAATTATTTTGTTAATAATGAAAAACTTGATATTGAAAAACATTTTGATACTTTTTATTTTAACTTATATAAAAAACAAATATCAAATTTAAATTACATAATCCCATTAACAATATTATTGAAATATTGTACGTATATAAAAGATAAAATATTAAATGTTATAAATATATATGATGATGTTGAAAACGAAACTGCATTTAGATACTACAATAAATATGCTTTGAATAGCTTAACCAATTTAGAAAAAAACGGATTATTTAATATCAAAGAAAATAAACTGGTATACTCACAATATAATTTATATACATCAACAGGAAGGCCATCAAATGCATTTGGAGGAACAAATTTTGCTGCATTGAATAAAACAGATGGTACAAGAGAATTATTTATATCGAGATTTAGAGATAATGGAAAATTGGTTGAATTAGATTATGATGCTCATCATATTAGACTCTTAGCATATTTAATTGATTATAAATTACCAAATGTAGAACATATACACAATTACTTTGGTAAAATATATTTCAAAAAAGAAAATTTAACAGAAAACGAATACAATGAATCCAAACAAATAACATTCAGACAATTGTATGGTACTGTACAACCGGAATATAAAGACATTGAATTTTTCAACAAAATAGAAACACTTTATGATAATTTGTGGAAACAATATAATAATACAGGTTATATTTTATCTCCTTTATTTAAAAAGAAAATTCATAAAATAGTTGATGTAAATAAAAACAAATTGATTAATTATTATATTCAGTTGACGGAAGCAGAATATGGATTTTGGTGTATAAAAAAAATACAGGATTTATTAAAAAACAAAAAAACAAAATTAATCCTTTTTACATATGATAGTTATTTATTTGATTTTCACAATGATGAGTTTGATTTAATTGATAATATAAAAAATATTTTAAATATAAAAGAAAAATTTCCAGTGAGAATTAAAACTGGTACTAATTATAGTGATTTAAAATAACGTTATGGCAAGTGTTTATGATGATAAATATAGTATAGGTACAACCTTCTATATTAAAAGAAAAGATGTTTTTGATGAAAATGAAATATACTTTACTAAAATAGAGTATAATGATAATATGTTTCCTATAAAAAAAACTCTTGGTAACAATCAAGGAAAGAAATACACTGTTTTGATGCAATCTAATCTTAATAATATATACGAGATAATAGGTGCAAAGACAACATTTCAATTATTGTTCAAAAAAATAAACGAGAAAAAATTAGGGAATATGACTAATACTTCATTTAATGAAGTTAGTGCAATATTGGGTTTATATGTAAATTATTCTCAACCAATCGAAAATGTTAAACAGGATATAAAAATTGTTTTGAATAATGATAAATTAGATTGGTGTTCAGATGCAAGAATAGTATACGATAATATTGATAAAGCAGATATTAAAACAATAAATAAAATGTCTGCAATTGCTTCGAGTACATATAATTTTGTCTCAAGTTCGTATAATTCATTGAATAACATCAATTTTGTTCACAACAACATTGATAAATATAAAGAAGCAGAGGAATTGAATTTATATACGAACGGATTTAAACAAAATACCACTGATTGTATTGTATATAATTCAACATCTTCATATTCTGAATTTATAAACGAAATCAAATCAGAATCGGTTATTGTTGATGAAACAACTGGTAAATGTACAACAAAATCTGGAATAGATTTTTATCAAATGTCATTTAAATTAAAAAAACATCAGTTGGGGAAAATTAAAACTTGTTTTGTTAATAAATATGGATTATCTAATTTAGAACAACATATTGTTAATGAAATATTGAGACTGGAAGATAATTCCGACAAATTGATTGAATATTTGGACATAAACATACAAGAGTTATCAAAAAAAATAATAAATGACATAACATTGTTTCAGAGTCTGTTAATTTTATTAAATGACAAATTAGAAATATTAAAAAACAAAGTCAATGATTTACAACAGTTGGGGATATATTTTTATGATTCTGATTTTGAAAATTTTCGATATTCAAATATAAACGGTGAATTATCAGAACATCAAATACATTTGTTATTGTGTAATCTTGCTGCATTTGATTGTATAATAGGATTATTGGAACATCAAACAGATATTATAATTGACCAAAAAAATATTAAACAATCATTAATTTCTGATTTAATTGATTTTTATAAGGAAATGACATTCGGAAAAACTGAACTTCCACTATTTATAATAAAAGAAGGACAATCACCTCTGTATTTGGGAAATGGTTCAATGTATAGAAATAAATTAAAGAACGAATTGAACAATGATACAATTGTTGTAATTCGATTAGAGCCACAAGTTGGTGGTCATATGACAATGAATACATATTTACTTCACAATTTTGAAGACAATGAATTTAAATATGTTTCAATTGGTTATAGATCAAACAATGATTCCCATTATTCCTTTACAATAGAAGGTCGTGAAATTGTTCCAAATTCAAAATTAAAAATCAAAAAACATATCAAGTAATGAAGAAAAAAAGACTACTTTTATCATTTGTTCCAAAAAACAATGATTTGATTATTTTACAGAAAATTTTAACCACATATGAAATCATTGGTAATAAAATATATGTGTTTGAAAGTTTAGAAAATACAAACGAAATAATATATACATATAATATATTTTCTGATAACGAACCGTTAAACAAAAATACAATTTCAGTGCATCGAAAAAAAGGATTGAATATCTTTTATACAATCAATGCATTGAATGAAATCGTTAAATCATTTAACAATGGTGAAATTGATGAAAATTTTCCAATTGAGTGGGATGAATTCAATAACAATGTACTAATAATTCGTTCAGGAAATTTAGAAAAAATTCCAATTAAATTTATGACAGTAATCAACAATCAAAAAAAAGATTTTGAAATTGATGGGAATTTGATGTGATGTTAGAAAAATAGACTATTTATATTATATAAACAAATTAAAACAACGTTAGACCATGGCAACAAAAATTGATCTTGAGATGATCAGAAAAAAACTCAAAACATTACAAACATCCAACACATCGAAAACCAAACAGTTTGTTTGGAAACCAAAACCAGGAATCAATCAAATTAGGATTGTACCAAATCAATACCAGAAAGATTATCCATTTCAAGAATTATTTTTTCATTATGAATTTGGAAGAAAAAGTTATCTATCACCTGCAACATTTAAAGATCCCGATCCAATAGCAGAATTTGCAGATTCGTTATCGGATACAGGCAACAAGGAAGATTGGCTAATGTCAAGAAAGTTGCAACCAAAGATGAGAACGTTTGTACCTATCATCGTTCGTGGTGAGGAAAAAGAAGGAACTAAGTTCTGGGGGTTCGGTTCAGACATATATAAAGAATTATTGGGATACTTAGCAGATCCAGATTATGGTGATATTACAGATTCGGAAGCTGGTAGAGATATAATCGTTACATTTTCTACTCCAGAAGAAGCTGGTAATACATATGGAAAAATCGGTATTAAAGTAAAGCCCAGAGAATCAAAAATAACAGATGATGTTGATTTGAAAACAAAAATTTTAGAAGATCAACCGGACATTTTTGATGTCTATGAACAAAGCACATACGATGAATTAAAAAATGTTCTTAAAAAATGGTTAGAAAACAACACTGAAACTGATCCAGATAAAAATCCAACTAAAATAACAGAAGATAAAATTGATATAGGAACAACGATTGATGTTGATGACGAATTGGATGATTTAATTCCTTCACCAAAAAGTAAATCAAAAACAGATAAGATATTAGATGACTTTGATGATTTGTTAAAATAAAATGGCAAAAAATGTTATTGCAAAAGGGAAGCCATCTCAGGACGATTTGGCTTCCATTTTATCTTTACATATTAATAAACAACTTGCAAAGATAGGAAGTTCGTTATATTCATTTGATGATTCAGTAGAAAATCCATCCGATATTAAATATTGGGTATCAACTGGATCAACATTATTGGATTTAGCAATTGCCAATAGACCGAATGCAGGATTACCATTTGGTCGAATTGTGGAGATAAATTCATTAGAAGGAGCTGGAAAAAGTTTGTTGTGTGCTCACATTATTGCCAATACACAAAAAATGGGTGGTATTGGAATATATATTGATACAGAAAATGCAGCAGATAGAACGTTCTTGAATGCAGTTGGAGTTGATACCAAAGCAATGTTATACACTCAATTAGATACGGTTGAAGATATATTTGATACAATTGAACAAATGATTCTCAAAGTAAGAGAATCAGATAAAGATAAGCCATTGGTAATAATTGTAGATTCCGTATCTGCTGCTACTACCAAAGTTGAATCAGAAGCAGATTATTCAAAGGACGGTTGGAGTACAACAAAAGCTATAATATTGTCTAAGGCAATGAGAAAAATGACATTGCTTATAGCTAAACAAAAAATTCTGTTGGTACTAACAAGTCAATTGAGACAGAAATTGGGTGCACCGGTTTTCGCTGAACAATGGACAACTTCGGGTGGGAAAGCAATTCCGTTTCATTCGAGTGTGAGAATACGTTTAAAATCCGTTGGTCAAATAAAAGGTACTTATAATAATTTTGAACAAATTGTTGGTGTTAAAACAAATGCAAAGGTTATCAAAAATAGAATTGGGCCACCGTTTAGACACGTGAATTTTGACATACATTTTGACAGTGGGGTGCAAGATTATATATCTTGGTTTGACTTCATGATTGATATTGGAATGATAACCAAAGCATCTGGAAAAAAATATCAAATGGTAGTATTGGAAACAAATGAACCCGAAGGTGAAGAATTTACAAAAAATAAATTTATTGAGCACATTTTAACTGACAACGAATTTCGTACTTTAATTTATGATAAAATATGTTCTGCATATATAATGAAATATAAACCAATTGACCAAGTAGATTATGATGGACTTGAGACAGATGAATTAGAAGAAAATTTAATTTAATGGGAAACAAGTATTTAGAATTACTGAATACTATTGTTGACAAGAAACAGAACGATGAACCAATTGATCCCAACAGTCGAATATTGATTGTGGATGGAACAAATACATTTATACGTTCTGTTTCTGTTAATACATATATTGATGACAATGGTAATCCGGTAGGTGGAATAGTAGGGTTTTTATACAGTATTGGATTTGCAATACGAACTTATGATCCAACAAAAGTTATAATTGTATTTGATGGAAAAGGTGGTTCCCAGAAAAGGAGAGGTCTTTACAAAGAATACAAGGAGAATCGAGTTGCTAAACGAAAATTGAAAGAAGAAACTGAAGATACACTCAATACAACTTGGCAATTGTTAACATTGATGGATTTTCTTGAAGATTTACCTTTATCTATTGTTTGTGTTGATAATGTGGAAGCAGATGATGTTATTGCATATGCGACAAAACAACTTAATCCAAACAGTGGTATATGTATAATGTCAACTGATAAAGATTTTTTACAATTGGTAGACGACAGAATAACAATTTGGAGTCCGACTAAAAAGAAAACTTATAATAGAGAAGAAATTCAACGGGAATTTAATGTACTTCCTGAAAATTTTATTTATTATAAAGTGTTGCTCGGAGATAAATCAGATAATATACCCGGTATTTCTGGTATTGGAACAAAAACCATTGAAAAAAAATTTAAATTTTTAAATGAGATATTGATTGAATCTCCAGAAAGTTTTATATTTAATATAAAGAGTTTAGACGATAAAAAATTAATAGAAAAAATTGATGAAACAATCATAAAAAGAAATTATCAATTGATGCAACTTGAGGATGTTGATATATCGGGACAAACTAAACAACGGATTATTGATATATTAAGATTACAAGAAACCAAACGATTAGAATCTCAATCATTGATGATTAGATTAATAAAAAATAAAATTAATATTAAAAATTTAGAAACTTTTTTACGAACGAGTTTCTTTAGTCTCGACCAAATAAATTATAATGTCAAAAGAGGACTTCAAAAATTATAGTTACAGTTTTAAATTAAAGTTATTAGCAATATTGCTAACAGATAAACAGTTCTTAGGAGAAGTATATGATATATTAGACCCAACCATATTTGAATCTGAATCAGATATATTTTTAATAACAGCAATAAAAGAATATTTTCATAAATTTAACGAGCTTCCTACAATTGATGTAATCAAAATAAAGTTATCAAAAGTAGAAAATACATCTGAGCGGGTTAATATAGTAAAACGATTCAAAGATGTTTTGAATATAATTAATTCAGATTCAGAAAAAAGTGATTTTGAATTTATCCAAAGTGAATTTATAACATTTTGTAAAAATTTACATTTAAAAAATGCAATTATAGAATGTGCTGATTTATTAAAAGAAAATAATTATGAAGAAATTAAACGTGTTATTGATCGTGCAATTAATTATGGAACTAATCGAGATATAGGACTTGATTATAATAATGATTCAGTAGAGGATAGATACAAAATATTTAGTAGAAATCCAATACCGACTCCGTGGCCAATAATCAATGATTTAATGCAAGGTGGTTCTGCATACGGAGAAAATGGTGAATTATATGTTATTATGGCAGCGAGTGGTGCAGGAAAAACCTGGTGTTTGAGTAATATTGGATTAAGTGCATTGAAATTAGGATTTAATGTATTACATTATACATTGGAAATATCTAAATTGGATGTATCAAAGCGGTATGACAGTATATTAACTGGAATAGATGTAAAGGATTTATCAGATAATCTTGAAGATATAGAAGATGAAATCAAAAAATTAAAAGGTAAATTATTCATCAAAGGTTATCCAACTAAAACTGCTTCGTTATTAACCATTCGTGCTCACTATCAGAAACTAATATTATCTGGTTTTAAACCCGATATTGTTATATTAGATTATGCAGACTTAATAAAAAATAACAGAAGTTATAATAAAAATGCTCGTACCGATGAAATGTTGGAAAATATATATGAAGAATTGAGAGGAATGTCGGGTGAGTTAAAAATACCAATTTGGACTGCATCACAAGTTAATCGTGAAGGTTCAAAAAGTGATATTATTTTATCCAGTGATATTTCGGGTGCATATTCAAAAACAATGGTTGCTGATTTTATCATCAGTCTTTCAAGGAAACTTGAAGACAAACTAAATGGTACAGGAAGAGTGCACATTGTAAAAAACAGATTGGGCCCAGACGGAATCACATTTCCGAGTAATGTTAATTTGAACAATGGGAGATTTGAAATATTTGAAGGCAATTCAATTGAAGGACAAAAAGTAACAAAAGTTATGAAAGAATCATCAAAAGATGTAAAACAATACTTATTGAACAAGTTTAATGACTTAAACAAAAATAAAAAATGAAAAATTTAAAAGATGATATATCTGATATAATGGATAATAAAAAATATCTATCAGAAACAAATATAATTACAGTTCACGATGAAATTGTGTGTAAGTTAAATGAATTATTCAAACATCATGGATTGGATGATTTGTTGTTTGAATTGATTGTAGATGAGCAATCAGTATCGATTGTTCCAACACGAATAATAGATAAATATGCTTTGTTTGGTATTGAATGTGAAGATGACGAAAATTCACCGAGTATTACACAATATTTTATATTTGAAAAATAAAAATGATATGAAACAAAAAAATATGGTTGATCTTATAGAATTATCAGGTAAAACAGATTTGGAATCTCAAATTGAATTCATTGAATTGTGCAATGAGACTGTTTTAAGGTGTCCTGTTTTTATTTCTATAATCAATTCACTCAAAGAGTTACAGTGTATAAAACAGAAACTGGTAACAGAATGGGCAACATCATTACACGAAGGTACAAAACAAAGTAACAGAAAGTATGTACAACAATCAACGACTTGTTGGCCTCCTTCCCCACCACCTGATAGAATATTTAAAGGATGGTAAATTTTAAATACAATATTTGTAGTTGGAGTTGAAAAATAAAAAAATAATTTTTTAAATCATGATGAAAATTGATACCATCCCCCAAAAATAAACTATTTAAATTAAACAAAGGTTACGATGAAATTTAAAGCGTTTGACAAACGAACAAATGAATACATTAAAAATGTCGTTATTGATTCCGACGGAAATGTTCATGTAGTAGATTATGACAAAAAATTAAATAAGGTTATTGATAAATATTACAAATCTAAGAGAGATATTTTAGGTGGAGATTATGGGGTTATTGATTATACCGATTGGTATGGGTATGAAAATATTGTCATTGAAATGGTTGACGAAAACAAAAACTCGGATATTTTAAAAACATCGGATCGAATAATTCCAGTTGTCCCAAAAGAAAAAAGAACTCGTGGATATTAAAATCAAAAAAAACAACATTA
>JALNZI010000118.1 GCA_023229385.1 Candidatus Omnitrophota bacterium | reverse complement strand
TCTACAATCTCTTCAATCCGACCGGGGTGAATCCTTCCGTCAGAAATAAGTTTTTCCAGGCTTAAGCGGGCGATCTCCCGGCGCACAGCATCAAATCCGGATAAGGTAACTGCCTCGGGAGTATCATCAATAATTACATCTACCCCGGTTGCCATTTCTAAGGCCCGGATATTTCTGCCTTCCCGTCCGATAACCCGGCCCTTCATTTCATCGTTGGGCAAAGTTACTACGCTTACAGTTGACTCCACGGTATGTTCTGCGGCGCAACGCTGGATAGCCAGGCTCAAGATTTCGCGGGCCTTTTTATCTGCAGTACTACGCACCTCTTCTTCCTGGCGCCGGATAAATACTGCTTTCTCATTATTTAATTCTTCATTAAGCCGGCCGAGCAGGATTTGTTTTGCCTCTTCAGCCGAAAGAGAAGAAATCTTCTGCAGCCTTTCTTTTTCTTCGGCAACTAAGGCATGTAATTGATTGTCTTTTGACTTTAAAGCTTCTTCCTGCTTCTTAAGGTTGTCATTGCGAGCATCAATTTCTTTTTCTTTTTTCTCCAAGAGATCCAGCCTGCGATCAATATTTTCTTCTTTCTGGGTTAATCTCTTCTCGAGATTTACAATCTCCTGCTTGCGTTCCCTGGTCTCCTGATCAAAATCCTGGCGCATGCGGTGTAAAAGATCTTTAGCCTCCAACTCCGCTTCCCGGCGTTTATCCAAAACCTCTTTATTGGCTACTTCCAGGATATGCTCAGCTTCTGCTTCAGCGCTTTTTAGCTTTTTTTCAGCTATATGTTTCCTTAAAAAATAACCGGAATATGCGCCAGCTAAAACAACAAATGCTGTGATTACTATATTGAGAATCATTTCTATCCTCCCTGTTGATCTTAATTATTCAAATGCTTACAGGAGATTTAGGAGAAGATAACTTGCTTGACGCTTATGTCGTAAGCGGTGGTAGGTATTAGGGGTAAGATTTGAAAGTCAAAAGCCAGGCCTATGGAAGGCGTATTATTAGAAAGTATGCTTAAGAAACGGTCGTAGCAGCCTTTGCCGCGGCCCAGGCGGTTACCCTTTTTATCAAAAGCCAAACCGGGGACAATAATAAGATCTAAATCCTCTGGTTTAACTAATGCTTCTGATACGGGTTCTAAAACACCGTAAGGACCTTTTTTTAATTTAGAATGGTCTTCTAATATAGCTGGCTGCATAGTTTCTCTATCTTTCCTGCAAACTGGTACACATATAAGCTTGCCTATTTTTTTGGCTTCCTTAATCATCTCTTCCGTGTTTACTTCACCACCAAAGGCGACGTAAAACATCACTATCTTTGCCTTTTTAAAAACCTTATTCCTTAAAAGTTTACCTTGGATAACCCTACTTTTTCGGTTTCGGTCTTCCTCCTTCTGAGTTTTTAACGCTAAAAGAATTTTACTACGTATTTGAGCTTTTGTCAACATAGCTTGCCTTACAGACAGGTCTCTCCATCATGGGTATGCTCCTTATCATCAAAAGGAGCCGCTTTACCCTGTTTCTTATAATAATCCTTTAAAGCGGAACGCAGTGCCTCTTCCGCTAAAACCGAACAGTGCATCTTTATTGCCGGCAGGCCGCCTAAGGCCTCAGCAACCGCCTTATTGGTAATAGTCAGGGCCTCGGTAATAGTTTTGCCTTTAACCATCTCCGTGACCATGGAACTAGTGGCTACTGCCGCACCGCAGCCAAAAGTCTTAAACTTTACATCCACAATTATTTCATTTTCTATTTTTAAATACATCTTCATCACGTCGCCGCAGACAGGATTGCCGACGGTACCAATCCCGCTGGCATCCGGGATCTCTCCAACATTACGGGGATTGGTAAAATGATCCATTACTTTTTCACTGTAGGGAAGCTGTTCTGCCATATCTATCTCATGATTAACTTATGTGGCCTTAAGGCCTTTTGGTAATCCCTTTCCTTATGGATTTGCCTGATCTTATCCAGGTTATTGCTTTTTTCTAATTCCTTATAAATTAGAACCCAGGCGCAATCCTTTTCATTATCCACTTCGCATTTGCCTTTATTCATCCCTCCGCAAGGGCCGTTTAAAAGGCCCTTAGGACAAAGCGTAACCGGACAGATTCCCGCAGTCAGTGCCAAAACACACTCTGAGCACATAGAACATTTCTCATGGAAATTACCCTGGGCATCCATGACTGCGCCAAAAATAGTATTATTGGCCGGGATGACCGGCTGATTAAAACGGTTATTCTCTTTGATTGACTGCACGCCTAAACCACAGGCCAAGACTAAAACAGCTTCGCAGTCGCGCAAAACCTTGATATTCTTAGCCAGCTCTGTTTTGATCTGCGGAGCAAGACAAGGCGCTCCCGGTAAACACATTCCTAAAATCGTCTTCCCGGCAATCTCAAGGGCCGCTTTAAGCTTTTCTAATTCCGGCTGGCCGCCGCTTTTACAGGTCGTAGCACACTCGCCGCAACCTACCAGGAATATCTTTTTGTAATCTTTCAGACTATCCAATAACTCATCTAACGGCTTTTGCTGGCTGATGATCATAATAAAAATTTTAACACAGTTTTCTACCTATCTCAAGCTAAACTTGAGCACCCATAGATATTTAGCGCACCTACCGCCTACTCCCTGAAATACTCCTCCATAGTTTCAAAGAATTCTTTATTCCTTTGCCTTTTTTCACCAATAATATCCTCGATCTCCACATCATCCCATACATCCGCATTTCCAGCACCCTGGACATCTACAAACTTATTAAGCAGGCCGCCTTGCTCAAGAAAGCGGGAAACCTGGGTAAACACTGAACCTCCGCCATCCATAAAACTCCGGGGAGACCTGTCGATATGCGGTTTTAATAGAAATAAATTTACCTTGGCCCGCGTAGCGGCGACATAAAACAAGCGGCGCTCCTCTTCAATCTCATCATCTGTTTCTAAGGACAAGTAGGAAGGAAGGTGCCCCTCGGCAACATAAATTAAAAATACCGTATGCCATTCCAAGCCTTTTGCTGAATGTATGGTGGAGAGGGTAAGCGTTGTGTCATCCTTATCCCTCTTACCCGCTTCAACCAAGCTTCTTTCCGGAGGCTCCAAAGCCATATCTACCAAAAATTGTTCCGTTGTCTTATAACGTTCAGCGATTCTCAATAACGAATCAAGATCACTCAGACGTTTGTTAAAATCATCATATTTATTTTTCAATAATGGCTGATAATAGCTGAGAAATCTCTCGATTATTTTAGCCGGTTGATCATGTTTGCAATCAACGCTTTTTAAAAGCTCGAATAATTTAATTAATTCCCCATTTTTACACAAAAGATCTTGATCCGCGGTATTATCTACAACCGCTTCAATAATTTTACTTGCGGTTTTAGGCCCTATCTTGGGAATCAACAAAAGCGCGCGTAACCAGCTTACCTGGTCAAGCCCATTATAGACGATACGCAGGTAGCTTAAGATGTCTTTGATGTGCGCGGCTTCCACAAACTTCTGCCCGCCGTATTTCGCAAAAGGGATATTGCGGCTGGCCAGCTCAACCTCTAAATCATTAGAATGCCAGCCCGAGCGGAAAAGTACGGCGATGTCCTTTAAAGCCACCCCTTCCTCCCTTAGTTCAAGGATCTTATCCGCAACATAACGCGATTGTGAATTTTCATCCGGGCAATCTAAAAAGACCGGGATATTCCCTTCTTTCTTTTCAGTGTAAAGATGTTTTTCGAACCTTTCCTTGGCTTGGGCAATAACGGCATTGGTCAAATTTAATATCGGCTGCGTGGAACGATAGTTCTCCTCCAAAGTAATAATTTTGGTATTTTTAAAAATCTTCGGAAAATCAATAATATTTTTAAAATTTGCACCCCGGAAAGAGTAAATACTCTGGGCATCATCGCCAACCACCATAATATTGGCATGATCAGCGGCCAAAAGGCAGGCAATATGCGCCTGGAGCTTGTTGGTATCCTGGTATTCATCAACCATAATATATCTATACTTAGCTGAGATGCTCGCGCGCACATCTTCATGCCTGGTAAGCAGTTCTTTCAGGAAAATCAATAGGTCGTCATAATCCACAAGAGACTTTTGACGCTTATACTTATTATACTCCTGACGGATTTTTTTAATCTCCTCGCTGAATTCCATAAACTGGGGGTATTCGTCATAGATAACATCAGAGATATCTTCGGATTTATTAACGCTTTTAGAAATAACTTCTAAAATAGCGTGTTTGCGCGGGAAACGTTTTTCGGATTTATGATACCCCAATTGCACCCGTAATAAGTTCACGGCATCTTCCGCA
>JALNZI010000022.1 GCA_023229385.1 Candidatus Omnitrophota bacterium | reverse complement strand
ATGGTACAGGAAGAGTGCACATTGTAAAAAATAGATTAGGCCCGGACGGAATCACATTTCCGAGTAATGTTAATTTGAATAATGGGAGATTTGAAATATTTGAAGGCAATTCAATTGAAGGACAAAAAGTAACAAAAGTTATGAAAGAATCATCAAAAGATGTAAAACAATATTTATTGAACAAATTTAATGACTTAAACAAAAATAAAAAATAATTTTTTAAATCATGATGAAAATTGATGTCATCCCCCAAAAATAAACTATTTAAATTAAACAAAGGTTACGATGAAATTTAAAGCGTTCGATAAACGAACAAATGAATACATTAAAAATGTCGTTATTGATTCCGATGGAAATGTTCATGTAGTAGATTATGACAAAAAACTAAATAAAGTTATTGATAAATATTACAAATCAAAGGGAGATATTTTGGGTGGAGATTATGGAGTTATTGACTATACCGATTGGTATGGGTATGAAAATATTATCATTGAAATAGTTGACGAAAACAAAAACTCAGATATTGTAAAAACCTCGGATCGATTAATTCCAGTTGTCCCAAAAGAAGAAAGAACTCGTGGATATTAAAATTAAAAAACAACATGAAATTAAAAGAAATCAAAAAATGGATTGAATCATTACCGAACAATTTTCTTGAATTTGGGGTGGTTGCTGCTGAAAGGGGTAAATCAGAATCAACAGGAAATCTTTATAGATATGATAAACCAATTATAACACTTTCTGTTGATGAAGAAAATGAAGAAATTTTATTTTTATCATCACCCACAACTAAAAAACAAATAAAATGATAAAAAAAATCAAAAATCAAATTAAATGTAATGTTGATTGGGACTGGTGTGATGTTGCAATCCCATATTGTTGTAAAATAAGTAAAACTTCAAATTTTAGTTCATATCATTTGATAATTGATTTTCAATTTTTATGGTTAAATGTGTGGATATTATTATTTAATAAAAACAAATAGAAATGGAAGAAATTATTGAACAATTTGAAAAGAATGGGTTTATTGTTGGTAGATTAATTGCATCAAGTAAATCTTCATACAGAAATTTTTATCCGGGTCATACAATATATTTCAATGCAAATATTTTTACATTGGAAGATGGTAAGGTTTGGTATGGTGATGTCGATTTAACAATTGATTTAGAATCGTTACAAAAAATTGCAAATCAAATTAAAAAAGATTTATATGTACTAACCGAAATGGATGGTAGATTTGAAAATACACAATTAAACGAAGAGCAAATAAAAGAAAAAGCAAAATTGAAAATTATACATAACAATGATTAGAAATGATAATAGTTTGTTTCTCCTATACATGGAACCAAACAAGAAAGAAAAATTAAAAATACCAATTGATGATGATATTACGGCACTTATCAATGTAGCATTTAACAAAGCACTGAAGGGTGCAGCCAATTATTCAGATATAAATGCACGTGGGGAAATAGAATTAAACAGTGGATGGTTGGGAGAACATACAACTGATTGTGGAATGAGTAGTGATAGTTATGATTATTTACTTGAAAATGGAATGATTGTTAACAATCTATGTACATTTTATATCCGTTGGTATCGGGATTCTATATGTATGAATGATTGGAAAAAAATAAGTAAGTTGGCCAATTTCTATGCAATTGATATTGAATTACCTTATGATTATAAAAAACAAAATTGAAAATCGTATGTATAAAATAAAAAAAGAATTTAATTTTTGTTATGGTCATCGGGTTTGGACACAACAATTAAACAGTGAGTATAGTGTAGATAGTAATTGTGGTTGCAGAGCATTACATGGACACAATGGAACTATTACGGTGGAATTAGAATCCGAAACATTAAATGAACAAGGAATGGTAGTTGATTTTAAAATGTTGAATTGGTTCAAGAAGTTTATTGATGAAGAATTAGATCATAAATTTTTAATGGATTTACATGATCCATTATTTAATTATTTATTTCCATTAGTTTGCCACAAACAATTTGATACAACGGAAATTGAAATTAGATTGAGTTATCACCCAGAAAGACATTATACTCCTGATTTAGATGATCTAAAAAAAATATCCGATGAGGATTTAATAGAATTGTATAAAGGGTTGGTGGTATTAGATTTTGTACCAACATCAGAAAATTTAAGTAAGTGGTTTTTTGAAATAATACAAGATAAAATTAAGCCATTAAATGTAAAAGTATCATCCGTACAATTTGACGAAACTCCAAAATCACATAGCACTTATTCAGTATGATAGAAGAGATATATAACAAAAAACAACCGATTATAGATTTATTACCAGTAATTCAAGGGGAAGGTATGTATGCTGGTATACCACATATATTAATTAGATTATCTGGTTGTAATCTAAGATGTCAGTGGAAAGGTAATAAATGTGATACTCCATATTCGAGTTGGAATGCAGAAACTGGGGATTATAATTTAAATGACGTTATTTCAACGTTAACTGATATTCCATACATAGAACACATCATGATTACTGGAGGTGAACCGTGTCTTCATAAAGCTTTACTGCAAGAATTAGTTGAATTGTGTCATAAATTCAATTACGTTGTTACAATTGAAACTAATGGAAGTATTGATTATTTTTATACTGGAGCGGATTTAATTTCTGTTTCACCTAAAATGAGTAATTCGATTCCAAACATTAAAGAAGTAGGAGAAAATTCTTACAGCAAACACTGTGAAGAAAGGATTAATTATGCTACATTAAGTCAATATGTACACAATTATAAATATGAAGGAGAAAAAATTCAATTTAAGTTTGTGGTAGAAGATATAAAAGATTTGGATGAAATTAAACAATTACAAACAGAATTAAAAATACCACGTGAAATAATATATTTAATGCCAGAAGGTATTACATCAGAAGAAATAAGTAATAAAAGACCAATGATTTTTGATATGTGTATAGAAAACGGATATAATTACACTGACAGGCTTCATGTACTTGCATATGGAAATAAAAGAAAAGCATAGATGACAGAGAAATATTTAATTAAAGCAGGAGAGAATTTGATTTTGACCCCAACAGAAAAAGAACAAATGATTATTGATGCAGAACAACAATATGAAAAGTTTTTAGATGCATTACAATTTGATTGGAAAAATGATCCAAATATGAAAGAAACTCCACATCGAGTAGCTAAAATGTATGTAAATGAATTATTCAAAGGATGTTATAATGCACCACCGAAAATAACTACGTTTGAAAATAATCTATATGATGGTATGGTATACGAAGGAAATATAGATGTAAAAAGTGTTTGTTCACATCATCATTTGAGTTTTACTGGCAAAGCTCATATTGCATATCTTCCTGGAAATTCTAATAAAATAATCGGTCTTTCAAAACTAAATCGAATTGTGGATTATTTTTCACGACGCCCACAAGTACAAGAAAATTTGACTACAATGATACACGATTATTTAAATGAAATTCTTCCTGACAATACCGGTATAGCAGTTATGTTAGAATGCAAACATATGTGTGTGTATGTGAGAGGAATTGAACAAGACAGTATTATGAAAACATCAAAATTATCTGGTAAGTTTTTGAATGATTCAATTGTGAGAGAAGAATTTTATAATTTTATAAAATAAAAATAAATGTCTTATAGTTCAATTTATTATGAAAGAGAAAACAATATTATACATCTTTGGGATGATAACAAAGGATACATCAAATTTCCATATAAGAAGTATGCTTATAAATTAAATCCATATGGAAAATTTACAACTCTTTATGGTGATAAATGTTCTTTAATAACAGACTGGAAATATAATACTAATTTATATGAATCTGATATATCTCCCACAACAAGAACACTTGTAGATAGATATTATGAAACCGATGATGTATCTAAGAATGTTAAATTGTTATTTTTAGACCTCGAGGTTGATTCATCAAATGGATTTAAAAAGATTGATTCAAGAGAATCAGAAATAACTGCTATTACAATATATGATGTTCTTGTAAAAGAATATGTTACATTAATTGTTGATAAAAACAAACAAATAACAGACACCAAGTTTGTTAAAGTATTCAAAAAAGAACGAGATTTACTTCAACATTTTTTAAATATATATGAAGAAATTCAACCAAATATATTATCTGGTTGGAATTCGAGTGAATTTGATTTACCGTATCTGTATGAAAGGATCAAAAAAAGATTTAATAAAACAACTGCATGCAAATTAAGTCCCATTGGAATAGTTAATTATAATAGGTCGGGTAAGACAATTGAAATTGCTGGTGTAGCTGATTATGACTATATGAAGTTATATAAGAAATTTTCAGAAGGCAGTCGTCCATCATATGCTCTTAATTCAATTGCTAATTTGGAATTGGGTCATGGAAAAATTGAATATGAAGGAACATTAAATGATTTGTATTTTAGTGATGTAAATAAATTCCTTGAATATAATATTAATGATGTAAAATTATTAGTTGAGTTAGATGCAAAACTAAATTATATCGAAATTGCCAGAAATATTTGTCATAAAGGACATGTAGCTTATGATGAAGTATTTATGACAAGTAGATATTTGGACGGTGCTACATTGGTGTTTGCAAAGAAAAGAGGAATTGTTTCACCCTCTAAAAAAAGTACATTTGAAATAATTCCTGAATACAATCATTCACCAGGTGAAACTGAATTGACCTGTACACAAAATATTCCATCATATTATCCAAAATCGGGGGGATTGAAAATATGGAAATCTAAAACTACTTCATTTGAAATAACATATAATAATTTTATTAAAAATATATTTTATTTGGATGAACCATTGACAGATGATATTGATATTGAATATGAGATTGGTTTAAATTTAGTTGGAGCATATGTAAAAGATCCAATCATTGGAAGACATGAATACACATATGATATTGATATGAGGAGTGAATATCCTTCAAATATCATTACATTGAATATTAGTCCAGAAACCAAATGGGGAAAAGTATTAAATTGGAATGAAGAAGAATATGCAAATAAAATTGATACTGTTTATAAAATTAAATATGTTAGTGCAATTGACATCTACGAAGTACAATCAGATAAATTCAGAACATATTTAGAAACAAATAAATTTGCAATAGCTTCCAATGGTGTATTCTACCGGACAGATATAGTTGGAATCATTCCTTCTATTCTTTTGCAGTGGTTTGATGATAGAGATAATTATAAATCTTTAAGAAAACAAAGTCATAACGAAGGTAATATGATGATGTATATAATGTATGATATATTACAATATACAACAAAAATTATGTTAAATTCGTTTTATGGTGTTATGGCATTAGATAGTTTCAGATATAGTGATATAGACAATGCAGAAGCAGTTACTTCAAGCTCACAGTCATTGATTAAACACAGTGAAAAATGTGCTAATAAATTTTATAACAACAAATTAAAAACAACCGATGTTGATTATGTCTTAATGTTAGATACAGATAGTTTATTTCTTTCATCAATTCCATTAATTTCAAAGTTGGTTCCAAATTATAAAGAATTAACTGAAAAACAAATAGTTGAATTAACATTGAAAATAACGTCGGCAGTTCAAACACATATAAATAATTCATTCGATTTGTATGCAGAAAAATATCACAATTGTAAAAAACATAAATTTTATATAAAACAGGAAATAATTTCAAAATCAATTTTTATTATTGCAAAAAAACGATATGCTCAATTAGTAATTAACAAAGAAGGTTTAGATATAGAAGCATTAGATGTAAAAGGAATTGAAACGGTTAGATCTGATTTTCCAATTATATTTAAATCATTTTTGACTGAATTATTAATTTCAATATTAAAATTCAATGATAAAAATAAAGTTGATGAAATTATATCGAATTTTAAGGGTGTTCTGGAAACTTCGACTATTTATGATATAATGAGTTCAAAATCGGTAAACAATGTTATTAAATATGATTCGTTTTTGAGAAACAAATTTGGTGTTGAAAAAGGAACACCGATTCATGTCAAAGCAAGTCTAATGTTTAATGACTTGTTAAAATATTACAAAATAGATAATACACAACCAATCACCGATAAAGAAAAAATTAAATGGATTTATCTAAAAACAAATGAGTTTCATTTTCCGGTAATAGCTTTAAGAGGTTATAATGATCCCAAATTAATTGTTGAGTTTGTCAAACGATATGCTGATTACAAAAAGGCATTTTCAGCAGCATTTGATAAAAAATTACAAACATACTATACCATATTGAAATGGGGAAGTATAAATGAAAATAAAAATAGTAAAGAATTTTTTGAGTTTTAATTTATGAAATACATATATGTTCCGTTAGAACGATTGGATATGAGATATACATCTCACTTAGATGATGATATTACAACATATTTGAACGATAATAATATTCAATACATACGAATATACCCAGACATTGATATTGCAGCAGAACCACCAGACGGGTTATTTCTGAATCCGGGATTTACAACAAAATTTAAATCATTGCAGTTAGCTGAAATAGCCAGGTTATATGAAACGAATTCGATTCAAAATGATGATGTGTTTTTCTTTAGTGACCTTTGGTTTCCTGGCATTGAATCAATTGCATACATGAATTATTTCTATAAAAAAGAAACGAAAATAACCGGAATTATCCATGCTGGATCATTCACGGATACCGATTTTATAAGAGATTGTGAGCGATGGGCTAAGAATTTTGAAGATATTATATTTGATATATCGTCAGATATATATGTCGGTTCAAATTTTATTAAACGAGATATTGTTAAGAAAAGGATAGTTAATCCAGAAAAAATAAAAATAACACCGTTTCCATATCATAATCATTTGGGTAGATATAATATTACCAATGAAAAAGAAAACATTGTAATTTTTAATGGTAGAAATTGCGATGAAAAACAGCCTTGGTTATTTGTTGAATTAGAAAAACAAATAAAAAACTGCATATCGGATGTGAAATTCATCAATACACAAAAATTGAAATTACCAAAAGAAGAATATTACAAATTGTTGAATAAAGCAAAAGTAATCGTATCCTTTGCATTGCAAGAGAATTTTGGTTTTGGTATTTTGGAAGCAACTTATTTGGGTTGCAACCCGGTTGTACCCAACCGATTAGTATATCCAGAATTATATCCGGTAGATTTCTTATATAATAATTTTACAGAATGTGTAGAGTTGGTCAAGAATCAATTATTACTTTATTATAAAATGCACCAATTAGTTCCAACAATCAATACAAATAACACAATTCAAATTTGGTTTAATAAATAATTTATGTTTACATATTACCCCTCATTTTCGGTTGGCCCCTTTGGTAACAATCTTATTAAGAATACCAAATTAAATGATTTGTCATTGAGATTCTATTCAAATGAATACCCACCTGAGCTCAGACATCCACATTTTTTAGTAACAGCTGGCCATTTTTTTAAAAAAGATAATATTAGAGAATTATTTGGTTTCGATAAAGATACATCGGTGATGGGAGATTCGGGTGGATTTCAAATCGCTTCCGGTGCATTAAAATATTCACCAGAAATAGTACACAAGATATTCAATTGGTTGGAAGACAATTCTGATGTTGCTATGAATTTGGATATTCCACCGAGAATATTGTACCAAAATAAATATAAAGAATGTTTGGATATAAGTAAATCCAATTTTAAATATTTTGCAGATCATCAAACAGGAAAGACAACTTTTTTAAATGTACTTCAAGGTGATGATGAAAATTCATATTTGAATTGGTATGATAATGTATGTCAATTTCCATTTAATGGGTGGGGAATTGGTGGTGCTGGAGGTTCATTGTACAGATTTATGTGTGGCATAATGACGTTGGTGGAAAACCAAGAGCATTTGAAAAAAACAGTAAAATATATACACATTTTGGGTGCTACCAAAATAACTGATATATTAATATTATCTCAACTTCAAAAATCATTGGATGACATCGGATGTAATATAAAAGTAACAGTAGATAGTTCAACCCCATCTCAACGTGTAGCATATGGTTTATATTTTATAAACTTTGATATAAAAAATTGCAATTTTAAATCAATAAACATTCCAAAATTGCGTGATGAACAATGGATCGAATTTTTTGAAAAAAATAAAAATAAAAATTTTCCATTTATTAAAGCTTGTCAATTTGATAGTATATTAGAAAAAAATATATCATTTTTGGATGTATTAAAATGTGATGATCAATCTTCAAATGCCATCATATTACACAATTTTTATTACTACAAAGAAGTTATGGAATTATTAAACTCATATGTTTATTCTTCTGAATATTTAGAAGAGCAATTGGTAACAACCGACACATTTAATGTTCTTAAATCTATAGATGAAATGGTGAAAGCACATCTGACCAGCAAATCACCATTTAAAATTTTTCAGAAATATAAACCATTATATTTAAAATTGAGTACATATGGTCAAACGCAAAACAATACAAATAATTTTTTTCAATTTTAATTAAGAAAATGAACACATACATCAAAAGTAAACTAATTATTGAAGGCCTACACAATTGGCCGGTGGCGAGTTCACATTGTGGTGAAAAAATGAAATTTCTGGAATCGTTGCACCGACATTTGTTTAATGTTACCGTAACTAAAACAGTACAACACAACGATAGGGATATTGAATTTATCAATTTTGGTAGAATTGTCAAAGAATATATAACGAATAAATATTTTAACAATACGCTGGAATGCGTGTTATTTGAGAGTATGTCATGTGAACAAATAGCAACTGAATTGGTTAACGAATTTGATTTATACTCGTGTGAAGTAAGTGAAGATGATGAAAATAGTTCCTTAGTTATTAAATAATATAAAAAATGAAAAAAACAGAATTTTTAAAGTTTATCGACAAATATCACATGCAGGGATTAGTTCAGCAAGTGATTATTGATTCAAAAAATGAACAATTGTTTACTGGATTTACAACAGAATGTAAATCAATGATTGGTCAGGTGTTAATGAAAAAAACGGATGACATAGAAAACGTCAAATTTGGAGTATATGTTACTACCGATTTAAAGAAAATCATTTCTGTTATGAATGATAACATGAAAATGAAATTTACAATTGGTAATAATGATGTTCCAAAAAATGTCGTATTAACAGATGGTAATATGACAGCAACATATTTTCTATCTGATCCATCTATTATTAATGATGGTCAAATGCCAAAAATCAAAGCATTACCAGATTTTGAAATTGAAATTAATTTAACAAAGGAATTTGTTAATAATTATATCAAATCAAAAGATGCATTGGATACAACAGCAGTAGCATTTTTAGTTGAAAACGATGAAATTAAATTAGTGATTGGTTATTCTGAAATAAATACAAACAGAATTACAATGAGACTTGGTAAAAATGTTGATGGAATCAAATTTAAACCATCAGTATTTAATGCGGATTTTCTGAAATCATTGTTTGTTGCAAATAAAGATTTTACAACTTGTACATTACGAGTATCATCAAAAGGTTTACTCAATGTAGAATTTGATGAAGAAAACTTTGAATCAAAATATTTCTTAGTAAAATTATCTGAATAGTATGGTTATAGACAATTCGTTATGGACTGAACGATACCGTCCACAAACTTTAAAGGATTTCATTGGTAATGATCAGTTGAAAGCAAAATTGCAACAATTTATTGATGAACAAGACATAAGTCATTTATTATTAAGCTCTCACAGTCCGGGCACTGGAAAAACTAGCATTTCTAAGATATTGGTAAACAGTATCAAATGTGATCATATGTATATTAATGCTTCAGATGAAAACAATGTGGAGACTGTTAGAACGAAGATTAAAACATTTGCTTCTACAATGGGATATAATGATAAAAAAATTATTATATTAGATGAATGTTTTGAAACAGGAACATTGGTAAATGTATTAAGAGGAAACGTTGATGTAAAAATACCGATTGAACAATTGGATGAAACAAATGATTTGATTAAAAGTTACAGTACAAGTAAACATAGACTTGAGTGGAGAGCGTTTAAATTATTTAATAGAGGTGAACGTGAACTTTGGCAAATTGAATTTGATAATGGAGAAATTGTGAGATGTACCGAAGAGCACAAATGGTATATACATGATAATTCAGGTGGTTCTAAATTAGTTTTAACAAAAGATTTGACTGATTACATATTATCACCGATACCAAATGAAAACGATGATACGTGGAATTTGCAAGAGTTGCATATCAAAAAAATACTTAAAACGAACACAAGTGCTACTGTCTATGATTTAACAGTTGATGTAAATCACAATTTCTTTGTAACAGATAGTATGATAATGACATCCAACTGTGATTTTACTACACCACAATTTCAAGCTGCCCTGCGTAATTTACAAGAAACATTTAGTAAAACGACTCGGTTTATTTTAACATGTAATTATCCAGAACGTATTATTGAACCGTTGCAATCACGGTGTCAAATGTTTAATGTGGTTCCACCAAGTAAAAAAGAAATTGCTGTACATATTGCAAAAATTTTAGTCAATGAGAAAATTGATTATAATAATAAAGATGTTGCAACCTTGGTAAATTTATATTATCCAGATATACGACGAATAATCAATGCTTGTCAACAAAATTCAAATAAAGGAATCTTGCAATTAGATACACAGTCATTGATTGAAAGTAATTATATATTAAAAATAATAGAAATACTAAAATCATCCGAACAAAAATATAAAAAAATAAATCAAATACGACAGGTTTTAGTTGACAGTAAAGTAACTAAATTTGAACAATTGTATAAATATCTATATGATGAGGTTGATGATTATGCATCAAAAAACATATCGGGTACAATTCTTACAATTGCAGAAGCACAATATCAAGATAGTTTTGTTGTAGAAAAGGAAATAAATGTAGCAGCGATGTTTGTAAAACTTATTAATGACGTGCTGTAGTGGAAAAGAAAAAATATAATATAATTTATGCTGATCCACCGTGGAAGTACAGTAATGTACCGATGGATGCTACGACAACTAAGAAATATAGATCACCAGAAGCACACTATAATACAATGTGTATAGATGACATCAAATTATTACCAGTTCAATCTATTTGTGAAGATAATTGTGTTTTATTTATTTGGGTTACATTTCCGTTGTTGCAAGAAGGTTTAGATGTAATCAAATCATGGGGATTTGAATATAAAACGGTTGGTTTTACTTGGGTGAAACTAAACAAAAGGAAAAGTACGTATTTTGTTGGGATGGGCTCCTACACACGATCAAATGCCGAATTATGTTTATTAGCGACAAAAGGCAAACCATTAAAAAGAATTTCTCATAGTGTGAGTCAGGTCGTTGATACTAAAATAAGGGAACATTCAAGAAAACCCGATGTGATTCGGACAAATATTGTTGAATTATTTGGTGATCTACCAAGAATCGAATTATTTGCAAGACAAGAATTTCCTGGATGGGATGTGTGGGGTAATGAAGTTAATTGTTCAATTGATTTGTATGAAAAAGAAATCTAAAAATGAAATTGGTATAATGGATTTTATTAATAATCTTTCTATATCTAAAAAACCGTGGGAAGATTACACTGAACATGAACAGAAAAAATTTAATCCATATATTGTCAATCTTTGGTTATCAATGAATATTGATTATATAGAGACAATAAATCAGTTGCAAAAATACACAATTGGGTTTTTAGAACCCAAAATAGTATATAAATTATATTTAGATTTTTTTCCAGATTCAAAAATATATTTAAATTATATTAAGTCAAAGGTCAAAAAAAAGTATCAATCTGAAATAATTGACTATTTAATAGTATACTTTGAAGTAAGCAGAACGGAAGTTGTAGATTATCTTGATATACTTTTCAATACAAAAGAAGGGGTTGAACACATAAAAGAAATACTCAGTAAATATGGAGTTGGTGAAAAGGAACAAAAAAGAATAATGAAAATAAATTAGTTACAAACAAATAAAAGTTACAAAAAATGGAAACAAAATCAGAATCATTTCAAACAGGAGACTCAATTTGTAAAAAATTGGGATTCAAAAGTAAAGGGTCAGTCCAAGAAAATTGGCCAAAAGGAAGTAAATTTCTTAAAGCAGAGGAAGTTGAAAATATTGCAGATCAATTAATCGAAAAATATTTACCACATTTGAGTAATTATAATGTTGGTTATTTGTTCAAAGAAAAAGCATCTAAGAGTACCGGTGGACATATCTTAGGTAAAGCAAGAACAGAATCAGATATGGAACAAGTGTTACATGGATATGAAGCAGTTATTGTGATTGGATTTGATAAATGGATTGAAGCAGATTTGGATGGAAAATTCAGATTGGTTTATCATGAATTACTGCATCTATATGAAGATCCAGAAAAAGCATCAATGAAAATAATTAATCATTCAGTTGAAGAATTCCCAGAAGTAATTGCAGTTTTTGGGCCAAGTCAAGAATCTCATGTACAATTTATACAAGCTTACGATCACTTTAAACAAAATAATATATGAAAATACAAATTGACACCGAACAAAAAACAATAAAGATTGAAGAAAAAGTAAATCTTAAAACATTGTTTGCATTGTTAAAATCAACATTTCCTGTCGATTGGGAATCATATGATTTATTGACCGACACAATTATTAATTGGAATACCCCACAAATAGTATTCAATCAACCAACAAATATTCCAAATTGGTCTGATTTGTATGTAACAGGAACAGATAAATATGATTTACCATCATACACAATTACAACGGATGGTAATACCAAATTTGAATTGTTTGATTTAACCAATACTTATACTGGATTAACACATATTTATAACATAGAATTAAAATAAAATGGATTTAAATAATTTAAAAAGAACAGTCCCCGATGATAAAATCATTGTGGAACAAATTAGTAAAGATGAAGCTCAGACAAATTCCGGTTTAATTATTCCCGAATCTGATGAGAATGCTACACTGGTTGGCAGAGTAATAGAAATTGGCCCCGGTAGATTGACATTCGATGGAAGCAAACGTGTTAAACCACTTATTCAAAAAGGTGATATTGTTGTTTATCCAAAGTTTGCTCCTCAAAAGGTTGAATATGGAGATGGAAACATATATTGGATAATAAAAGAAAACGATGTACACTTGTATTTTCGTGATCAGACAACAATTGGCAAAAATCAACAAGAATTATTATTAGGATAAAATTATGTGGGAATTATTTAAAGAACAATTGGAAGGAAATCAAATAATAACAGGTGTTATTTTAGAACAATTGGTCGGTAATAAAACATATTTTAATGGTGAAAAAATACAAATTGGTGAAAAATTTTTGAGTGCCATGTTGATAGGAGATTTAATCGAAAAGGAAGATGGACACATACCCATTGTAGAATTACCAATGAAACTTATTAAATTGAATGAAAGACATTTTGATTTGTTTGAACATAATGAACATGAGCAATGTGGTAAAGGTTATTTACCTGTAATCAGATTGAAGAAAGTTGTTGATTAATTAAGAAATTATTATAAATAAAATTATGCAAGAAAAAGAAATTATATTTGCTAAACAAGCAAGAGAAAAATTAAAACAAGGTATTGATAAACTATCAGATGCTGTTACATCTACGTTGGGCCCAGGTGGTAATGTAGTTATATTAGAAAAATCAGAAGGTATTCCTGTTGTTACCAAAGATGGTGTAACAGTGGCCAAATCAATTGATTTAGAAGATCCGGTTGAAAATATTGGTGCTCAAATATTAAAACAAGCAGCAGTTCAAACAGCTGATAATGTTGGTGATGGAACAACAACTGCTACATTAATTGCACAGGAATTAATTCATGGTGGATTTACAATGTTAGATAATGATATTAATATTGTTGATTTTAAAGAAGGAATTAACGTTGCATTGAAAGATACTATCAATACATTGAATGATTATAAGAAAGAAATAACAACAAATAGTGAAATTGAACAAATTGGTTTTATTAGTTCAAACAATGATGTTGAAATTGGTAAAATCATTGCAGCTGCAATGGAACAGGTAGGTCGTTCCGGTGTTATTGTTGTCGAGGAAAGTAAATCATCTGAAACTTCATTGGAAATTGTAGAAGGAATGCAATTTGAACGTGGTTACTTGAGTCCATATTTTATTACCAACAATGCAGAATTTTTGGTTGAATTGGATAATCCATATATTTTAATAACGGATAAAAAAATATCTGCTGTTAAAGATATACTTGGGATTATAGAAAAAATTAATGCAACCACTCAACGACCTATTTTAATTATTGCTGATGATATTGATGGTGAAGCATTAGCTACATTGATTGTGAACAAAGTTCGTGGATTATTGAAAGTTTGTGTAGTGAAAGCACCGGACTATGGTGATCGACGAATTGAAAAATTAGAAGATATTGCTACATTAACCGGTGGACAAGTTATATCAGATAAAAAAGGATATAAATTAGAAAATGTTCAATTTGAGCAACTGGGTGAAGCAAAATTTGTAAAAGTAACAAATAAGAAAACTACAATTATTGATGGTGCCGGAGAAGAACAAGACATTGCAACCAAAGTAAATGAAATAAATGACCAAATCAAAAATGCAACATCTGATTATGAAAGAGAACGGATTCAAGAAAGATTAGCAAAATTCATTGGTGGAGTAGCAGTTATAAATGTGGGTGCAGAAACAGAGTTGGAATTAAAAGAAAAGAAAGATCGACTGGATGATGCACTTCATGCAACCAAAGCTGCTGTTGAAGATGGGATTATTCCGGGGGGTGGAATTATTTTAAAACGAATTGGAAATGAATGTAAACATCAATTAGAATTAACTGGTGATAAATTAATCGGGTATCAAACATTTATGAGAGCAATTCAATCTCCGTTTAAAATTATATTAAAAAATGTAGGAATTGATTCACCCGATTATACCTGGAAAGCTATATTGGAAACAAATGATACGAATTGTGGATTTGATGCAAGAACAAAAGTAGTATGTAATATGTATGATAATGGAATCATTGATCCGGTGAAGGTTGTTAAAATTGCATTAACAAAAGCAGTGAGTGTTGCAACAACTATTCTTAGTACCAATGCAGTAGCAACATTGATTAGAAAAAAAGAAGACAAACAAATTATGAATCCAGAAATGATGTACTAAAATGACACGGAAAGAAGAAATAGACAATAGAATAACGGATTTATATTCCATTCGTAGAAAATTGCAACTGGATATAAGAAAAATAGAGATTAAAAAACTGGAATGTGATATTGAAATTGAGGAACTTCATATGGAACTTGAAAAATTTTATCGTGAAACAAATTCAGAAAATGACAATGAGTTAAAGACATGTGATTATATTGCGTAATTTAAATAATTGACAAATGAAAAAAACAGAACAACAACCAATGAATATCAACATCAACCTTAAAGATGCTGTTGATATAGTTTGTGAAGAATGTGGAAACAAGTATTTCACTGATGCAATGCAAATAAAAAAACTATCTGCACTACTTTCTCCAAACGGTCAAGATTCATTAATACCAATTCAAGTATTTATATGTACCAAGTGTGGTCATGTTAATTCAGAATTTTTACCTCAGATTTAAGAAATGATTGATGTAGTTGTATCATATTCTCAATTTTCGATGTATATGAAGTGTCCGTGGAAATGGAAATTAACATATATAGATAAACACAAGGATTTTACACCCAATATACATTTGGTTTTTGGAACTGCAATGCATCAAACCATACAGGATTATTTAAATGTTATGTTTTTAAAATCAATCAAAGAAGCAGATGCAATGGATTTGGAGAGTAAATTGCATCTGTTTATGGTTGAACAATATAAAAAGTTATTGCAAGATAATGGGGGATTGCATTTTGTTACGAAAGAAGATATGAAAGATTTCTATGTCAATGGTTTGGAAATTATCAAAACGTTTAAAAAACACAGAATCAATTATTTCAATCGAAAAACTCAATCATTAAAAGGAATTGAATATCAAATCAAATTACCTACTGTAAATCCAAATGTAAATGCTATTGCATATTTGGATGTTTTAATTCAGGAAGGTAGTAAATATACTATATATGATTTGAAAACATCCAGTATGGGTTGGGGTAAATTTGCAAAATCAGATGAATCTAAAACGATGCAATTAGTATTATATAAGAATTGGTTAGCACGATCGTTAAATATTCCATTAACTGATATAGACATAAATTATCTTATATTAAAGTTAAAATTATATGAAAATGTAGATTTCCCACAAAAACGAATACAATCTTTTGTTCCACCATCAGGTACTGTTACAATGAATAGGATAGAAAAAAATTTCAATACTTTTGTTAATGATTGTTTTAAAACAGATGGTAGTTATAATACAGATACTTTTTTTGCTAAGAATATAAACGATTGTAAGTTTTGTCCCTTTAAAGATAAACCAGAATTGTGTTCAAAAAACAATGGATAATCCGATAAAAATAGCAGTTACAGGTAGTTCAAATTTTGAATATAAAGATTTTGTAAAAAAATTATTATTGAAATTAAAAGAAAAATGTGGTGATGATTTACAAATCGGAACGGGTGGCAGACTACACGGTGCAGATAAACACATCAAATCATTTTGTACCAAATTAAATATAATTTTGGTTGAATTTAATCCGTGTCATGAAACAAAATCATTATATTCATATCATGATACCCGGTATTTCAATAAAGAATTTAATATATTGAATTATTTTAAACGAAACAAAGAATTAGTTGTTTGGGCAGACAAAATTTTCATATTAAAAAATAAAAAGGATACTACTGTTGATATTAACAATCTGATTAAATTAGCAGATAAATCTTTAAAATTAGCAAAAATATACACACATAATGATTAAAATTTAAAATAAATATGATTAAAGCATTTAGTTTAGGGGAAATTAGAAATGGATACCCGGTTTTACCTAAGGAAGAACGGAAGACAATATGTTGGTGCAGTGATGATCTCAGGTTCAATTCGGGAGTAGCAACAGTTAGCAGAGAAATAATCAAGGGTACTTGTCATTATTTCAATTACATATATGTGGGTGGTGCAATCCAACACCCCGAATTAGGAAAAGTGATTGATTTTTCTACACAAATACAAGAAGAGACAGGAGTACCTGATGTATCTATTAAAATAATTCCCACCAACGGATATGGTGATCAAAACCTGATACGTAAAATAATGGAAGTTGATAAACCAGATGCAATACTTCATTTTACCGACCCGAGATATTGGTTATTCTTATATCAAATGGAACATGAAATCAGAACCAAAATTCCTATTGTATATATTAACATATGGGATGATTTACCTTTTCCAAAATATAATACATCATTTTATGAAAGTTGTGATTTGTTGTTGTGCATCAGTAAACAAACCAAGGTTATCGTTGACAGATTAGTCGGTGCACTCAAAGAACCATGGCAAATAAAATATTTTCCACATGGTATCAATGAAGAAATATATAAACCGTTGGATGAAGTTGATTTACTGGATACAAAGGAAAGATTGTTTGGTAACAAAAAATATGATTTTGTAATGTTTTTTAATAGCAGAAACATGAAACGAAAATCACTGACTGATATAATGTTAGCATATGATTCATTTTGTGGAAAATTAACCAAAGAACAGAAAGATAAAGTTTGTTTGTTGTTGCACACTCAACCAATTGATAATAATGGTACTGATTTAATTACATTAAAAAATGATTTGTGTAGTAAAGATATAAATGTAATATTTGATTCTGCTGGTGATTCACCACAATCAGAATTAAACAAATTATATAACATTGCAGATGTAACACTGAATGTCTCTTCAGCTGAAGGTTGGGGATTGAGTGCTACTGAAAGTTTAATGGCAGGAACACCCGTACTAATAAATGCAACTGGTGGATTGCAAGATCAAGTTAGATTTGAAGATGAAAATGGTGATTGGTTAGTTCAGGATGAAAAATTTCCATCCAACAGTGTAGGAAAGTATAAAAAACATGGAAAATGGGCATATGTTATTTTTCCTGTATTAAATTTGGTTGGTTCAGTTCCTACACCATATATATATGACAGTAGTCCTAAGATCGGAGATATTGCAGCG
>JALNZI010000021.1 GCA_023229385.1 Candidatus Omnitrophota bacterium | reverse complement strand
CACGTTTAGATTATCGAATTCACCTAATATACTTAACCTCTCTTTGATCGAACGCTCAACCCTAGAAAGTCCGATACGCACCTGATTTTGCACCAACTCACCGACGCTCTTTACGCGGCGGTTTCCCAAATGGTCAATATCATCGATCTTTCCTTCACCGGCATTCAACTTGATCAAATATTCAATTACCTTGATTACGGTATCGGAATCAAGTATCCTTTTTTCTAAAGATACATCCATACCTAATTTACGGTTCAGGATAAAACGACCTGCCCTCTCTAAATCATATCTGGCAGGATCAAAGAATAACCGATAAAATAAACCTTCAGCAGCCTCTTTAGTAACCGGCTCAGTAGGACGCATCTTACGGTAGAAATCAAGATATGCCTCTTCTTTGTTCTTGGTGTAATCTTTCTTTAAAGTATTGATGATCTCAGGATGTTCCTTGCCAAAAGCAGCAAAAATCTGGCTGTCTTCAGAAAAACCAAGGATCCTCAGGATTTGGGTTGCGGGAAAATTTCTGCGGCGGTCAACGTATGCGGTAATTGTCTCGGTAAGATCATATTTAAATTCCAACCACGCGCCGCGATAAGGGATAACGCGGCCATAGAAAATCTTCTTACCTGTAGGATGCAGCTCCTCTTCAAAAGATACACCAGGAGAACGCTGCAACTGGCTGACTACTACACGTTCGTCGCCATTTATAATAAATGTGCCGGTCTCAGTCATTAAGGGGATCTCGCCAAAATAAGCATCCTGTTCTTTTGTTTCCCGGGGAGTAGTCAGGCGAAACTTTACCTTTAACGGAGAGGCATAACTTAATGAACGATTCTTAGATTCACTTATCGTGTATTTAGGCTTTCCTAAAGAATAGCTGATAAAATCTAATTTTACCGAGCGGTCAGGGCTTTCAATGGGAAAGATCTCCCCAAAGACTTCCTGTAATCCCTGATTCTTTCTTCCATCTGCCGGAACATCCACCTGCAGAAATTCACGATAAGTATCCAGTTGTACATCCAAAAGATTAGGTAAATCGTAAACTTCTTTTATCTTGGCAAAGCTTTTACGTTTATTCATAATCCCTTATGGCTAAATTCAGCCTAGTTTTAGTTACTTAGGTTTACTTAAACTTACTTATACTTAATTAGACTTACTTTAATTCTACGGTTGCACCAGCTGCTTCTAGTTTCTTTTTCATCTCAGCAGCTTCATCTTTAGTAGCGCCTTCCTTGATTGACTTAGGAGCAGCATCCACTAAATCCTTGGCTTCTTTTAAGCCCAGATTAGTAATAGTGCGGACTTCTTTTATAACCGCGATTTTATTTGCGCCGGCATTAGTCAGCACAACGCTAAATACGCTTTTCTCCTCTGCGGCAGCAGCCGGAGCAGCAGCGCCAGCAGCCGGAGCAGCAGCCATCGGCATATTCGCACTTACACCAAATTTCTCTTCCAAAGCCTTAACTAAGTCTGAGAGTTCCAAAACACTCATCGTCTCTATTGACTTGATTAATTCTTCCAATTTTGCAGTTGCCATTTGTTCCTCCCTTTTTAGCTAGTTTTTTTCTGTTTGATTTGGTCTAAGCAATAAACAAATTTCTTTAAAGTTTGATTTAATACAACAACTACCTTGACAATCGGACCATTCAAAGCACAAACTACCTGAGCCCTAAGCACATCCTTAGAAGGAAGCTTGCTCATGGTCTCGATGTCCTTTGAAGTTAACACCTTCGCTTCCAAGAAACCGCCTTCTAATACCAGCTTCTCGTGTTCTTTATGGAAATCGCATAAAATCTTTGAGATACCTACCGGTTCATCCCTGAAGAAAATCAAGCCGCAAGGCGACTCAATTGATTTAATCAACTCATCTAAACCTAATTCTTTCATTGCCCTTCTGGCGATGCTGTTCTTAACCACAAAAAGATCTGAACCGCCCGCCTTAAGCGTCTTTCTTAATCCGCTCATATCCGGGCTGGCTACTCCGGAGTATTTCACGATAATAAGCCCCTTAGATTCTTTAAAAGTGTTCTTTATCCGGTTCTCTGATGTCTCTTTGACTAATAATCCAATTTTTTTCATATTACAGACTCGCTTTGCCTTATGTTATTAACAGTTGATCCTTAAACCCGGATTCATAGAAGTAGTGATACTTAAACTTTTAACAAATTTACCTTTTACCGAAGCAGGCCGGGATTCGTTAACCGCTTCTATAACTTTGGAAGCATTATCGTTTAGTTGATCCTCGCTGAATGAAATCTTACCCACAGACAAATGCATCCCGCCCTGTTTATCAACGCGGAATTCAACTTTACCCTTGCGCACATCTTCTATGGCTTTTGTTATATCATTGGTAACCGTGCCGGTTTTAGGGGATGGCATCAAACCGCGCGGCCCTAAAACCTTACCTAATTTACTCAAATCTTTCATCATTTCAGGAGTAGCTATAGCGCAATCAAAGTCAAGAAAACCGGCACCGACCTTATCAATCAACTCGGTGCCGCCTATATAATCCGCTTTTGCTTCCCTGGCCTGGCGTTCATGCTCACCTTTACAGAATACTGCCACCCGGACTTTTTTACCGGTTCCGTGAGGAAGCACTACTGTGCCGCGGACCATTTGGTCGCTTTTCTTAGTATCAACGCTTAAATTAAAATGCAGGTCGACTGAGCCGTCAAACTTTGGTTTAGGCAGCTTTTTTAATAAAATGATCGCTTCCTTTAACTGATAAAGTTTGTCTTGCTCAACCTGCTTAACCGATTCTTTATATCTTTTGCTGGATGTTTTCATATTTATCCTTCAACCGCAATCCCCATACTGCGCGCGGTACCTTCAATAATTTTAATCGCCTGCTCCATGCTGGCGGTATTTAAATCCGGAAGCTTGAGCTTGGCAATTTCCTCAACCTGTTTCTTAGTTACCTTGCCGATAGTTTCTTTTCCGCTGATACCTGATGCCTTGGCCAAATTAGCTGCCCTCTTTAATAAAATCGATGATGGCGGGCTCTTTATAATAAAGGTAAATGTCCTATCCTCAAAAACACTGATAACTACCGGAAGGATTAAACCGTCTTTACCCTTAGTCTGGTCATTAAACTGTTTGCAGAACTGCATGATGTTTACACCATGCTGGCCTAACGCCGGGCCAACCGGAGGAGCAGGGTTTGCCTGCGCTGCCGGAACGTGTAATTTAATCTGAGCCTTAATTGCCTTTGCCATAGTTATACCCTCTCCACCTGCCAGTACTCTAACTCCACCGGCGTAGAGCGTCCAAATATAGAAACACTTACTTTGACTTTGCCTTTTTCAGGATAAACCTCTTCGATCACCCCGTTGAAATTTAAAAATGGGCCTTCATTGACCCTGACCTGCTCGCCTTTTTCAAAAACTATCTTAGGCGAGGGTTTAGCAGCGGTTTCCTTGGTACGCTTAAGAATACTATCTACTTCATCCTGGGGAAGCGGAACAGGCTTACGGCCTAAACCAATAAAACCTGTAACTCCCTGTGAATTCTTAATAAAAAGATACGTCTCTTCGCTCAAATCCATTTCGACCAATAAATATCCCGGGAAGAATTTTCTCTGGGTGATTTTCTTCTTACCGGAGCGAACTTCAGAAACCTGCTCGGTGGGAATAACTACGCTGGAAATAGATTCGCTAAGGCCGCTGGAGGCGATCTTTTTTTCTAAAGAAGCCTTGACCTTTTCTTCAATCCCGGTCTGAGTATGTACAACGTACCATTTCTTCATTTAAAAACCACGCTTAGAAATCTGGATAAACCCAGATCTACTATCCCAATAAAAATTGTCATTATCCCGGTAACTGTAATTACTAAAACTGTGGAGGCCAAAAGTTCTTTTCTGGTTGACCAGGAAACTTTGGCTAATTCAGCCCTGACCTCTTTTAAGAAATTTACCGGCTTCGCTATTATATTCATATCCAAAAACCCTTCTGCCAACCTGTAATTACAGGAGCGGCAGGACTTGAACCTGCAGTCACGGTTTTGGAGACCGTTGGTTTGCCATTAACCGACGCCCCTAAGTTTAATTTTTCTAATTCCCATCCCGACTCATAACCCGCGTAAAAATTTAAAGAATTTTTACGCATTCGTCGGGATAAATTCGCAGATTAGCTTACTCACACTTTCGTGCTCGTAAGTTAACTGCTTATTTAATTTCCTTATGCGGGGTATGTTTATGACAGGAATTGCAGAACTTACTAAGCTCAAGCCTATCCTGATGCAACTTTTTATTTTTACTCGTCGTATAATTACGATTTTTGCAAACCGTGCATTCTAAAGTTATTGTTTCACGCATATTTATATTTATTCTTTATACCCCGCGCCTATAATGTATTGCGCGGGTATTTGTTATCTACGAAAGCTTGAGACGAGAATTGAACTCGTGACCCCGTCCTTACCAAGGACGTGCTCTGCCAACTGAGCTACTCCAGCAGAAATGGATTCGCTCCGTCGAATAAGCTTTTAAACAAAAAAAAACCACAGACCAAGAAATTATTCAATTCTCTCTTTGAGATTATAAACTACCAAATAAAAATATTGTTATGATAGATGTTTACGTAAAAGAGGAGTTTATACTATGATTGCAGGTTTGTCAAGAGCTTTTTTAACTTTTTTTTAAACCCCTTAAAATATTTAATTTTCCTAAGATAGCCCTTACGTCCCTACGTAATTACTCATCTGGGCAAACTCAGCTAAAGAAAGATCCTCCGGCCGTGCATTTCTGTCAATCCCCCGGCTTTTTAGAAATGCCTCGAGCGAATCCAGGCTGACACAATCTGACAAACTATTTCTTAAGGTCTTCCTTCTTTGATTAAAAGAACTACGGATTAATTTAAAGAAAGTTCCCTCATCCTTAACGTCAACCGGCGGCAGCAACCTGAACTTTAAACCCAGGAAAGATGAATCTATTTTTGGGCTGGGTTTAAAACTTCCTTTTTTTATTTCAAAAATAATCCTGCTTTCAGCATGATACTGCACAAAACAGCTAAACGACCCGTATTCTTTTGAACCGCAAGCGGCATTAACCCTGCGGCCAAATTCTTTCTGCACAGTCATAAAGGCTGAATCAATATCAGCCCGATAGCGGATAAGATGTTCAATAATCGGGCTGGATATATAATAAGGTATATTGCCGATGATCTTTATTTTCTGCTTTATACGATTCTCTTTTAAAAATTTATGAATATCAAATTCCAGTATATCGGCATTGACCAAGTGGCAATTGGGATATGCGCCTATCCGCTGCTTGAGCCCGGGAAAAAGCCTTTGGTCTATCTCTAAGGCATAGACCTCCTTTGCGCTTTGCGCCAGCTGCTCTGTCAAATCCCCCATTCCTGCTCCTATCTCCAATACAATATCATCTTGGGATAAATGACAGGCAGAGACTATTTTTTTCTGGATATTCTTATCAACAATAAAATTCTGGCCTAAGCTTTTTTTTGGTTTAATGTACATTTTATGGCAAGTGCTACAGCAGAAACAAGGGAATTCGGGTTAGCTAACTCCGGTTTTATAGCCAAATCAAAAGCAGTGCCATGCAAAGGAGAAGTGCGGACAAAAGGAAGGCCAAGGGTAAGATTAACACCGCTATCAAAATCCGTTAACTTCAAAGGAATAAGCGCCTGATCATGATATAAAGCAATTACGCAGTCAAAAATCCCTTTATCTGCCTCTTTAATCGCTACATCCGCAGGAAGCGGGCCGGTTATAACCGCTGCGCCGCATTTCCTTTTTAAAGCTGCGATCGCCGGCTTAATTACCCTAAGCTCTTCTGTCCCGATTACTCCATTATCAGAAGCATGAGGATTAAATCCGCAAACAACAATCCGGGGTTTAGGAATTAAAAATAATTTCTTTAAGCCCTCGACAGTATTTAAAATATTATTTTCCAGTTTACTTTTGGTAAGATTACCAGAGACATCCTTAAGTGGTATATGCCGGGTGACTAAGCTGAACCTGAATTTACTATTGATAAGCAACATAATCAAATCTTGGCAATTAAATTTGTCAGCCAGGTATTCTGTATGCCCGGAAAATTTAGAACCCGCCAGGTTAATTGCTTCTTTCGAAATCGGACAGGTAACTAAACAATCCAGGCGTTCATCTTTAAGGAGTTTAACGGCAGTATCGAGATATTCCAGGGAAGCTGAACCATTCCGGGAGTTAACTCTTCCAAAAACAAAACCTTTTCTCGCTACATTCTTTAAATCTATAAACTGCGCGGGCAAAGAATTTATCTTCAAAACCCTGGCTGCCTCAGCCAATACAAAACTATCTCCGATAACCGTAAAATCAGCTTTATCTTTTAATAGTTTTAGCGCCTTGAGAGTAATAGCTGGCCCTATGCCGGCAGGATCCCCTATTGTAAGCCCTACTTTAATCTTCGAGGATCTTAATATAGGATTGTTTTTTAATTTCATCTAACCAGTTAGTTAACTTTTCCTGCAGCTTCTTATCAAATAAATAAGCCTGGACCTTCTCCTGAGCCTCGGCAAGATCCATTTGCCGGATGGGCAGAATTTCATCCAATATGAATATATAATATTGACCATCGATCTTTACCGGATCGGATACCTCGGATAACCCTAATTTAAATACGGTATTTTCAATTTCGTTGCGTAGACTCTGCCCCTGAGAGACAGAAAGAGTATCTGCCGTAAAAGTATAGCGGGTAGCTAAACTTTCGATTTTTTCACCCAAGCGCAAAGAATAACTCAATGATTTTGCGGTGCTTTCATCCTGCAAAATAATAACTGTCAGGAACCGCTCCTCCGGCTTGATAAATTTACTCTTGTTTTGATTATAAAAATCAGTTACCTCTTCAGGCCGGATCACCACTTTAGCCCGCACCTTTTGTTCAACAATATTATAGGTAAGCATTTGTTCGCGGATTTTATTTTCTAAATCCGCCTGCCCCAGCCCTTGCCTGGCCAGATCCCGTTCAAAATCAGATTCTAACGCATAGCGTTTCTTAATCTCATTAACCTTTGCTTTTATCCTGGCCGGCTCAATAGTTATCTTCTCGGCTTTTGCCTGCTGGAGCATAATCCTATCTTCAATCAGACGCTGTAAGAGGTCCTGTTTAACCGAACTCACCTTCTCCTCCAGATCCTTTCCGCTTAGCTCCCGGGAATATTGCATGCGTATGAAATTTAAAAAATCATTGAGGTCTTTCTGTGTAATAATTTCGTTATTAACCACTGCTACCATTTTATCCTGCGCGTAAAGCCCGCTAAAGGAGCAGCAGAACAAAAATGTCAACACGATAAAACTAATTATGCGTCTCATTAAAAACACCCGCTTTCTTGAAATTGACAATTGCCTCTTTAAGCAGACGGCAGTAGAGATCAAACCCCACAGCTACGATAAAACCATGCTGCTCCTGGCCCAGAAGGTTTCCCGCTCCCCGGATTTCAAGGTCCTCCATGGCGATATTAAAACCTGAGCCCAAATCACTATTATTCTCTATCGCTTGAAGTCTCTTTCTGGCTACCGGCTCAATCAACTCATTGCGGCCGATCAAAAAATAAGCGTATGCCGAACGGTTAAACCGGCCTACCCTTCCGCGCAATTGATGCAAATCCGCCAGCCCAAAACAATGCGCATTGTTGACAATTATAGTATTAGCGTTAGGGATATCGATCCCGGATTCAATAATCATCGTCGAGACCAGGACATCAATCTTGCCGTTTATAAAATCCAACATCACCTGCTCTAGCTGCTTTGCCGGCATCTGACCATGAGCTATTGATATTCGCGCGTCTATCCCTAAACTTCTAACAACCCTATCCCTGATCTTTTCCAGATCAAGGATACGGTTATGTAAAAAGAACACTTGCCCGCCCCGCTTAAGTTCGCGTTTAATTGCCTGAGCTACCAAGTCTGAGTCATATTCTACCACAACCGTCTTAATAGGCAACCTATTTTGAGGAGGAGTATTGATGACGGAAAAATCTTTTGCGCCCATCAGGCTCATATATAAAGTACGCGGAATTGGGGTAGCGGTTAAAACCAGGACATCTATAGAAGTTTTAATCTTCTTTAATTGCTCTTTGGCCTTAACTCCGAAACGCTGTTCTTCATCAACAATAACCAAGCCTAAATTCTTAAAACTCACATCCGGCGAAAGCAACCGGTGCGTACCGATAACAATATCTACACTGCCTTCGGATAAACCTTTAATAATCTCATTTTGCTCTGTAGCAGTCCTAAAACGCGAAAGCATCTCAACCCTTACCGGGAAATTTTTCAGGCGCTGAATAAAATTTTTATAATGCTGTTCAGCTAAAATAGTGGTGGGTACAAGATAGGCAACCTGTTTATTATCCATCACCGCTTTAAAAGCCGCGCGCATAGCCACTTCAGTCTTGCCATACCCCACATCCCCGCAAAGCAAGCGGTCCATAGGCTTAGGCGACTCCATATCCCGCTTAACCTCCTCCATTGCCTTAACCTGATCCGAGGTTTCTTGATAGGGGAAAGTTTTTTCGAAATCAACCTGCCAATCAGTATCTTTAGAAAATTTAAAACCTTCGCCAGCCAGGCGCATCGCCTGCAAGCCCAACAACTCCCAGGCTAACCTTGCAATACCTTTACGCGTATGCTCCTTGACTCTCTGCCACTCTTTGTTTCCCAGGCGGTAAAGTTTCGGCTTACGCGTATGAAAAGCAATATACTTCTGCACCAAATGCATGGAATCAGCCGGGACAAAGAGTTTTTCGTTACGGTCATACTCGATTACCAGGTGTTCCTTAACCACCCCTCCAGCCTGGATCTTTTGCATACCCAGGAACTTTCCGATACCATGCTGGTTATGTACAACAAAATCACCGGCATTTAAATCCACAAAATTCTTTAAAGGAAACTCTTCACTAAAAAACGCAGGCCGGAAACTTGAAGCTTTATGCGGAAGGATAATAACAATATTATGCTGCCAGAGAGGCTGACCGTTCTCGGGATTAAAAGTCTTGATGGAAACTATTCTTTGATTATCCAGATCTATCCGGATGGGCAGCTCGAAAGAAACAGGGAAGATATCGACAACGCCTCCACGCTGGCTGAAATCACCTTCACCGGAAACCTGTTCAAACCTTTTATAACCAAAATCGACCAATGTCTTAGTCAGATATTCCGGATCAATGTCTTGCTCGAGGTATAATTTTAGGGATTTAAACATAATTTTAAAAATCAGGGGACGGTTCTATTTTCTAAATCAAAAATAGAACCGTCCCCAAATATTCCTCCGCTTCCTATATCTTCGCCTATTTGGCTCCCTTGCGGCTCCAGGCAAGTACCAGAGGAGAAGCGATAAAAACCGTTGAATACGCTCCGGCAATAAAACCCACAAATAGAGCAAATGCAAAGTTACTTAAAACCTCGCCCCCGTAAAATAAAAACGCGATTACCACTAAAAGCGTTACCCCGGAAGTAAGCAACGTCCGGCCAAGGGTCTGATTAACGCTTAAATTAATCAATTCCCTTAAAGAAAGTTTACGGTAAAGGCGGGTATTTTCGCGCACCCGGTCATATATGACAATAGTATCATTGATCGAATAACCTGCAATAGTCAAAAAGGCAGTAACGCTTAAAAGATCAATCTGCCGGTTAGTGATTACCAGGAACCCCATCGAAATCAAAACATCATGCAAAAGGGCAATTACGCCTGCTATAGCAAAATTAATATGCTTGAATCTAAAACTTACATAAATCAAAATACCAATTAAAGACCAGAACAAAGCCTGGATAGCCTTGGTTTTAAGGTTCTTTCCGGCAACCGGCCCTACACGCTCAATCTTTAAAATCTGGATATCCTCATCAGGAAAAACCTCTTTTAATTTATTAGTAAGAATCTGATTCTTATCTTCAGAGGTTCTGATTAAAACCACCTTGGGATTATCTTTAAACTGCTGAATAGTAGCATCCGGCAGGTTTATATCTTTAAGCACCTCTCTAACTTTATCAATAGAAGGAATATTCTTAAAACTGTATTCCTGGAGCTGCCCACCAGCAAAATCAATCCCATATACTGCCGGTCCCTTTTTAATATAAGAAAAGACTCCTACCGCGATTAAAATAATAGACAGCGCATAAAATATCTTTCTCTTGCTGATAAAATCCAGTTTAGTCTCCCCGATAAACTTCAGCATCGGTAAACTTTTAATCCATCCTAAATTAAGCAAGAGCTCAAAAATCACCCGGGTAACTACAATAGCCGTAAACATACTTGCCAATAAACCAATGGTTAAGGTAACCGCGAAACCGCGTATCGGGCCTGTACCAAACTGGAACAAAAGAAAAGCTGCGATTAAAGTAGTAAGGTTGGAATCAAATATCGCGCTGAAAGCGCGCGAATAGCCATTGCCTATGGCAGTACGCAGGTTTCTGCCTAGAGCCAGTTCTTCCCTGATACGCTCATTGATCAGGACATTAGCATCTACGGCCATGCCCAAAGATAACGCAATACCGGCAATACCCGGCAAGGTTAATGTGGCTGAAACTCCGGGAAAAAGCGCAGGCAATAAACCTAAACCTCCAAGAATTATAAGCAGGTTTAATAAAAGCGCAATATCGCTGATAAATCCGGCAAGAAGATAATAACCGAACATAAAAATAAAAACTAACGCGCAGCCAACCAGGCAGGCCTTTACTCCTTTATTAATGGAATCTTGGCCTAACAATGGCCCAACAGTCCTTTCTTCTTCAATATGCATCGGAGCAGGAAGCGCGCCCACCCTTAGAACCAGAGCCAAATCCTGCGCAGTCTCCGCGTCAAACCTGCCGGTAATCACTGCCTCACCAGAGGGAATCGCTTCTCTTATCCGGGGAGCTGACTGCACTTTACCGTCTAAAACTATTGCCAGGCTCTTACCCACATTAGCCGCAGTCACCTCGGCAAACTTCTTGGCGCCTTCGGCATTAAATTTTAAAGAAACAATCGGTTCATTAAACTGGCTCTGGTCAAAACGCACCTCGGCGTTAGTTAATGTATCCCCTGCCAATGCCGCTTTTTTCTCAACCAGAAGCGGCATATTGTCATCCAGGGTATACTTTAATTCATACCCTTCGGGGATAGTCCCGGCCAAAGCATCTTTAAGTTTAACCGGATCATCGGAAACAACCTTAAACTCAAGCATCGCGGTCTTGCCGATAATATCAATAGCCCGTTCCCGGTCAGTGACCCCGGGCAACTGCACAACAATCTCGTCCTCGCCCTGTTTTTGAATGGAAGTTTCCCTGACCCCGAATTCATCTATACGGTTGCGGATTACTTCTACCGCCCGATCACAGGCATCAAGCTTGGCCTGGCCGTCAAGATGGGTGGTATCAACCTTAAGCAACAGATGCATACCTCCCTGCAAATCCAGCCCTAGATTAATTCGCTTATCCAAAGGAAAGGCGTAATAAGAAAATAACCCCACCACACCGAGAATAAGCAATATTTTATAGATCAGTTTTCTTTCCATAACTTAAAACTCCTGTTTTTAAGCGCTCTTCGGGTTCTTAATATAAGCAACGCTGCTCTTTTCAATCTCCATTTTTACATTTTCATCAATACGTAAAGTTATAGTCTTTTCTTTTACATTGACAACTGTACCATGTATCCCGCCTAAAGTAACTATCTCATCATTTTTATTGACCCCGGCCAGCATTTTCTGATGCTCTTTTTCTTTTTGTTTTTGCGGACGAATCAGCAAAAAATAAAAGATAGCAAAAATCAAAACTAACGGGAAAAGCTGGATTAACGGACTGGCTGCGCTCGACTGTGGCATATTAAGCTCCTTTATTTTTCTTTAAATCTTTCTTTAACAAATTTTTAACGGTTGCTGATAGCTGCGCGCCGTTTTTTACCCAGGCGGCAATGCGCTCTTTTTTAAGCACTGCTTCCCCGGTTGTCGGCTTATAATAACCCAGCTCTTCAATTAACCGGCTGTCCCGGCCTTTACGCTCATCGAAAACTGTAACCCGAAAATGCGGTTTGCCTTTAGGGTTCTTTCCGATCCTTCTTAAACGAATATGTACTGCCATTTGTTGCTCCTTTCTTAACCTCTGATTGCTTCCATCATAGCCTTAGCTTTATTCACTGATTCCTGGTATTCTTTTTCCGGCACAGAGTCAGCGACAATCCCCGCGCCTGCCTGCACATAAGCAAAGCCATCCTTGAGCACTATTGTGCGGATGGCAATGCAAGTATCCATATTATGCGAAAAACTAAAGTAGCCGATTGAACCGGCATACAAAGCCCGTTTCAAGTTCTCCAGTTCGTCAATAATTTCCATCGCCCGGATCTTCGGGCTGCCGGAAACTGTACCTGCCGGGAAGGCCGCTTTCAACACATCATAAATATCAAACCTTTTTTTGTCAAGTGCCGCGCTAACTGAACTGACCAGATGCATTACATGAGAATACTTTTCCACGCGCATAAAATCATCAACCTTAACCTTACCCAGCTTACTTATCCGGCCCAAATCATTCCTGCCTAAATCCACCAGCATCAGATGCTCCGCCCTTTCTTTCTCGTCAGCAAGCAGCTCTTTTTCCAAACGCAAGTCTTCCTGACTATTCCTGCCGCGCCTGCGCGTTCCGGCTATAGGCCGGGTCTCCACCAACCCGTTCTCACAACGCACGAGCATTTCAGGGCTTGAGCCAACAATAGAAAAATCTTTAAATTTCAAATAATACATATAAGGAGAGGGATTCAGGCTGCGCAGGGCACGGTAAATCTCAAAATGATCCCTCTGGGTTTTAACTTTAAACCTCTGAGATAAAACTACCTGGATAACATCACCCTTCTTTATATATTCTTTGCCCTTCTTTACTATATTCACAAACTCAGATTTTTTAAGATTGCTGTTAATAAACAATTTACCGGGCAGCTTTGAGGATTTAGCCTGAATAACAAAACGGTTAAATTGGTTATAGATAGAATCTATTTTTTTAATTGCCTGCTGATAAAGCTCTCTTTTCTTTAAAATCCCCGCCTGCTTCGGTAAGATAACGTTATTTACAATCTTTAAAGTATGGTTAAGCCGGTCAAAGATTAAGATTGTATCCGTTAAAATAAAAAGCGCATCCGGGATCTTCAGGGTGTCTTTATTTTTATCCGGGATTTTCTCAAAAAACCTCACTGTATCATACCCGAGATAACCCACGAGTCCGCCATAAAAAAGCGGCAGACCGGCCAATTCTACGCTGCGGAAATCTTTCATTATTTTCTTAATTTCATCAAGAGGGGTTTCTTTAGTGATAAAACTCCGGCTTTTCTTATTAGCAACATCAATAATCTCAATCTTACTGCCCTTGCTTTTAAAAATCAGGCTGGGGTTAGTCCCCAGGAAGGAATAACGAGCAATCTTCTCCTGGCCTTCTACTGATTCCAAAAGAAAAGAATAGTCCCCTTGTTTGATCTTCAAAAAAGCGGAAACCGGAGTATCTAGGTCAGCGTTGATCTCCATGTAAACAGGGATCACGTTTCCCTTACTGCTTAATTTTAAGAATTCTTTTAAACTCGGCTTAAACATCTGCATATAATCACTTCCAGCAAAATCCTTGCTTGCACCTATAACTTAATCTTTCTATAAAAACAACTCCGGTTACCTGTGTGACAGGCCTTGCCCACCTGACGTACCTTGATTAAAAGCGCGTCCATATCACAATCATAAGCGATAGACTTAACAAATTGAAAATGGCCGCTGGTTAATCCCTTCACCCAATACTCTTTTCTTGAACGCGACCAAAAACAGGTCTTACCTAATTTCAAAGTCCTGCGCAAAGATTCTTTGTTCATATAGGCAACCATCAAAACCTGATTATTCTTATAATCCTGAATGATCGCCGGAATCAATCCATTTTTATCAAACTTCAAATTTCCTAACTTAAATTTTATCGTTTTCATAATCTTACCATTACCCCTCTTTTATTTAAATACTCTTTCACCTGTTTAACGGATAATTTGCCATAGTGGAAAAGCGAAGCAGCCAAAGCAGCATCAGCTTGCGCTTGCGTAAAAACATCATAAAAATCTTCGAGTTTTCCCGCACCCCCGGAGGCAATCACCGGAATATTCACCTTAGACGTAATTTCTTTAGTCAGCTTAAGATCGTAGCCGTTTTTGGTTCCATCACAATCCATACTGGTCAAAAGGATCTCGCCTGCCCCAAGCCTGGCGGCTTTCTCCGCCCAGATCACAGCATCAATGCCCGTAGGGGTTCTGCCGCCGTTAATAAATACCTCCCAGAAATCCCCTTGTTTCTTTGCGTCAATAGCTACCACAATACACTGGCTGCCGAATCTTTTTGCAGCGCTGCTGATTAACTCCGGGAATTTCACTGCCTGGGTATTCAGGGAAACTTTTTCCGCCCCGGCATTAAGGATATTCCGGATATCCTCAATCTCGCTTATCCCTCCGCCAACCGTAAACGGCATAAAGATATTCCCGGCGATTTTTTCAACCAGGGTAACCAGGGTTTTTCTATTTTCAATGCTTGCGGTAATATCTAAAAAAACAAGCTCGTCAGCTCCCTGGGCATCATATGCCTTAGCCACACTTACCGGGTCTCCGGCATCACGCAGCCCAAGGAACTTAACCCCCTTTACCACCCGGCCATCCTTAATGTCTAAACAAGGAATAATACGTTTACTTAACATTAATGAACGCTTAACTTACGAACACCTAACTGCCGTAGGCAGGCAATAATGCGAGTAAGTTAATGCGCGAATTAATCCCATCGAGTGTGACAAAATTTCCTTAAAATTTTGTCACATATTACGAGATGGGATAAGGGTTAACAAATAATTTCCGTTACTTTACTTTCTTCTGTAAATACTCTCTTAACGCTGCCCAGGTTTTTTTGCCTACCTTACCGTCCACCGATAGATTATTTGCTTTCTGAAAATCCCTTATTGCCTGACGGCTTTGCTTACCAAGCTTGCCATCAATAACCCCCTGATAATAACCGGCATTCTTTAAAGCAGCCTGGATCTGCCTTGGGCTCGGCCGATCCTTAGCTTCTCCGGTTTTATCCAAGCTCTCTGTTTCCGTTACTGTTGCCTGCTCAGAAACAACCTCTTCAGTTCTAGCAGGTGACTGTGATTCTAACGCATTAACCTGATTCCTTAAACCCTGCATCTCTAAATCCTTTTTCCTGCTGCTGGCGCAACCATTTAAAGAAAAAATAAAAGCCGCTGCCACCGCTAACCACAACACTCTCTTTCCCATGTTTCCTCCTTTTATTTCAGTTTTAAAGCCTCAACAAGAGTAAATTTACCCTCATACAAAGCCTTACCCACAATCACCCCGGATAACCCTTTTTTCTGCAAACTCTTAAGCTTAATCAAATCTTTTAAGCCCGACACTCCTCCGGAAGCAATAACATCCAACCCGGTTTCCCGGATCAATTCCTTAATTCCCTGGATATTCGGGCCGACCAAAGCACCATCCTTGGAAATATCAGTATAGATCACCTGCTTAAACCCGATATCCTTTAGTTCCTTACCAAAATCCAAAACTTTTTTAGAAGTTGAATTATTCCACCCCTGGGTCAAAACTTTGGAATCTTTAGCATCAATACTTACAATGATTTTCTGGCCGAATTTTTTAAACGCCTTTTTCAAAAAATGGGGATCATCCGCTGCCCGCGTACCCAGGACAACCCTTTGCACCCCCAAACTAAGCAGCTCGGAGATTATTTCTACACTCCTTACCCCGCCGCCAAATTCCAGAGGCACACAAACCTCTTCCAGGATATTCTTTAGCGCCTCTAAATTCTTAGGTTTCCCGCTTGAGGCCCCGTCTAAATCCACAATATGCAGGAATTGCGCTCCCTGCTTAGCCCAATGCTTAGCCGCTTTAACCGGGTCGCTGGAATAAACCTTCTCCCGGTCAAACCTGCCCTGAAAAAGCCTGACTACCTTGCCGCCCCTTAGATCTATCGCCGGTATGATTAACATAATTCCACAAAATTCCTGATTATCTTTAAACCTACTGCCTGGCTTTTTTCCGGATGAAACTGCACTCCGTAAATATTTTCCCTGGCCAGGGCACAGGCAAATTTCACCCCATAATTACAGTTTGCCGCAATAACATTCTTATCCGAAGGCTCAGGATAATATGAGTGGCAAAAATAAACCTGCTCACTTGCATTTACACCTCTTAACAAAGGGCATCCGCCTGAAACATCCACTAAATTATTCCATCCCATATGCGGAATCTTCTGTCCAGGCTTAGCGCTAAACTTGACTACCTGCCCTTTTAAAACACCCAGGCCTGTTTTATTCTTAGCCTCCTGGCTGGTTTCAAACAAAAGCTGCATGCCTAAACAAATACCCAGGAAAGGTTTTTTATTTTTGATCTGTTCTTTAATAACCGGGACCAATCCCAATTTCTCCAATTCGGCCATCGCATCATCAAATGCGCCGACTCCCGGCAGGACGATTTTTGCGCAAGAACGCAACTGACTTTTTTTATTGGTTACCACCGGTTTTGCGCCGCAAAGCTCAATCGCCTTAGACACGCTATGAATATTGCCCATACCATAGTCAATAATCGCAATCTTCATTAGTCAATAACACCTTTGGTAGAAGGGATGCCTTTCCTGCGCGGGTCAATTTGCGTGGCTTGATCCAAAGCAATACCCAGGGCCTTAAATACAGGCTCTAAAGTAGTATGCAAATCCGGATTTATAGGATCGACCTTTATATTGAGATTCATTCCCAGATGTTTGGCTAATGCCTCAAGAAAGTGGTTGGCATAAGTCAGGTCATACTCTTCCTGCTTTCCGGAACCGCCCTTAATCAACTCCGAGAATCCCGGCTGTTTAGTATTGCAATCTATATGGAAGTTACCCCTGCCGCTTATATCAACCGCAACGGTAGCAGTTACTTCTTCCATCGGCACTGACGCCGAGCCAATACGATTAATTCCCACTTTTGCACCAAGCGCCTTTTTAAAAGCCTGGCCTAAAACTATCCCCACATCTTCATTAGTATGGTGAATATCAATATTAAAATCACCCCAATTAACAATTACCTCTAAATCAAAATGCCCCCAGTAAGCAAACAAGTCAAGCAGATGATCAAGCAAACCAATACCGGTTTTAATTTTTCTTTCTTCCGTACCATCAATATTTAATTTAACCGATATTTCTGTTTCGTTAGTTTTTCTATTTAACGTAGCAATTCTTTCTTCCATTTTTCTCCTTTAAAAAAGAAAGGGGACGGTTCTATTTTTCGCGAATCCGGTTCTAAAAAATAGAACCGTCCCCGCTTTTAAATAAATCTTGCCCTTACCGATTCCACATGCTTTTGCAGCCCCTCAATTCCGGCAATCTTCTCCAGCGGCTCGCGCATTTTCTCAAGCGATTTTTTGGTATAGCTGATGATGTGGCAGCTCTTCACAAAATCAAATACGCTTAAGCCGGAAAAAAACCTTGCTGTGCCGCTTGTCGGCAGGACATGGCTTGGGCCGGCAACATAATCCCCTACGGCAACCGGACTATAGGGACCAAGGAATATTGCCCCGGCATTCTTTATGTATTTAACCAGACCCTTGGGATTCTGCACCAAAATTTCCAGATGCTCAGGGGCAATTCTATTGGAAATATCACAGGCCTGTTTTAAATTCTTGGTTAAAATAATATACCCGTTATCGCCATCCAGCTGCGAGCTTACCTCTTTAGCCAGGGCTTTAGAATTAGTGATCAATATTGCCAGGCCTTTTGCGTGTTCTGCCTGCGCGCGCAGGTCAGCGACAATGAATTTCGGGTCGCTGAAACGATTGGCGATAATCACCAACTCTGTCGGCCCGGCAATCATATCAATATCAACCAGTCCGAAAACCTGCCGTTTTGCCTCGCTTACATAAATATTTCCCGGCCCGACAATCTTATCTACTCGGGGGACAGTTTTAGTTCCATAAGCCAAAGCCGCTATCCCCTGCGCTCCTCCGACACGATAAATCTCATCCACCTTTAAAAGATCGGCAATTACCAGGATATGCGGATTAATATAACCGTTTTTATCCGGCGGGCTGACCAAAACAATCTTTTTTACCCCTGCCAGCTTTGCCGGTAAAACCGTCATATAAACAGTTGAGACCAGCGGAGCAGTTCCGGCGGGGATATAAATACCCACTTTTTCCAGCGGAGTATAATTTTCACCCAGCACCGCTCCTTCGACCCCTTTTATCCTCCAGGATTTACGCAGCTGTTTACGGTAAAAACGGTTGACGTTTTCTATAACTACTTTCAGAGAACTGACAAAATTCGGGCTGATATTAGCGTAGGCTCCGCTGATTTCAATCTC
>JALNZI010000020.1 GCA_023229385.1 Candidatus Omnitrophota bacterium | reverse complement strand
GTTGGAGAGAAAGATTTGGGAGGTGGATAGCATTGTGCGGCCGGAAGAAATTTATCATACCGGTTTTTTCCGGGAAAAAGACCATGCCTATGTGGTTATCTCCGAGGGGTGTTCCAATTTCTGTTCGTACTGCGTGGTGCCGTATGTGCGCGGCCCCTTGCGTCATCGCAAGAGCAAAGATATACTTAAGGAGATAGGCCAGGCGATTACCGGCGGGATTAGCAAGATTACCCTCCTGGGCCAGAATGTTAATGCTTATCAGGATGGAGAAATGAATTTTATAAGATTGCTTGAGCGGGTTAATGCCTTGGAAGGCTTAAGCAGGATTGATTTCTTTACATCTCATCCTAAGGACGCCAATATTGAATTTTTTAAGGCAATCCGCGACCTGGATAAGTTGTCCAAATCCCTGCACCTTCCTTTACAATCCGGTTCGGACAGGGTGCTTAAACTTATGAACCGGGGGTATGCGCTAAAAGAATACTTGGCTTTAATTGATTCTTATCGTAAAATTGTTAAAGATGGGTATTTGACTACGGACATCATTGTGGGGTTTCCTACGGAAACCGCTGAAGAGTTTGAGGAAACCTGTGATTTGCTGGCAAGGGTAAAATTTAATGCCGCCTATATTTTTAAATACTCTCTCCGGCCGAACACCGAAGCGGAAAAATTAGCCGATATGTTGAGTAAAGAGGAGAAAGAGAAGCGCCATAAGAAAATCCTGGATTTACAAAGAAGAATTTCCAATAAGCTAAAACATAAAAATGCGTAAGCGAGTATTAAAAATTTATCTTATCAGCCTGGTTATTTTTCTTCTTCCGGTGGTTGCCTGGGCAGCTAATCTGGATGCCTTAAAGGCTGATTTTCTGCAAGGGAATTATCGCCGGGTGATCCTTGAGGGGCTGGCCCAGAAAGAACATTTTAATATTCAAGGTACGGATGAATTGAATTACCTGTTGGGGTTGAGTTATCTAAAAGAGGATAAATTAGAGCAGGCCCAAGATTGTTTACGGCGGATATTAAATAATCCTCTTAGTAAGTTTAAAGAGCAGGCTTCTCTGGTTTTGGCAGATACCTATTTGATTAAGGGGCAATATCAGGAAGCCGAAGATCTTTATGGCAAGCTGCTGGAAAATAATCCTAATACAAGTTTTAGGGCGGCGATATTATACCGTTTGAGCCAATCAGGTTATAGAAAGGGCAATAAGGAGCAGTTTGATGAATATTTATTAAAGTTAAAAAGTGATTTTCCGTTGAGTTTGGAATTAAGGTCTAATCGGGGGATACCTCGCAGTGAGCCATTCTTAAGCGCAAACGCTGAATTTTCGGTTCAGGTTGGTTTCTTTGGTAAGTACCTTAATGCCGTTAATTTTAAAAACAAGCTGGCAGCTAGCGGGTATTCTGCCTATATTGAAGGTTCTAACGAAGGTTATCGGGTTAAGGTGGGTAAATTTAAAACACAGATGGAGGCTTTGGATACAGAGAATAAACTTTCCCGGGATGGTTTTTCAACTAAGCTCTGCCCGTAGTATTTCATGCTCAAGAAAAAAATTATCTTCCTTGTGGGACCTACAGCTATAGGTAAATCCGCGATCGCAATTCATTTGGCTAAGAAGATTAACGCTGAAATAATTTCCTGCGATTCTATGCAGGTATACAGCTTAATGGATATTGTTACTTCCCAGCCAAGTCCTGCACAAAGAAAGCAAGTTAAGCATCATCTGCTTGGTGTGGTTAACCCAATTAAGGAATATAATGTAGCCAGATACCGAAAAGAGGCTATTGCGATTTGCGATAAGCTATTCTTAAAAGGCAGGATTCCCTTGTTTGTTGGCGGTAGCGGTCTTTATTATTCGGTGATAATTGACGGGCTTTTTCTGGCTGCTGCGGAAGATAAAACAATTCGCGCAAAGTTGAATAAAGAATTATTGCTTAAAGGGAGTAAATATTTATTCAAAAGATTGTCTAAGGTTGATCCTTTTTCCGCTAAAAAGATCCATCCGAATGATTCCCGGAGGATTATCCGCGCTTTAGAGGTTTATCTAAAAACCGGCCTGCCGATATCCTCTTTGCAGAAAAAAAGAGTTGGTTTGGGTAGTGAATATGAAATCAAGGTATTTGCTTTAAACGCAAACCGGCAAGTTATTTATAATAAGATTGACCAGAGAGTGGATAAAATGTTCAGGTTTGGGTTAATTAATGAGGCCCGGAGGCTGCTTAGGCTAAAGTTAAGCAAAACCGCCTTTTGTGCTATTGGGATCCGGGAATTAGAAGGTTATTTTAACGGAGAGTATAATTTAGATGAGGCAAGGCGTTTAATCCAGCGTAACAGCAGGCATTATGCTAAACGCCAGTTTACCTGGTTTAAGAAAGATAAGCGTATACATTGGGTTAATATTAAGGATAAAGAAACTCCCGGGGGAATAGCTAAACGCATATGGAAAAGGCTCTCTTAGTCAGCATTCAGATAAAAACAGATAAACATCACTGGCGAATTGAAGATATCTCTTCGGAATTGGAGGAGCTGGCTGTTTCAGCCGGTGTGGAAGTAGCGGATAACATTATCTGTATTTGCGAAAAGGCGACAGCAAATTATCTTATCGGTAAAGGCAAGGTTGAAGAGATTGGCCTGATTGCCGCCGAGGAGAATATTGATACGATTATCTTTAGTCATGATTTATCCGGGACGCAGCAGCGTAACCTGGAGGATACCCTCGGCAGAAAAACAATTGACCGTACGCAATTAATCCTGGATATTTTTAGCCGGCGAGCCAAAAGCCCCGAAGGAAAGATGCAGGTAGAATTGGCTTTGTTAGAGTATTTGCTTCCCCGTCTGACAGGCAAAGGCGTAATGCTTTCGCGTTTAGGCGGCGGAATTGGCACCCGTGGTCCGGGTGAGACTAAGCTTGAGGTTGACCGCCGTCAAATCAGGAGAAGGATCGATAAGTTAAAAACGGATATAGAGGCATTCAGGTTGCATCGGCTGACTACCCACAAAAAGCGAAGAGGTAACAATCTGCCTCTTGTGGCTTTGGTGGGGTATACCAGCGCGGGAAAATCTACCTTACTTAACCGTTTGACTGATGCCGGGCAAACCACTTCGGAAAAATTATTTACCACGCTGGATCCGCTTTCAAAAAACCTTAAGCTGCCTAATGGCCAGGATATTATTATTTCCGATACTGTTGGTTTTTTACATGAACTGCCGCATCATTTAATTGAGGCTTTCAAGGCTACGTTAGAAGAAGTTTCAGATGCTGATTTATTAATCCATGTGTTGGATGTTTCTGATCAGCGAATACATCAGCACAATCAGGCAGTGCAAAGTGTTTTAGATGAACTGGGGTTAAAAGATAAGCCGATACTGGCGGCGTTAAACAAAATGGATCTCATTGCTGACCGCAGCTGGCTGGAGGTCTATAAGAATGAATTTAAAGATTCGGTTATTCTTTCGGCTAAGTCCGGTGAAAACGTGGATGCCTTAATTGAGAGTATACAAAGGTATTTTTCCGGGCTGATGCTTAATTTAAAGATAATTATCCCACATAGCCGTATGGAATTAGTCGATTTCTTTTATCGTCAGGCCAAGGTAGACAAAATTGATTATCTTCAGGAAGGCATAAGAATAAGCTTAAGGATTTCCCGGGAGTTGTTTAGTAAGATAAGTAAGGACAGGGATATAAAAGTTATCTGTTAGGTTATCTAATAAAAATAGTTATTTTACTTGACAGAAGACAGCTGTTGTGTTACGCTTATCCTGTGGGAGGCTTTAGCTATGGCAGTGTTCGGTCTCAAGATAAGCCCTGAAGAGCCGGTTTACGTAATCGGCGTGGTTTGCAAACTGGTAAATATTCCTGTTTGGACCCTGCGCCAGCTGGATAAGGCAGGCGTGGTGACTCCGAAAAGGGCCGGCAAAAAAAACCGTTTGTATTCACTAAAGGACTTAAAGAGGCTGGAATATGTGCATTACCTTATGGAGAAAAAACGTGTGAATATTCATGGGGTAAAAATTATTTTAGAAAGGGAGGGATGAATTTTTTTTGCCAAGAGATTAGCACTCTATAGATTTAACTGCTAATTTTATTGACAAAGCAATAAAATGTGTTAAAATTACGGCTTAGCCAAAGAAGTTCTAAAGGTTGTAGGGGGAGGTATAAAAGTGTGTAGTGTTGACTATAACTCTCGCAGAAAATCGATTCTTAATTCAGCGATCAACCGTTATATTAAGAATGCTGTTCCTGTGGCATCCGAAGATATCGCGGATGAGTTTGATTTAAGTTCGGCAACCATAAGGAACATATTTTCCGAGCTTGATGAGTCAGGGTATTTGAAGCATCCTTATACTTCAGGAGGCAGGATACCTACTGATAAAGGCTACCGTTATTATGTGGATTTTCTTATCCAACAGATTGAGCTGCTTGATGATGAGAAGAAACGCATCCTCAAGGATTGCAAAAAGAAAATCCGTCGCCTGGATGATGCCCTGGAGAATACTTCTGAAGTGATCTCTGAGATTACGCATTACGCAGGTATTGTTTCTTTTTTGGAGTGGCAGGATAAAATATTCTATAAAGGTATCAGCCATATATTAGACCAGCCGGAATTCAAGGATGCTGATAAAATCCGGTTATTGGTTAGGTTGATGGAGGATAAGGGTCGCCTGTTGAATATCGTTAACCGTGATTTTTCCGGCAAGGTAAAAATTTATATAGGGAGTGAGTTAGAATGCCTGGGAATGGAGAATTGTTCTTTAATTGTCACTACTTATAAATTAAAGGATCAGCCTTCCGGCCGGCTGGCGGTATTAGGGCCGATGCGTATGGAGTATGGCCATATTATTCCTGCTTTAGAGTATATTTCTGATGTTTTAACGGATGTGCTTAGCACAATTTAAAAATGGGTGAGATAAAAAATAACCATAAAGAGGATAAGGATATTAAAGAGGCGCCAGTTATTCAACTTAAGGAATCTGAATATAATGAGCTTAAAGAGACAGCGGCTCGATTTCAGGATGCCCAGGATAAGCTTTTACGGACCCAGGCGGATTTTGAGAATATGCGCAAACGGCTTGACCGGGAAAAGCAGGATTTTCTTAAATATGCAAATGAAGGCTTGATTTTAGAATTGCTGAATGTTTTGGATGATCTGGAGCGGGTGATCAGCCTGGCTGAGGAAAAACAGGAGGAGCTGGATGCCTTTTTAAAGGGCGTGGAAATGATCCTGGCGCATATTTATGAATTGCTTAAAACGCATGGAGTTAAACCGGTTGAGGCCGAGGGCAAGATTTTTGATCCGCATTACCATGAGGCGCTTATGCAGGTAGAAAATAAAGATTTACCGGAAAATACGATTGTTGAGGTTTTACAAAAAGGATACTTAATGTATGAGCGGGTAATCAGGACCGCTAAGGTAAAGGTTTCTAAAAAATAGGCAGGGCACCCCGCGCTAATAGGTGTTTCGCGGGTGTTGCTTATGTAGGCAAGTTTCTAAAAAAATAGGAGGTTAACTATGGCAAAAGTAATCGGTATTGATTTGGGTACATCTAACTCAGCAGCGGCGGTTATGGAAGGCGGAAGGCCGGTGATTATTCCTTCTGCTGAAGGAGCAGGTGTTGCTTCAGGCAAGGCATTTCCTTCTTTTGTTGCTTTTACTAAGGATGGCCAGAGGTTGGTGGGTGAGCCGGCAAGGCGCCAGGCAGCGATAAACGCGGAAGGTACGATCCAGGCTGCTAAGCGTAAAATGGGCTCAGACTATAAGTTTAAGGTTTATGGAAAAGAATATACTCCGCAGCAAATTTCTTCTTTTATCCTGCAAAAAGTTAAGCAGGATGCGGAAGCCTACCTTGGAGATAAGGTAGAAGAAGTTGTAATTACCTGTCCTGCGTATTTTGACGATAACCAGAGGACAGCTACTAAAGATGCCGGGGAGATCGCGGGATTAAAGGTGTTGAGAATTATTAACGAACCTACTGCTGCCTGTCTTGCTTATGGTTTGGAAAAAGCGGGTAAGGAGTTAAAGATCCTGGTTTTTGATTTAGGCGGCGGAACCCTGGATGTTACGATTATGGAAATGTGGAAAGAGGGTGGTTTTAAGGTTATGGCAACCAGCGGCGATACTCAGCTGGGTGGTACAGATATGGATAATTCCCTGATTGATTATATTGCCAAAGAGTTTAAACGCGACACCGGGATTGATTTAAAAGGTGATAAGATGGCTATGCAACGCTTGCGTGAAGCCGCAGAAAAGGCCAAGGTTGAGCTTTCCAGTACCCTGACTACGGATATCAATCTTCCTTTTATTACCGCGGATTCCACAGGACCGAAACATTTAACTATGTCGATTAACCGGGCGAAGCTTGAGGAGTTGGTTGGCCCGATTATTGAGCGTTGCCGCGGGCCTTTAGAGCATGCTCTAAATGATGCAAAAGCAGCTTTTGAAAAAGAAGGTATTAACTTTAGCGATAAAGGCGTGGATAAGATTATTATGGTCGGCGGGCCTACGCGTATGCCTATAGTGCAGAAGTTTGTAGAGGATTATACAGGTAAGAAAATCGAGCGTGGGGTTGATCCAATGGAATGCGTGGCTTTAGGTGCAGCAGTGCAGGCAGCAATCATTAAAGGCGATGTTAAGGATGTTTTGTTGCTTGATGTTACTCCGCTATCTTTAGGTATTGAGACCTTAGGTGGAGTAAATACTAAATTGATCGAGAGAAATACTACAATTCCTACGCGTAAGTCGCAGGTTTTCTCTACTGCCGCGGATAATCAGACAGCAGTAACTATCCGGGTTATTCAAGGTGAGCGTGCAATTGCCGATGCGGAAGGTAATGTTGAGTTAGGCAGGTTTGACCTGGTAGGAATACCTGCTGCTCCCCGTGGCGTTCCGCAAGTAGAGGTAGCTTTTGATATTGACGCTAATGGTATCGTGCATGTTTCAGCTAAAGACTTGGGTACGGGAAAAGAGCAGTCGATAAAAATTACCGCTCCTAAGAAGCTTTCTAAAGAAGAAATTGATAAAATGGTGCGCGATGCCGAGAAGTACGCGGCTGATGATTCTAAAAAGAAGGAAGAAGTGGAGGCGATAAACCAGGCGGATAACCTTATATACGCTACGGAGAAATCACTCAAGGACTATGGAGATAAGGTTAGCCAATCTGAGCGCGCGGATATCGAGGCCAAGACTAATGATTTAAAGTCGGCGATAAAGGATAAAAATATTGAGCGGGTTAAGAAGGGGATGGATGAGCTGACTAAGGTTTCGCACAAGCTTGCTGAAGAGATTTATAAACAGGCTGCTGCTAAACAACAGGCTTCTGGCAAGCAGTCTTCTGATGCCGGAGCGCAGCAGCAGGAACAGGCTCAGCCCCAGCAGGAAGGCCCTGCTGGCCCGGGCGGTGAAGATATTATTGACGCTGAATATAAAGAAGAGGATGGAGATAAGAAATAAAATTAGGGAAATTAGGGGACGGTTCTATTTATTCCAATGTTAGTCAAGTATAAATAGAACCGTCCCCGGATTTTTAAAATAAATATGACTACTAAACGCGATTATTATGAGATTCTCGGGGTAGCTAAGAACGCTTCCGCGGAAGATATAAGAAAGTCTTACCGCGAAATGGCGCTTAAATTTCACCCTGACCGTGTGCCTGCGGAGCAAAAGAAAGAAGCTGAAGAAAGGTTTAAGGAGGTTTCTGAAGCTTATGCCGTGCTTTCAGATTCGGCTAAGCGCGATCTTTATGATAAATATGGGCATTCGGGTATTGATCAAAAATACGCCCAGGAGGATATCTTTAAAGGCGCTGACTTCAGTAGTATTTTCAGGGATATGGGGGGTGGTTTTAGCTCAGGAGGCAGTATATTTGAGGAAATATTCGGGGATCTCGGTTTTGATATTGGCGGCGGCAAGCAATCGAGGGGTGCATCCTCCAGGCGGCGTGGTCGGGATTTGCAGATAGCTATTGATATCACGCTTGAGGAAGTAGCTGCCGGGGTTGAGAAAATAATTACTGTGCCGCGTTATGAAACTTGTGTTAACTGCGGGGGCAGTGGAGCAAAGCCCGGGACAAAAAGGAATACCTGTCCTCAATGCAAGGGCTCGGGCAGGACAGTTGTTTCCAATGGTTTCTTTCAATTGGCCCAGACTTGTTCCCGTTGTGGTGGAGAAGGTTCAATTATCCAGTCTGCTTGCCCGGATTGCCGGGGAGAAGGCAGGGTTAAAGTTACTAAAAAGATTAAAGTTAAGATTCCTGCTGGTGTAGATACTGGTTCCCAGTTGCGTGTCCGTCAGGAAGGAGAGGCTGGCGTCAGCAGCCGCGGAGATCTCTATGTTGTTATTGAAGTAAGGCAACATGATATTTTCGAGAGGCATCATAATGATATCGCCACATCCGTTAATATAAGTATGAGCCGGGCTGTTTTAGGCGGAGAGGTGGAAGTGCCTGCTTTAGAGGGTAGGTTGACTATGAAAATACCTCCGGGTACTCAAGTGAGCAAGACCTTTCGGCTCAAAGGTAAAGGGCTGCCGGATTTACATTCCCAGGATATCGGCGATGAGCTAGTCAGGGTGAATATTGAAATTCCAACCAGGCTATCCAGCCGGCAGAGGCAGTTAATTGAGGAATTTGCTAAGCTTAATGGCGAGGATGTAGGGGCTCAGGAAAGTTTTACGGATAAATTTAAAAAGACATTTCGATAAGAGAGGGGAATATGCCTACGTATGAATATGAGTGTTTGTCTTGCAAGCATAAATTTGAAGTTTTGCAGAGTATAAAAGCAAAACCGATAACCAAATGCCCAAAGTGTTCAAAGAAGGTCAGGAAGTTAATCAGCAGTACTGGGGGATTTATATTTAAAGGCGCGGGTTTCTACGCCACGGATTATAAAAAACCCAGTAAATCTTCAGAAGGTGCTCATCCTGCTTCTTGCCCTAAGGGGTGTTCCGGTTGTTCCGGTCATTAACCTAAGACAGAAAAGCTTTAAAATTATTGTTTTTATTATTTTATGTGCTAAAATTATCTTTACGTTGTTTTAAGTTGATTGTTTGCCCATTGTGAATTTAATGACCAAGATAAAAGCTTTCAAAGCCGTAGTTTACAATCCAGAAAAAATAAACGATTTTAATCAGGTTGTTTGCCCGCCATATGATGTGATATCTCCGTCTGCCCAGGAAACTTATCTTGAACGTTGCGCTTATAATTTCATCCATATGGATCTGGCTAAGGATTCAGGTACTGATGATAAATACCGCAGGGTGGCAACGATATTCCGGGATTGGCTTAAAGACAGGGTGCTCATCCAGGATGAGAAGCCGGCGATTTATTTTTACAGCCAACAATATATTATCAGGGGGGAGAAAAAAACCCGCCTGGGTTTTATTTCCCTGCTCAGGCTGGGGGATGAAAAAGGGTCTGCTGTTTTTGGGCACGAAAACACGCATGCCGAAGCCAAGCAGGATCGTTTTAAACTGATAAAACAGGTAAAGGCAAACCTTAGTCCGATTTTTGTCGTTTTCCTAGATAAGAAACGGATTATTCAGAGGGTATTCCAAAAATATATTTGTGACAAAGAGGCCTTTATTGAAGTTGTTGATGACGAGAAAACTTTGCATAAATTATGGCGCCTGGATGATCCGGAAGTGCTGAAGATGATCGAAAACAGTATGGACAATGAGAATATGTTTATTGCCGATGGCCATCATCGCTATGAGGTTTCTTGTGCTTACCGTGATCTTATGCGTGAAAAATTGGGCGCGCAATTTACGGGTGAAGAGGATTTTAATTACTGCCTGTCGTATTTTACCAATACCGACCCCCGGGGCCTGTCTATTTCCCCGATCCACCGTTTATTTAAGTTGAATACCGAATTAAACCTGCAGGATTTTATCCTTAAGGCCAGGGAGTATTTTGATGTAGACCAGATAAAGGATAAGGTGCGGTTTTTCTTCCTCATGGAAAAAGCTGGTTGCACGGAGCATCTTTTGGGGGTATACAAAGATAAAAAGTATTTTCTTCTGCGTCTGAAAAATATAAAATTCCTGGATAAGCTGATTGCCGATAAGCCTAAAGAATACAGGACGCTGGATGTGGCAATCCTTAATTATCTTGTACTAAAGAATATTCTAAAATTTGATTTGGATAATTTGTCCGGCGTAAGGTATAATCCGGATCCTGAAGAATTTATTAACGAAGTTGACGCGGATCCCCTAAAGATAGCGTTTTTCTTAAATCCGGTTAAAATAGAGCAGATTATCAATGTTGCCTTGGGCGGGAGTAAAATGCCTCCCAAGTCCACCTATTTTTACCCTAAAGTGCTTTCTGGTTTAGTCGTGAATAAATTAGAAGATGCCAAAGGGTAATCTTGATTAAATAATATGGCCTTATTCGGTAAACCAAAATATACAATAGTGCGGGTAAAGAAAAAGGAGATGCCGGACGGCCTGTGGACTAAATGCGAAGGCTGTCTGGAGACTCTTTATAATAAGACATTAGAAGAGAATCTTAAGGTTTGTCCGAAATGTAATTATCACTTCGGGCTTACCGCTTACGAGAGGATGAATACGATATTCGATAAAGACACGTTTAGCGAATTCGATAAAGATATGTTTTCTGTTGACCCCCTTGATTTTAAAGGGCCGAAGACTTATAAGGAGAAATTAAAACAGGACCAGGATCTAACCGGTTTAAAGGATGCGGTTATTTCCGGCGAAGGAAAAATTAATTCTAAACCCGCAGTTATAGCCGTGACTGATTCACGTTTTATTATGGGTTCCATGGGGTCGGTTGTCGGCGAAAAGATTACCCGGGCTATTGAATACGCCACTAAAAATAAACTCCCGATGATTATTGTTTCTGGTTCAGGAGGCGGGGCGCGTATGTATGAAGGTATGTATAGCCTGATGCAGATGGCTAAAACCTGCGCCGCATTGGCATACCACAGAAAAGCGAAATTGCTGTATGTCTCTGTACTGACGAACCCGACTATGGCCGGGATTATGGCTTCGTTTGCCGGAGTGGGCGATATAATTATAGCTGAGCCTAATGCCCTTATTGGTTTTACCGGGCCAAGGGTAATTGAACAGACTATAAGGCAGAAACTACCTATTGGTTTTCAGCGTTCAGAATTCTTACTAGACCACGGGCTGATTGACATGATCGTGCATCGTAAGAACATGAAGAATAATCTTAGCCAACTGCTTGATTATTTTGGCTAAAACTGTATAATGATTAAGGTCTTTTCAGTACAAAACTTAAAGGAGTAATTAAATGGCTCAGGTAAGTTTAAAAAATGTTTGTAAAATTTTCCCGGGGAATGTCTTAGCGGTTAATAATATTAACCTGGGTATTGAAAACAAAGAGTTTATGGTTTTGGTCGGCCCTTCGGGCTGCGGTAAATCCACGACCTTAAGGATGATTGCCGGGCTTGAGGAGATAAGTTCAGGGGATGTTTTTATAGGCAATAAGCGGGTTAATGACGTTCCGGCTAAAGACCGGGATATCGCTATGGTTTTTCAGAATTACGCCCTTTATCCGCATATGACTGTTTTTGAAAATATGTCATTCGGCCTGCGGCTCAGGCGTATTCCTAAGCAGGAGATTATCCAAAGAGTTAGTGAGGCCGCGGACATCTTGGGGATTAAACGCCTGTTGAACCGTAAACCGCGCGAACTCTCCGGAGGGGAACGCCAGCGCGTAGCGGTGGGCAGAGCGATTGTGCGTAAGCCGATGGTCTTTTTATTTGATGAGCCTTTAAGTAATCTTGATGCCAAAATGCGCGTGCAGATGCGTACCGAAATTCATAAATTACATATCCGGCTGCAGACTACGATTATCTATGTAACCCATGACCAGACTGAAGCTATGACGATGGGGGATCGTATCGCGGTAATGAAGGATGGTGTATTGAATCAGCTGAATGACCCGATTGATGTTTATGATCATCCAAAAAATAAGTTCGTTGCTGGTTTCATAGGCAGCCCGCCGATGAATATCATGCAAGGTAGGATTATTAAGAAAGAGGGAAGGCTGTATTTTGATGAAGGTAAAATTCAGGTTAAGCTGGTTGAGGATATGTATAAAAAGATGACCGCTTATCTTGGTAAAGAGGTATTTTTTGGCATCCGTTCCGAGGATGTATATGATAAGTTGTTTGTTTCCGAAGCCCCTCCGGAGAACATAGTCAGGGTAAATTGTGAAGTATTTGAACCTATGGGTTCAGAGGTCTATCTTTATCTTAATACGGGCAGGCACACCTTTATTGCCCGCGTCGGCGCACATGACCGGCCGAAGGTAAACCAGGAGATGGACGTAGTCTTTGATATGAGTAAAGTCCACTTCTTCGATAAAAACAGCGAAGAGACTATTGTTTAAGATTTAAACCCTGGTTTAGTTGGAAGGTTTTTATGCAGCAGAAAATCTCCCGGAAGAAGCTTTGCCTACTTTTATCGCTTTCCGCTATTGTCGCCACTACAGTTAACTTTTTTATTTTTCATCAGCGAATTAATCCGTTCATCTTCCTTTTTTTTCTGCTGTCCAATATCTTCGTTTTTTTCTACTTGTTGAAATTTTTTTCCGAAAAGAATTCTTTGGTTGAATCCCAGCTTGAGAATATCAAAGAACAGATAAACATTACTAATTCCGAGAATCTCAAAGCCCGGGAGTTTGGCGCGGCGCTTAAATTCAGGATTACCCGTTATGATAACCTAAAGAAGGTAATTGAAGAATTAAATAGGAGCCTGAGGCTGGAGGTAGTTGTTAATGTCTTAAGCTCTACGGTTTATTCCTTGATTTCCAATTCCTGCGGTTCGGCGCTTTTCTACCTGCTGGACAACCACACTCAGAAATTAAATCTTATCCATTCTATTAAAGAAGACCGCCAGATGGTCATTCTTTCTAAAGAAGGGGATATCTTTGATTACTGGGTATTAAGGCATTCCCGTGAACTTCTTATTGAAGATCTAAAGAATGATTTCCGTTTTGATTTGGATGTCTTGCGCAGCCAGGAGATGCGCCCGATTTTATCGCTGATTAGCTCACCGTTGATCAGCCACCATTCTTTGCTTGGGCTTCTGCGCCTGGAGAGTGATAAAAGAGGATCCTTTAACCAGGATGATTTACGTTTTCTTTCCCTGGTTTCGGGGTTAGGTGCGGTAGCCCTGGAAAACAGCCTGCTTTTTCAAAAAACCCAGGATTTGGCCATCCATGATGATTTGACCGGACTTTACACTAAACAGTATTTTATCGGCAGGTTAAAGGATGAGGCAAAGCGTTGCCTGCGCCTGGATCAGCGCCTGGTGTTAATGATGATCGATATTGATTTCTTTAAGCAATATAATGATAAATTCGGGCATACTGCCGGGGATATTGTCTTAAAGAAAGTCAGTTCCTTGTTAAAAGAATCTTTGAGCCTATTAAATCCTTTGTTATGCCGTTTTGGCGGTGAGGAATTTTTAGTTATGCTTCCGGAGATGGATAAGCAGAGGGCGTTGGAGGTGGCGGAGGAATTACGCCAGAAAATTGAAAGAGAGAAAGTCCTGTTGCGTCGTCAAAATACATCGGTTACGGTCTCGATTGGGCTGGCCTGTCTGCCGCTGGATACAAAAGATGATGATGAACTGATCCAGAAAGCGGATAAATCTATGTATGATGCTAAGCGAAAGGGAAGAAACCGGGTATGTTATATTTAATATTATTTTTAATTTTCGCCGTTAGCTGGAATATCTTTTTATTTGATATTCTATCCGTCCGTTTCAGGCGCAGAGAAGCTAAAAAAACCTCTTTGCTTGACGAGCTGAATAACCTGAAAGAAGGCAAACTTGCCCTGGATTCCGAGAATCTGCGGTTGAATAAAATTTTTGTGGAAACCCTTGCGCTTTACGAGCTGACTAAAGATATATGCAAGGGGCTTGATGAAGAAAAGATTTTTGCTATTTTTTATGATAACCTGAGGAAGCATATCAGCTTTAAAGAGTGCCAGTATATAAAGGACAGCGCCAGCTTAGGCAAATATAAAGATTATACGGTATTTCCTTTGAATACTGAAGAGAATCAGGCTGCGGGGTATTTGGCAGTGGACGGGATTTCCGAGGAAGATAAAGATAAATTCGGGATTCTTGTGCAGCAGCTTTTAATCGGGCTCAGAAGGGCGTATCTCTATCAGAAGGTTCAGGGTATGGCGATTACTGATGCGCTGACCCAGGTTTATTGCCGCAGGTATTTTCTTGAACGTTTTAGCGAAGAGCTTAAGCGTTCCAGAAAGAATAAACTGCATCTTTGCTTCCTGATGATTGACCTGGATAATTTCAAACAATTTAACGATCGTTATGGCCACCTGGTGGGTGATGCAATACTGCGGCAAGTTTCCAAGACTATAGGCGATATGGTCAGGCAAATAGATTTTATCGGCCGATACGGAGGTGAGGAATTGGCTATCGTATTGGCGGAAACAGATAAGGAGCAGGCCTCTTTTGCCGCCGAACGTATCCGTCAGGCAATCGAGGCATCGATAATTAAGGCTTATGATGAGGAATTAAAAGTTACTGTCAGTATCGGCGTTTCTACTTATCCTGATCATACCGATCAGATGAAGGATTTAATTGAAATGGCGGATCAGGCTTTATATCTGGCAAAGGAAACCGGAAAGAATAAGGTTTGTTTCTGTCCTGCCTAAATAAGCGACTTATTCCTTGAAAAATCTTTAGTTTTAATATAAAATACCACCCATGGCTAAACGTTTTATTATTGCTATAGATTTAGGCGGCACCAATCTGAAATGCGCTTTGCTTGATAACGCTTTAAAAATTAAAACCAAAAGCATATTTAGCACAAAGAGTTTTGATAACAAGCAAAAACTTATTGCCGGGTTGGTTGATTCTGTGAACAGTTTTATTTTAAAACTAGGCCTATCCAGGGATTCTATCCTGGGTATAGGCATTGGTTTACCCGGGCCGGTAGATACCCTTAAGGGCATAGTGCATTTTCTTCCAAATATCCCGGGATGGAAAGAAGTGGGCTTAAAGAAGATTTTGGAGCAGGAGACTGGCTTGCCGGTTTTTATTGACAATGACGCTAAATTAATGACCTTGGCAGAACATCTGGCTGGTTCAGCTAAGGGTTATACAAATGCTTTATGTCTGACTTTGGGAACAGGAGTTGGAGGAGGTTTGATTATTAACAATGTCCTTTATCGCGGGGTTGATAATGCCGCCGGTGAAATAGGGCATTTTCCGCTTAATGAGCACGGGCCTATTTGCGGCTGTGGTTCCCAGGCTTGCCTTGAGACTTACATCGGTAATGCCAGGATTATTAAACAAGCGCGTAAGCTATTCGGTTCCAGGATTACCCTGGAAGAAGTAAGTTCTTTGGCGCAGGCTAATAACAGTAAGGCTTTAGCATTTTGGGGCGCAGTCGGTGAAAAGCTGGGTTTAGCTTTAAGCGGGATTGTGAACTTGCTTAATCTGGATGTGATTGTAATTGGCGGTGGAGTATCCAGTGCTGGCAATGTTTTGTTTAAAAGCGTTAGATCTACTATCCTCATGCGCGCAATGAGTGTGCAGGCAAAAAGGGTTAAGATACTTAAAGCAAAATTAGATAATCATGCCGGAATAATCGGAGCAGGATATTTAGTCAAAGAGAGATTACTTAGAAGGAGATCGCAGGCGTGAAAATTTTTATTGATACCGCAAGTGTTAAAGAGATAAAAGAGGCAACCAGCCTTGGCCTTATTGATGGAGTAACTACTAATCCTACGCTTATGGCCAGGGAGGCGCGTAACCCTGAACAGGTCTTAAAAGAGATTTGCGCTTTGGTTAGCGGCCCGGTTAGCGCTGAGGTTATCAGTATTGAATGCTCGGGAATGGTTAGTGAAGCTCATGAATTAGTCAAGCTGGCTAAAAATATCGTAGTCAAAATTCCCCTTATAAAAGAAGGGTTAAAAGCAGTAAAGATCTTGGCTGCTGAAGGGATCAAAACTAATGTTACACTTTGTTTTTCACCCACTCAGGCATTGCTGGCAGCTAAGGCTGGAGCGACTTATATTTCGCCCTTTATCGGCAGGCTTGATGATATTGCCCAGGAAGGGATCAATCTAATAAGAGATATAAAAAAGATCTATGAAAATTATGGTTTTAAAACCCAGATCATTGTTGCTTCTGTGCGTAACCCAATGCATGTGGTTAACGCGGCTTTAATCGGGGCAGATATTGCCACGATACCTTATTCAGTGATTGAGCAATTAATCAAGCATCCGTTGACCGATATCGGAATAAACCGGTTCCTGGAAGACTATAAGAAAATCCCCCAAACAAATAATGCTAAATAGGTTCTTAAAATTAAATAGGCTATTTTTCTCCGGAGTTATGCTGGTTGTTTTTGTTTCTTGTGTTGATTTGGCATCTGCTGCGGACAGTAAAGAATCCCCGATAATTATTAACGGTGATAACGTGGAATACTCTGCCGATAATAAGGAGGTTATTGCCACCGGTAATATCGAAGTTATTTATAAAGGCTCAAAATTGACCTGTAGCAAGATGAGGGTGAATATGCAGTCAAAAGAGGGCGTGGCCGAAGGCAATGCCCGGCTTGAGGATGCAAATGGGGTGATTACCGGCGAAAAAATAATTTATAATTTTACGAATAAGACCGGGGTAATTTATAACGCTGATTTCCGGGCTAATCCTTATTTTGGCAAGGCCAAAAAGGTGGAGAAGGTAAGTGATAGTGAATTTGTGGCAAAAAGGGGTTATTTTACCACCTGTAATATGGATCATCCGCATTTCCGCATGGCGTCTAAAAGGATCAGTATGTCTCCCGGAGATAAGGTGCGTTCCAGGCAAACCATTCTTTATTTGGGCACAGTACCGGTTATCTATCTGCCTCAATTTAACTATTCAATGAAAGAACCGATTATGCATGTGCAGGTTGAGCCGGGTAAGCGTAAGGATTGGGGCCCGTATCTTTTAAGCGCCTGGCGCTATAACCTTACGGAGAAAGCCAATGCCCTGATTTTTCTTGATTACCGCAGCAAGCTGGGCTGGGGCGAAGGTTTTGAAGTAAACTATTTCAAGACTCTGTTTGGTAAAGGCGATTTCAAGTTTTATTATACCAATGAAAAACCCGACAACCAGCCGGTAGACGCGCCTACGGAGTTCCAGCGTTATTTTATGCGTTGGCGGCATCGGTGGGATATTGATGAGCGTACTAATTTTACCGCGGAATATTATAAAATTGTAGATGAGCGCAGAAAGTATGATGCAGACCATAATATTTTTAAAGATTATTTCTTCCGCGAATATGAAAAAGATTCCGAGCCTTTAAGCTACGGCCTTTTCCATCACGCTTTTGATTATTCCAGTCTGGATGTCCTCCTGCAAAAACGGACTAACCACTGGTTTGATCAGCTGGATAAAATGCCGGAAATAAATTATAACCTGCCAAGCTTGCAGTTGGGAAATACCCCGTTATATTTTGAGGATTCAACCCAATTTGGAGCGTATAATAAAAGTGAAGATATTACTACTCCATCTCACCCTGTTCCTGATTATCCCGGGGCGAGTGTCACTCGCTTAGATACTACCAATACGCTTTCTTTGCCTACGAGAATAAGTTTTATCCGGCTAAAGCCATTTGTTGCCAGCCGCCAGACCTTATATGATAAAGGCGAAAATGGCCAACATGGAATAATTAGGACTATTTTTTATAGCGGCGTGGATGTGAGCACCAAGTTTTTCCGCACCTATAAAGCCAAAACTAATTTTCTTGGTTTAGACATTAATGACCTGCGCCACATTATTACCCCGGGCGTGGGATATTTATATACTCATGTACCGACTATACCGATTAGCAATATAAAACAGATTGATGATGTTGATGATATCCATAGGGGTAATACCGCTACTTTAAGTTTATCTAATAAGATACAAACTAAGCGTAAAGGGCAGAGCGTTGATTTAGTAGATTTGTTGATTACTACAGATTATGTGCTCGACCCTAAAACAGGAGATAATGCGATACTTACCCCGCGCACCGGAGAAAATCTTAAAGATAACTTTTCGGATATTCTTTTTAAACTTAAAGTATTGCCTTATTCTTGGATGAGAATAGAATCCGAGGTAACTTTTGAGCATTCAGACCATACAAATATAAATTACAATAAGTTTTCATTAGCTAATTATGATTTAATTTTTGATCTAGGCAAAGACCGGTCCTTTAGCCTCGGACAACGCTATGAGAGAAAAGGTAAGAATGAAGTTACCCTTGGTTTTAACTGGCGCCTGACCCCCAAGTGGAAATTCAAGATGTACCAACGTTATAACTTTAAGCAGACAAGTACGCTGGACAGCGGTTCGCAGGAGCAGGAGTATACTTTTACCCGGGATTTACACTGTTGGGAACTGGATCTTACCCTGAA
>JALNZI010000117.1 GCA_023229385.1 Candidatus Omnitrophota bacterium | reverse complement strand
TCATCTTCGCCATGCCCCAGAGAAACCTGGTTGGAGATCTGGAAAAAATTTCCGCTGGCCTGTGTGCCCTCGCCGTAAAGGCCGCGGGTAGTAAAACTTAATTTGGCAATCGCCGCCAGCACCCTTTCAATCTGCCGGCTCATTACTAAGGCCGGCAAGTGCAGCATAACCGAACCGCGCATACCGGTTCCGGTATTAGTAGGACAGGCAGTAAGATAACCGAAGTCATCTAAATACGCGTAATCCAAAAGTCCGGACAAGGAATCATCCAGCCGGTTAATAATATCCCGGGCCTCAAAAAGATTAAACCCTGACTGCATCAACTGGATACGCAGATGATCCTCTTCATTAACCATTACCGCGATTATCTCTTCATCATCAACCAGCAATGCCTTATAGTCTGTCTTTTGGGAGTGCTCAATTGACATCAGGTGCCTTTCCACCAGGAACTGTTTGTCAATTGCATCTAAATCCGCCAGCTTAAAAAGAGTGGAACTCTTAAGCATATCTATTTTAGACATGGCCTTACTGATCTTTGTCAAAATCTCCTCAAGCTGCGCTTTACTAGCCCAGTGCGGAAAAGGATATTTGCTAAGATTCCTGGCCAGGCGTATCCTGCTGGAAATAACAATATCAGAATTTGGCCCGGTGCCTTTAAGCCATTCACTGGTATGATTTAACAAATCATTAATCTTCATTTTAGTCTTCTTTTTCCCTCTTTGCTTCAATTGCCCTGACTTGATCACGCAGGCGCGCTGCCTCTTCAAAATCCTCTCTCTGGATCGCCCTTTGCATTTCCGCTTTCAGGTTTCCTAAATCCAAACCTTTTCTATCCGGCTTGGCAACAGTTTTCTCCTTAAATGGGGATTTCCCCACATGCTGATTTGAACCATGTATCCTCTTTAATAAAGGAGCCAGGTATTTACGGAAGGCATTGTAACAATCGCCGCAACCAAGCCTGCCGATTTTCTTGAAATCCGCGTAGGTTAAATTGCAATTAGAACATTTAGCCGCAATATTCTCTTCATCTTTATTCGGTTTTTCAAAATCCGCCATGCCTGCTAAAAGATCGCTTAAACCAAATTGCTGCTCCATAGCCGCGCTCTTGTTCCTTGCGCAATCCTCGCACAAATGCAACTCATTCATTTGGTCATCAATGATCTCGGTTAAATGCACGGTAGCCGGATTTTTTTTGCAAACATCACAAAGCATATTAATACTTTACTCCGTCTTTATGGGTAAGCTGCTTGAACTTTTTCATTAGCGCCAGAGTAAGTTTTCCGGGTTTTCCATTTCCAATAACCCTACCATCCACCTTAACCACGGGGATAATCTCGGCGGCCGTACCGGTCAGGAAACACTCATCCGAAATATAAACTTCATGCCGGGTAATTACATGTTCATGCGCCGGGATTGTGGCCTTACGGGCAATCTCTAAAATCGAATCCCGGGTGATCCCGCGTAAAGTCCCCATACATTGCGGAGGAGTATAGAGGCCTCCGTTCTTCACCACAAAAATATTATCTCCAGTGCACTCTGCTACATAACCCAATGAATCAAGCATAATCGCTTCATCGGAACCACAATTAGTTGCTTCAATTTTAGCCAGGATATTATTCAAGTAATTCAAAGACTTGATCTGAGGATTAAGCGCCTCGGGTAAATTACGCACAGTAGGCACAGTAACAATCGCCAGGCCTTCACGGTAAAGCTTCTCCGGATACAAGGCGATTTTATCGGCGATGATAATTATTGAAGCCCCTTTATAACACTTGCGCGGGTCAAGCCCTAAATCCCCCTCTCCGCGGGTAATTACCAGGCGGATATAAGCATTATCCAGTTTATTAGCCTTAAGCGTCTGGGTAACCGCCTTAATCAACTGTTCCTTATCTAAAGGAACTTTTAACATGATACTCTGAGCTGACTCAAGGAGCCGGTCAATATGTTCGCTCAACTTAAACACGCGGCGGTCATATGAACGGATTCCCTCAAAGACTCCGTCGCCATAAAGCAACCCATGGTCAAAAACAGAGATCTTCGCATTTTCTTTTTCATAGAATTTACCGTTGATATAAATTTTCATTTAAGCCTCCTTGTCCAGTAAGACACACCGGCCACTTCCTTTCGGGCCGGGTGTTAATTTAAAATAATTCCGTCTTTCAAATGGATGATTCTTCCTGATGCCTTAGCAATATCTTTATCATGAGTAACCATTAAAACCGTGATCTTTTCTTTCTGGTTAAGTTCCATAAGCAATTGTAAAATAATCTTGCCGTTTTCCGAATCCAGGTTACCGGTGGGTTCATCGCAAAGTAAAAGCTGCGGCCGGTTAATCAATGCCCGGCAAAGGGCCACTCTCTGCTGCTCTCCGCCGGATAAAGCCTGCGGCCGATGCCCAAGCCTTTGGGATAACCCCAGCCTTTCCAGAAGATGGCGGGCAAACTCTAAATCCTTTTTCTTCCCCCACCAGTTCCTTAAAATACTCGGCAGCAAAACATTCTCTAAAGCAGTTAACTCCGGCAAAAGATGAAAAAACTGGAAAACAAAACCGATTTTACGGTTACGAAAAGATGAACGCGCGTTTTCGTCTAAACCGTAAATATCCGCGCCTTCAAAATAAACCTCACCGCGCGTAGGATTATCCAATCCTCCCAAAATATGCAAAAGCGTAGACTTTCCCGCTCCCGAAGGACCCTGAATTGCCAAAAACTCACCTTCAGCGACAGTAAAGTTTATGTCCTTTAATACCTCAAGGTTACTTGCGTTATCACGGTAACTTTTGCAAATTCCATTAACCTTGATTATATTTTTACTCATGGCGTACTGCCTCGCTGGGAATTATCCTGGTGGCGTAATACGCCGGATAAATACTGGCGGCTAAAGTTATCGCCAAAGCAGACAATAAAATCAGGCTAATATCCCCGATATTTATATTTACCGGGATCCGGTCAAAATAATAAATATCTTTCGGGATCAGTTCCCTGCCGATAATCCGGGATATAAAATCCACTACTTTGTCCAGGGAAAGCGCCAGAGAAACCCCTGCGGTTAAGCCTAAAATGATCCCGGCTATACCGATAGACATGCCCTGAAAAACAAAAATCTGCAGGATACTCTTAGTCCTGGCGCCGACAGAACGCAAGATACCGATATCCTTAATCCTACTCATCACCGACATAATCAAGGTGCTTACAATACCGAATGCCGCAACCACCGTAGTCATGGTTACCACGATAAACATGACTATCTTTTCAAGTTTCAATGCCTCCAGAAAATTCCGGTTTGCGTCTATCCAGGTACGCGCCTGATATGGCCCAACATTAGTTAAATCCCGGTAAATTTTTTCTTTAATATCCTCAACCTTATAAACATTATCAACCTTAACTGCCAGGCCGCTTACCGTATCCGGCATCTTATAAAAATCCTGCGCTCCTTTTATGCCGGTCAAAATCAGGCTGGAATCATAAAGATACATTCCGCTGTTAAAAATACCTTTGATGCGAAAATCAGTTTTTGTAAGAGTGACCGGAGAAATCAGGCTGACTTTACCCCCTACCCCCAAACCCAAACGTAAGGCAAACTCCTGGCCGACGGCAATTTCATTACCGGAAAAATCATAACTTCCCAATTTCAGGTATTCGTTAATATCCGACGTCTCTACCTGCAGCTTCGGGTCAATGCCGCGCACCTCTACCCCAAAGATTGAATTTTCGTTTTTTACCAGTGCCTGGCCGTTAATAAAAGGAGAGGCGCCTTTAACATAAGGGAGTGCCTTTAATTTATCAATTACCTGATAGGGTTCTTTTGAGCCGCCATAAAATTCCAGGGATAGATGTGCGTTCGTACCGACCATCTTATCCTCAAGGAACCGGTCAAAACCACTCATCACTGAAATAACCACGATTAATACCATCACCCCGATAGCAATACCGATCATCGAGATAAGCGCAGTCAAGGAAATAATTTTCTCTTTTTTGCCTGCCCTTAAATATCGCTGGCTAAGCCATAACTCCGAAAGCATCTTATTCCTGGCCCTCTTCCTGCCTTCTCAATAGGGGGAACAAAATCACATCCCTGATCGATGGCTGATCCGTAAGCAGCATAACCAACCTGTCAATTCCTATACCCAAGCCTCCTGCCGGAGGCATACCATGCTCCAAAGCTAAAAGATAATCTTCATCTACGCTTTTCTGGCTCCGGCTATCTGAAGCCGGACCATCGTTCTCTAACTGATTCTCATCAGCATTAAGATCTTTAATCTCTTCTTCAAAACGCTTACGTTGCTCCAAGGGATCATTTAACTCGGAATAAGCATTAGCAATCTCCATACCTGCCACATAAAGCTCAAACCTCTCCGAAATCAAAGGGTTATCTTTCCTGGTCTTGGCCAGAGGACAAAGACTAGTAAAATAATCCG
>JALNZI010000116.1 GCA_023229385.1 Candidatus Omnitrophota bacterium | reverse complement strand
ACTATTGAAAGGTGGTTAAAGACAGGGCATATTAATAAAGTCTATGCCCTTATGGTAAGAGAAAAACTCGGTTTAAAGTAGGTATTTTTTTATTATTTTTTTTCACACTCGATTAGTCAAGGGTGAAGCATATCAATAAAGGAGGGGTTTATGGATATGAAGGTAGTGGTTGATACAATTTGGGTTTTGCTTACGGCAAAACTGGTATTCTTTATGAACCTGGGTTTTGCCATGGTTGAGTCCGGTTTCGCCCGTTCCAAAAACTGCGTAAATATTCTTTCCAAGAATTTCGTAGTCTTTGCGGTATCTTCTTTGGGGTTTTTACTGTTAGGCTGGGGTTTGATGTTTGGAGACGGAAATCCGTTGATTGGTTTAAAGGGATTGTTTTTTGCCAGCGGTTTGGATAATTCTCCGGCAACCGGCGAAGCCTATAAAGGTGTTTATTCGGCGCTTTCCTGGACCGGAGTTCCGATGTGGGCTAAGTTTTTCTTTCAGTTGGTTTTTTGTGGAACAGCAGCTACTATTGTTTCAGGTGCAGTAGCCGAACGTATCAAGTATAAGTCGTTCATAGTTTTCTCGTTCCTTATGGCGATGTTTATTTATCCTATAGTAGGCCATTGGATCTGGGGCGGCGGATGGCTGCAGTTAAAAGGGATGTTTGATTTTGCCGGTTCATCAGTTGTGCATTCAGTTGGAGGCTGGGCGGCTTTAGCCGGGGTGCTGGTACTGGGGCCGCGTTTTGGCAAATACGCAAACGGAAGGATCCATCCTATTCCGGGGCATAATTTATCAATGGCAACATTAGGAACTTTTGTGCTTTGGTTCGGGTGGTTTGGTTTTAACCCGGGTTCTACTATGTCGGCTGACCCCATGGCGATTAGCCATGTAGCGATTACTACTAATATGGCCGCGGCAATGGCAACTTTAAGCGCTACGATATTATCGTGGGTATTATTGGGTAAGCCGGATTTAGGTATGACTTTAAACGGCTGCCTTGCCGGTTTAGTAGCGATTACTGCTCCTTGCGCTTTTGTAAGCGTGCCAAGCTCTCTGATCATTGGTTTAATCGCAGGAATACTGGTGGTTTTTGCGGTGATTATGTTTGATAAGATCAGGATAGACGATCCGGTAGGCGCGCTTTCCGTGCACCTGGTTAATGGTATTTTTGGCACGCTTTGCGTCGGCCTGTTCGCGCAGGATAAGATAGTCGGTGTAGCTACCGGCAATGGTTTATTCTATGGAGGAGGGACAACCTTACTAATGGCGCAGTTAACTGGAGTTGTAGGGGTAGCGGTATTTACCTTTGTAATTTCTCTCATTTTCTGGCTTATCCTGAAATATACCATGGGCATCAGGGTTTCGCTTAAAGAAGAAATTGAAGGTTTGGATATCGGCGAGCATGGAAATTCAGCTTATCCTGAATTTTACGGTAAGAAGCCGGCTTATGCGTTTCTTGAAGTTAAAAATGAATAAGCATTCTTTATTTTACGGAGGATAAAATGAAAAAAATAGAAGCTATTATCAGGCCGGAAAGTGTTGATGTAGTACGTAATGCACTTAATGCTACAGGTGTAACCGGCCTTATGATTTCCGAGGTTGAAGGCCATGGTAAACAGAAAGGGGTTGTTCAGCAATGGAGAGGAGAAAAATATAAAATCGAACTTTTGCCAAAAGCCAAAATAGAAATTGTGGTGAAAGACCAGGATGTGGGGCGCATATGTAAGACTATAATTGATAATACTAAGACCGGAGAAATTGGGGATGGGAAGATATTTATTTATCCGCTTGAGGACGCCATAAGAATACGCACCGGTGAAAAAGGGGAAAGCGCCATATAAAAATGAAATGGTTGGAGGGGTAACAAGTTTTATGCGAACATGGTAAAATAAATATTCGGTATTTAGTTAAATAAAAGTATTTTTTTGCCTATTTTTTTGTCAATTGAGTAAACATCTGTTTAATTAAACAAATAAGGAGGGAAGGAGAAAATGATTAATTCGGGAGATACGGCGTGGGTTTTAATTTCATCGGCACTCGTATTGCTGATGACCCCGGCCCTGGCTTTCTTTTATGGAGGCATGGTCAGGCGCAAGAATGTATTAAGTGTTTTAATGCAGTGTTTCATTATTATGTGCGTTTTAAGTATTCAATGGGCTTTGATCGGTTACAGTTTATCTTTTCATCCGGGAGAAGGCTTTTGGGGAGGGTTCGGATGGTTTGGTTTAAATGGCGTGGGTTTAGAGCCATACGCGGATTATGCCGGTACAATTCCGCATCAGGCGTTTATGATTTTTCAAGCGATGTTCGCGATTATCACGCCTGCTTTGATTATCGGTGCTTTTGCGGAACGAATGAAATTTTCTGCCTTTTTGATCTTTACTTTGCTTTTGGCGACATTTGTATATGACCCGTTATGTCATTGGGTGTGGGGTATAGGCGGCTGGTTAAGGAATATGGGCGCGCTTGATTTTGCCGGCGGCACAGTTGTGCATATTAATGCCGGGATCGCCGCCTTGGTTACAGCTATTGTTCTTGGCAGACGTTCCAATCTTGATAAAAATGTTCCTACTCCCCACAACATGCCTTTTGTAGTTTTAGGCACAGCGTTATTATGGTTTGGCTGGTTTGGTTTTAACGCCGGAAGCGCTCTTGCTGCAAACGGACTGGCGGTCAATGCTTTCGTAGTAACTCATACGGCCGCGGCAGCCGCTGGTTTGAGCTGGGCCTTGATTGAATGGTTGCGTAATGGTAAGCCAACAATCTTCGGCGTGTGCTCCGGCGCTGTTGCCGGATTAGTCGCGATTACCCCTGCCGCCGGTTTCGTCGGCGTAATCCCTGCGATTATTATCGGTTTGCTGGTAAGCGTATTTTGTTTTATCGCCGTGACTATAGTTAAACCGTTATTTGGTTATGATGATTCTTTGGATGCCTTTGGCGTGCATTGTGTAGGCGGCATCTGGGGGGCTTTGGCTACCGGTCTATTTGCCTCAAAGTTAGTTAATCCTGCGGGTTCCGATGGCCTATTTTTTGGCAACCCTAAACAGTTTTTGATCCAGTTGGCTACAGTAGGGATAACCATTGTTTATACGGCAGTAGTGACATTGATCATCTATAAATTAGTGGATTTGTTTATCGGTATGAGGGTTGATGAGAAAACAGAAGCTATGGGGCTTGATTTGACTCAGCATCATGAGAGAGCATATACAGTATTAGAGTAGGGATTTTACTGGATAAAAAATAAAGGAGGATTTATGAAATTAGTTATTGCAATAATTCAGCCGTACAAATTGGAAGAAGTAAAAGAAGAATTATACAAAGAAGGGGTGAATCTTCTTACTGTAGGCGAGGTATTAGGCCATGGACGGCAAAAAGGCGTAACTGAAATTTACCGCGGAGCTAAGGAAACGGGGAATCTTTTGCGGAAAATCCGCCTGGAGATTGCGGTAAATGAGGATTTTGTTGAACCAACGATCAAGGCGATTATCAAAGGCGCTAAAACCGGCGAAACAGGGGATGGGAAAATATTTGTTTTGGATCTAAAGGAGTGTGTGCGTATCAGAACCGAAGAGCGGGGTTCAGTAGCCATTGGTTAAAATTGGTTACCAAATCCGGATGTTTTTTACTTGTATATATAGAACTATTAAAATATAGGCAGTTTATGGTTTAGTTTTAAGCAGTGATAAGCAGGGAACAGAGGCGTTCTCCTTAATAAGGTAAGAACGTCTCTTTTTTGTTCAATTTCTTATAAGCAAAGTTGGACTAGGAGGAATAAAATGAGCGTAAGGCAGGAAATATTGTCTAAGGTTAAGAGTATTGAGCTGAAAAAAGTGGAGGTTCCTAAGAAAGTTTCCAGTTATTTTGGTGAAAATACATTCAGCATGGAAACAATGCGTAAATATATCTCTAAAAAGACCTTCTCGGCTTTTAAGGCCTGGATTTCCGAAGGCAAGATCATCGCTTTAGCTCAAGCCAATGAAATTGCTGACGCGATGAAGAATTGGGCTATGGCCAAAGGCGCCACATACTATACGCATTGGTTTCAGCCAATGACCGGACTTACCGCTGAAAAGCATGACAGCTTTATTAGCATTACTGGCCCAGGCAAAGTAATTGAGAAGTTTTCCGGCAACAAGCTTATCCAGGGTGAACCGGATGCCTCAAGTTTCCCTTCAGGAGGGATACGTGCTACCTTTGAGGCCCGCGGCTATACTGCTTGGGACCCCACCAGCCCGGCTTTTATTATTGAGAGTACATTAGGTAAGACTTTATGTATTCCTACAATATTTATCTCTTACCATGGTGCTGCCCTAGATAAGAAACTGCCGCTTATGCGTTCCGATGAGGCATTAAATAAATCCGCGGTTAATTTGCTTAAACTTTTTGGCCGCAAGAATGCCAAAAAAGTATTTTCTACCTGCGGTCCTGAACAGGAGTATTTTTTGATTG
>JALNZI010000115.1 GCA_023229385.1 Candidatus Omnitrophota bacterium | reverse complement strand
GGGTAGCTGCATTGATCGCTATGGGTGTATATATGAAGAGAGGCGCCCAGGGCCGGCTGCGGGAGTCAGCTGATCAGATAGGCGAGCAGTATGAGGCTGGAAAGACGACAGGTAAGTATACCGTCTCGACAGATATGGCTCAGAAGGAAACCTTGGCTTCCGGCGGACATATCACTACAACATTTACTAAAAATGAGGAGAAAAGATCGGGGAGCGAAACAGTGGAAGCTCTGCCTGATGAACCGTAAAAATTATTTTATTTTAAGGAGGTAGGAAATGTTTAGATTAAGAAAAAGAGGGCAGAGTACGGCCGAATATGCAATTGTTATCGGTTTGGTTATTGCCGCGGCAGTGGCGATGCAGGTTTATGTCAAGCGAGGGGTCCAAGCTAAAATCAAAGGAGTTGTGGATCACAAGCCGGATGCAATGTTTACAACTGACCAGTTTGAGCCAGATTATGCCTCAAGTGATATGGACTCAACAAGAAAAGCTTCAGTGACTACTGAGACTAAGGGGCAGGGAGCAGTGGATAGGACTATTGCAGACGAAGGAGAAGTTACTAAGAGATGGGGCTCGCAGACAACCTCCGGGTTACCTGCGGCAGAGTAGGAGGACAGATATGTTTTATTCAAGGGCAAAAGGACAGAGCACTCTGGAATACGTTATTTTACTTGGTTTTGTAGTGGCCGCATTAATTGCTATGGGTGTATATATGAAGAGAGGCGCCCAGGGCCGGCTGCGGGAGTCAACAGACCAAATAGGTGAGCAGTATGATGCTAGGAACACTACGTCGGAGTATACTACAGTTACCCATTTAAAACAGACTGAAAATGTGAAGAAAACCGGGGAGTCAACAGTTGAAATTGAGTCGCCGAGTGATAATGTGCAGACGAAAACGGGTTGGGAAAAAGTAGGTAAATGGGATAACCCATAAAATGATGAGACGGGGACAGGCAGGTCTAGAATATATCTATTTAGTCGGCATAGTAGTTGCGGCTATTGTTGCTATGCTGGTCTATATGAATCGCGGATTTCAAGGCAATATCCGCCAGAAAGCCGACGAGATAGGCTCAGGTCAATATGCGCCGGGCAATACAACTGCAAATAATACGGAAACTAAGCATGTGGTTTCTAAGATAGAATCCAAGAGTGTCGATAAAGTCAAATATGGTGGCAGAGGTGAAGAAGGTACGCAGTTACAGGAAGAAATATCTGAGAATATAAAAGAACAGAGAAACATAGAAAAAAAATTAGCTGAGCTTAATGATGAGTGGCAAAATGCGACATTAGCTGAAGCGTTGTCTCATGCGAATGATTATTACCCCATAAAGTTAATAACCGATTTAGCTAATTCCATAGCGAACGCAGTAAAGTCGCTTTTTGATCCCGATGCTAATAAGCCGACCGCAAGCGCAAATGATTGGTCTACGGTAGAAAACCAGATTTCGGCGAATAAGACTCAGACAGCGACGCTTAAGCTGCAGTTAGCGGAGGCAAAAGAAAAAGCTGCCAAGGACAGCGGCTACCAAGATCAGGTTGATATGATCGAGTCGCAACTAAAGGCCAAAGCTAAAGAATTAGTAGAGTTGCAGGCTACATTAGATTTAATGATCTTAAATGCAGATAAAGAAGACTTGTCTAATACTTATAAAGCCAGAAGGGAAGATCTTGTTCCAGATGAGGATACCGATCCTGATGCAGTGCAGGATAAAATTGATGAGATAACTAAAGGGCAGGAGGATAGGCAAAAAGCAGATGAAGCTGCTCTTGAAGCAGCAGCAGGGCCTTCATCCGGAGATTATACTCCGGATTCTTCGGCAGGCACAAGCCTGGAAGCTGTATATGAAGCAATTAAGGGGATTAAGCCTCCCCCCGCGTCTGTTATAGACGGCAACCCCAGATCTTTATCAGTAGTAAATTTAGAGATAGCTCAAAATCAGGCGCAATTGGCGCAACTGGCCCTGGAATATACGAAATTATTAAATGAATATGACGATTTATCGGTTAATCCGGATGAAACTCTATCAAGTGAGAATGTTAATACTGAAACCGGTACGGTGACTATTCATAAAACTACAAATGAGACCTTGGGCAATTTGTAATAAAACGCGTTTTCGTAAAGGACAAAATTTAGCTGAGACGGCTTTGATTATCATTTTGTTGGGGTTGGCTTTACTTGGGATGCAGGTTTATGTCAAGCGCGGATTACAGGGCAATGTTAAGGACCTGACAGACAATATTATAGGTACTGAACAGGAGGCTTATCAGCAGGATACTTCGGGACTAGAAATTAATAACTTAACGTCCACGCTTACCTCTGATTCTGTAGCAACAACAAAGGAATTTAAAGGTGGCGGTAGGAGTTTAACTACAGATGAAACAACGACTTATGAATACGGATCTACTACCAAAGGAAATTAGATGGTGTTTGAAAGAAAACGCCCAGGCAGTTACGGAATTGGCTGTTCTGGGTGCCTTGGTTATTGTGGCGTTTTCCTTTTTAATTAATTACAGTGAAAAACTTAACCGTCAGCAGGCCAATATACAGCAAACTTTCCGCGCAGCCCTGAAGGAAGCGGGTAAGGCGAATAACTCCGCTGCTTATACCAAAAGGGTTTTCTTGCGTATGCCCAATGTCTCCAATCCTAAGGAATTGGGGCAGTTGGAATCTTTTGGTGATAGCGCTAATGTTTTATGGATGGATGGCAAGAATAGGGACGATGTCTATGCTTATGATGATATAAATAAACAGTACTATTTAGTTGCCAGGTATCCCCGTCCAGGCGTAGAGAAATATCAATTCGATGACCAGATTGTCGATGTCCCCAAGGCTGAGAATGAATATGATGAATACGGGAATCTGGAATTTGTCCCGCCGAAAGAAAAGAATACGGAAATTAAAGAAAGTTTTACTAATTATGTGGATGCTACAACTACCTTAACCCGGCAGGAGTCTTCCGGTGGTGTTAGCACACAGAAAAGTCTTACCGCCTCCGATAAATTAGTGGCAGAAGTTGTTGTAGATGGCGAGCAGCAGGCTTTTACCCATTATTTGGGAGAAGGAGGTAAATATTCTTCCGGAGGCAAAAGCATGAGTCGTTAAGGAGATAAGTAATGAAGAGAAAAGCCCAGGCAACATTAGAATTTACGGTGGTATTTGTCATAATGGTATTTTTGCTTATGGGGATGCTCAGTTTATGGAAATGGTCAAGTGATAATATGGTCAAGCGTCAAATCGACTATAATGCCAGTCGTAAGGAAGCGGGAACAAGGTCATCTGATTCAACAGTATCCCCGCAGTTAAAAGTAATAGAATAGGAAGGGGGAAATAATTGTTCTTTTCCTGGTATATTAGAAATAAACATTTTAAATCGAGGAGTAATTTGTCAGGTCAGATTACTCCTTTTTTACTTGTAGCCCTGGTAATATTGCTTATTGCGGCAATTTCGGTTATCCAGGTTGGAAAAGTTTCTATAGATAAGACCTGTTCTGCTAATGGGGCGGATGCCGGGTCTTTGGCTGCAGCATCTAATTGGGCAGCCTCTTTAAATAAATTAGCTTATAGTAATTATGATTTAAGGAGTAATTACGATAACTATAGATGGTTATATAAAGAGAGCCTCTTACCAACAGCTAATTATTACTTAGCTATGGCTTCGCTTTATTCAACTGCTGCATCGTTACTTAGCAGTGTAGGCGCTCTTGAGATATTCATAACTTTGCCGGTGCCTCCCGTGCCTTGTGTTCCTTTTGTGTGGCATTCAATAAGCGGGGCAGCTTTTCTCGGCGCCTCTTGGCTTGCTAATGAAGGATCTAAAGCAATGCAAGCCTTCAAAATCTATGTTGATTACATGAAGACTGTTACTATAGCTTTTCATGATGATCAATGGAATAGATATTGCAAGATAAGGACTGATATGCATGATTCTTATGTTGCCGCGAAAAAAGAAGGGCTCAGGTATGCTTTTTCCAATAGCTGTATATCAAGTAAACTTTCAAAAAAGCAAGTTGACGAGTTTAATAACTGGCTGGATAAAGACGAGGCCTACAATGAAGATTTGAATTCAAGCGGAAAAGGCGCTAAATACAGTTGGGAGGATAAGAATGGCCAGTCGCACGAAGTTTCCGTTACTTTGACCCTGCCGGATATAGAAACATATACAGTTCGGCATACTTTGCTAAATTTTGCGCAAACTCAAATCAAGGATCAAGAAAGAAGCGACTTAGCATCAAAAGTAATCACCATCTTAAATATTCAAACTTTAGCGTTAAGTACGATGGGATTTACTTCATTCGGGATATTTATTTCAACGTCAATCGGTGCCCTTCTTTGTTTAACTGGTTTTGGTGCGGCTGCCTCAGCGGTAATTAACGCTGCCGCTAAAGTAGCTGAGATTACTCAATATGTTGGGATCGTAGTTATAATAGCCAGTTGGGTTGCTTCCACTACGGGAGTAATCAGTGTAGTGC
>JALNZI010000114.1 GCA_023229385.1 Candidatus Omnitrophota bacterium | reverse complement strand
AACTCCTCTGGACGTCTCTGTCCCTCGTTGAACCGAATCTCCGCTATATTATTACTGATCAGCTTATTTGTCAAGATTTATCTTAAGGAGGCCACCTTCAAACGGCTCAATTACCCGCTCAAGGATACCGGAAAGATAGGCCATCAGCACGCCATAATTAGTAATCGGAACATGCGCGGCTTTGGCCTTTTCAATACGATGCATAATTTCCCTGCGGTTAACCATGCAGCCTCCGCAGGAAATAATCAGTTTATACCGACTTAAATCCTGCGGAAAATCCCCTCCTGCAGTAACTTCATAATGCAAATCTTTCTTGGTGTAATTCAGTAGCCAGGTGGGAATTTTGGTACGGCCGATATCCTCCGGCTGCACGTGATGCGTACAAGCCTCGGCAATTAAAATCTCATCCCCATCTTTTAGGTTTTCCAGGGTATATACACCCTGTATATAAGCATTAAGATCCCCCTTATGCCTGGCAAAAACCGTGGAGAAAGAGGTTAAAGGTATATCTTTAGGCAGCATATCGCGTACATCCTCAAAAACCTGCGAATCTGTAATCACCAGCCGGGGTTTTCCCTTGAGCGCCTTAAGGCAATCCAATAATTCCGTCTCTTTTGTAACAAAAGCAGTGGCATTATTATCCAGGCAGTCGCGCATAACCTGTACTTGAGGAAGAATTAACCTGCCCTGAGGCATGGCGTTGTCTATGGGACAGACCAAGATAACCACATCCTTAGGCTTAATTATATCTCCTACCAAAGGTATAGGCGACCAATGCCCGGGAGCCAACTCCATAATTTTTGCCTTTAGCTCTTTGATCCCTTGCCCTGTCTTAGAGCTTACTTTTATAAAAGCAAGCTTGTTATTTTCTAAATAATCCTGTGCTGCTTTTCCGGCTAATTCAGATTTATTAATTATAAACAAAAACGGCAGCTTTTTGCCCTGAAAAGTCTTAATCAAATCTTCTTCAAAACTATCAATCAACGTATCCGGCTGGACAACAATCAAACCTACATCGGTTTTCCTTAATACCACTAGCGTTCTTTTAACTCTTTCCTCTCCCAAGACTCCCTGATCGTCAATACCGGCAGTATCAATTAACATACATGGGCCGATAGGCAAAATTTCCATTGCCTTATAAACCGGATCCGTGGTTGTTCCGGCAACATCAGAAACAATTGCCGTATCCTGGCCGGTGAGCGCATTAATCAAGCTGGATTTTCCTGTGTTTCTTTTGCCGAAGATACCTATATGTAACCTGTTGCTTGCCGGAGTCCTATACATTTGAATTAACCCTTCCTTGTTTAAAAGAATCAGCTTTTGAATAATCAATAAACCTTCCTAAATTCTGGGCCATATCATCCATACAAAAATTACAGGCACCCACTGGTTCATTAATGCATCTTTTTTGCGGGTATATCTCATAAAGCTTACGAAACGGCTGCGGGGTAAAATTCGGCATTAAAACATTTGCCCCGCATTTTAACCCATCTACCCGGTAATCTTTATCCAGGCTCCCCAGAGCGGTTGTAGCAGGAATATGCGCGTTTCTAGTGACTATACGGGTTAAGGCAATGGTTTTTAAACTAAGCAACGCATCACCTTTTTCTTGGCCGCCAAATTGAGTATTTTGATGCGGAATAAACGGGCCTATGCCAATCATATCAAAATCATTGAGTTTAAAAAATAGAATATCCTGAGCAATAGTCTTTAAGGTCTGTCCGGCAAGGCCGATAATATTACCCGAACCAACCTGATAGCCTAATTCTTTTAAAACCCGCAGGCAATCCAGGCGCTGTTTGAAATCCATTTGCGGATGCATAGATGAATATAAACCTTCATCGGAGGTTTCTATCTTCAATAAATACCGGTCAGCCCCGGCCTCCCTCCAAACCTTGTAATCAAGCGCGCTTCTTTCGCCTACAGCAAGGGTAATCGCTATATCAAAACTGGATTTTATTTCCCGGATAATCTCTCTTAACCACGGGGTATCCAGGCCGCTATCTTCTCCGGACTGTAAAACTACAGTCTTAATCTTACAGGAGACAAGATACCCAACTGCCTTAAGCAGTTCATCCTTATTCATCCGGTAACGCTCTAATTTCCGGTTATTTTTATTCAGGCCGCAATAGAAACACTCCCGGAAACAAAAGTTAGAAAATTCGATTATCCCCCGCAAGACAATGCCATCGCCGCAAAACTCTTTTCTTATGTCATCAGCAAAGAAAAATAGTTCATTCAACTCATCCTTACCGCTTAAAGATAGAACCCGTTCTAAATCTTTAAGGTCAGGTAAAGAAGCGTTATGGATTCTATTTAAACACTCATTTAACTTAGACATACTCATCCCTTAAACCAGAATCAACATGCGCGAAGAAAAGCTTGAGCATCTCCTGCTCAGCAGGCTCCAACTGTTTAAAGTAATGCGCGATCATTTTATAACCCGCATCTTTAACCGGAGTTGACGCAAAATCATCAAGATATTCTTTAAGCGTAATCAGGGCATTCATGCTGCACTTACCTTTAATTGTTCCGGGCTTAGCCAATTTCATAAAAGCCTTGCCGGTTCTTTCCTTGCGGTAACAAGCGGCGCAAAAAGAAGGAATATAGCCGTGGCTGATTAAAGAAGCAACAACTTCCTCAATGGTACGATTATCGCCAAGAGAAAATTGGCTTCCGGCCTTTTCGGCAGGCAGGCCGGCATTAACTTCCCTTTTATCAGAGTATCCTCCGGGTGAAGTAGAAGATTCCGCGCTGACTTGCGAAACTCCCAAGCTCAGCAGCGCATCACGCATAAGCGCAGATTCGCGGGTAGACATAATAATCCCAGTGTAGGGCACAGATAGCCTTAAAACAGCAACCACTTTTTTAAAATCTTCATCGGAAATCTTATACGGCGGATTAAAAGAAAGTTCCGCCCCTTCCGCCGGCTCAATCCGCGGCACGGATATTGTATGCGGCCCAACTTTAAACTCCTGTTCCATATGCTCTATATGAGAAAGCAGGCCCAGCGTTTCAAATCGCCAATCGTATAGGCCATAAAGCGGGCCAATACCAATGTCATCAATTCCTGCCTCAAATGCCCGATCAGGAGCAGTAATCCGGTTATCCGGATCGCTTTTAGGTCCGCTGACGTGCATTGCCCGATAAGTTTGGTCATGATAGGTTTCCTGAAAGATTTGAAAAGTCCCGATACCCGAGGCTTTTAATTTCTTAAAATCAGCAACACTTAAAGGCGCACAATTGACATTAACCCTTTTAATTCTATGTTTACCTACCTGTATAGAATAAATGGTCTTAACCGCCTGGACATAATAATCAATGTTGGACAAACCTGCGGGAGCTGCTTCACCGCAAACCGCCAATATCCTCTTATGCCCACGCTTTAGTAGCCACTGGATCTGTTGCGTAATTTCAGCAGCAGTCAGCGCCTTACGTTTAATCCCGGAGTTATCCGATTTAAAACCGCAGTATTGGCATTTATTCACACAAAGATTACTGATATAAAGCGGCGCAAAAAGTACCACCCTTCTACCGTAAATAGTATCTTTAACAAAACTTGCCGCCTTAAATATCTTCTGGATATATTCCGGGTCCTTAACCGAAAGCAAAACCGCAGACTCTTCCAACGTTAAACGTTGAAGTGATTTTGCCTTTTCCAGGATAGCATCAAGCTTACGGCTATCAAACTTAGCCGTATCAGCAAGCAAATTATTTATTCTTTCTTCATTGATGTATTTCATAAAATTACCTCGTTCGATAGCGGGTGACGATGTCTGGACTTGAGGACACTACCTGCGGCCGAAAGACAGACATCGGCAGGACCCGCTAATTATTCAGATTTACTTAATCCTGATTTCACTGATACCCCACTAATCTTGCCTAACTTGCCGGTTAAAGCTCCCAACTCATCAGTAGACGCATTCACAATTAGTACAATTACGCTTAATTCCCTCTTTACATGAGGAATCCCCATGCGGCCGATAACCAAATCGCCAAACTCTGTTAGAATATTATTAACCAGCGGCGCTGCCTTTCTACGGTTATGAAGAATTATCCCCACAAATCCTAAACGCTTTTCCATCTTGACCTCCTTAATGTTAAGCCCTACTATCAACGAAAACAAAAAGTCTCAACCCGCCGGCAATATTATCCTGCGAAAGGTTGAGACCTCATCCTTATCCTCCCTTGGGTGTAGATGCATTTGTTCGATCCTTACCGCAGGACTTAATTAATACCTAGATTTTATTTTACGTAAACCGGCCTGGCCTTGTAATTCGTATGCAAAAGCTTTTCCGACTTCTCGCTCAAAGGCTTGCCTAAGAACTCTTTATAAATTCGTTTTATATACGGATTTTGATGACTGCAACGGACCTGCTTCTGATCATCATCTTCATATAAGGCCTGTGCCCTTTTTATCCTTAATTCATCCGTAACCATATAAGGTTGCCCGCCGCCGCCGACACATCCTCCGGGACAAGCCATAACCTCGATAAAATGATACGGCATTTCTTTATTATTCAGCTTGGCGTCACGCACCTTATTTAAAATATATTCGACATTACCCAGACCGTG
>JALNZI010000113.1 GCA_023229385.1 Candidatus Omnitrophota bacterium | reverse complement strand
AGGCTCAATAAAACGGCTTCCCGCCTTAATTGCAAGCCGTCCGCATCTCTCAGTGATACTATCCACCGGGCAATTATAATTTAACTTTGCGCCGAATTTCTTAGCCAGCTTCTCCAAGGCCAGAGGTATCCGGTACATCCCGCCCATAGAATGGGCGATTTTCTGCACATGATCAGTGTAAGTAATTACGCTATAGAATGCCGGCGCCTGAAACGGAGAAACCCCCATAAACATCGCCTCAAATGTAAAGGCATAACAAAGTTTATCGCTCTTGAAATATTTACGGGCGAGCTGCCAATATGATTCTAAGATACGGATTTTACCTGCCAAGGCCCAGTAATAAGGATTGGCTAAAGATTTATAAGTTACGCATTTATAGAGCAGCGGCCTGATTAAGCCGTATATCCGGGCAGTCTCCCGGATAAATTTATCAAATTGTTTAGCAGATCCCGGCTCTATCCGCTCCAGCTCCTCTTTTGTGCGGCTACTATCCTGATATACGGTAAGAGACTCTCCGTCGGAATAAATAATCTTATAGCTCGGGTCAATAACACGCAGGTCCAGATAATCTTTAAGCGACTCCCCGCAATAAGAAAAAACCTCCTCAAAAAAGTCCGGCATAAGCACAAACGACGGCCCCATATCAAATTTAAATCCCGCATCTTCAAGCAGATGGTTACGTCCGCCGCATTCAGGGAGTTTTTCAAAGACTTCAACATCATAACCATCATGCGCTAACCTGGCAGCTGTTGCTAATCCGCCTACTCCGGCACCAACGACTACAACTTTCTTAGCCATAGGAATCCCCCTTGTTTTTTAAAAAACAATGGTTTTATTCTCGTGCTTGATGATACGGTAATCGACGTAACTTAAAATCGCATCAGCCAGCGCCTTCTTTTCCAGGTTCCTTCCTTTTCTAATCAGCGCCTGCCGGTTATCTTTATGCGAGACATATTCTACTTCCTGGGAAATAATCGGCCCCTCATCAAGCTGATCATTTACAAAATGCGCAGTGGCACCGATAATCTTAACCCCTTGCTTAATCGCCTTACCATAAGGATCAGCTCCTTTGAAAGCAGGCAAGAAGCCATGATGGATATTAATTATATCTTTATTATACTTTAACAAAAACTCCGGGGATAACACCAGCATATACCGCGCTAAAACCAGAAAATCAGTAGAGTCTAAAGCATAAGACAACAACTCCGCCTCCCGTCTGTTCTCTTTATTGGCGGGGATATAATGAAACGGAATATTATGCTGAGTTAACAGCTTACGAGGTTTCTCACTGTTACTTAAGACAAAAGGGATCTTAACATCAAGCTCGCCTGACATATAAAGGTACAGCAAATCTAATAAACAATGACCATCTTCAGATACAAATATCCCCATGCGCAGGGTTTGCGACTTATCAATAATCTTCCACTGGCCGGAGAATTCCCTGGCTATCGGCGAGAACTCCTCCGATAAGGAATCTTTATTTTGTTGCTCCTTGTTTAAAATAAATTCAACGCGCATAAAGAAATACCCGCCTTCCGGGTCAGTACTATACTGATCAGCAGTAACTATATTACCACCGTGCTTAAAGATAAAATCCGAGATCCTGGCAACAATCCCTTTTTGATCCTGGCATTGAAACAACAAAATAAACTTACGCATATATCCTCCGTAATTAAAACGGCAGTTTATTTACCATTTTTCCCAATGTATATTTTCTTCTTTAAATTTATCCTTCGGCTTATCTTCATTAGTAGGATATCCGATAGGAATAACATTCAGGGGAATAATGCCTTCCGGAATATTAAACTCTTTCCGGACAGCATCCATCCTCTCTCTATCCGGATAAACTCCTGTCCAGACCGCGCCAAGCCCCAGGGACTCTACGGCAATTAATATATTTTCCGAAGCACAAGAACTATCAATAATGGCAATTTCAACCTTCCCCTGAAATGCCTTCTCGGCAATAGCGCAAACGATTATTGCAGCATTCGCCTTATCCAGCATCTTAGCATAAGGCAGGGCCTTAGCGAGAATATCAAGAGACGGCCGATCCGTAACTATCACAAATGACCAGGGCTGCATATTCACTGCTGTCGGAGCAGCCATTCCGGCCTTAACAATCGTAACTAAGTCATCCCGCGAAACGCTCTTGCCGGTGAAATGGCGTACGCTCTTGCGGTTATGAATAACGGTTAAGGCATCCGGAGATGTTTTTTCATTCTGCGCGCAGAGAATGCCGCATGCAATAACAACTAATAATGCGACTACACTTAAAAATACCACTTTCTTCATAATGCATCCCTTTCATAAAAAACGCCTCATCCAGACTAATCCGAATGAGGCGCTAGTTTAATAACACCAGATGTGCCTGGTAGTCAATAACAAAATTATTTAGCTAATTTACGATAGCCGACAAGTATAAGCATCATAAAAGCAGCTAACAATGATAAAAATCTCATCCAATCCTGAAGTTCAGACCAATAAAACATATAACCTTCGGTCAACGCAAAAATCCCCCCGAACATAAGGCCTGTCCCGATTGCCTGGATAGCAATAATGGCGCCGATAAATATGCAGGCTATGCCCACAGGTACGGCCACAAAGAAAAGATTTCTCTGGAAAGTTTTCTCTTTTTCCTGCCAAGCCATTTCTTTTTCTTTTCTCTCTTTATCTATCTGCACCCTTTCTTCAGGAGTCGCCTTATCGTATCGCTGGTAAGAATAAGAATCATAACGATCCTGCCATTTAGGCGCGGGGCTGAATGTACTCACCCCATAGTGGACCAACATCGGTAGAATTATTGCAATGCCAAATCCTAAAGCAAATTTTTTAGCAAGCATCTCCGCCTCCTTTTATTATCCTTTTAGACAACTACATTATTACACAAATAAAAACCCTCTGCAAGCATTAAGCCTAACCTAGAGAGGGACGTCCTCCAAAGGGACACTCTTTATGGTTATAATTATAACACAGGCAAGAGATTAGGAAGCGGAATTTTTGGAGCGGCCGGAATCAAAACTTTATATTAACAGATTGTATATATTTGGGCTTTCTGCAAGTTTTTAGTCATCTTACCTAAGGCATTAAGCGAATGTATCTTTACCCCATGCTTACGTAATTCCAGGATCCGCTCAACCGATAGCTGGCCCAGGCCGGGAACCCGCAACAAGCTCTTCGCTTCAGCCTGGTTTAAATTTATTGGGAAAAATTCCGGATGCGCTTTTGCCCACATTTCTTTTGGATCAGTTTCCAGAGAAAGATTTCCCTGGGCATCCAGCGGAATTTCATCAGCGCCAAAACCATATTTCCTGATCAGCCAATCCACCTGATAAAGGCGATGCTCCCGAGTCAAAAGCTGACTGTTGGTAAAATCTGATTTTTCACCCGGCAAATTAGCCTGGCCCAGACCTCGCTGATAGGCACTGAAATAAATACGGTTCAGGCTTAACTCTTTGTATAGTTTCCAGGAATAACTGATTATCTCTTTATCTGTTTCAGCCGAGGCACCGATAATAAACTGGGTGGTATGCTTGATTCCCGCATACTGATTGCCTGGACGGGTTAGCCGGCTGATCAGTTGTATCGGCTGGATAATATCTCGCTCATAATCTTTGTTCATACTCAAAGGCTTAAAATTTTCTTTGCCGGCAGTTTCAATATTCAATGAAATAGCGCTAGCCAGGCTCAAAGTATGGCGAATTGCCGACTCAGAAGCGCCGGGGATTATTTTTAAATGCATATATCCCCGGAATTGTGACCGGCGCAAAATTTGAGCTGTCCGGTTAATCAATTCCATAGTCCGGTCTGGATTAACGATAACTCCGCTGCTTAAAAAAATCCCGCTTACTCTACGGGCCCGGTAATAGGAAAGAAATTCTCTGGCCAATTCCTCAGGTTGAAGAGTACATCGAGCGCCTTCTGAGCCGGCTCTTAACGGGCAATAAGCGCAATCATTGACGCAGGTATTGGAAAGCAAAGTTTTAAACAGATAAGTTGTCCCTCCGTTAGGCAGAACCACCGGATATACCCATTTGTTATCCGCGGAACGGCGGCGATGTTCATTAGCGCTGGTGGCGCAGGCGCAAGCCAGATCATAACGGGAATCCTGCGCCAGAATTTTAAGTTTTCCCGCAGTATCCAGAGTCTTTCTGATCAATAACGGCATATTTTCCTTAATAAAAACAAAAAACCTTCGTTGACCCCAGTACGGCCTACGAAGGTTTTACTTATTTTAACGTCCGGGATTTGCTCCTTCTAACTCGGGACGAATTCCATATCTAATTAAAAGTATAGCACGGAAATTAGGGATGTCAATTTGTTGGGTAAATTTATTTCTCACAACCCTCAACTATAATTGCTTTAGTAATCGTGGAGCTCTCTCTTAATACTGCAATTTCCTTATATTCCGGAGAGCTAAGCCATTCTTCTACGTTTCTTGCAGAAGGGAATTCAATTATAATAATCCTCTCGGGGTTCCAATCACCAAAAACCGGAGTAATCTTTCCGCCCCTGGATAAATACCGTCCCTCATATTTTTCTACTAATGGACGGACTTCTTTGATGTATTCAGCATAGGCGCC
>JALNZI010000112.1 GCA_023229385.1 Candidatus Omnitrophota bacterium | reverse complement strand
TATAAATTCTATTCCAATATTCTTTGCCTTCGGGGGTGGATGGAAAGGTGGCGCGCGCCAAGTCTTTCTTTAGTTCTAAATCCGCCTCCATCAGGATTTTTCCCAAGTCAGTATCGACCAGATAATCATCAATAACTTCATTTGGCGAATCCAGCCCCAGGTTTACCCAGAAGCCTTCATTCGGTATGGCCAGACCTATGTAAAAATACTTGAGTGGTTGGCGGAATGATTCTGATAATTCAGCGCTATCGTTTTTGCTTGAGTTTGCTTTACTTAAAATAATTTTAAAAGACTGGTTCAGCTTGTCATAAGAAATATACCTAAGTTGCGGCGAATAAAAAGGAAGAGCAGGAAATGGATTGAGAAAATTGCCAATGGTATTGGAAATATCTAGCTGCTCAACTACCTGGGTGAAGCCGGATTGTTCAAATGCCAGAATAAAGCATAATAAGAAAGCAATGACCTTGATAGGGGAGGGGGAAGATTTACGTTTAAAGGGGGCCTGATTCGTTGACATATTTGTGCTCATTGCAATTTTTAACATTAGCCATTTCCTGCAATAAGCATATACTGATTATGTTAAGAAGGGCTTAAGCCGATGTAAACTCTTTGTAAATTTTTTCTGCGGCCTTTAAATTAATCTTCTGTCTGAGTTTAAAGATTTTGTAAAAGATTATTAGGGGATGGGAATTCTTGTGAATTATCCGGGGGGATTCCTTACTTGGTGCGTCTAAGCTTGCTTTCAATTTCCTTTATCTTATTCATATATTCTGCCACTTTCTCAAGGCCTTTAGTGTCTCCTTTTTGTTGATACAATTCCTGGGCCTTAAGAAGGTTTTCTCTGAACTTTATGAATTGATCAGACATAAAATAAGCCAAGGCAAGACTATAATACGTTTCGGGGTTATTCTTATCCAGCTTAATGGCATTCTGATAGTATTTAATTGCTTCAGGATATTTCCCTTGGGAAATATAAATCGCAGCTGTATTAATTATCGCATCGCAGGAATTTGGTTCCAAAGATATCACTTTCTCGTAGTATTTAAGCGCATCTTCCAGCTGGGCTGATGAATGGTACAATGCGGCGAGGTTGAAACACGCCTCGCTATATTGAGGATTTATTTCTATAGCTTTTTGAAAATAACTGATGGATTCCGATTTTTCACCTAATGAGGCATAAACTATACCAATAACATTATATGCTTTAGGATATTCAGGGTTGGATTTTATATCCATTTCAAGCTCTTTAAGCCCTTCGTCAGTTTTTCCCTTTTGCAGAAAATCCAATCCAGTAAAAAAAGACCTGGCGTAGGCGTTGGTAATTTTTCCATTATTTAAATCATTAATCACGGCAAGTGAGCTAATTGAAGTAGCATCTGATTTATTGTTTTTTAAATTATCCTTAAACCAATCCGCCGCATCCTTAAACCTTCCTTCTGAGGCATATTCTATACCTTCGCGATAGGTAGGATTGGCGTTTTGAGCGAAAGAATCATTAATAACTGTATTTAATGATATCAATAATGCTGTTGAGATAGTTAAAATTACAATTTGTTTCATAATTCTCTCCTGTGTAAATACCAAGCATAATTATATCTAAATTTACCGATAGTGCAAGGTTATTAGATGCAGCTGATGAAGGAATTCCGGTTATTTTGTGCGGGCTAACTTTGATTAGCTATTTACTTAGCCAATAAAATATAATATAATAATAAAACTTTGCCCCGCCTGTTTTACCTGAAAATAGGCATTTCCGGAGAAAGTGGAAAATGAAACGAATAGTTTTTATGGCCTGCGCTCTGACCTTGTTATTATCAGCTGATCTTTATGCTTATAAAGATGGTGATTTTCAGGTTTGGAATACAGATATAGAAGAATTTAAGGTAAACGAAGACGCAAAAATAGTTCTGGAAGAGGAGTTTCGCTGGGGAGGAAGCGCCAAGGAGTTTTATTATCAGCACTATGACCTGGGATTTTTTTATAGCCTAAAGAAGTATTTGCTTGTTGGCGCAGGTTACCGGCATGTTCTATCTAAATCCAAGGGTAAGTTTTTAGTAGAGAATGAACCCTATATTAGCGCTATCCTGTTATGGGATTTTGAGGGATTTAAATTTGATGATCGCTCCCGACTGGAATATAATCATTTTGATTATAAGGATGACACCTGGAGATACCGCAATAAATTTACGGTAAAGTTGCCTTGGAAGTTTACTAGGTTTGAAATCCAACCGTATCTGGCGGATGAAATTTTCATTCTTTTTGATGATGGGCAGAGATTAAACCAGAACCGATTTTTTGCTGGGCTGGGTATGACTATTACCAAGAACCTAAAGGGTGAAATTTATTATTTGTTACAAAGTTCAAAAAACAGCAACCTGTGGACAGCAGCGAATGTCCTGGGGACTAAATTCAAATTATTGTTCTAGCATTTTATTAAAGGAGGAATAATGTTTAAGAAGGCGGTATTTATTTTAGTTTTGTTTTTGTCCACGGCTTCAGCGTTTGCCGCTAAAGATGACAATTCTATCCAGATCAAAGGTTCAGATACCATGGTTAATCTCGCTCAGTCCTGGGCGGAGAAATATATGGAAGAAAATTCAGGGGATTTTGTGGCAGTAACCGGCGGCGGTTCCGGAACAGGGTTATCCAGTTTGATCAGCGGAAGCTGCGATATTGCGATGAGCTCAAGAAATATCAAGGATAAAGAGATTGCTTTGGCAAAACAAAAAGGGATTAATCCTTTTGAAATAAAAGTAGCCTTAGACGGCTTGGCTGTAGTAATTAGTCCGGCTAATCCGGTAGATAAGCTTACCCTTGAGCAGCTGGCGGGTATTTTTACCGGCAGGATATCTAATTGGAAAGAGGTGGGAGGCAAGGAGGCAAGGATAGTTGTCCTTTCGCGGGAAGTTAATTCCGGAACCCATGTTTATTTCAAGGAGCATGTGTTAAGGAGTAATAACGCAAGCGGCAAAGAGGAATTTGCGCCTTCTGCCTTGATGCTCTCTTCTTCCCAGGCAATTGCTGATGAAGTAGCGGCTAATCCATCTGCCATTGGTTATTATGGCATGGGTTATATCTCCAATAAGCAAAAGACCATTGCTGTAGCCAGGGATGAGAAATCTGAATATGTTTCACCGAGCATAGAGAATGTTTTAAGCGGTAAATACCCTATATCCAGACCGCTTTATTTATATACCAATAATCAACCTCAAGGCCTAATTAAGAAATTCGTTGATTATACCCTCTCTAGGGAAGGTCAGGAGATTGTAGTGAAGACTGATTTTGTCCCGGTAAAAAAATAACTTAATATGCGTAAGTTAAAAGAATTCATTATTGAGAAGTTAATTTTTATTTGCGGGTTAGCTTCTATATTTTTTGTAGTTTTAATTTTTTTGTTTTTGACCAAAGAAGGCTTGGCTGTATTTAAATATGTCAGTCCATTTGATTTTCTTATGGGCAAGAGTTGGTATCCTATTTCCGAGCCGGCGCAACTCGGGATATTACCGTTAATATGTGGTTCGCTTATGGTTACTCTCGGGGCTGCGATAATTTCTATACCTATAGGTATAGCCTGCGCAGTCTATATCGCTGAAATTGCCCCTTCAAAAATTAAAGAGGTTTTAAAAGCCGGCATAGAATTATTAGCTGCTATTCCCAGCGTAGTCCTTGGGTTTATTGGGATGGTAACTCTTGTGCCTTGGGTAAAGACCGTGTTTAATTTGCCTACAGGTTTAACTGCTTTATCAGGTTCGATAATTTTGGCTTTTATGGCCATGCCCACAATAGTTTCAATTGCTGAGGACGCACTTTATTCAGTGCCTAAAAGCTATAAAGAAGGGGCGTTTGCTTTAGGGGCTACACATTGGCAGACGATTTACCGGGTTTTGCTCCCGGCTGCCTCTTCAGGGATTGTCGCCGCGGTAATGCTTGGCATAGGCAGGGTTATTGGTGAAACTATGGCAGTAATGATGATTACAGGCAATGCCGCGGTTATTCCGCAAAGCATCCTTGTGCCGGTACGTACTTTAACCGCTACTATTGCCGCTGAAATGGGGGAGGCGGTAGTGGGGAGTGAACATTATTTCGCGCTTTTTGCCATCGGTATAGTTTTATTCGTAATAAGTTTTATTATTAATGTTACCGCGGATTTATTTTTGCATAAGAGGCATTGATGCGTAATACTCAAAGGTCACAAAAAATCGCATTCTTTTTTCTATTCCTGGCGACACTTTTAATTGTCGTGCCGGTAGGTTTGATCGTGGTAATTATTGTCCAGAAGGGTATCCCGGCGATCAACTGGCAGTTTTTAACGGATATCCCGCGTCAGGGTATGCGTGCCGGCGGGATTTTTCCGGCGATTATCGGGACATTTTATCTGGTTTTTGGGGCAATAATTTTTTCCTTGCCCATTGGGTTGTTGGCGGCAATTTATTTAAGCGAATACGCTAAAGATAACCTGCTTAACCGGATAATTAAGTTAGCTATTGTTAATCTTGCCGGAGTGCCTTCGGTTGTTTACGGCTTGTTTGGCCTGGCACTGTTTGTTATTTTCTTAAAATTCGGAGCATCCATTTTATCCGGTTCACTTACTTTAGGGATTATGATACTGCCGATAATTATTACTACTTCGCGCGAGGCATTGGAAAGTGTCCCGCAGTCATTCCGGGAGGTG
>JALNZI010000019.1 GCA_023229385.1 Candidatus Omnitrophota bacterium | reverse complement strand
CTTGGGAAACCAATAATCCTTATCCAGAATAGTTGCGCCTTTTATCCGGGAGGACAGTTTATCTCTATACAGGGCCGCGGCATCTCCCAGGATTACCGCTCCAGCGGGAAACTTGCTAACAAATTCATCCAAACTTAAAAGTTTATATTCACTTTTACGCTTAAGAGTATCTTTTTCTTTTTTATAAGAACTGCAATAGATCAGGCCCCTCCGGGCATCTATCGCCGGGACAATCAAAGTATTTTTGACCGTGACATTTTCCGCCAAAATATCCAAAGTGCATACTCCAATCACTGGCTTATCTCGGACAATGCTTAAACCTTTTATTGTAGCTAAACCTATGCGCATTCCGGTAAATGAACCTGGCCCCAGTCCGCAGGCAAAATAGTCGATATCCGCTATTTTTAATCCCGAGGCCTCAAGAACTCTTTGTATAGTCGGGACCAAAAGCACGGAAAGACCCCTGCCCGTCTCAAGGCTGTATTCATAGAATTTACCATCGACATACAACCCGAGGCACAAAAACTTAGTAGTAGTATCAATGCCTAATATCTTCATAAATATCCTTGAGTAATTTCTTATACCTTAAGCCTTTGGCAGTAAATTCAAGCGACCTTCCCGCTCTTGTCTTCACAATCAGCTTAATCTTTAAAAATTCCCTTGGCAAGAGGAATTTTAACCGCTCCGGCCATTCAATCACCGATACAGAATCGGAATAAAAATATTCCTCATAACCTAAAGCCAGGATCTCTTTGGGGTTGCCGATACGGTAGAAATCAAAGTGGTTTAAAAAATGTTTCCCTTTATATACGCGCAAGAAAACAAAAGTAGGGCTGACTACATTATATTGATCAATACCCAGCCCCTGCGCTATCCCCTTGGCCAATACTGTCTTGCCCGCGCCAAGCGAACCGGATAAGAGAATAATTTCTCCTCCGGAAAGTTTTTGCGCCAGCAGCCTGCCTATTTTTAGCGTCTGATTAACTGACGTAGATAGTTTCTTCATTAGAAATGCCTGTACCCGGCCTTAAAGGATCGGCCGGTACGCGCCTCTGCGCAGTACCCGTTTCTTAAACTAAATTTTGAATACCTGCTCTTATGATCGATCAGCCTCAAGCCGAATGATACCGGCATTATTTCCCCGATAACACTAAAACCGTATTTTGAAGATTTGATAATTTTATTTGCCTGTTCTCTGGAAGCAGTAAAAAGCAGCTCAAACTCCTCCCCTGAACAAAGTGCCTCTTCGGTATTTTTAGCATCCTTACTTAAAGGGATCAGGCTTTCATATAAAACAGCTCCGGCAGAGCTTTGCTCTAATATATGCCCCAGATCCTGGAGCAAACCGTCGGAAACATCAATCATGGAATTGATCTTAAAATGATTTACTAAGAAATTCGCCTCTTCCAAACGAGGAGTAAATTTTAAATGTTTACCTTTAATTGAGCCGCCAAAACTCCCCGTAACCATAATAATATCTCCCGGCCTGGCTCCCCGGCGCAGGCAAAGCTTATGTTTCTTAACCTCCCCCAGCATACTCACATCAATAATTAATTTAGCGCAGGCACTGATATCTCCTCCCACAATATTTATTTTATATTTTCTTGCCAGATCAAATATCCCTTTTGCCAAAAGGCCCGCCTGCTCTACCTGCATATTTTTCGGCAGGCCCAGCGATATCACGGCATATCTGGGAAGGCCACCGCAGGCGGCAATATCGCTTATAGATACGGCCAGGGCCTTTCTGCCCACGAATTTCAAATCATCAGTCTTTCTGAAATCCACGCCTTCGATAATCATATCGCAGGTAAACAACTGATAACTGGAGCTATTCAGCTTCAAAACCGCGCAGTCATCCCCGCTGCCCATAAAAACAGAACGATCGGTTTTAATTTGTTTCCGGAAACTTTTGATTAAACCAAATTCACCGATTTCGCTTAAACGCATTTATTTCCCCCTAAGAATTTTCCTGATATTTTTAACGTAAGGCATCCGGATAACACCTTTATCCGTAATTATCGCGCTGATCAGCTCATGGGGAGTAACATCAAAAGCAGGATTGATTACGGCAGCTCCTTCGGGAGCAACAGTTTTCTTAAGTAATATCCTGGTAACTTCTTGCCAATCACGCATTTCAATTTTAATCCCCCGACCGTTTTTTAATTTCAGGTCAAACGTACTCTGCGGAGCGGCGATATAAAAAGGTAGCTTATGGTATCTGCAGAGAACAGCTAAGTTCAATGTCCCGATCTTGTTAGCTGAATCGCCATTTGCGGCAATCCGGTCTGCTCCGGCAATTACCGCATCCACTTTTCCTCCGGCCATAAGCGAAGCCGCGGTATTATCCGCAATCATTGTAACATCCACACCCTGTTTATTAAGCTCCCAGCAGCTTAACCTGCTCCCCTGAAGCAGCGGCCGGGTTTCACAGGAAAATACTTTAACTTTCTTACCTTGGTCACAAGCAGAATAAATCACGCCCAAAGCAGTACCGTAATCAATCGTCGCCAGTATCCCGGCGTTACAGATCGTCAAGACCCTGCTGCCGGACTTTAATAGCCTGGATCCGTAATCACCGATTTTACGGCAAGAGGAAGCATCTTCCCGCATAATCTTCTTTGCTTCTTCAAGTATAGCCTGTTTGATCTTAAAAACAGGTTTTTTATTATTTTCCTGGGCAGCCGCACAAGCCTTTTCAATTCCCCAAAAAAGGTTTATGGCTGTCGGACGGGAACTGGCGATATATTTTGCCGCTGTATTTAACTTACGGCTGAATCCCGGCCAATCAGAACCTGGATAATTCCTTACCCCTAAATAAACTCCCAAAGCAGCAGCCGCGCCTAAGGCCGGGGCTCCGCGCACCTGCATTTTCTTAATTGCCTGCCACAAATCTTCTATCTTATCAAGATTAAGATAAACTAATCTCTGCGGCAATTTAGTCTGATCGATTATCCTAACCTTATTATTTTTCCAGTCTATTGTACGGATATTCATATTATATTATCATTCTAACCTGTCGTAATGGCAGGCAGTCGAGACTTGATTCGAGCAGCATCTCAAAATTTGAGCGGGCATGGTTGCCCGTAATAAATGCCAGGTAGAGCGAAAATTTTGCCGAAGCGCAAGCTCGCCACGCTGGGGCGAGCAAGCGGTGATGCGAGAACAAGGCTCGGATGCCTGCCATTATCTATAATCCTATTAATTTAGCCAATAGGCTCTTTTTCACCCCTATTGCCGCGGCCGGACAAGACTCCTGGCAGCAGAAACAGGCAATACATTTTCTATAATTAAAAGCTATACTCTTTTTTGTTAGCTTAATGCATTTCCCCGGGCAAATTTTTACGCAATGTCCGCAACGCGTACATTTGGCGCAAATGGAGTAGGGACGATACCTGATCAACCACTGCGCTATAAATTTAAAAACATCCGGAAGCCTATCTAACCGTGATGCCTGCGGCAGAATAAAAGGACGAATATTTAATTTATCAATATCCTCCCCCTCTATCTTGATTTTCTCTAGATTCCCTTCGCCTAATCCGCGCAGCGCTGCCTCTTTAGTCGATAAAACCTCCTGATGCCTAATGCCCATTATTTTAGCCATTAGAGTATCTAACGCCACGCAATCAGAACCGGCGAGCAAAAGATTAAGCTGGCGGGGTTTACCGCTGGTTCCCGGCCCTTCCCCCTCCATAGCTAATATCCCATCAATAATTGTTAAAGCGGGTTTAGCCTCCTGGTATATATCCACAAGTATCTTGACGAATTCAGACGGCTTAAAATAATTTTTATGCAGTTCGGTTTTATATGTACCTGAAACTAACCCGAAAAGGTTCTTAATTCCGCCGGTGATCAAAGTAAACCCGTGAGTTTTGAATTTGGGCAGGTTAATAAGATAATCGCATTCATCAAGCCAGCTGGTAAGCGGGAATTTATCGCGCATCCGGCGTTTATCAAAATTAACCAGCTCTATTCCTTCATCCTGGGCGATTCTTTTTATACCGGTGAGTTCATAAACTTCATCCACATTTTCAATATACTGATCCCATACGCTTGGGCCATCACCGATAATAACCCGGCAATTAATCTCTTTTAAAATATGCACTACCGCCCTGACCACTTCCGGATGGGTAGTAATCGCATATTCCGGACCCTTGGACATCAAAAGGTTAGGTTTTATCAATACCCGGGAGCCAGGCTTAACAAAACAGGTTATTCCGCCTAAAAGATCAACTGTCTTCCTGACTGCCTGTTCTACGGCAGACGGCTCATAACCATTACACTTAACTATGGAAATTTTGGCACTCATCCTAATCCAAAGAATCCTTTTGCGTTCTTAGTCGTATTCTCCGCAATCTCACCAATACTGACTCCCTTGATCAGACTGACTGCCTCAGCTAATAATTTTACCTGCAACGGTTCATTACGCTTACCGCGAAAACCTTCGGGAGATAAATACGGGGCATCAGTTTCAAGCATCAACTTATCCAGCGGGGTAAGCTCAACCATATCCCTTAAGCCTTGCGCCTTTTTATAGGTAATATTACAGGTGAAAGAAATAAAGAATCCTAAATCTAAACAACCTTTCAGGAAACTCTCATCACCGGAAAAACAATGGATTACCGCACGCAGAGGCATAGCGCTTTTTAAAACCTTAAGCACCTGCTCCTCTGCCTGGCGGCTATGGATTACGATGGGGAGTTTTAAATCTTTAGCTAACTGGATTTGCCTGTTAAAAGCAGATAACTGATTCTCTGCGGAAGATAAATTACGGTAAAAATCCAACCCGGTTTCTCCGATAGCCACAACCTTTTTTCTTAAAGCCAGCTCCCTTAATTTACTTTCCGCTTCCGGGCCAAATCCATCCGCCTCATGCGGGTGCACGCCTACGCCGGCGTAAACTTGGGCATATTTTGCCGCTAACTCACAAGCCGCGGCTGAAGAATCCAAGGTAGCGCCGATATTTACAAGATAGTTCACGCCTGCCTCCTCCGCACGCAGGATAACCTGTTCGCGGTCCGGCTCAAACTGTGGAAAATCAAGATGGCAGTGGGTATCAACTAACATATGATGTGAGATTACTTCTTCTTGGTTTCAATACGCGGGAATAATGGATTGCCCTTTTTTACCTTCTCCTCACCGAACTGTTCCTGGATCGACAAGGCAGTCTGAGGAATAAAGATCTCCAGCTGTCTGGATACCGCCCTGATAACATCAATTAATAAACGGATAAATTCTTTCAACTCTTCCTGCTTATTCTCTTTGGCAAGATTCCAGGGCTTGGTCTCTTCAACATGCTTATTAGCCATAGCAATCAATTCCCAAATAGCTTCCAAAGCCAAACTAAAATCCTGCTTATCCAAAGCTGAAGAAACTCTCGAATCCAAATTCTGGATTTTAGCTAGAATATTGGAGACCTTCTGGTCATTCTTAAGCTTATTAAAATCTACATTCGGGATACTACCATCAAAATACTTCTCGATCATAGTCAGGGTGCGATAAACCAAGTTCCCTAAGTCATTTGCTAAATCGCTATTGTAACGCTTAACTATTCCCTCTTCCGAGAAATTTCCGTCCAAACCAAACGGCACATCCCGGAGAAGAAAATACCTGTAGGCATCCAGGCCATATTTCTCTATCATCTCAAGCGGGTTAACCACATTACCGCGCGACTTAGACATTTTGTCTTCATTAATCATCCACCAACCATGCGCAAACACTGCTTTAGGAAGTTCGATATTTAAAGCATGGAGCATAATCGGCCAATAAACTGTATGCTGTCTTAGAATATCCTTGGCCATTAAATGCAACTCTGCCGGCCACCATCGGGACTGATAATTGTCCTGACTGTCAAATTCACCGACCGCGCTGATATAATTAACCAGAGCATCAAACCAAACATAGGTTACATGTTCCGGAGCAAAAGGCAAAGGTATGCCCCAATTAAGCCTCTCCTTGGGCCGCGAAATACACAAATCATTTAATTTATTTAATTCCAAAAACCTTAAGGTCTCTTCATAACGGCTGGCGGGTTTAATAAAATTCGGGTTTTCTTTGAGGAATCCCAAGAGCCAATCCTGGTAAATTGACAATTTAAAAAAATAATTGCTCTCAACAATGCGCTCAACCGGCCTCTGGCAATCCGGACATAATCCGCCTATTGCCTGCGACTCAAGCCAGAATGTCTCACAGGGAGTACAATATAATCCCTCATATTTACCTTCATAAATGTCCCCTTTTTTAAAAAGGATCTCGAGGACTTTCTGTACGACTTTAACATGACGCTCTTCAGTGGTACGGATGAAATCATCGTAAGAAACCCCTAAAGATTTCCAAAGGTTCCTGAATTGCAGGCTTGTTTTATCTACAAAATCCTGCGCAGAAAGCTTCGCGCTATCTGCGGCCTTTTGGATTTTCTGGCCGTGTTCATCAGTACCGGTAAGAAAACGCACATTATCTTTTCCTAAAACGCGGCGTTTAAACCTGCTTAAGACATCAGCGGCAATAGTGGTATAGGAATGCCCGATATGCGGAGAGGCATTCACATAATAGATAGGAGTAGTAATATAAAACTTATTTTCCATGTTCTTTTTCCTTGTAACTTACCTCTAAAAATCCGCCTTCTTCAAGCTGAACAGTAACCGCGCGTTTAAAAACATTGACGTTAATGACCTTACCCTTGCCTTGTGCCGTGCTTAGATGTTCGCCTTCGCGGGGCAACCCCTTGGAAAGCAGTTTATAGGTTTCATATTCATAAGAAAGACAGCACATCAGCCGGCCGCACAAACCGGATATCTTCGGAGGGTTAAGCGATAAACCCTCTTCTTTGGCCATCTTTATCGTCACCGGTTCAAAGTCTTTCAGGAACCTTTTACAGCAAAGCTCACGTCCGCATGAGCCATATCCGCCAAAAAGCCTGGCCTCATCCCTGACCCCGATCTGCCTTAACTCAATACGCGCCTTGAATATCTTGGCTAAATCTTTAACCAGGTTACGGAAATCCACGCGGCCGTCGGAAGTAAAGTAAAACAGAATCTTGGAGCGGTCAAAAGAATATTCCGCCTTAACCAGTTTCATATCCAGTTTATGCTCAGCAATCTTTTTTTCGCAGGCGTTAAATGCTTCCCTGGCTTTTACACAATTATCTTCTACCTGTTTTAGATCACTTTCTTTAGCCAGGCGGATTATTTTCTTCGGCGGCTCTTTAGGGCTGCTTTCAGCGCAGCAATGCGCCTGATGCGGCATAATAACGCATCCATAATCCAGTCCCCTGTCATGCTCAACAATTACGCAATCCCCTACCTTTAAAGTTAAATTTCCGGCTTGATAAAACTGCACCTGCCCGGAATTCCTAAGTTGAACCAGAATCAAACCTTCCATAGCTGCGCTCCTAAGTTATGCAAAAGTAATTTGCTGTTAACATTATGCTCTAAATAAAACATACTCTCTGAAATTGCCGACAAAATACCATCAAGTTGTTTGAAAGAAAACTCAAGCTTTAGTTTCAGTAAATCATTTTTCCGATCTAAGTGTATCAGCTGCTTATCCGCTATACCGGCCTTAAGCAGATAAATATCCCTGAACCATGAAGCCATAATATTTAAAAAACTGCGCAGCTGCTCCTTGTTGTGCCCAAGGAGATTACGGTCAAGCGGTTTATCGGAAAGCGCAAAAGAATCAAAAACCCTGTTCTTTTCTTCAAAAATACCTGAATCCTTTAACTTGAGGGCAAAACCCAGCCTGCCTTCGGCATAAAAAGAAATGAAATGCGCGCAAAACCGGTCAAGCGAATAATCCTTAACCAGAACATCTTCCAGCACAGATATTGCTAACGGGGAAAATCTTATAACCTTACAGCGGGAAAGTATGGTTTTAAAAATATTCTGCGGCTTATGAGTAATTAAAATAATCAGGCTATCTTTAGGAGGCTCTTCAAGGATCTTGAGCAGGGAATTTGCCGCCTCAGGATTAAGCCTGTGCGCCTCATCAATAATAAAAACCTTGATTACCCCTTCATACGGCCGGAAATTCGCCTCCCGCTGCAAAGAACGGATATCCTCAATCTTAATTTGCGCAGCGTCGCTTTCAATAATATGCAGGTCAGGATGCTGCAGTTTCTCCGTCTTCAGGCATGAACTACAGGTGCCGCAGGGCTTATCCGAAGATGTACAATTTAATTTTTGGGCGATGATTTTTGCAACCGTCTTTTTGCCAATCCCTTCCGGGCCGCTAAAAATATATCCGCCGGAAAAACAGGATTTTTCCATATAGGCGTTTATTATGTTTAACGGTTTCTCCTGCCCTAATATATCGCTAAAGCGCATCGGTTAACTTCCTAATGTTATTTTGAGTAGTTAATTTATCCGGCTCAACTTTGACTATCCTGATCCTTTTCGGCTCAAGCCTGGCAAGTTTAAGATAACCATTCCGGACTATTTCATGATATTTAAAAGAGCGCTGTTCAATGCGATCCTTATAATTACAACGGTGCTGAAGACCTTTCTTCACCGGTAAATCCAAAAAGATTGTCAGGTCAGGCTTGATCCCTAAAGTAGCGAATTTACCGATAGTTTTAATTATACCTATATTTATCCCTAAACCAAAACCCTGATAAGCAATAGTAGAATCCAGGAAGCGATCGCAAATAACAATCTTGCCGGCTTTTAATGCAGGCTGAATAATATCCCTGACCACCTGGGCGCGGGCAGCCATATAAAGCAGGGTTTCTGCCTCAGGAGATATTTTGCTTTCAGGATCAAGCAGGATCTCGCGGATCTTTTCGCTCAGCTTAACCCCGCCGGGCTCACGCAAATAAACTACTCTTAAGCCTTTGGATTTCAAGTAACAATAAAGCATCTCTGACTGAGTGCTTTTGCCGCAACCTTCGGAACCTTCAAATGTAATAAATCTACTTTTCATATTAATTTACTATAACTTCCTACGCCAAGTAGTGCCGTCTTTTGTATCCTCTAAAATAATCCCCCCGGCCTCTAACTCTTTCCTAATCTCGTCTGACCTTTTAAAATCTTTTTTCTTCCTTGCTTCATTTCTTTCTTGAATTAATACTTCCACACCATGTAAATCTGCCCGGAGAGGAAGTGTCTTCGCCTCTATGCTGGGACTTACGCTTAAACCAAATAACCCTGTTAACTCTAATAATATATCTCTAGATGCCGCCACTAATTCCTGATTATCCAGATTCTTATTTGTAATACTCACTAACTCAAAAATAGACGCCAGGCCCTGGGGAGTGTTAAAATCATCATCCATTGCACTAATAAATTTATTTTTTACGGCTTCTAACTCTTCAGTAATTTTACCGGTAAACTTTTTATTAAACGGCCCACCGATTTTACCCCATAAAATCGAGATCCTATCTAATGCCTGTTTTGCTTCCTGTATTTTCTCATCGGTGTAATCAACCGGATGGGAATAATGTGTGGACAAAAACAACAGCTTTAGCAAATCCGCATTCTTATATTTATCCAGGAAATCTTTTACCGTGATGAAATTCCCCAGCGACTTGGACATTTTTTGGCCGTTGATTGTAAGCAAACCGTGATGTATCCAGTAACGGGCGAATTTATTGCCTGCGCCCTCAGACTGGGCAATCTCGTTCTCATGATGGGGAAAAATCAAATCAATCCCTCCGCCGTGTATATCAAATTCACTCCCTAAAATATCAGAGCTCATTACCGAACATTCGATATGCCAACCCGGCCTCCCCTTGCCCCAAGGGCTTTCCCAGGACGGTTCATTTTCTTTAGCCGCCTTCCAAAGCGCAAAATCCAAAGGATTGCGTTTGTTCTCATTCAGGGCAATCCTTACTCCGGACTCCATTTTTTCTAAGGATTGATTGGATAACTTCCCGTAGTTTTTGGCTTTAGTGATATCAAAATAAACATCGGCGCCGGCGGCATAAGCTGCTCCGTTATCAATCAAACCCTGGATAAACTTAATCATCTTGGGAATATATTCACTTGCTTTGGGCTCTGAAATTTTATCCTGATCAACACCTATACCCAGGTTCGTCAATGCTTCATGATAAGAGTCGAGGTATTTTTCAGCCACGTCCTTAAAAGCCCGGTTTAAATCCTGGCCGGGAAATTCTTTTCTGGCCTTGTCAATTATCTTATCGTCCACGTCAGTAACGTTGCGCACGAATTTAACCCGATAGCCCTTAAAAGCCAGATAGCGCCTGATCACATCAAAAATATAGGCGCTGCGGGCATGGCCAATGTGCGGTTCGTCATAAACCGTAGGGCCGCAGACATACATATTTATCTTTTGCGGCTCTAAAGAAACAAACTCTTCTTTTTTCCTGGAAAGGGAATTATATATAAAAATAGGCATGAAAGTCGTAAGGCCTCTATTTCTTTTCTAACTTATCAATCTTTGACTGCATCTCTTCGATACTCTGCATAATCGGGTCCAATATATGCACATGGTCTAAACTGATATCCATTTTCTTGCCATCCTGTTTGGTAATCCTTCCCGGCACCCCGACTACCGTGGAATTCGGCGGCACATCTTTGATTACTACGGCATTGGCGCCAATATACGAACTATCCCCGACAGTAATATTACCCAAAACCTTTGCCCCGGCTCCGACTACAACGTTATTACCAATAGTGGGGTGGCGTTTCCCTTTAACAATTCCGGTACCCCCGAGGGTTGCGCCCTGATAAAGCAAGACATCATCGCCGATGACCGCTGTCTCTCCGATAACCACTCCCATGCCATGGTCAACAAAGAAACGCTTGCCGATTACCGCTCCGGGATGAATCTCAATCCCGGTTGCAAAACGCGCCACCTGTGAAATGAGCCGGGCAAGGAAAAACAAATGGATTTTATATAATCCATGGGCAATACGATAATATACCAAGGCATGCAATCCCTGATAAAGCAGGACTATCTCCAGGAAACTTTTTGCCGCAGGGTCTCTTTTCTGAGCCGCGCGGACATCCGAATAAAAGAAAAGAGAAATCAGCAAAAGCTTGATTATGGCAATTACCGCTAAGATTATTATTATATTTATCAAATAAACCATAACTACCTCCCGAATATTTTCGTATTTAAATCTTAACCAAGGAAGCTGACACATAACAGGCAATTGCCTCATTATTGCCTATGGCCCCCAGGCCTTCGTTTGTTTTTGCCTTGATATTCAAAGCGCTATCCGGTATATCCAACAACGGACAAAGCTTTTGTTTTATCTGTTTTTTAAAAGGCGTTAGCGCCGGCTCCTGCGCAATGAGTATCGCGTCAAGATTATTAATTTTATAACCGCTTTCATCAAGGAATCCTTTGACCGTCTTTAATAACTGGCTGCTGGCAATCCCTTTATATTTAGGGTCAGTATCAGGAAAATGCTCTCCGATATCCCCTAAAGCCAAGGCGCCTAATAAAGCGTCGCAAAGCGCATGGATCAAGACATCTCCGTCAGAATGCCCCAACAGCCCCTTGTCATAGGGAATCTCTACGCCGCCCAAAAATAACGGCCGGCCTGCGACTAAACGATGGATATCAAAACCTATTCCCGTCCTATATTGCATTTTTACCTTTGATAATTAATTCCGCCAGTAAAAGATCCTCTGTCGTAGTAATCTTAATATTGTTATAATTTCCTTCGACAATGCTTACTTTTTTACCCAGCTTTTCAACCAGAGAAGCATCGTCAGTAACATCGCCGCGGGAGTATTTCTTATAAGCCTCAAGAATGATATTTTTCTCAAACACCTGAGGAGTCTGAGCCTCCCAGAGTTTATCCCTGTCTAAAGTTTGACCAACTATCCCTGCCTTGCGGGAAAACTTTATGGTCGCCTTTGGCCTGACTGCCAATAAAGCTGCGCCATTCTTCTTTGCCGCTAAAATAACCTGGGTAATAGATTGACTATCGATAAACGGCCGGGCAGAATCATGAATTAAAACCCAGCCGCTTCTTTTATCGACTGCCTTAAGCCCGTTATAGACTGAATCCTGCCTGCGCAGCCCGCCTAAAACAAAAACTTTTATCTTTTTAAAAGAGCGTTTCTTTATAGCAGCGGTTATTTTCTGCCGGTTAAGAGCGCTGAGTACCACAATAATTTCATCTACATAAGGATGTTTATCTAACCTGTCAAGAGAATGAATTATCGCCGGCTCACTGCCTATTTTTACCAAAGGCTTAGGGACTAAACCTTTAAGACGTTTGCCTTTTCCTGCGGCCAAAACAATTGCGCTAAGCATTATTTTTCAATCTTAGTAAAAATCATCCTGCCTGCCTGGGTCTGCAGGACTGAAGTTACCACAACTTTAACATCCTGACCGATTAAACGGCGGGCATCTTCAACTACCACCATTGTCCCATCGTCAAGATAACCTATCGCCTGATTATGTTCCTTGCCGTCTTTAATCAGCTTAATGTGCATTTCTTCACCGGGGAAAACTACAGGTTTTAATGCATTGGCCAGTTCATTGATATTCAAAACTTTGATCCCCTGAATACTGGCTACCCGGTTTAAATTAAAATCTACGGTAAGGATCTTGGCCTCAAGAAGTTTAGCCAACATAACCAACTTCGCGTCAACCTCTGAGGTCTCGGAAAAATCCTGCTCATGGATAGTTATATCCATTCCGGATTCTTTTTGCACGGTATTCAGGATCTCTAAGCCCCGCCTGCCTCTTTGGCGTTTAATCGGATCAGTGGAATCAGCAATCTGCTGCAGCTCCCTGAGCACAAACTTAGGGATAATAACCTTACCCCCTAAAAAACGAGTTTTGCAAATATCAACAATCCGGCCGTCAATAATCACGCTGGTATCAAGCAGGATTACATCCCCAGCCTGATCCTGGCGGCGCAGGCGCACGTAAGGGATAATAATATTAAATTCATCTTTGCCGCGTAAAGCCACAACCACCCCAATGTAGCAAAAGGTCATCGTTAATGTTACTCTGATCATGGAAAGAGTGGATGGATCAGTAAAAAAAAGGCTGAAAGCATCTCCGGCAAGCTTAGCCATAATCAAACCCAGGATCAAACCGAATACAGCGCTGGAGAGCCCGTTTACTGAAACCTTGCGCAAACCCGCTTCTAAAAGAATTAATATAAAAGCCACCAGGCCGCCGATTAACACGCCCAAGAAACCAGAACCACCTGAAGCTGTTGTCTGATAACCAATGACCATGCCGCCTAAAATAAATAAAACCCGCACTAATAATAAATTCATCTCTTTGTTCCTCCTTGCTGCTTAATAGATAAGCCTAAGATAATATCTAAAGCTTCTTTTAAAGTAGAAACAGGAATAATCTCCATATCGGATTTATTAAGTTTTAAATTCTTGCAGCTATTGCCGGGCAATATACAATGCTTAAAACCCAGTTTTTCCGCTTCATTAATCCGCGTAAGCACCTGAGAAATACTCCTGATCTCCCCTGATAATCCGACTTCGCCTAAGACCACGGCCTGCGGCATAACCACCTGCTCCCGGAAACTGGAGGCAATCACCGCGCATACAGCTAAATCCGCTGCCGGATCTTCTACTTTTATCCCGCCGGCGACATTAACAAAGATATCCTCCGCCTCAAGCGCCAACCCCATGCGCTTTTCTAAAACCGCCACCAACAAAGAAAGACGGTTAAAATCAAACCCCTGAGCCCGGCGACTGGCATAACCGAAACTGCTTCTTGAAACCAAAGACTGGATCTCCACTAAAAGCGGCCGCGACCCTTCTAAAATTGAGGTAACAATTGAACCGGAAACATTATTCGGCCGCTCGGAAAGAAAAATCTCCGATGGGTTTTTCACCTCCCGCAAGCCTTCAGGCCCCATTTCAAATACCCCAATTTCATTGGTTGAGCCAAATCTGTTCTTTACCGCCCGCAAAATCCTGTAGATCGCAAAACGATCCCCCTCAAAATAAAGGACGGTATCAACAATGTGTTCCAAGACGCGCGGTCCGGCTAATGCCCCTTCCTTGGTAACATGGCCGATAATAAAAATTGAAGTACCTGTGGTTTTAGCCAACTGTGTCAATAATCCGGCGCACTCCCTTACCTGGCTTACGCTGACGGCTGAAGAACTAAGCGCGGAATCAAAAATAACCTGAATAGAATCAATTGTGACCACCTGGGGCTTAAGTTTCTTTATATACTCAACAATTAAAGACAGGTCTGTCTGATTGACGATATAAAGGTTATCCGAACCGGATTCACCTAAACGCTTTGCGCGCAGTTTAGTCTGGACAACCGACTCTTCCCCGCTTACATAAAGAACTCCGATGCCCTGCTTAGTCAGGTGATTTGAAACCTGCAGGGAAATCGTGGATTTTCCTACTCCCGGATCCCCTCCGATTAAAATCACTGACCCCTTGACGATCCCGCCACCCAAGACCCTGTCCAATTCACGAATATTAGTCTTTAACCTATCCTCATCCCTGGCTACTACATCTTTTAACAAAACCGGGCCGTCTTTATATAAAGAAACCCTCTCCTTGCCGGAAGACGCGGGAGCAGTATAATCCTCTTCACTGAAAGAATTCCAGCTATTGCAATCCGGGCATTTTCCTAACCATTTAGGTGATTGATACCCGCAACTAGCACAACTGAATATTGTTTTGGTCTTCATTATTTCTTTTCTTTTGTCCTGATGAACAACTTCCAGGGATTCTTCCGGACATCAGTTACCAGGGCCTGCAATTCATCATACATCGCGTCATCATAAATGAGTTTACCCAGGGTACCCTCTTTATTTTTTATCTTGATAATGCCATCGTTCAAATTACGCAGTATGCTCTCAGCATTATTGAATATCTGATGTATAGGCAGAGGATCGACCCCGGTCAGGCAATCACCGTGCTTAAGCGAATGGGAATAATCAATGCCCGGAATTATTTCTATATATTTTTCGCCCAATAACCCCAAGGTATTCACCCAGACAGAAGAATCAGCGGGGATTTTAATAATGTTTCTAATCCAGATATCCAGTTTTACATTTGAACGGCTTTCTTCCGGCAAAAACTCGAGTTTAATCCGCTTTACCTCTCCCACATCCACTCCGGCAAAACGCACTGGCGCGCCAACCTTTACACCGTTTACAAAATTAAAATTCAAGTTTATATGATAGCCGGAACTCCAGGTTTTAAATCCCCCTATTGATAAAATAAAAATAACCAGGATTGCCATGCCTATAAAAACAAAAATACCCACCTTGAGCTCTAATTTAGTTTTACCGAATATCATTTTTTATTCCTTTCGCTTATTTAAAATTATCAACTGCCTCGGTTATTGGGCCTTTAGCAATTCCGTTAATAAACTGATGCACTACGGGATCCCGGGATTCTTTAATATCTTTAGGGGCGCCTTCCAGGATTATCCTGCCCTTGTACATCATCGCGATCTTATCGGCAATGTGATAGGCGCTTTTCATATCATGAGTAACCACAATTGAAGTCACCTTTAATTTATCATGCAAAGAACGGATAAGTTCGTTAATACTATCTGCGGCTATAGGGTCTACACCTGTGGTCGGTTCATCATAAAGGATAATCTCCGGCCGGATGCAGATTGCCCGGGCCAGGGCCACGCGCTTCTTCATCCCTCCGCTTAATTCTGAAGGCATAAGATTTCCAATACCGCCCAAGCCTACCAAAGACAAAGACTCTTCCACTCTATCTAATATTTCCTTTTGGCTGATATACGTATGCTCAATAAGGCTAAAACCCACATTCTCGGTAACATTCATAGAATCAAAAAGAGCCCCTCCCTGAAATACCATGCTGATTTTAGAACGCAGCTGGCTTAATTCCAATTCATTTAACCCAGCCACTTCCTTATGGTTAACTAAAACCTTTCCCTTATCCGGCCTTAATAATCCGACGATATGTTTAAGCAAAACGGATTTTCCGCATCCGCTTCTACCAATAATCACGCAGGTCTGGCCTTTATCGATATTCAGGCTTAAATCATTAAGTACCGGAAGATTATTGAATTTCTTATATAACTTATGTATTTCAATTATCATTTACGGAAAAATAAAGTAAAATAAAGCGGTAAAGAAACAATCGGCGGCAATAATCATAATAAAAGAAAAAACTACCGAACGGGTGGTTGCCTTGCCCACGCCGACTGCCCCGCCCTCAACATTAAAACCCTCATAACAACTGATTAAGGCGATAAGCATCCCGAAGATCCAGGACTTAAATAACCCAGTGAATAAATCTTTGTAAAGCAAAGAGGTAAAAGTCACATGCATATACATGCTGCTGGTAATCCCTAATTTTATTGTACAGATAAAGTAGCTTCCCAGGATGCCGATGATATTGGCGTATAAAGTTAAAAGGGGAAGCGTAAAACCTAAGGCCACAAAACGGGGGACTACCAGATATTTTACCGGGTTCTCAGCCAGTGTCTCTAAAGCATCAATCTGCTCGGTAACCTGCATCGAGCCTAACTCGGCGGTATTGGATGCACCGACCCGGCCGGCGACTATTAAAGCAGTAATTACCGGACCGAGCTCACGCACTATAGACAAAGCTACAAGGCTAGCGATATACAGCTCTGAACCAATACGCTGCATAAAATAAGCTGTCTGCAGGGCGAAGATAAAACCGATAAACAAAGCAACCAGGGAAACAATAGGAAAACTGTCATATCCGGCTTTCTTGGCCTGCTCAATTATGCGGCCAGATTTATAAGGCGGCTTAAATGTAAAATACACGGTCTGGACAGCCAGGTTAGTCAGGCCACCAACGAAGTACATTAAAGAAATTACCTTACGGCCTAAATCCATAAAAAACAAAGTAAACATTATTCGAAAATAAGTTCTTCGTTCTTACGCGTTACCTTGATTGAAGAACCCTCCCTGTATTTCTTGGATATAATCTCCTGCGCCAAAGAATCCTCCAGATATCTCTGGATAGTCCTTTTTAGCGGACGAGCTCCAAAAACCGGGTCAAACCCTTTTTCAATCAGGAAATCTTTGGCCTCCCTGCTCACCTCTAAAGATATATTCTGTTCCTTTAACCTCTCAGCAACATAAGCAATTTCAATATCAATGATCCGCACTAAATCCTCCTTGACCAACTGACGGAAGACTATAATATCATCGATACGGTTCAAAAACTCCGGCTTAAAAGAATGCTTAACCGCTTCCAGCAATTTTTCTTTCATATCCTGATAGGTTACTTCTTCTTTCTGCGTCTTAAAACCAAGCGAACCGGTTTTGCGGATCATCTCCGCTCCGACATTGGAAGTCATAATAATAATCGTGTTCTTAAAATCAACCTTGCGGCCAAAACTGTCAGTCAATCTGCCTTCTTCAAAAACCTGCAGCAACAAGTTAAAAACATCCGGATGGGCTTTTTCAATCTCATCCAAAAGTATTACTGCATAAGGCCGACGCCGGACGCGTTCGGTAAGCTGGCCGCCCTCCTCATATCCCACATATCCCGGAGGAGCGCCAATTAACCTCGAGAGATTAAACTTTTCCATATATTCCGACATATCCAGCTGCAAAAGAGCATCTTCGTCGCCAAACATAAACTCCGCCAAGGCCCGGGCCAAAAGGGTTTTTCCTACCCCGGTAGGACCTAAGAATATAAACGAGCCAATGGGCCGCTTCGGGTCTTTAATTCCGGCGCGCGAACGCCTCACCGCATGAGCAATCGCTTCAATCGCTTCATTTTGACCGACTACGCGTTTATGTAATTCCTCTTCAATCTTAAGCAGCTTTTCGGTTTCTTTTTCTTCCAACCTGAAAGTAGGAATTCCCGTCCATTGGGCTACAATCTTAGCGATATCCTCACCGGTAACTTCCGGCCGCATTTTATCTTTTGCCTGGCCCCATTCTTTATTTAATTTCTCCAGCTCCTGGCGGGCAACACGTTCCTGGTCCCTTAAAGAAGCGGCTTTTTCAAAATCCTGGCTCTTAATGTAAGACTCTTTCTCTTTCCTTAATGACTCGACATTAGCCTCCAGACTCTTAATCTCCGGAGGGACAATTAAAACACTCAAACGGGCATGCGAACCTGCCTCGTCAATCAAATCAATAGCCTTATCCGGCATAAACCTTCCGGAGATATACCGGTCAGATAATCTCGCTGCCGCTTCCAGCGATTCATCAGTAAAAGAAACCCGATGATGCGCCTCATATTTATCGCGCAGGCCTTTTAATATTTTAATCGTCTGCTCAACAGTCGGAGGCTCAACCATTATCGTCTGAAACCTGCGCTCTAAAGCCGCGTCTTTTTCAATATGTTTGCGGTATTCATCCAAAGTAGTCGCGCCGATACATTGCATCTCCCCCCGGGAAAGCGAAGGCTTCATAATATTCGAGGCGTCAATCGCGCCTTCGGCTGCGCCTGCGCCCACCAAGGTATGCAACTCATCGATAAAGATAATCACATCCTGCGAACGCTTGATCTCTTCCATAATCGCCTTGATTCTTTCTTCAAACTGGCCGCGGTATTTTGTCCCGGCAACCATCAGCGCTAAATCTAAAACTACAATGCGCTTGCCTCTTAATACTTCCGGGATATTTCCCTGGATGATCAACTGAGCCAGGCCTTCAACAATAGCGGTCTTACCTACACCGGCCTCGCCTAAAAGTACGGGATTATTTTTAGTCCTGCGGCTTAAAATCTGAACTACCCGTTCGATCTCCTGGGTACGGTCAATTACCGGATCCAATTTATTCTCACGGGCCAAAGCTGTAAGATCCCTGCCGAAAGCATCCAGAGCAGGAGTCTTTGTTTTAGACTGCGCAGCACCTCCCTGATTCATCCCCGGCAAAGCAGAACCTAAAAGCCCCATCACCTCATTACGCACAGAATTAAGATCCATACCTAAATTTAATAATACCTGAGAAGCAATACCTTCTCCTTCACGGATAAGGCCAAGTAAAAGATGCTCGGTGCCGATATAATTATGCCCCAGAGAACGGGCTTCTTCAGCAGCTAACTCCAAGGCTTTTTTTGCCCGCGGAGTAAAAGGAATATCCCCGATAATCTGGGTAGTCGGCCCGGGCTGCACCAGTTTTTCTATCTCCAACCTGATATTTTCAAGAGAAACCTCGAGCTTCTGCAATACCGCGGCAGCCACACCTTCTCCTTCACGGATAAGACCAAGCAATATATGCTCGGTGCCGATATAATCGTGGTTAAAACGCCTGGCCTCTTCCTTTGCCAGTATAATTACTTTTCTTGCCCTTTCAGTAAAACGATTAAACATGATCTCTCCTCATAAATTATAATAGGTTTAACTTCTTACGGATAAGCTGTGCCCTTTTTAAATCCCTTTCATCAGAAGAAAGTTTTTTATTTTCCAGTTTCTGCAGATGCGCCGGCTGAGTAATAATAAAAAGTTCATTAATCGTGCGCCGGTTGATATCTTTAATCATACCCAAGTCGCTCCCTAACCTGACCATCGACAACAATTCAATTGTCTCCTGGCTGGTAATAATCCGGGCACTCTTTAAAATACCTAAAGAACGGTTGATCCTGTCCTCTAAAACTTCTTTGTTTTTAGAAAGCAGGATCTGGCGCGCCTGGGTCTCCTGCTCAATTATTTGATGAATAAGTCCGTTAATATTCTCAATTATCTCATCTTCGCCGTGCCCGAGGGAAACCTGGTTGGAGATCTGGAAAAAATTTCCGCTGGCCTGTGTGCCCTCGCCGTAAAGGCCGCGGGTAGTAAAACTTAATTTGGCAATCGCCGCCAGCACCCTTTCAATCTGCCGGCTCATTACT
>JALNZI010000111.1 GCA_023229385.1 Candidatus Omnitrophota bacterium | reverse complement strand
CCTCAATTTTTGCTTCATGCTTTACTTCTGATTTATGTACTGCACCCGATTCAACTTGATGAATCGGTGCGTGCTTCTGCACAGCACCCGTATCTACAGGATGAATCGGTGCGTGCTTCTGCACAGGTTTAACTTCTAGCTTAACTTCAGGTTTTGGTTCATGTTTTATTGCCGGCTTAATTGCCGAATGGGCTTCTTCTTTCTTCTTTTTTACAGCAGTTTTGGGCTTTAAGATATGGGTTTTAGAAACAACCTTTGAATGAACCGGTGTGCGCTTCTGCGCTACAGGCTTAGCTATTTTTTTCGCTGCTGTTTTTTCTTTCTTTACCTTGGTGGGCATAATCTCTCTCCCTTAAACTGCCTTGTCTAGGCTTTTATATTAAAAACTAGGCTAATTTTTTCGCCTCTGCGACTATCTTCTGGGCCTTCTTCTCTCCAATACCTTTAATCTTTACCAGCCCTTCTTCTTTAATCTTGATTATATCCTGAATACTCTTAATTCCTGATTCTTTTAAACTTTCAATAATTTTATCTCCGACTCCGGAAAGATCCTCTAAGGAAGCCCCTTCTTTTTTAGCTGGCTTTTTGGCTTCTTTCTTGGTTTCTTTTTTAGTTTCCTTTTTGGATTCCTTCTTGGCCTCTTTTTTAGCCTTCTTTGCTTTAGGCTCTTCCTCTTGCACGCCTTCTGCCTCCGGCTGAACAGCTTTATCTTCCACCTTGCCACCCAACGCCTCAGCGGCAATCATACTCTTAGTGCGGATATCCAACTCCCAACCCACCAGCCTGGAAGCAAGGCGCACATTCTGGCCATGTTTGCCGATACTCAAAGAAAGCTGGTCGTCATCCACGATAACCTCGGCCTTCATTTTTTCCCTGTCCAATTTTATCTCAGAAACCTTAGCAGGAGAAAGAGCAGCCTTGATATATTCACGTACATCGTCATTAAAACGCACGATATCAATTTTCTCGCCCTGTAGTTCATTAACGATATTTCTTACGCGGTTGCCGCGCATTCCTACACAGGCACCTACTGAATCAACCTTATCATTTTTTGAACAGACCGATATCTTAGTCCGCTCGCCTGCCTGGCGGGATATCGCCTTGATTTCAACAATCCCTTCATAAATCTCAGGGACTTCTAATTCAAATAATTCTTTAACCAGATTAGGATGCGCGCGCGACAAGATAATCTGCGGCCCCTTAATATCCTTCTTCACTTCCACAACATAGGCGCGGATACGCTGCCCCTGTTTAAATTCCTCCTTAGGAGACTGCTCGCGTTTAAGCAAAATACCTTCAGCCTTTCCCAAAAGGTCAATAACCACATTGCCCTTCTCGAAACGGTAAACCGTTCCGCTAACAATCTCTCCCACGCGGCTCTGAAATTCGCCGAAGACAACATCCTTCTCTGCCTCGCGCATCTTCTGAATAATTACCTGACGCGCAGTGGAGGCGGCGATACGGCCAAAATCGATATTGGTTACCTTTTCATTATTGCGAAATGCACGGATCTCGCCCGTTACGCGGTCGATCTCCACCTTAAACTCTTCATCAGGTTTCAAATCAATCACCCTCTTGGCAGCGCTAAGCATAGCGCTTTCCACTGCCTCAAGCATAACCTCTTTTTTAATTCCTTTTTCACGTTCAATCTGTTCGATAATCGCTAAAAGCTCATGACTCATTTTTTAATTCTCCTAAATTACCAGTTTCGCTTTGTTTATTTTAATTAAAGGGATCTCCAAAACTTCCCCTTCCTGAATGATAAATACAGATGTTTCATTAACACTGTTAATTACCCCCTGCCACTGGCACTTTCCGTTTATTAAATCATTAAGGAAAAATACCGCCTCTTTGTTCATACAGCGCATAAAGTCTTCTTTAGCCGTAAGCGGCCGGTCAAGCCCGGGAGAAGAAACCTCTAAGTTGTACTGGCCGTTTAATATATTTTTTGCGTCCATCTCCTGCCGGAGCAGACGGTTTAATAAACTGCACTCTTCCAGGCTAATCCCCCCTTGTGGCCTATCCGCAAGCAGGCTTAATGATAACCCGGAACTATCCTGCCTGAAAATAATATCCACCAAAACAAAACCTCTGGAAGTAAATAATTCTCCAGCCAATGAATTTACTTCATTTTTTAATATCTGAAAGCTCATGAAATATTAATTAAGCGCTTTATCTCAGTTAACGCCTTGTCTTTAGGACAAATTATCTTTTCTTTGCTGCGGCGTAATTTTATTTCAACAGTATTATCCTTAAGGCATGAACGGCCGATAATCACCTGCAGCGGAATCCCCAGGAGGTCAGCATCCTTGAATTTAATCCCCGCCCGCTCATCGCGATCATCTAAAAGCGCCTCTTTTCCCAAATCAACAATCTGCTTATAGACATCCCCGGCTAAATCCATAATCGCATTATCCGTTACATCCAAAGGCAGGATAATCACATCAAAAGGAGTCACTTCCAGCGGCCAGATAATCCCCTCGTTATCATTATTCTGCTCAATAACCGCGGAGACCAGCCTGGATACCCCGATACCATAACAACCCATAATTACCGGTTTTAGCTGCCCTTTGGCATCTGAAAAATTGGCCTGAATTGCCTGGCTGTATTTTGTCCCTAATTTAAAAATGTGGCCGACTTCAATGCAATTCAATTTATCCATTTTGATTTTGCATTTCGGACAATCCTGCGTCTCTTCTTCCTTAAAAGTCCTGGCCCCTGCGCATTTTGGGCAGGATAAAACCACATCTTCCCCATCCTGGCTGGGAACCATAAACTCATGAGAAACCTTGCCTCCCATAACCCCGGAATCCGCCTCGGTAATCAGGATCTTTAATCCCAGGCGGGAAAATATTCTTTTGTAAGCGCCAAACATCGCCTGATAATTTTTATCCAGGCCGGCTTCATCCTGGTCAAAGCTATAAGCATCCTTCATAATAAATTCGCAGCAGCGGATCAAGCCGAAACGCGGCCGGATCTCATCGCGGAATTTAGTCTGGATCTGGTATAAAACCAAAGGAAGCTGCCGGTAACTTGAAACCTGGCTTCTTACTAAATCCGTAATCGCTTCTTCATGGGTCGGGCCTAAACAAATATTCCTGCCGCGGCGGTCCTTAAAACCAAACATCACCTGGCCTAAATCTTTATCCCGGCCGGTTTTCTGCCAAAGCTCCAAAGGCTGCAAAGCCGGAAGCAATAATTCATTCGCCCCGCAGGCATTCATCTCCTGGCGGATAATCTTCTGGATGTTCCCTAAAACCTTTAACCCTAAAGGCAGGTAAGAATATACCCCGGCCATGAGCATGCGCACTAATCCGGCGCGCAACAGCAACTTATGGCTGATTGATTCCGCATCCTGCGGTGTTTCTTTTAAAGTAGGAATAAAACTTTTGCTCCAGAACATATTAATCCTTATTAAAGATTTCTCTCGGCAGCATCACGCCTCTTTTGGCAAGAAGCGGATAAAATACCGGTTGTACTCCCGTAGCCTTGAACCGGCCGCTCACCTTGCCATGCTCAACAACATCATTGATTTCATAATAAAAAATATCCTCAAGATTTGACCAACCGTTCTTGAGCCCGTTTATCTGGGTAATCCGGGTAATCTTACGCGAACCATCAGCAAGCTGATCCTGCTGGATAATTAAATTTAAAGACGCGGAAATCTGACGGTGGATCGCCTCTAAAGATATCGGGATACCGGACATCAAAATCATCGTCTCTATACGGTGCATAACCTCCTGGGGAGAACTCGCATGGATTACTGAAAGTGCCCCGCTATGGCCGGAGCACATTGCCTGAAGCATATCCAGGGCCTCGGCGCTTCTAATCTCTCCCAGAATAATCCTCTGAGGCCGCATACGCAAAGAATTCTTAAAAAGATCCCGGATACTGATTTCGCCTTTTCCTTCAATATTAGGAGTCTTGGTCTCAAGCCTGACCACATGATCCTGCGCCAAATGCAACTCCGCCGTATCTTCAATAACAATTGTGCGCTCATCGTTCTCAATATAACTGGAAAGCACGCCTACGGTTGTAGTTTTACCGCTTCCGGTTGCGCCGGCGAATATCATATTCACCTTGCCTCTGATGCAGGCAACCAGAAAATCCGCCATTCTTTTATCCAGCGTATCCAGGCTAATCAAATCCTCTGCCTTTTGGATTACCTTCAGGAATTTACGGATGGTTATTGTCGGACCATCCAAGGCTAATGGCGGAATAATAATATTTACCCGCGAACCATCCGGCAGGCAGACATCCGTATAGGGCTGGGTCTCATCAACCCTTCTTCTGGTAGGCGCCAAAATTTTTTGGATAACATACATCAGCTGTTGGTCGCTGTCAAACTTAATATCAGTCTTCAGTTTCTTCCCGTGCTTCTCAACATATACATTATGAGTCCCATTGATCATGATTTCCGTAACTTCCTGATCCATCATTAATTTCTCGATAGGTCCAAAACCGGCGAATTCATCAACCAACTCATTGATAATATTTTCCCTATCCTGCTCTTTAAGCACACCGCGCGGCTGGCTAAGGATTCCTTCAAGGATTTGTCTGATCGTACCGGCTACTTCTGTTTTATTGCCGGCACTTTTGTACAGGATACTGCTGTAGCGGGCGATAAAATCTTCACGTACCCTTCCTTTTAGCGTTTGATGAGTCACGTTTTCTCCTTGGTTT
>JALNZI010000110.1 GCA_023229385.1 Candidatus Omnitrophota bacterium | reverse complement strand
CGCGCAAACCTTCTTTTTTGGTATCCGGCAGCCGCAATAATCCTTCCTTGGCGATAATCCGGTTTTCTCCGTTTAGAGGGACACTGTCAGCGATTGTACCTAAAGTAACCAGATCCAGATCTTCGCTAAGCAGAGAACCGCTGATTGCCTGGCAAAATTTATAAGCCACTCCTACCCCGGCTAAATCCCTGAAAGGATATCCTGAATTTTTTATTTTAGGGTTAATCAGGCTTGAGGCTGCGGGTAAACCTACGCCCTGCGGCTCATGATGATCAGTAATAATCACATCAATATTTGCCTGCCTTAATCCTTCAACTTCTCTATAGTTAGCCGTGCCGCAGTCAGCAGTAACCATGAGCTTTACCTTATTTTCTTTGGCAAAAGTAATTATTTCTTTATTTAAACCGTAACCTTCAGTAATCCGATGGGGAATATGGTGCAGGACATCCAGGCCCAATACAGTAAGCGTATTCTTAACTAAGACTGTACTGGTTATACCATCCACATCATAGTCTCCGAAAACCATAACCTTCTCTTTATTCTCTATGGCTTTTTTAATTAAGGCAACTGCCTTGGGCATATCGGAAAACAACTGCGGGCTGAATAAATCATCCATACCGGCTTTAAGGAATTTTTCCGCCTCGGCAACGGATTTTACCTTGCGGTTAACCAGAATCTGGGCCAGGATTTTAGAGATACCTAATTCTTTGGATAGTTGATTTTGCAGATGGATGTGCGGGGTGGCTAAACTTAAAACTTTATGAGAGGACATATATATTAAACATTGTCCCGCCGTACTTTCTCACAAAGTGAAAAAGTACAATCAGCGGAATAAATCACATGCTTTCTGGTTGGTTTACACCTAATAATCCCAATCCGCAGGACAAAACAATCTTGACCCCCCTGATCAAGGCGAGCCTGGCGTTGGTAAGCTCCTCGGCCTGACCTAAAACACGGTGCTGGTCATAAAATTTATGGAAAGTTTCGGATAATTCCTGCAGGTAAACCGTAACCATATAAGGGTCGCAAGTAATCAAACATATATTCAGGATCGCCTTAAACTCAAGCATCTTCTTAATAAGATCCAGCTCTTCCTTCTCTTTAAGCACAGAAAGATCTAATTCGCCTCTATCTAGAACAGTAACACTCCGTAATATGCTGCAAATCCTGGCGTGGGCATACTGCACATAGTAAACCGGGTTTTCCGAACTTTGTTTTTTCGCCACTTCCAGATCAAAATCCAGATGGCTGGACGTTCGGCGCATTAAAAAGAAAAATCTCGAGGCATCTGAACCTACTTCATCCAAAACTTCACGTAAGGTGATGTATTGTCCGCGGCGGGTGGACATTTGAACAGGCTGACCATTACGGAAAATGGTTGCCAGTTGGACAATGATTACTGATAAGCTATCCGGAGAATGTCCAAATGCCTGGATTGAGGCCTTGATTCGGTTAATATAGCCATGATGATCCGGACCCCAAAGATTAATCAGCCAATCAAAACCACGCCTGAATTTATCCTGATGATAGGCGATATCCGGAGCCAGGTATGTCTGACTGCCATCGCTTTTAATGATTACCCTGTCTTTATCATCGCCAAAAACAGTAGATTTAAACCAGAGTGCGCCATCCTGCTCAAACAAGAATCCTTTTTCTTTTAACTGACTAAATGCCTGTTCTACCTTGCCGCTCTTAGCCAGTTCTTTCTGGGAAAACCAGATATCAAAATTAACCTTAAAATCAATCAATTCCTTCTTGATGATTTTCAGGATGTAGTCCGCAGCAAAATCACCTAAACCCGCATCGCTGATCTTCTTTTTTTCTGCCTCCCTGGCAATATCGTATATGTAATCCCCCTGGTAATAATTCTCCGGGAATTCGATTATTTTGCCTGCCAACTCTTCCCGGCGCAACTGGACTGATTTCCCCAGGATATTAATCTGATTGCCTTCGTCATTAAGGTAATACTCGCGCTGGACACTAAAGTTAAGAAATCTCAAGATATTTGCCAGGCAATCCCCTACTGCTGCCTGGCGGGCATGGGCAACCGATAAAGAACCGGTAGGATTAGCGCTGACAAACTCAATCAGAACTTTTTTACCCTTACCTAAATCCTGCTTTAAGGCATCCTCGCCTTGAGTGATTATTTTAGCTAACTGATTGTAAAAATAATTCGCATCAAGATAAAAGTTTATAAAACCTGCGCCTTCAACTTTTACCTGGGAGATTAAATCTTTTAATTCTGATTTGGGGATTTCTTTCTGGATTAATTCAACCAATATCCCGGCAATATGGCGGGGAGAATTTTTCAGCGTCTTACTCAACCTTAAGGCGATATTAGTGGTAAAATCGCCAAAGCGGTTGTCAGTGGGAAAATCAAGAACGATCTCCTCCTGGACAAGCTTAGCTAACTCACCTGCCAGCAACGCCCGCTTGACCAAGGCTGTAAGTTCTTCCTGAATATTCTTCTGCATTTTAGCTTTTTAAAAATGAAGGCTGTAAAAACGGTAAGTTATTTTCGCTTGGCGGCAACAACCCTGACCTTTTTGGCGTCAGACCAAAGGCTCTCTAAAGAATAAAACTCTCTCATAGGTTTATAAAAAGCATGGGCGATTACCGAAACATAATCCAAAGCCAACCAACCGCTTTCGTCGCCGCGAGGCACCTTTGAGAGAGATTTTATCCCAGCTTTTTCCAAATCATCAATGATTGCCTGGGCAATCGCAGCGGTCTGCCTTAAAGAATTACCGCTGGCGATAACAAAATAATCGCAGAAACCGGCTAACTTAGAAACATCGAGGATAACCACATCCTCTGCCTTTATTGATTTAGCAGCCCGGGCAATGGCTTGAGCCAACTGTTTTGAGTCTATCTTTAAACTCCTATTTCTGTATGATTGCTTATTTTTTACCCAGAATCTTGTACATTCCGGTTCCGCACTCAGGGCATTTACCCTTCATCGCTGCGCGGCCGTTTTTCATAGTTACCTGCTGTTCATCTTTCATGGTTTTTTTACCCTTGCATTTTACGCAATATCCTGTTTCAGCCATTTGTTCCTCCTTGTTATGATAAATACATGCCTAACTGTATGGTTAATATTATCACAGCAAAATTTTTATGTCAAACAATTCTTATTTTAAGGCTTTCCTGCTCCTGGAATGCTTCTCTTCAATCTCGCCAACAATCTCTTCCAATAAATCCTCCAGGGTAACTAAGCCCAGGGCCTTTTTGTCTTTGTCCACAATAATGGCAATCTGGATCTTTTCAGTCTGGAATTTTTTTAAAAGCTCGCTTACGCGCATTGATTCCGGTACATAACAAGCGTCATGCACCAAATCCTGCAGCAGGAATAATCCCTTTTCTCTTAATATATAAAGCAGATCCCGCGCGTAAACTATGCCTACAATATTATCCAGCGAACCCTTATATACCGGAAGACGGGCATGCCCTTCTTCCACAAATAAATTAAGCAGGTCTTCGGAATTAGTGTTGATATTAACCGCTACCATTTTGTCTTTAGCAACCATTACATCATTAAGTTTAGTATCCCCAAATTCAAAGATGCGGTGGAGCATCTTACGTTCTTCCTCGCTTAAGACCCCTTCTTCTTTACCCATCTCAATCATCGTACGTAATTCTTCTTCGGTAATCAAAGGAGAGCGTTTAGAGGTCCCTACTCCAAAGATCTTAAGTATAAAATTACTGATGCTGATAAAGAATACAATCAGCGGCTTTAAAACCACAACCACGCCTTCCATTATTGGAGCGGTAATCAGTGCCACCTTCTCCGCATGTTTTGCGGAAAGTATTTTCGGAGTCACTTCACAAAAGATAAGCAAAACAATCGTAGTTGCAAATGTAGAAACAACTACTCCCCAGCGGTAACCATAAATTTGCACAAATATACCGGTCACAATTGAAGAAATGGCGATATTCACCAGGTTATTACCGATAAGAATTGCGGCAATTACTTTATCCAGCTTAGTTACCACTCGCTGGACACTTTGGGCGCGCTTGATGCCTTTATTCAACATATGGCGCAGGCGTATTTTGCTCAAACCAATAATTGAAGTTTCAGCGGAGGAAAAGAAAAAGGAAACACCGACTAAAAGCAGTAAGATCAAAAATATTATCATTTTATCCTAAATTAAGTTTTGAATAAATCTTCTTTTTATCTTCTCCTAACGGACCGATCAAGGCCAAATTTATCTTCTGGCGCTTAAATATCTGTTGGGCAACCAGGCGCAAGTCTTCAATATTTACCTTATTTACCTCTTGGATAACATCCTCTAACGTGTATACTTTATCCAGACAGGCCATGCTCTCGCCCATCCAAAGCATATACTCCATAGTATCCTCCAAAGCCAGCATCAGCTGACCCAGATAAAACTCTTTTGCCCGCTTAAATTCATCAACAGTTACCAATTTATTTTTTACTTTTCCTAATTCCTTGAAGATTAATTCCAGACAAGGAGCAACCTTACGGTTATCTATGCCGGCATGGACCAGAAATGCGCCGGTATCATGATAACGCTTAATTCCGGTACCAATTTCATAAGCTAAGCCTCTTTTTTCCCTAACCTCATTAAAAAGCCGGCTGGACATATTCGCACCCAAAATTATATGCAACAGGGATTGGGCATGCCTTAAAGGATGATCGCGTTTTAAACCATGAAACCCTAAAGCCATATGCGTCTGCTCAGTG
>JALNZI010000109.1 GCA_023229385.1 Candidatus Omnitrophota bacterium | reverse complement strand
TTAATAGACGAGAGATGATGATTAATCTAACAAAAAAAATAGGGACAAGACTGTCCCCATTCTCAAATATTTCTTATGGATCTATTTGATAAACATCTAGTTACATACACTGTCTACTAACTATGTAAACTGTCTATAATCTACTATCTGCCTGTCCATAAGATCCTCTACAGATTATCCAAACGGTTTTTTAATACATCCAGCCTGGCCTGCAAAGCCTCTATCCTTACCTCTTGGGTTTTAATTGCTTCCAGAAGAACAGCGGTAAATTTATCATAGGCGATAGATTTATAGCCTTCTTTATCCGTCATCACCAACTCCGGAAATTCCTTCTCCATCTCCTGAGCAATAATACCAATCTGCCTACCTGTGGGAAAATTATTATCCTTAAATTCCTTAAGTTTCCAGTTAAACTCTACACCTCTTAAATGCAAAAGTTTCTCTAAAGAATGATTCAGAGTAACAATATTCTCCTTCCATCTTAAATCCGAACCACTAATAAAAGAACCACTAGCATAACCATTTCCAGCAACATGAAGCTTATAGCTTGGACTGCTCGTGCCGATGCCGACGTTGCCAGTACCGACTGTCGTACCCGTGCCAAAACCACCAGTAGCAAAAATTAGATTGCCGATAGATAACTGATTACTTCCCGTACCAGATTGAGCGTTAATGCTATTGCCAATAATAATGTTAGATGAACCAGTGGCAATGCTGCCGCCTGACATGTATCCGAGCGCGATGTTGTAGTTTCCTGTGCTAATACTGCCACCTGACATGTATCCGAGCGCGATGTTATGGTCTCCTGTTGTATTACTTTGGAGTGTCTGACGACCGAGCGCAATGTTGTCGTCCCCTATTTTGCTATCTTGGAGTGCCTGACAGCCGAGCGCGATGTTATTGATTCCAGTTGTGTTTGCGGAAAGTGCCAAGAAACCGAGCGCGGTATTTCCGGTTCCAGTTGTGTTTGCGGAAAGTGCCATGTGGCCGAGCGCGGTGTTGATGCTTCCTGTTGTGTTGTCGCGAAGTGCCATGTAGCCGAGCGCGGTGTTGGCGGAGCCATTATTAATAGTTCCTCCCGCCTTATAACCTAAGAAAGTTCCACTAGTCAATTTATCGAAATTAATAAAATCAACAACTTGAATTTTATTATTCGGTGTCGCCGTCCCAATCCCCACATTACCCTCGACTAACAGATCCGTCTGATAATCAATCTCTCCCCCATCACCATCGCTTGATTCCCAATCATAGTCACCGCTCTTAATATAATTATCACCAATAGCTAATCTCTTCACGCGTAATTCATTATAAACCCCATAAGGAGATGGATAATAGGTGGTAATCGTGATAGACTCTTCAGCGCCAAAACATAAATTAAATGACCCAAAGATAAAAATAATTAAAAATTTTACCTTCTTCATGGCTTAAGTCCCCCTCTTTTTACCAAATCCCACGTATTCCATTTTGGAATATACCTAAAAAGAGTGTAACATATCAAATCAAAGGTGTCAAGCATATGGACAAAACTATCTTCACAAAAGCTCATAAAGATTTAGTCACTAAATTAATCCGGGCGCGCAAAGCGGCTAAGCTTAAACAGTCGGATGTGGCTAAGAAACTCGGTAGAACTCAATCCTACGTCTCCAAAATTGAAGCTGGACAGCGCCGCTTGGATACTGTCCAATTAAGTGAACTGGCAGCAGTCTACAAAAAGAATCTCCGCTATTTTATCTGATAATCCCCTTATCCGAAAAACTGAAATACTTTCCATTCCCTATAATTATATGGTCGAGGCATTTTATAAACAGGCACTCCCCTGCCGAAACTAATTCCCGGGTAAACTGCTTGTCTTGGAGACTTGGCTGAGGGTTCCCTGAAGGGTGATTATGCACGCAGACGATAAAAGAAGCAAATTCCAATAATGCCTGATGGTAAATTTCCCTGATTATCGGCCTGGCCTGATTTACCGAACCCTCCTCTATCTCTATTAAATCAATAATCCTGTTCTGGGAGTTTAAAAACAAGACTTTAAATACCTCTTTTTTTAAATCCTGCATCCTCGGCATAAGCATACAAGCAACATCTTTTGAAGATTTTATCTTCACGCGCTTTTCTTTTATCTTCTCCTCATTAAATCTTCTGGCTATCTCAATAGCCGCTTTTACCTGGCTCACTTTCGCCTTGCCTAAACCCTTTAGCTGTTCCCAGTGACGTAAATCAGCCTGGCCAATCTGGCGAAAAGTCCTAAACCTCTGCAGTATCATCCTTGCTAAATCCAGGGCACTGTGCCCTTTTGTGCCCGTACCTAAAATAATTGCCAGGAGTTCCGAATCACTTAAGGTATGTTCCCCATCCCTTATCAGCTTCTCTCTTGGCCTGTCTTCTTCCGGCCAATTGTTTATAGCCATGCGCATTATCCCTCCTTAACAACTGACGGACGAACAAAGAAAATCTAACCTTATTTAATTTACATTTGCAATCTGCCTGTTTTGTTTTATAATTAGTGAATATAACGAAAGGACTAAAATGTTACGCATCTTACGCAACAAGAAAACCGCGAAAAAAGTTTGGATCGTCCTGGCGATAATCATTATCCCTGCTTTTACCCTCTGGGGGTTTGGCAGCTCCAACCGGGACAAAGAAGAAAATAAGCCTGCCGGCAAGATATTCGGCAAAAACGTATCTAACCTGGAATTTAAGAAGGCCCTCTCCGCGGCGCAAACCGCCGCTATTTTACAATTCGGGGATGACTTTCCTAAAGTACAAAAATACCTTAATCTGGAATCGCAGGCCTGGGAAAGATTAATGCTTTTAGAAGAAGCAAGAAGGCGTAAGCTGAATATAGACGACCAGGAGGTAATCAACACTATCCAGAATGCGTCTTATTTTCAAAGAAAATCGGTATTTGATAATAAGACCTATGTGGAAATCCTGCGCTATGTCTTCCGCCTGCAGCCGCGCACCTTTGAGGAACAAATGCGCCAAAACCTGATCCTGGCTAAACTTTATAACCAGGTTACCGAAGGAGTAAAAGTAGATGAGGCCCAAATCCGCCAGGAATGGCTGAAAAATAACGAAGAGCTGAGCATCTATTATATCGCCGGCTTATTCGCGGAATTCGCCAAAAAGGTTAAACCAAGCGATAAGGATATCTCGGCTTATTACGATAAAAATAAAGATGGTTTTATGGAACCCCAAAGCTTGAATCTGGAATATATCCTTACAGAATCAGATACAGAATCAAAAAAAATCCCGGACCTGATAAACAAAAAATATAATCTGGAGAAAATATCTAAAGAGCTTAATCTGGCAAAAAAAGAAACCGGGTTATTCCAACAATTCACCCCTCCTGCTAACCTGAAGATACCCCAGGGAACGTTGAATGCGGTTTTGAGCCTGAACACCGGAGAGCCTGCTCCAATGGTCAAGATAGATAATACATATTACGTCTTTGCCCTCAAGGAAAAGAAACCAGGCCGGATCCCGGAGTTGTCAGAGTTAAAAGACAGGATCAAAGAAATCATAACCCGGGAAGAATCCCGGAAAATGGCGCAGGACAAAATTAAGGCGTGCGCGGATGAACTAAAGAAAAATAAACCCTTTAATCAGGCAGCCAAAGCTCAGGGATTTAAGGTCAAGGAAACTAAATTCTTTAAATCTACCGATAAGATTGACAACCTCGGACAGGCAAAGGTATTCTGGGAAACAGCGAAGAAACTAAAAACAGAACAGGCAAGCGAGGTATTTCCCGACGTAAACGGCTACTATATTATCAAGCTGAAAGCCGTTAAACCGGTTGATGAAGATAAATTCGCCAAAGATAAGGCTGCGCTGGGAGAGAACTTATTAACCCAGGAAAAAAATAAAACCTTTGGAAAGTTTATTGAAGAAATAAAGAAAAAAGCTGGCAGATAATGATAACTGGGGACAAAAAAATAAGGCTGGATAAAAATCCAGCCTTATTTTTTACTGTTTATTAAGCGCTTACTTTTATTGAACTTACCGGGCAAGAATCCGCCACTTCCTGCAGATTACAAGTTGCGCAACCTTGCGCCTTTACATGGGCAACACCATCACCCTGCACTTCAAAGACTTCCGGGCAAGACTGTTCACATAAACCGCAACCTACACATGTAGAAGCATCAACTGTAACTTTTGCCATATCTTTCCTCCGTACTTATCTCTCTAAAAGGTTTTCAAATATCTCTTCGTGGTTTACTTCTTCGCTCAATATATGCGTAACTAACTGATAGGTAACATTATCCTTGCCAAAAGTCTTTTTGGCAATTTTATTATATACATCAATTGCAGCTGCTTCAGCCTCGGCAACAATCCGGATAATCCGGTTAATGTCCGCGGTGTTTCTCGGCGGCATAAGATATGGGGCATTAGCTCCCTTTTCCAAATCCATAGGATTAGCTACCGGGACATCCCCTAATTTCGTGATTAAATCCGCTAATTCTCCGGCATGCTCCAACTCATCCTTGGCTATTTTCTCAAGCATCTCCTTCATATCTTCATATGCCCGGCCGCTGACTGTCTGCGCCATATACCAATAAAGATAAAATGCCAGCCATTCGTCGCAATAAGCCTTGTTCAAATCCTTTACTAAATCTTTTAAGCTTAAATCTACAATTGCCCTTGCTTGCTTTCCCATGGCGCCTCCTTACCCTTGAGCTTCTAGCTTCAGATTATATTTCTTTATATTGCTATCCGCAACAT
>JALNZI010000108.1 GCA_023229385.1 Candidatus Omnitrophota bacterium | reverse complement strand
AAAGTGAAGTTTTGACAATTGGTAACATTGATTACGAAGATGCAGTAGGAATTTTCACTTTGATAGTCAAAGACCTAAATCGAGGATGGTATCCGAATCTCAAATCCTCCAAATGGGAAGATTGGGGATACTGTATATATCATTCTCTCAGAAATGGTGGTGTTGTGGATTATGGTGTGAATGTCGTTGGTTTCTTTTGGCTTTTGCATACTTCCACCGACGGTGCTGCTCGGAATATCGGAGCCCGTCCGTTGTTTAAATCTAAAGAACTTGCTGAAAAAGCTATTGCAATATGTGGTGAAGATTTCTTGAATCTTTTATTTGAGTAAGTATGAAACATTTACATGATTATATTGAAAAATATATAGAAGTAAACAAAGAAGATTTTAGTGAAATTAAAACCAATAAATTGAGACAATCAATATTCAATTATGAGGACGTGATTGGAATATATTGTTTAATTGTAAAAGAATTGAACGATGGTTGGAAACCAGATTTTAAAAAACATGACAGAACAAATTGGGGGTTTGTTATATATTACAACAAATTGCTTAACGATCTTGGGGGTCATGATGTGTATGTGGGAGGGTTTAATTGGTATATGTGTATGAGTGCTGAAAATGCTTATGTATATTTTGGAGATCATTCTTGTTTTAAAACAAAAAAAATAGCAAAAGAAGCAATTAAAATAATGGGGGAAGACTTTTTAAAACATTTATTTAGATTTAGAATCAATCCAAAATGATAACAACACTTATAACTACTATATTGTGTATCAGTATAATATTAAACGTATTACTTTATTTGATATACAAAAAAATGAATCAAGAAAACACTGTCAAAAATCAGTATATAATTGAAATCACTAAAACAATTGAGTATGTGGATTTAAAACTCAAAGAAGTGGATTTGAGAGGAAGTTTTAGTTCAGATGATGAAGTGGGTTTTGTTTTTAAAGAAATTCAAAAATTAATTAGGTTACTTAACATATACAATTACAATCATAATGAGTCAACGACAGAAGAAATTACCGACAACAAAAAATAAAACTTATTTCAAATCAAATTTAGATGATATAATAAAAAAATATAATGATGAAACGGATCCGGTAAAAAAACAACTTATATTTACAACTGAAATATATGATACGTTTAAGATACTATCTGATAAATTAGTACAATATTTTGGATCTGGTTTAGAAGATAAACAAATAGCAAAAGCTGATTTATTGACTTATCTTTATGAACAACTACATCATTATGATTCAAATAAAAGTAAATCATTTTCATATTTTTCGGTTGTAGGAAGAAATCATGTGTTTGGTTTAAACAAACAACAAAAAGAAAGAAAACAATCATTTGTCCAAGACTTTGATTTGGCAATAAATGGATTTTTGTCGGATGAAGATGATATATCGTATTCAGAAGAATTCTTTTATAAATACATCGTGTTTTTAGATAATACATTAGAATATGTATTAAAAACAAAAAAAGAATTGCAAATTGGATATGCTTTACTTGAAATCATGTTGAGAGTTAAATACTTAAACAATTTTAATAAAAAAGCATTGGTTGTAATGATACAGGATATGACCAATGCAGATGAAAAAACAATTGCAAAAGTATTTAATAAATTAAAACATCAATATTTCAAACGACTAACTAATTATATAAACAAAGAAGAAGAAGCACACACAACAGAAGATGACAAATGGACGAACTTGATAACAGCGATGTAAAATCCGACGAAATATTTGAAGGAAAAACACTTCCCGATTTATTGAAAGAGATATATGAATTATCTATTAATAAAAATGAAGAAATAAGTAAATTTATTAATGATATAAGTACATATATAACTGATATAAAGGGAGTGATACTGGTTGCACCAGTTATAAAGGATTTGATGACTACATCAATTAAAAATGATGAGATGTTAATTAAATTAGCACAATTGGTGAGAAATCAAGTTCAATTTATCAAAGTACCAGGAGACAATGCAAATGAAGATATTATATTATCTCGTCATGACAGAGAACAGATTAAACAAGAATTAGATGGTTATCGTAAAGAAGCTGCTGGTTTTAAGAAGGAAATTATTAAAAATTGATGCATAATGAAGTATAATGATCCATTTTCATCTACTTTTAAAACGTCTGTTTTTAAAAGAAAACAGTCAAAAGATGAAATAGATTTATCTAATACGTATTTTTCAGCAGAAATAGTTGATATTATATTAGATGCATCTCATGTTAAATATGTGGATCATCGAAGTATTGGTGTTGTATTTTTTAGGAAAATTGATAGTACTGATAATAATATATATCAAGCAAATCCATTAAATCCTTATTATAAAACATATCCAATCTTACATGAAATTGTATTGGTTTTTTCATCGATACTCTACAATGCAGATGTTGATAAATATGTTACTCAGTATTATTATACTAACATTGTTAATATTTGGTGTATCAATAATATGAATGCACTTCCTTATTCATATGATATTCCAGAAAATCAAATAAATGATTACGAAACTAATTTTTTAAGTTTAAAAACAAAAACTCAATTTGGTAATTATTTTGTTGAAAGAGATGATGTTCAAATATTAAAACCATATGAAGGTGATGTAATTCAATCGGGTAGATGGGGAAATAGTATTCGATTTGGTAGTTCAATTAAAAATTCAGGAAATCAATGGTCGGAGAATTCAATTGAAGGTGCACCGATTACAATAATAAGAAATAGTAATAAGTTTGATACAAATGAATTATACATAACAGAAGATGTTAATTCTAAATATGGTTCATCTATTTATCTATGTGATGGTCAAACTATATCAATTAATTTGACAAACAAAAAAACGGATGCCAATGATAATATAAATGACACAATTGATTTACCTGATAAATGGAATGATGGTGCACAATTGGTTTATACATCTGACAGAATTATTTTAAATGCAAGAAAAGATAGAATAATTCTTTCAGCTGAAAAAGGAATATCATTTCATACTGATTATATTTGTTTAAATTCAAAAAAAACAAGTATAAGTGGAGATAGTTTTATTGTAGATGCAAACAAAGAATATAAATTTGGAAAAAATTCAAACCAATCAGGAATGCTTGGTGATAAAACAAAAAAATTAATTTCGGATTTGATTGATATTATTTTACAATTAAAACCGATAACAGGAGCTCCCGGTTCTACTACGTTAATATCATCTGACGTAGTTGCATTACAAAAATTAACACAATTAAAAACAATTGATTTAGAACAAATATTGTCAAAAAAAGTTACTTTGGAATGAAAAAATAATTACAAAAAAATGGAAAAAGAAACGTCTACGGATTTACCAAGTTGTTTAACTTGCACACATTGGAAACAAAAGACTTTTTATGTGTATGATGGAGCAATCAATGATGGGATATGTAACAAATTAAAAACAGAATTGTATATTGATTTGATAACCGATTGGGGTGGTGGGTATGTAAAAAGTATAGAAACACCATCAAATTTTGGTTGTACACTTCATGACGAATATAAACATTTCTAAAAAAATAAAATTGATAACAAATGAAAACTGCAAAAATTATATTATCATCAATAAAAGATCCAGACGGTTGGATGGAATTAGTTCACATATTAAAATTTGAACAATTTGAAACAGAACATATTGGAATGGATGAAGATTTTAATATCGTTGGTGGAAAAATTCTTTAATCGGATTCAAGTGGCAAAACTTAAAAATGAAACGATTGAAAAATTAAGAGCTGAAAATAAAATCAGCAGTATCAAAGAAGATGATTCTTATTCGATCTTTGTCTCCACAACCAATAGGATGGAAAAATATACAAGAGAATACAACAAAAAAGACAAGGAGTCACATCTTGCAGCAGACCAATTGATTATAATTTGTTAATAATAAATCAAATGAAATACATATATCCAGACGAAATAAAATTTTTTATATGCCAAATTTGAATGATTATGTTGAACAATATATATTGTTCAACAAAGAAGACTTCAGTGAAAATAGAATTACAAAATTAAGAAATAAAATATTTTGTTTGGGTGATGCTAATGAAATATTTGCATTAATATCAAATGATTTGAACGATGGTTGGAAACCGGATTTTAAATCAAAAAACTTTTTGAATTGGGGTCATTTGATATATTTTGATGCAAATGGAAACATAACTGTGGGTGGATTTTATTGGTCATTATACTATGCTTCCGGTGGAGCAAATCGACCAATCGGAGAATACTTATTTTTCAAAACAAAAATACTTGCTGAAATATGCATTGCTATATGTGGAATTGATTTTTTGAATATTATTTACAACAGAAAAAATTCTGTAAAAAAAACATATGAAATTATTAAAAAAGAATTGACGACTGAAGAAAGGTATGAGATGTACATTGCATTACGTGTGGGATTTGATGAATCGAAAAATGATGGAAGTGGACAAACACTTTCAGGAAAACGTACAATGGACAGCTTTTTGGTGAGAAAAAGAATCAATGATTTTACAGGTGAAGATGGAGTACACTATGCAACACATTGGTTAGATGAAGAAGGAATTCCAAGATATATTGAAACAATAAAATTACTATAAAGATTTCTTGACTTTATAAGGCAATCCGTATCAGAAATGGTACGGTTTTTTTTGTGTCTATGTCATAAAAATTAATTTTGACACTAATTAAATTAAATTGTATTTATGAAACAGTCAGAATTAGAAGAATTAAT
>JALNZI010000107.1 GCA_023229385.1 Candidatus Omnitrophota bacterium | reverse complement strand
ATCTTCCGTAAAAACGGATATTTAACGCGTGATCCGCGGATGAAGGAGCGTAAGAAATACGGCTTAAAGGGCGCGCGTAAACGCTTCCAGTGGACTAAGAGGTAGGAGGAACAACTCCTTTATATAAAAATAATTTTCGCAAACGATCCCGCTGGAAAGCGGGATTTTTTGTTTATATATGTGCAGAAAACGCTTAAGCTTTCCGTCTTTCGCTACGGCACGAAGATTTTCGCCGTGTGCTTTAAGTTTACGTCTCGCTGCGGCTGCAGTATTCTTGCGCTATTAAGATTTTGCCTACGCTCGACGTAATTCCTCGCACACATTTGCCGAAAATCTTCTAATTGTGCCTTAAGCAAAAGCCGGAAAGCTTGCGAATCAACATATATAAACTATCGATAAGTAGTAGCAGGACCCGCTAATAGATATCTTTAGTTCCGACGAGAAAAATCCTTGACGGGAGATAGATTTTATTCTATTATGATTTAATTATGCATTTGTCATTTTATCAATAGAAACGGAGAATAAATGATTATTAATGTTGGCATAATTGGCGCAACCGGGCATACAGGGGAAGTGCTTATTGAGCTTCTACTTAACCATCCCAATGTCAGGATTACCCACCTTTTTAATTCCGGAAAAAGCGGACAAGACAATCAGGTTATTTCTGATGTCTTTCCGAAATTCAAACATCGCCTGGAACTTGTCTGCACAAAACCCGATTGGCTTAAAATCAAGAAAGACTGCGACCTGGTATTTTTGGCCCTTCCGCATACCGTATCAATGAAATTTGTGCCAAAGCTTTTAAACTTGGGCAAGAGGGTTATAGATTTAAGCGCTGACTACAGATTGAATAATCCGTCGGTATATGAGAAATTTTATAAAGTTGTTCATCAGGACAAAACAAGCTTAAAAGAAGCGGTTTATGGCCTGCCTGAACTTTACCGGGCAAAGATAAAGACCGCAAAGCTCCTGGCTAATCCCGGTTGTTATCCTACGTCAATAATTTTGGGGCTTGCTCCTTTACTGGCGTTAAATTTAGCGGACTTAAGTTCCATAATTATTGATGCTAAATCTGGCGTGAGCGGGGCGGGCAAAAAACTGGAAAAGGAATTTTTGTTTTCTGAAATACAGGGTGATTTCAGGGCTTATAAGGTGAACATACATCAGCATGCGCCTGAAATAAATCAGGTGCTCTCGAAGATTGCCGGTAAAAAGGTGGACGTAGTTTTTGTCCCGCACTTGTTACCGATTGAGCGGGGGATACTTTCAACTATTTATCTCAAGAAGGCCCCGGGAGCAAAGTTTAAGGCAAAAAATATCACAGATTTATTTAAGAAATTCTACAAGAACGAGCCTTTTATCCGTATCAAAGCGGAAGGGGTTTTCCCCAGGATTAAAGATGTGGTGAAAACTAATTTTTGCGATATCGGGGTTAAGGATTTCGGAGATACAATTATTGTGATTAGCGCTATCGATAATTTATTAAAGGGCGCTTCAGCTCAGGCAGTGCAGAATATGAATATTATGTATAAAATTCCGGAGATTACCGGATTGCTATGAAAAAATCCTTAAAAGCAATTTTACCAGACGGTTTTAAGGCAAATGGCGTTGCCTGCGGATTAAAGAAATCCGGGAAGCTGGATTTAGCTTTGTTGTATTCTAATCCTCCGGCCTTAGCCAGCGCAAAGTTTACCACGAATAGTATTATTGCTGCTCCGCTCATTGTCTCTAAGAAGAATCTTAAGTCCGCCAAAAATATTCAGGCTGTATTGGTGAATAGCGGTAATGCCAATTGTTTTACCGGGAAGGCGGGTATCCGGGATGCTGAATTAACCTGTGCTTATGTTGCCCGGGAGTTAAAGATCGCAAAGAATAGCGTGTTAGTCGACTCAACCGGGATTATCGGCAAGAAACTGGACATAGCTAAGATTAAGCAGAAAATACCGGAGTTAGTTTCCGGTTTATCCTGTTCCGGGATACAGGGGGCAGAAAAAGCGATTATGACTACGGATACCTTTTCTAAAGAGGTAAGCGTAAGCCTGAAAATCGGAGCAAAAACAGTTAACTTCTGTGGAATCGCCAAGGGCGCCGGTATGATTGCTCCGGATATGGCGACCATGCTTTGTTTTATTATGACCGATGCTAAGATTACCAAGCGTGCTTTAGATAAATCTTTGGAAATTGCCGTAGATAAGTCATTTAACTGTATTTCCGTTGATGGATGTATGAGTACGAATGATACGGTTTTGGTTTTAGCTAATGGCACTGCGGGGAATAAGATTATTTCCGAGGGTAAGGGCCTACAGGATTTTTCAGAGGCATTAGATTTAGTTTGTTTGGAGCTGGCCAAAATGGTGGTTAAAGACGCCGAGGGCGCCACTAAATTTATTCAAATTGATGTTTGTCAGGCAAAGGATTTCCAGGAGGCAAGAAGAGTGGCTTTGAATATCGCCAACTCTGCGCTCTTTAAGACTGCGGTTTTCGGCGAAAACCCGAATTTCGGCAGGGTAGCTGCGGCTGTCGGCGCAAGCGGTTTAAAAATTCAAGAAAGCCAGTTAAAAATAAATCTGGGTTCCTTAAAAGGCAAACAGGTTAAACTTACAGTGGGACTGTCACGGGGTAAAGCAAGTGCTACTGTTTATACGTCTGATCTTACTCCGGGATATATAAAAATAAACGCAGAGTATAACTAGATACCCGGCGCTAATAGGTACTCAACGCTTAATGGGTTTTGCGTTGGTATCCGCTAGGTAGCGGATATTGCGCCGGTATTGTGTTTGTACACAAGAAAGGAACAATGGAAGAAGCGATTAGGAAAGCGGATGTTTTGATTGAGGCATTGCCTTACATAAAGAGGTTTCATAAAAAGGTAATTGTGATTAAATACGGCGGAAGTATTATGGGTGACGCCAAGATCCGTAATGGTGTCCTGGAGGATATTGTTTTTCTTAATTTTATGGGGTTACGTACTATCCTTGTGCATGGCGGCGGCCCGAATATCAGCGATCGCATGCGCGCTTCGGGTAAAAAAACAGAGTTTGTCGAAGGTATGCGGGTTACCGATGAAGAGACCTTGAAGCTGGTTGAAGAGGAGCTACAGGTATTAAATGAGATGATTGTGAAGGAGATTAATGATCTGGGAGGCAAGGCGGTTGGTTTAAACGGCAAAAATGACGATCTGATCCAGGTTGAGAAGAAAAAGACAAAAATAGATATTGGCCTGGTGGGTAATATTAAAGAAGTTAATACCGAACTGCTAAATGAGGAATTGAGAAAAGATAAGATAGTTGTGGTTTTGCCTATGGGCAGGGGGAAAGATAAGAAAACTTATAATGTAAACGCGGATGAAGCAGCCGCTAGTATTGCCGCCAGTATTCAGGCGGAAAAGTTTGTTTTGATGACTAATGTCAAAGGAATTATGCGTAATGCCGAGGATAAGAATTCTTTTATCTCTACTTTAAAGGTTGAGGAAGTAAAAGGGTTGATTGAAAGCAAAATTATTCAGCAGGGGATGATCCCTAAAGTGGATGCCTGTGTAGTGGCGATAAACGGAGGAGTCAAGAAAACGCACATTATTGATGCGCGTACCCCGCATGGTTTGCTTTTGGAGATTTTTACAGACAAGGGTATTGGTACTGAGATTATAAGATGAAGTTAGAAGAGATATTTCAAATTTATAAAGAAAATATAATGCCTACCTATAATAAGGTGCCGCTTGTTTTTGTTAAAGGCAAGGGTTCGCGGCTCTGGGATATTACGGGCAAGGTTTACCTGGATTTCTTCCCGGGTTGGGGGGTGGGCAGTTTAGGGCATTGCCATCCTAAGGTTATGCAGGGTATCCGGGATCAGGTGGGTAAACTTATTTTTATCCCGAATAATTATTATCATCCATTTCAGGCAAGGCTGGCAAAAGAGTTAATTTACTGGAGTTTTCCGGGCAAGGTTTTTTTCGCTAACTCCGGGGCAGAGGCTAATGAGGGGGCAATTAAGTTAGCTAGAAAATTCGGCGCACCTGTTGGAAAATATGAAATTATTACTTTTGAGAATGCCTTTCACGGCAGGACATTAGCTACACTTGCGGCTACGGGCCAGAAAAAATATCAAGACGGTTTTTGTCCTATGCCTGAAGGTTTCAAACAGGTGAAGTTTAATGATATCAATGCTTTTAAACAGGCGCTTACTGATAAAACAGCTGCTGTTTTGCTTGAGCTTGTCCAGGGTGAAGGCGGGATAAATATTGCCGATAAAGATTTTGTCCTGGAGCTCAGGAAAATATGCGATGAAAAGAAAATACTTTTAATTATTGATGAGATGCAGACCGGTATCGGCAGGACAGGCAAAATGTTCGGTTATCAAAATTATGGCATTACTCCTGATGTAGTGACTCTGGCTAAAGCCTTGGGTGGAGGCCTGCCTATTGGAGTTATGGTAGCAAGAAAGGAATTTAGTGATCTGATTACCCCTGGTATGCATGCCTCTACTTTTGGCGGCGGGCCGGTAATTTGCAAGGCGGCTTTAGGAGTGTTTAGGGCAATCCAGAAAGAAAAGCTGCTTAAAAATTGTCTGATTATGGGCGAATATCTTGCGCAGAAACTCAAGCTTTTAAAAACAACTTATCCTATAATTAAAGATGTGCGGGGTATCGGGTTGATGTTTGGTATTGAGTTGAATATTGACGCAAAACTAATTCCGCAGAAATGCGCGGATAAAGGTTTATTGATTAATTGTACGCATGATAGAGTCTTAAGGTTGATGCCGGCGATAAATATCAGCAAGAATGAAATTGACAAGGCAGTGAAAATATTAGGGGAAGTCCTTAAGGAGTGCGCATAATGA
>JALNZI010000106.1 GCA_023229385.1 Candidatus Omnitrophota bacterium | reverse complement strand
AACCCACCCAGCTTTATCCTAGCCTGGAAACAAAGCTGATTAAGAATCTTTATCTGGCCGGTCAAATCAACGGTACTACGGGTTATGAGGAGGCAGCAGCGCAAGGGTTGGTTGCAGGTGTTAATGCCGCTTTGCGTCTTCAGAATAAAGAACCGTTTATTTTAGACCGCGCCAGCAGTTATATTGGCGTATTGATTGACGATTTAACTACTAAAGGAACTCTTGAGCCATATCGCATGTTTACCTCCCGGGTGGAGTACCGGCTTATCTTACGTGAGGATAACGCGGATTTACGTTTAAGCAAGACGGGTTTTGATTTAGGCCTATTGAGCGCGGCAGTTTACCGCAAAGTCGAAAATAAACAAAAGGGGATAAAAGAAGGGTTAGTTTTTTTAAGAAAGACGCGAATCAGGCCGGATAAAAAAGTCAACGCTAAATTAATTCAACTTGGTTCTGCCGCGCTTACACGGATAGTAAGTTTGGAGGAGTTATTAAAACGGCCGCAAATAAGCATTAAGGATTTAAAAGCAATGCATAAGTTAAAAACCGGCATACCCGAATCTGCTTGGCAGCAAATTGAAATAGAGGTAAAATATTCAGGCTTCATTCAAAGGCAGTTTAAAGATGTAGAGCGTTTTAAACATCTTGAGAAAATCAGGCTGCCGCTTGATTTTGATTATGATAATTTATCCGGGATATCCCGTGAGATAAGGGAGAAGCTGTCCAAGTTTAAACCGCTTAACCTGGGCCAGGCTTCGCGGATTTCCGGAGTTACTCCCGCAGCAATTTCGCTGCTTATGGTTTATCTTAGGAAGATCAATGGAAAATAACAAGTTTGAGCTTAAAAATTACTGCTTTTCTTTAGAAATTGACCTTTTTGGTGTAGCTGATATAAAAAATATAAAAAAGGAATTTTTAATTTCACCTAAAGTCTTAGCGAAAATGGATCGCGCGGTCTGCCTGGGCATGCGGATCTCGCGGGCTGCTTTGGATGAAATAGAACAGGTTCCCACGAGGATGTATTTTCATCATTACCGGATGGTGAATATGTTTTTAGACCAGGTAGCCTTGAGAGTGGGTAATTACATACAGAAAAAAGGGTATCTTAGTTTAGGTATTCCTACTTCGCAGATTATTGACTGGGGAAAGATGAGCGCACACGCCTCGCATAGGAAATTAGGGGTTTTGGCAGGACTAGGTTGGATTGGAAGAAACAATCTTCTGGTGAATAAAGAGTTTGGTAGCCAATTTCGTCTGGTGACCGTTCTAACAGATATGCCGCTTGAGCCGGATCAGCCGGTAAAAGAAGATTGCGGTTTATGCCGGCTTTGTGTTAAAATATGTCCGGCGCAAGCTATAAAAGATGATCCAGCTAAATTTGAACATGCCAAGTGTTTTGAGAAGCTCAGGGAATTTCAGAAACAGCGCCAGGTTGATTCTTATGTTTGCGGTATTTGCGTGAATGTGTGCAAGGGCAAGAAAGAAGGTGCGGGGTGAAAGAAAAAATCCTGATTGTTGAAGACGAGAAGGACATTATTAAGATGCTCGAGTACAACCTTAAAAAAGAAGGTTTTAAGGTTATTGCTGCCCGCGACGGTGAAGATGCCTTGGATTTGGCTTTACGTGAATACCCGGATCTTATTCTTTTAGATTTAATGCTTCCGGGAATAGATGGCTTGGAGGTATGCAAAACTTTAAAAAAAGAGACTAAAACCGCTTCTATCCCTATAATTATGCTTACCGCCAAAAGCCAGGAGTCAGATAAAGTGGTGGGCTTAGAGTTAGGAGCTGACGATTATATTACCAAGCCATTCAGCCCGCGTGAGCTTATCGCGCGCATAAAAGCGGTATTGCGCCGGGCAACTGAGAAAGAAAAACTTCCTGAAGTGTTTCAATCAGGTGATCTAAGGATAGATTTTGCTAAAATATCTGTAAGTGTTAAAGATAAGCCGGTTGAACTTACGGCAAAAGAGTTTGAACTCCTGAAAACCCTGCTTAAAGCAAGGGGGAGGGTTCTATCCCGTGATTATCTCTTGGATTCTATCTGGGGTTATGACCATGCTATGGAGATCCAGACGCGTACAGTGGATGTGCACGTAAGGACGTTGCGCAAGAAGTTAAAGACTGAATCTAAACGCATTATAACAGTCAAGAATTATGGTTATCGTTTTGAAGCAGAGGAATGAAATTGTTTAATGCCGGCCTAAAGAAAACCATCTCCGACTTAAATTCCGCCATAGAACTACTTAATAAGCGAATTAATAACTTAGAAGATGAAAACATTCGTATGCATACCATATTAAACAGTATGGTAGAGGGTGTGATTTTAGTTGATGCAGATTCAAGGGTGCTTTCGCTCAATCCTACAGCTGAGAATATATTTAACATTTCTAAAAAAAATGTGTTAGGAATATTTTTCCTGGAAGCATTCCCTAATAATGATATTGCTGAGATTATCGCGCAAGTTTTGAAAATAGGCGAAGTTGTTTCCAGGGAACTGGTTCTTGTGTGGCCGATGCAAAAAGTATTCCAAGTCAACGCCTCGCCACTTTTTAAGTCGGGGATAATTAATGGCTGTCTTTTGGTTATTCATGATATTACCGAGATAAGACTCCTTGAGACTATGCGCCGGGATTTTGTGGCTAATGTTTCGCATGAATTAAAGACTCCGCTTACTTCTATTAAGGGTTTTGTGGAGACTTTGCTTGAAGGGGCGATGGAGGATAAGGAAAATAGCATTAATTTCCTGAAAATAATTGATAATCATACAGATAGGTTAAATACTTTGATTAATGATCTGTTAGATCTTTCGCATATCGAATCTAAAGAGATTGTGCTTAATAAGGATAAGTTTGTTTTAGCCGGGTTGGTTAATGAGGTTGTAATGGGATTTAAATCTCAAACAAAGAAAAGAGGGATAGAGGTTAAATTCGATTTACCCCCGGGTTTGGAGATTTTGGCTGATAAAAGTAAAATTGAGCAGGTCCTGGTTAATTTTATTAGTAATGCCATTAAATATAATAAAGATAAAGGTTTTGTGCGGATTTATTCCGAACAGCTTGCGGATAAAATAAAGATCGTTGTTGAGGATTCTGGTTCGGGTATCCCGGCAAAAGATATCCCACGTATTTTTGAACGTTTTTACCGCGTAGACAAGGCGCGCTCGCGCGAGCTTGGAGGTACTGGCCTCGGGCTTTCCATTGTTAAGCATATCATAGAGCTTCATTCTGGTTCTGTTGGCGTTGAGAGCGTGGAAGGCCTCGGTTCCAAATTTTGGTTTACTATCCCCAATCTTATTTAGTATCTAGAGTTAGACATGGTAAGAAGGATTAAAGGCGCTCTATTCAGGGCGCCTTTTGGTTTAGATATGCCTTTTAAAGCTTTACCTGGATTTTACCTTCCCTTGAAGCGGATTTAACCCTCCTGTTTTATACTTAGGCCATGATCAATAAGATATTAGAAATAGCCAAATCTTTAATTATATTATTGCGCAGGATTATCGATGAAGAATCTGAAAGCCTGGATAAATTCTATGCGCAGTACGAATAACACCCCGCGCTTATAAGGTATTGAGCGGGTGTGCCCTTTCGGGCAAGGAGAACTCTATGGTTAACAAGAAAAAGATTATCATTGTGGAAGATGACAGGGATATCAGCAGTTTTATTGCATATAACTTAAGCAAAGAAGGTTTTGAGGTTGAGCAGTCCTTTGATGGTGCAAGCGCTATGCAAAAGATTAAAGAGGAAGTTTTTAATATTATTATCTTAGATATTATGCTGCCGGGAATAGATGGTTTCGACATCTGCAAAGAGATCAAGAGCGACCTTAGGTATGCCAGGTCATTTATAGTGGTAGTTAGCGCCAAATGCCATGAACAGGATAAGTTGTATGCGCATTTATTAGGGGCAGATTGTTATTTAACCAAGCCTTTTAACCTTGCCAGCCTTCTGGGCGCAGTAAATGAGATAAGCGAGTCATTGGACAGGGAATATTTAGTAAAAAAAGGTTAAGTTTATTTTACATAGATTTTACAAACGCTTAATTTGTAATTAATGTCAGCAATGTAAAATATCTAAAGTTTGAAAGGAGGGAATAAAAAAATGAATACTATGTCGCCTATCCGCAAGGATTTTTTAGCCAGTAACCTTAGATCTCAGCTAGGCAGGTTGAGTAGTATCTTAGACAATATAGAGGAAGAAAGGCTTGATGGTGAATGCGCCAGTGATTCACTAAGAGAGGTGGAATTGAATTTGCGTCAAATACGCAAGTTATGTGTGGAAGGTTAACTTAAGAAAAGGAGGAGTTGTGATGAAAAAGTTGTTAATCGCAGTGATGTTGGGAATTTTCTGTTTGATGAGCGTAGGTGTCCAGGCTTCATACGCAGGAGAAATTGATCTATTGTTGCAGAAATTGGTGGAAAAGGGGGTTTTGACCGGGGCAGAAGCGCAGCAGGTAAAGACTGAAACTCAGGAACAGGTAAAGAAAGAAATTGCCCAAGGAAAATTCTCTTCTCTGCCGGCTTGGGTACAGAATATCAAGTTTAAGGGTGATTTAAGATTAAGGTATCAGAATCAACACGAGAAAAATAATAATGATATCCAGAAGGATGCAAATATCGGCCGGGTGCGCATGAGGCTTGGTATGGAAAGCAAGATAAACGATAAAGTTATGGCTGGGATCGGCATAGCCACCGGTAGCGGAGATCCGCGTTCCACGAATATTTCTTTTGGTGATTATAATTCGAAAAAACAAATTATACTGGATTATGCTTACGGCAAATATACTCCATTCCCCTGGTTGCAGCTTACCGGCGGCAAGATGCTACCCGGTGATGTGTTTTGGGAGCCGACGGATTTAGTCTGGGATACAGATATAACTCCTGAAGGCGCTGCCTTTGGTTTCAAAAAGACTTTAAACCCCCGTGCTT
>JALNZI010000105.1 GCA_023229385.1 Candidatus Omnitrophota bacterium | reverse complement strand
AGCCAAATCGGCCATTCTTTCTAAATCAGTAGAGATTTTCATCGCCATGGTAATAAAACGCAAATCTACAGCCATAGGCTGCCTTAAAGCCAACAGGTCCAGGCACTCTTCATCAATCTTCAGTTCACTTTCATCAATAAATTTATCATCAGTAATTACTTTTTCTGCCTTATCCTTGTCCAACTTCTTGAGCGCCTCTACAGAATCAATGATCGCTTCTTCTACTAAATCCCCCATCTGAAGGATATTGCCTTTTAAATCCGCCAATTCCGTATCAAAATGCCTCTCCATATTAAACCTCTCTAATTAGCGATTCTACTTTCTCCTTAATCAGATCTCGTATTTTCCTAAAAAATTCTTCGCCTTTTCCCTTAGGATCTTCAATCTCCCAATCAATATGCTCTTTAGCCGGAACAAATGGACAAATATCCCTACATCCCATTGTAATAACATAATCAAAGTCTTTTACTGTCAAATCATTAAACCCTTTCGATTTTACGGCTGAGATATCTATGCCTATTTCCCGCATAACTTTAATCGCATCAGGATTAACCTTGCCACTTGGTTTTGACCCAGCGCTGTATGACTCAAGCTTTACACCACCTAATGCTTTTGCAAATCCTTCAGCAATCTGGCTGCGGCAAGAATTCTCTACGCAAACAAAAAGTACTTTCTTCATTTTAACCAAACCTTCCTGTAATATAGGCTTCCGTCTTCTTGTCTTTTGGCGCGGTAAAAATATCCTGGGTTTTTCCAAATTCCACCAACTCACCCAATAGAAAAAAACCCGTATAATCAGAAACTCGCGCTGCCTGCTGCATATTGTGCGTAACAATAACAATAGAATAATCTTTTTTTAACTCCAGTATAAGCTCCTCTATCTTCGCGGTTGATATCGGGTCAAGGCTGGCGCATGGTTCATCAAACAAGATTACCTCTGTTTCCACAGCCAAACACCGGGCAATACATAAACGCTGCTGCTGGCCACCGGATAACTTCAGGGCGCTTTCATTAAGCCTGTCTTTTACTTCCCCCCAGATAACCGCCTTTTTTAGGGAATCTTCGACCTTCTGCTCAATAAACGCCCTGTCTTTTATGCCATTCACCTTTAAACCATAGCTGATATTCTCAAATATACTCTTGGGGAATGGATTGGGTTTTTGAAAAACCATCCCCACCCTCCTTCGGATATCCACAGCATCTACCAAAGGACTGTTGATTTCTAAACCATCAAGATATATCTCTCCGTTAAGGGTAGTGTGCGAAACAAGTTCATTCATCCGGTTAAATAAACGTATAAAAGTTGATTTTCCACAGCCTGATGGCCCGATCATTGCCGTAACCTGGTTAGCATAAACATCGAGGCTGACATTTGTTAGCGCCTGGTTCTTACCATAAAAGAAATCCACGTTTTTTGCCTGCATCTTTATCTTATTATCCATAAGAGCTCCTCTGTCTTTGCCGCAAAACAATAGCAAATCCTGAAATAAATAAAACCAATAACAAAAGCACCAGGCTACATCCATAAGCAATCGCTCTTTGTTTATCCGGATGCGCACCTTCGGTCATCAGCGCATAAATATGATATGGTAAAGCCATCACTTCAGAAAATATGGATTTAGGATAACCGCGGGTATAGAAAGCCGCAGCGGTAAATAAAATCGGCGCGGTCTCTCCGGCCACTCTGCCAATACTCAAGATAACACCGGTAAGGATCCCAGGTAAAGCTGTGGGTAAAACAATATTTTTAATCGTTTCCCATTTTGTTGCGCCCAGAGACAATGAAGCCTCTCTGATTGACTGGGGAACAGCTAAAAGCGCTTCCTGTGCCGATGAAATAATCATGGGCAAAGCAAGAATTCCTAAAGTAAGACTTCCGGAAATAATAGAAACCGAAGAATTTAACAAATACCGCCAGGCCAAACAAACCAAAAACAACCGAAGGCACGCCAGCTAAATTATTGATACTGATTCTAATAATATTGACCACGATACTCTTGGGCGAATATTCACAGAGATATATCGCGCAAGCAAGCCCAAGCGGTAAAGCAAATAAGATTGCTCCCAAAGTAATATAAAGCGTGCCTACAATTACCGGGGCAATCCCACCCTTAGTCATTGCTGAATATGGCACCTGGGTAAGAAAATTCCAGCTCAACACGCCAAAGCCGCGCAGCGCAATAAAATATATAATTGAACCCAAAGCTAAAAGGGTAGCAACTATACAAAGAAATAAAGCAAAAAATCCCAAATTTTGTGAAAACTCTTTTTTCATCCGCTTAGCCCCAATTTTATCCTGAAACGCCGGCTAATTATTTCGGCAAGAATATTAAAAATAAAAGTAACCCCGAATAATATAAGCGCGATTGCAAATAAAGCATGGTAATGGCTGCCTCCCATCGGCGCCTCCCCCATCTCCGCGGCAATCGCCGCAGTCATCGGCCGCACCGGCTCTAAAAAAGTATGCGGGATAACCGCCGCGCCACCAGCAACCATTAATACGGTCATCGTCTCTCCAATTGCCCGGCTCATACCCAAGATAATAGCAGTGGATATTCCTGAGCCTGCTGCCGGAATTACTACTTGAGTTAAAGTTTGCCAGCGTGTTGCGCCCACGGCAAAAGACGCTTCACGAAATGCATTCGGAACATAATTTAACGCGTCTTCGGCGATACTACATACTGTAGGAGTAGCCATAACTCCCAAAATAATACTGGCATTTAAAGCGGTTAAACCTGTCGGCAAATGGAATATCTTCTGTAAAAAAGGAGTAAGCACAACCATGCCGAAAAATCCAAAAACTACCGAAGGGATACTCGCTAACAACTCGATAATTGGCTTCAATACGGCTTTTTGAACCGGACCGGCTAATTCATTCAAATAAAGCGCGCTGCCTACTCCTAAAGGTAAACAAACTATGACCGCGCCAAAAGTAACCCAAACAGAAGCTAAAATTAAGGGTAAAATTCCAAATTCTGCCGGGTTGTAAGTAGGATACCAGGAACGGCCAAAAATAAATTTAAAAAAACTTACTTTTTGGAATATCGGCAGGCCTTCTTTCACCAATACCAGTACAATACCCACCAAAAAGAAAAGCGAAGCAAAAGCGAGGACGGTAAAAATCCATTTATATAGTTTTTCTTTAAAACACAGTATATTCATAATTGGAGCGATGGCACGGTAGATTTATCCTACCGTGCCATCCAGCTTAGGTTAGCGAGTAAACGCTTTATTTCTTATCTTTCAACCCCACAAAACCTTCTTCTTCAACTAATTTTTGGCCTTCATCGCTTAAGATGAAATCAATATATCCCTTTGCTAAACCCTGAGGCTTTCCATCGGTATACATAAAAAGCGGACGGGTAACCGGGTATTTTCCGGAAACAACCGTGTCTTTTGAAGGAATGACCCCGTTTATTTCAATTGCTTTTACTGAAGGCGAAATAAATCCCAACCCCACATAACCAATAGCACCTGGCGTGCCGCTAACAGTAGTTGCCACTGCCTGATTAGATGCCTGCATTAAAGCATCGGCGCGGGTTTTATTGCCCTCTAATACTAATGTAAGAAAAGCCTCGAATGTTCCGCTGGAAGTATCACGGGAGACTACTACGATTTTCTCATTGCTTCCCCCTAACTGCGACCAGTTAGAAATAACCCCCATAAAAATATCTTTTACCTGTTTTTTACTTAATTTACTGACCTGGTTTTGCGGATTGACAATAACTGCCAGGCCATCCATAGCAACTATATTAGCTGTAGCGTCAACACCGTTAGTTACTGCCTTATCTAATTCCGTATCCTTAATCGGACGGCTAGATGCAGCAATATTGCAGTTTTTATCTAATAGCGAAGCAATACCCACTCCCGAACCGCCGCCGCGCACTGAAATATTGTCTCCGGGGTTCCTATCCATATAAACTTCTGCCGCTTTTTGGGCGATAGGAAGCACAGTAGTTGAACCTTCGACAACAATTTTCTCGGCGTAACAGGGAAGGACAATACCTAAAACCAGTGCTCCTAATATTATTAACTTTGCAAACTTCATTTTCTTTCCTCCTTTAATGTTTAAAGAAATTCCTGCTGCTTTAACAGGCTCAGGTAATTATTAGAACTTCATATTAAAATCAGCCTGGGCTAAGGTTTCAGGCTTCTTCCCGCTCGCACCGTTTATGCCATTAATACCCCATGAACGATAAACATCAAAGCTAATCCAGACATTCTTACCTAAACCATAGCTAAGAGATCCTTCATGGCTTCTAATACCAGTTTTACCGCTATAGCGGTCAGAATCCGGCAATATATCAAGCACTGCATCTTTGCCGAGCATAGCATATACATATCTGAACTGCCAATCTCCCCACTTCTCTATTTTCTCATTTCCTAATTGAAAACCAGCTGAGAAACCGGTGTTCTTATTTGAAACGTCCAGATTATTCACATATTCGCCAAAAAACTTCAAAGATTCGACATTGAATCCAAAACCCTTAAAAGGCTGCATGATTTTAAATTCTAATGCCGGATTAAGCATTGTATAATTATAAGCATAGTTACCAGTAGTAGGAGAACTGCTGTTATATTTAGTATTGTAACCCTTATCATAGCTGGAAGGAGCCTGGTCTTTCACATCAAAAGAAGAATAAGAAACAGCGCCTTTTAATGAAAAGGTATCATTAAATTGATAATTTGCTCCAGGTTGGACAAGAAACGCTGAAGCACCGGAAGTAGAAGTAGAATCTGTTTGGACGACTAAGAACCCGCCATTCATAAATACTGAAGCACGAGGGTTTAAAGTCTTTTTGAGACCAAAGGCAGCGCCTTCAGGAGTTATATCTGTATCCCAGACTAAATCCGTCGGCTCCCAAAACACATCACCGGGTAGCATCTTGCCGCCGGTAAGCTGCAACCAGGGGAATGGAGTATATTTGCC
>JALNZI010000104.1 GCA_023229385.1 Candidatus Omnitrophota bacterium | reverse complement strand
GAAGTTGATTTACTGGATACAAAGGAAAGATTGTTTGGAAACAAAAAATATGATTTTGTAATGTTTTTTAATAGCAGAAACATGAAACGAAAATCACTGACTGATATAATGTTAGCATATGATTCGTTTTGTGGCAAATTAACCAAAGAACAGAAAGATAAAGTTTGTTTGTTGTTACACACCCAACCAATTGATAATAATGGTACTGATTTAATTACATTAAAAAATGATTTGTGTAGTAAAGATATAAATGTAATCTTTGATTCTGTCGGTGATTCACCACAATCAGAATTAAACAAATTATATAACATTGCAGATGTAACATTGAATGTTTCATCGGCCGAAGGTTGGGGATTGAGTGCTACTGAAAGTTTAATGGCAGGAACACCCGTTCTAATAAATGCAACCGGTGGATTGCAAGATCAAGTTAGGTTTGAAGATGAAAATGGTGATTGGTTAGCTCAGGATGAAAAATTTCCATCCAATAGTGTAGGAAAGTATAAAAAACACGGAAAATGGGCATATGTTATTTTTCCTGTATTAAATTTGGTTGGTTCAGTTCCTACACCATATATATATGACAGTAGTCCTAAGATCGGAGATATTGCAGCGATGATGATGAATGTGTATGTAGATAAAAACAGAAAACAACGTGGTTTAGCAGGAAGAGAATGGGTTACATCAACTGAAAGTAAAATGTCTGCAAAATATATGAACCAAGATTTTGTTTTGAGTATGAATGAATTATTTGAAAAATTTATTCCGAGACCAAAATTTGAATTGATTGATGTTAATAAAATAAAAAAAGAAGATAATAGACCAGTCGGTGTATATGATGAATTAATTAACGAATGGAAATGATGAAGATAACAACACTTATAGAAGCACCTGTATTGAGTAACTCAGGATACGGAGCACATAGTAGAGATATAGCATATTCAATTATAAAACAATATCCCGATTGGAATATAATAATTGCACCAACACAATGGGGTGGATGTAGTTCAATTGATTTTGAAAACGAACAGATTAAAACAATTAAAGAACATTTGATTCAGAATCCATTGGAAAAACAACCCGATGTATTTATTCAAGTTACAATTCCCGGTTTGTTTAATCCAATTGGGAGATATAATATTGGTATAACAGCTGGTATTGAAACTACACTATGTCATTATGAATGGTTGGAAGGTTGTAATAAAATGGATTTGATTATAGTCCCTTCTACATTTGCAAAAAATGTATTCATGAATTCATCTGCTGAGCGAAAGGATACAAGAACAAACCAGACTATCGAGGTTATCAAAGCGTATAAACCGATTGAAGTTATATTTGAAGGTATAGATACAAATGTTTATAAAAAGACAAAAGACATAGTCAACGTAGATTTAAAAAAACAAATGGACAGTATACCAGAAGATTTTGTGTTTTTGTATTTGGGACATTGGTTGTCTGGTGATTTGTTTCATGACAGAAAAGATACCGGTGGATTAATTAAATCCTTTTTAGAAACGTTCGCTGGTAAAGAAAATAAACCCTCTCTGTTGTTAAAAACAAATGGTGCAAGTCCATCTAATATCGATAAAACCGAAATATTAAAGAAAATTGAACTTATCAAAAAATTAGTTAACAAAGAGGATTTGCCAAATATATATCTACTGCATGGTCAATTTACCGACGATGAAATAAATCAAATTTATAATCACGATAAAATCAAATCGTTAGTATCATATACACATGGAGAGGGATATTCGAGACCATTTGCTGAGTTCGGTTCTATTGGAAAATTACTGATTGTTCCTAATTGGTCGGGTCATTTAGATTTTGTTACAACAGAAGGATCAGTATTATTAGATGGAACAATTAGACAAGTTCATCCATCGGTTGTTTGGGAGAAAATTATTATTCCAGAATCTGGTTGGTTTTATGTTGATTATGAAAAAGCATCCAAACGTTTGATGGGTGTTTTTGAAAATTATGGATTGTATTTAGAAAAATCAAGAAAACAACGAAATAATATTTTAAATAATTATACACTTGAACATATGGATATTAAATTAAAAGAAGTGTTGGATAAATATATTCCTAAATTTAACATCGAAATTCCAAAATTGAATTTACCAAAACTCAAAAAGGTAGAATAAATATTTTCTTTGAAAACGATACAATTTTTAACCCAAGTATGAAAAATTAACTATTTACATTAAGAAAACGTTGTAAAAGAATGGAAAAATATAAATGCCCACAATGCGGATTGTTTACAGTAGAAAAAAATGAAGAAACGGGTTTTTGTCTTTGTATGTCCTGTGGATATTATACTGAACCAGAATATACTTCTATTGGATCAATTGAGAAAAAAGTTAAACTGAGTCAATTACAAAAAGATACTTTTAAATTTGACGGAGAACAATGTTGGATACTCTATACAATGGTACGTCCATTTGTTGGATTTTTGTATCCATCGGGGAATAAAACATCAAATTCAATTTGGTGGGAAGTGATTGAATTGATTGATAAAGATGGAATTCAGATGTATGATGTAACACACCCGATTAAATTTAAAAATTTTAAAGAAGCATTTAATTATTTTAAATTGAAATGAAACAGTTGTATGATTACATTGATGAGCATTTTGATGTGTACATCAAACACAATTATAATAATGAATATATTTTTTGGCAAATTTGCAAAGATTTGAACAAAGGATGGACACCGAATTTCAACACAGATGATATTGGTTATATCATACATTATAATGACAATGATGAATCGATTATAGAAAAACCAAATATAAATAAAGTACATCTCAACACATCCTTACAACTATTGAAAGATGAAGAAACCGCTAAATTAGCATTGCAAATTTGTAATGAAAAATTTCTATCGACCTTTATCAAAAAACAAAGCCAAAAACAATTAAATCATTATATTACATCATACATTGGCCATTCAGTTGATTTAAAATTTATTAAATTTGGCGATGTTATTGAGATATTAGCTATTATAGCTAAAGACTTAAATGATGGTTGGTATCCAAATACAAAAACGGATGACTATGGTTATTTTATCTATTGTAACAAATTGGATGAATTCAATTCATTTTTATTTTTTAATGGATGTCAAATAGAAAGTTGTAATGTATATAGATTCATTGGATTAAAACTTTGTTTCAAAAATAAAATGTTGTGTGATAAAGCAATTGAAATATGTGGAAAAGAATTTTTACTAAAAATATTTAAATAAAACAATATCAAACAAATGGCAAAAGAATTAACAAATGACTATGACATGGTTACAAGAAAAACGTGGGATGAATTTAGGAGTACCGGATTACTTTTATATATAAATCAAGTATTACACATATTTGGTTGGTCAATCGTAATGGAACAATGTGAAGTAGACAATAGTATAGTGGATGTATATCCTGCAAGAGTAAAATTCAGAGGATTTGATAATAAAAATGTTACTAAATCATATAAAAAAATAACAAATTATCTTAAAAATAATATTCGAGAATTATCTGATGAAGCAAATTCTTAATTAAAAATCAGAAATATGGTAGGTATAAGTTATGCTATTTTAGCTCACAACGAAACATTTGAGTTGAAAACATTGTTGAATAAATTAATTGGATGTGTTACCGATGAAGATGAAATAATTATCGTTTTGGATAAACCAACCGATGAGATTTTAGATTTGATAAGAGTAGAATTTTATAAGCCAAATAATTTTATTAAATGTTTTGAACACGATTTGAATTTTGATTTTGCACAACAAAAAAATTTCCTATTTAGTAAATGTACAAAGGATTATATATTTAATATAGATGCAGACGAATATCCATCGGATTATTTACTTTCAAATATCAAATCAATTTTAGAATCTAATTCAGATATTGGTGTATTTCATTTACCGAGAATAAACAAAGTAAATGGTATTACACAGGAACATATTTTAAGATGGAATTGGAGAATTGATGAAAACGATTGGGTAAATTTTCCAGATTTTCAATGTCGATTGATCAGGAACAACGTTGGTATTCATTGGGAAGGAAAAGTACATGAAAAAATAAAAGGATTTAAAAGTCAAGCATATTTTCCTGAGGAAGAAGACTTTTGTTTGTACCATATCAAAGATATAAAAAAACAAGAACAACAAAATGCAATGTATAACAAAATAATATAAATCGAGATATTAACGGTGCAATAAACATATACAAACAATATTTGGGTGATTATAATCCACCAATTGATTTTGATACATTATCAATTTCAGAAAGATTTTCTTGGTGTCATACTAAGAAAATGAATGTAAATTATTAAAATTATGAATTTATGTATTATAAAATGAGTATAGAAATTAAATTCCCACCCACAATTTGATGATTAGTACATTAGCATACAAAAACAAAATATACCCAAAATTTCAATCAGAAGGATTTGCAGCTCAATTTGCTTTTCCATTTGCAAAACAAGTATGTACTGGTGTAGGATTGGATATTGGATGTAATAGATTAGATTGGTGTTATCCCAACGCTATTCCAATTGATCCTGTTTTAAATCGTTATGATGCTTTTAATTTTCCAATGGTTGATTTGGATTATATATTTAGTTCTCATTGTTTGGAGCATCTTAACAATTGGGTTGATGCAATGGATTATTGGTATACTAAACTTAAAGTGGGTGGTGTGTTGTTTTTATATTTACCGGATTATTCACAATTGTATTGGAGACCGTGGAATAACAAAAAACACTTACATATATTCACTCCTCAAGTAATCAGAGATTATATGGAAAACAAAGGATACACGAATATATTTAATTCGGAAAGAGATTTGAATAATTCATTTATGATATTTGGAGAAAAATGAAAGACAAAGAAGAATTAGTACAAATGATGATGTACTATAAAGTTGAAAATTATCCACATGGTTGTA
>JALNZI010000103.1 GCA_023229385.1 Candidatus Omnitrophota bacterium | reverse complement strand
GTAAAGCAGCAGCTTAAGGTTCCTGTTCTTAGCGATGTGCATTGCGCAAAAGATATGGCTGAGGCAGCCAAGGTCCTGGATATTATCCAGATCCCGGCATTTCTCTGCCGTCAGACAGATATTGTTCTGGCTGCGGCAAAGACCGGCAAAGTGGTGAATATTAAAAAAGGTCAGTTCCTGGCTCCCTGGGATATCTTGCCGATAATCAAAAAAGTTGAATCCGCCGGGAATAAAAATATCTTGCTCACGGAAAGAGGGGTAAGTTTCGGTTATAATAACCTGGTTACGGATTACCGGGCTCTTTCGATTATGCGCGGTTTTGGTTATCCGGTAATTTATGATGCCACACACAGTGTCCAGCTTCCCGGAGGAAAAGGCGCTTGTTCCGGAGGCCAAAGTGAATTTGTCGCCGGGCTTTCCCGGGCAGCCGTAGCTTTTGGCTGCGACGGCCTGTTTTTAGAGGTACACATTGATCCGAAGAGCGCGCCTTGCGACGGGCCGAATATGATTAATTTTAAAGAATTAGAAAATCTGTTAAAACAAATCAAAAAAATTGAGAGTGCACTATGAAAATAAATGTAATTAAGCGGGCAAAAGAGGTTTTGGATATTGAGGCAGAAGCGGTAAAGTTGCTGAAAAGCCGCTTGAATAAAGGATTTGTTAGGGCGGTTGAATTGATCCTTAAGAATAAGGGAAGGGTTGTAGTCAGTGGAATGGGTAAGACAGGGATTATCGCGCAAAAACTTTCCGCCACCCTTGCCTCTACCGGTACCCCGAGTTTATTTCTGCATACCGCCGAGGCGATCCACGGTGATTTGGGTAAAGTAACTGCCGATGATATCGTAGTTATCCTTTCTAACAGCGGCTCTACCGAGGAGATGAAGCAACTCTTGCCGATACTTAAGAAAATAGGCTCTCCGATTATATCGCTCACCGGGAATTTAAAATCCGTGCTTGCTAAATACAGCGATGTGGTTTTGGATGTGTCAGTCAAGAAAGAGGCTTGTCCCTTGGGCCTGGCTCCTACAGCTTCAACTACTGCGACCCTGGCAATGGCAGATGCCCTGGCAGTGTGCTTGTTAGAGTTAAAAGGTTTTAAAGAAAAAGATTTTGCCTTTTTTCATCCCGGAGGGGCTTTAGGCAGGAGGCTGCTTTTAAGAGTTGAAGATCTTATGCGCCGGGCGCAGTCCAATGCGGTGGTCAGTGAAGATAAGAAGGTTTCTCAGGTTTTATGCGCGATTACCCGGGCAAGGGCAGGTTCGGCCACAGTCGTAGATAAACAGGGTAAGCTAAAAGGTATTTTTACCGATGGAGATTTACGCCGCCATCTGGAAACGGATAAAAATCTGGCGACGCGTCTGATTAAAGAGGTAATGACTAAGAATCCGACGGTAGTAAATAAAGATATGCTGGCCGCAGAGGCAATGCGTATATTGCAGGCTAAAAAGATTGATGAAGTTCCGGTTGTAGATAAGTTTATGCGGCCGGTAGGCCTGCTGGATGTTCAGGACCTGCTTAAGGCGGGGCTGGTTTAATATGGTTAAGAAGATAACTAAAGAACAGTTATATAAGCGCCTGCGTAAAGTCAAACTGATCCTGCTGGATGTGGACGGAGTTTTGACTGACGGAAGGATAGTTTATGATTCAGAGGGTGGCGAGCTTAAATTTTTTGATGTGCATGATGGTTTAGGGGTTTATGTTTTAGGCAGGGCCGGGATTCCCACTATTTTGGTTACGGCTAAAAGCTCTAAGGCTATCCTGCCGCGCGCCAAAGATATGCGGGTGGCAGAAGTTTTTGGCGATGTCTTCCCTAAAACCGCGGTCCTGGATAAGATTACCAGCAAGTATAAAGTCTCCGCGGAGGAGATTTGTTTTGTGGCAGATGATTTGGTGGATCTTTCGCTTATGCGCAAAGTTGGCCTGCCGATAGCCGTAGAAAATGCCTCCGGGGAAATAAAAGATTCGGCAGTTTATGTAACTAGGCGCATGGGCGGCCGCGGGGCTGTCCGGGAAGTTGCTGAGCTGATCCTTAAGACGCAGGGCAAATGGAAAAATATTTTAAAATTTTATGGAGCTTAAGAAATTTGTTTTTTTAATTCTGACATTTATATTTCTTTCCGGCAAATCTTTTGCAGCTGAAAACGATAAAACAGTAGTTGAGGCTAAAGATTCTGACCAGCAGATAGGGGATTTTTCTCTTTCCGGCTACGGCGAGAAAGGGAAAAAAGCCTGGGACCTGGCCGGAAAATCAGCGGACATATACAATGAGGTAGTGAAGCTTAAAGAAGTAGTGGGTAACCATTACGCGGACAAAGACAGTATTAAGCTTACCGCTGATAAAGGCGATTTTAATAAGGATAGCGGAGTCGTGCATTTAGAAGACAACGTGGTGATTACCACTTCCAGCGGAGCAAAGATGACTACCGATTCCCTGGATTGGGACCGTAAGCAGCAGATAGTCAGTACCCTGGATAAGGTCAGTGTGCAGCGAGAAGATATGAATCTTACCGGGGAAGGGGCTAAGGGCCAGACCGCGCTTAAACAAATGGCGTTGGAAAAGAACGTACGTTTGGATATCGACCCAAAGGACAAGCAAAAAGGCAAAAAAGAAAAGATTGCCATTATTTGCGATGGCCCGCTTGAGGTAGATTACGAAAAAAATATTGCCGTATTCAATAATAATGTTAAAGTAGAAACTCCGGATACAATCATCTATAGCGATAAGATGCAGGTATATTTTGTCCCGAAACAGGAAGGGGCCAAGAAGGATGAGGGCTCAGCGGTAATGTCCAGCTCGATCAATAAAATTGTTGCCCAGGGGAATGTGCGCATATTGCGCGGCGAAAATACTTCTTATAGCCAGGAGGCGATTTATACTGCCCTGGACAAGAGGATAGTTTTGACCGGCAGGCCCCATATAGAGATCTACCAGACGGAGAATTTGAATGCAGCTTTTAGAAACTAAAGGTTTAGCAAAATCATACGATGGCCGGACTGTGGTTAACGGCGTAGATATTACGGTTAAACGCGGCGAGATTGTCGGTTTGCTGGGGCCAAATGGGGCGGGAAAGACCACGACTTTTTATATGATCGTTGGTATTGTACCCCCGAATCGCGGTACGATTGTTTTTGACAATCATGAAATTACCAACTTACCTATCCATGAGCGGGCGCGTTTCGGCATAGGCTATCTTTCGCAGGAGGCTTCAATATTCCGCAAGTTGACGGTAGCGGATAATATAAACGCAATCCTGGAGACTTTGCCTTTGAGCCGGTCGCAGAGAAAACGCAGGCTGGTCTCGTTGCTTGAAGAATTAAATATCGCGCATTTAGCAAAAAATAAGGCCTACACTTTAAGCGGAGGGGAAAGGCGCAGGCTTGAAATTACCCGGGCCTTGGTAACCAATCCGTCTTTTATACTTTTGGATGAGCCTTTTTCCGGGATTGACCCTATAGTGGTCAATGAAGCTCAGGAGATTATTAAAGAGTTAAAGGCTAAGGGGCTGGGTATTTTATTAACTGACCATAATGTTCGGGAGACTTTAGCTATAACTGACCGGGCATATTTGATTGCTGACGGAGCTATTCTGATTTCCGGTTCGGCGCATGAGTTGATTAATCATCCCCGCGCGCGTGAGGTTTATTTGGGGGAAAAATTCCGGATGTAGCTAGGCGGAAAAATTGAAAGGCACATTACATAATTAGAACAAGAAAGGATTCAAATGAAAACGGAAGTAAAGAAGTTGGACAGTACAAAATGTGAATTAAGCGTAGCGGTAAGCGGTGAATTAGTTAAAAATAAATTTGAGGAGATTTTTTCTCAGGTTGCCAAGGAAGCGAAAGTCCCGGGATTCCGTCCGGGTAAGGCCCCGAGGGATGTGTTAGAGAAGCATTATGCCTCTTCAGTCCACGAACAGGTGTTAAAAGACCTGGTCCCGGATGTATATAACCAGGCGATTGCGGCGGAAAAACTCGACGTTATCGAGCTGCCGCAGATAAGCGATGTAAAGCTGGACCGCAGCAATCTTTCTTTTAAGGCGGTCGTAGAAGTCAGCCCCGAGATTGCGATCAAGGATTATAAGAAGCAGAAGATAAATTACAAATTAATTACGGTAAGTGCCGATGAAATCAAGAAACATGTTGATTCGGTTAAAGAATCGCGCAAGGCGGAAACTTTAGATGATAAATTCTGCCGTTCTCTCGGGTATCCGAATCTATCAGAATTTGAGAAGGCGGTGGAAAGGCAGATTTTTATTACTAAGGAGAACTCGGAGCGGCAGCGTATCGAAACCGAATTGATCGATAACTTGCTTAAGAACTTAGAGTTTAAGGTCCCGGAGAGCCTGGTTAACCGTCAGGCCCAGGATATGCTGAGGCAGACCAAGATTGATTTGGCGATGAAGGGAATCCCGAGGGACAAGATCGATGAGCAGGAAAAACTGCTTTTGGACGGGATCCAGCCGCAGGCCAAGAAGCAGGTTAAGATTTATTTAGTCCTGGCCCAGATTGCTAAAAAAGAAAATATTGTTATTGATGACCATATGCCGGCTAAGGTAATGGAATTTTTGTTAAGCGAAGCGGATTGGCAGGAGACCCATTAAAGAGGAGGCGATGATGGAAACAAAAATGCAGACACTGGTTCCTATGGTAATTGAACAGACTGCCCGGGGCTATGAGCGCGCTTATGATATTTATTCGCGTCTTTTAAAGGACCGCATTCTTTTTATCGGTACGCCGATTGATGATTATGTGGCAAATCTGGTAATTGCCCAGATGCTTTTTTTGCAGATGGAAGAGAAAGATAAAGACATTAATGTTTATATTAATTCACCCGGAGGTTCGGTTACCGCAGGCCTGGCGATATACGACACTATGCAGTTTATAAAATGCGACGTGGCAACCTATTGTGTGGGACAGGCAGCAAGTATGGGGGCGGTTTTATTGGCAGCAGGTACAAAGGGCAAG
>JALNZI010000102.1 GCA_023229385.1 Candidatus Omnitrophota bacterium | reverse complement strand
GGTAAACGCATGGGTGTTTCACATGTCAGCATAGTAAAGATGTTGCAGAAGGTTAGAGCCAAGTCGCAAAGGCATCTGGATAAAATTTAGTTATCAGTTTTAACTATTCTTTACTTGTATTAGCGTAAGAGACGTTGAAGTGTGAGATTTAACATAGGTGTCTAAACCGTTTTTTAAAAGAGTGGGTCAATATTCTTTCTTTAAGGCGTATCCCAGAGATAAGAACTAAAGGCAAATGAAAAATGAAACTTTGCTGCGTGTAGCAATTGCGCAGGTAAATTCTACTGTCGGCGATCTGCAAGGTAATGCCGCTAAGATCATTCGGTATATCGAGAAAGCAAAAGATTCTAGTACAGATATAATCTGTTTTCCGGAATTGGCGCTTTGCGGATACCCTCCTGAAGACCTTTTGTTAAAACCAAAATTTATCAGCGATAATGTTAGTGCTTTAAAGAATTTGGCAAAAGCTATTAATGGCCATGTTGTCGCGGTTGTGGGTTTCGCTGACGGCAGATTTAAAGAAACATATAATGCCGCGGCAATAATTTATAATGGACAAATTAAGGGGGTGTACCGTAAAATTTTTCTACCCAATTATGGGGTTTTTGATGAAAAACGCTATTTTGACTCTGGGGATAAATCGCTGGTTTTTGGGCTTGGCGATTTTATCTTTGGGGTAAATATCTGTGAGGATATTTGGTATCCGGACGGTCCGACAAAGTCCCAAGCGGCTGCCGGCGCAAAATTAATCTTGAATATCAATGCCTCTCCTTATCATGCGGATAAGTTTAAGGAAAGGCAGGCGGCGATTGCTTCTCAGGCTAAGGCTAATAGCGTATTTGTTGTTTACGCTAATCTTATCGGTGGCCAGGATGAACTGGTATTTGACGGACAGAGCATGATTGTTGATAATCAGGGAAAGCTGTTGACCAAGGCCAAGGCTTTTACGGAAGATTTATTAATTCAGGATTTAGATATTCCTGTAAGTAGAATAAGGCCTTCTAAAAAGTTAATCAAAATTGCCAGTACTTTATCCAGCCCAAAGAAAAATTTAGTTATCCGAGAAGAACCTGAGACTTTAGAATCAGAAGCCGAGATTTATCAGGGCTTGGTTTTAGGACTAAAAGATTATGTGTTTAAAAACGGTTTTGGAAAAGTTGTCCTCGGTTTAAGCGGGGGGATTGATTCTTCTCTGGTGGCGGCCCTGGCAGTTGATGCCCTGGGTAATGAAAATGTTGCAGGGTTATTTATGCCCTCGCGTTATACTTGCCGCCAGTCGCAAGAAGACGCTATGCTGCTTGCGAAAAATCTAGGGATTAAGTTTATCGCTATCTCCATTGAGCAAATATTCAGATTGTACTTGTTAGTGCTTGAGCCGCATTTTGCAGGATTGGGACGAGATACGACAGAGGAAAATCTGCAGGCGCGCATAAGAGGCAATATCCTGATGGCCTTTTCCAATAAATTCGGATGGTTGGTTTTAACTACAGGAAATAAATCAGAGATGAGTACGGGTTACGCTACTCTTTATGGCGATATGGCTGGAGGTCTTGCCGTAATAAAAGATGTGCCTAAGACATTAGTTTATAAATTATCTAGATACAGGAATTCTATTAGCCAGGTTATTCCTGAGTGCGTATTTACCAAGGCGCCTACTGCTGAACTTAAGCCGAATCAGTTGGACCAGGATACTTTGCCGCCCTATGAAATTTTGGATAATATCCTGAAAGCTTATGTTGAGGAGGATAAGGATTTAACGAAAATTATCTCATCAGGTTTTGATAAAGAAATAGTTTGTAAAGTTACAGACATGGTGGATAAGAATGAATATAAACGCAGACAGTCTCCTCCGGGCATAAAGATTACGCCCAAGGCATTCGGCAGAGACCGGAGGATGCCGATAACGAATAAATATAAGGGATAGAAGTTCTCAATCCGCACAGAATTCTACTTGTAGTAATATAAAGATTGTAGTGATGCAAGAAAAGACATAGGCGTTCTGATGATATAGGTAAGCGGATGGGCGTATCGCATGTCAGCATAGTAAAGATGTTGCAGAAGGTTAGAGCCAAGTCGCAAAGGCATCTGGATAAAATTTAGTTACCAGTTTTAGATATTCTTTACTTGTATTAGTGTAAGACACGTTGAAGTGTAAAATTTAACATAGGCGTTCTATTAATAATAGAGCGCTTTTTTTGTTTCCAAAAGACGCAGGCGTCTAAACCGTTTTTTAAAGAATGGGCTAGGCGCCTGTTCTTTCTAAAAGGAGACAATTATGAAAAAGTTTAAATTGGGATTATTCTTAAGTTTACTTTTAAGCGTACTGGCATTTTGTCCGGCACAGGCGGCTGAGGGTGGATTGTTGGACGGACTTTTATCAACTTCAGGAATTGAAGTTTCCGGAGATCTGGCTTTTAATTCCATATATATGTGGAGAGGTATAATGCTGGATGGGGATGCCGTAGTCCAGCCGGGTTTTTATGTGCGCAGCCCGGAATCAAAGTATGGCAGGATAAAAGTAGGTATATGGCTTAATCACGACCTTCAGAATAAGGACAGCTTAAGATCCAGCGAAACAGACTATCTGTTTGATTATACCTATAGTTTTCCCAGCGTGGCTCTTTCCACCGGGTTTACTTATTATGATTTTCCTGATGCTGCTCCTTCTGATGGAGCCCCAAGAGGATTTAGCCGGGAAGTCTACGGTGGCATAACCTTTACCAAATTACTGCTTTCTCCGGCTATTTATTATTATTACGATTTCGGCAAGAAAGAGGATGGCGGCGGGGAGGGCAGTTATACGGTGCTGAACTTGTCTCATAGTATACCGTTTGTTATGCATAAGCTTAATATGAGCCTGGATTTTTCAGGCCATGTAGGTATGAATAATAAACAGTATTATCGCGGTAAAGGTGGGGATGCGGGTTTAGGGGCAGGGGTTACCGTGCCTTTGTTAAAGAATTTAACTTGTAAACCCAATATCAATTATTCTATTCCCTGGGGTAATATCAGCGATAAGAATAACGGTAATCAGAAGAACAGGTTATACGGCGGAGTTTATCTGAACTATATATTTTAAGAAGGAGGGATTGATGCGCAAAGTTATATTTTTATTATTAACATTTTTACTGGGAATGAGCGCTCTATGTTTTGCCCAGGATCCCGGAGGGGCTGAAACTCTGGCGGCTAATCCGTCAGCTCCAGTTGATTATGTTTGGGTTTTAGTCTGCGGTTTTCTAGTTTTTTTATGCAGGCGGGGTTTGCCATGGTTGAAGCCGGGTTTTGTCGCGCTAAGAATGCAACTAACCTGATGGCCAAGAACACTATTGATTTTGTCGTGGCTTCCCTTGTTTTTATGGCCGTTGGTTTTGCTTTTATGATGGGCACGGATTATAAAGGTTTGATCGGTCTATCAGGCTGGTTTTTGCACGGCGAAAATTACGACGTCAGTAAATACTTAATGTTTTTCTGGCAACTGGTTTTTGCCGGCACGGCAGCAACGATTGTTTCAGGGGCGGTCGCGGAAAGATTGAAATTCAAAGCGTATTTTCTATACAGCCTTGCAGTTTCGGCAATCATATATCCTATATATGGGCATTGGGTATGGGGAGGTGGCTGGCTTGCTCACCTTCCTTTTGGAGCAGGTCATGTTGATTTTGCCGGTTCGGGAGTTGTTCATACTATTGGAGGTTTTGTTGGTTTGGCAGGTGCTATTGTTCTTGGTCCCAGGTTTGGGAAATTCAGTAAAGACGGAAAACCAAGAGCCATTCCCGGCCACAGTATAACTCTAGCTGCATTGGGTACGTTTATATTATGGTTTGGTTGGTTTGGTTTTAATCCCGGCTCAACCTTTTCGGCGCATCAATTAAGGATTGCGGTTATCGCCGTAAATACGAATCTGGCTGCGGCAGCAGGGGCAGCGGTTGCCATTCTTTTGGTATTCATGAAGACCAAGAAGTGGGATGTGGGTATGATGTTAAATGGCTGTTTGGCAGGTTTGGTGGCTGTTACAGCTCCTTGTGCCTGGATAGAGGCATGGGCGGCAGTTGTTATCGGTGCCGTAGCCGGCCTTTTGGTGGTTTTAAGCGTATATTTCTGGGAAGCAAGAAAAGTAGATGATCCGGTGGGAGCAGTAAGCGTGCACGCCGTAAATGGTGTGTGGGGTCTTATTAGTGTAGGCCTTTTTGCGGACGGAACCTATGGCCTTGGCACTACTGCCGCACCATTGATTAAGGGGTTATTCTATGGCGGTGGTTATGGCCAATTGATCGCGCAGTTTATCGGCGCAGCAGTATGCGTAACTTGGGCTTTTAGTCTTGGGTTTATCGCGTTTAAGCTAATGGATAAGTGTTTTGGTATTAGGGTTTCCCCTGAAGAAGAAATAAAAGGGTTGGATATCCCTGAACATGGTACTCCGGCTTATCCGAATTTTTATACTACAAATCAGAATTAATTTATTAATTTAATTTTGCCGCTCTGCCCGTAAGGTGGGGCGGCAAGGAGGATAGAGTGATGAAAAAGATAGAAGCGGTTACTCGTGTGGAGAAGTTGGAAGAGATTACTGAACTTTTAGAGATGCTTGGTTGTCCAGGGATGATGATTACGCATATTGAAGGCCATGGCAGGCAAAAAGGCCTTGTTGAGCAATTTCGCGGAAGGGAGTATAAGGTTAATTTTTTGCCCAAAGTTAAGGTTGAGATAATTGTTAAAGATAGTGAAGCGGATAGGATTGTCAATGCCATAGTTAAAGTCGCCAGAACAGGGGAGATTGGAGACGGAAAGATTTTTATTTCAACTATCGATGAAGCCGTGCGTATCCGGACTAATGAGCGGGGAGATACAGCTGTATAGGTATGTTAGATAATGAGTTAATCAAAGAGGTGCTGTGGCTTAAGAAAGCAAGGGGTTATACCTTGCATGATCTTTCTAAACGGTTAGATATTCAGGTTACTACTATTGAAAGGTGGTTAAAGACAGGGCATATTAATAAAGTCTATGCCCTTATGGTAAGAGAAAAACTCGGTTTAAAGTAGGTATTTTTTTATTATTTTTTTTCACACTCGAT
>JALNZI010000101.1 GCA_023229385.1 Candidatus Omnitrophota bacterium | reverse complement strand
GCCGGAACTATCCCCTATGAGATTGTCTGCGGTTTAGGCAGCCGTATCCCGCGTGTTTATATTTCTTAAAAAAATAATTAAGGTAATCTTGCGATAAGGTAAAGGCTGAAAGATAGGACGATTAAATGGCTCATTGACGCAGCCGCAAAAGGCATAAGCAGCCCGGATTTTCCTATGGCCAGGAATACGGCGTCCAGGATATAATAAAGGAATCCCACGATAATTGATATTCCGACAGAGGCCATGCCGGTTGCGCGTCTTCCGCTCATAAGAGAGAAAGGAATTCCCAGGAGGATGATTATTATGCTGGTAAATGGCATGGTAAAACGCTGGTAGAGGTCAACTTTTAAATTCCGGATTACAGTAGTTGCCCCGCTTTTAGAAACTCTCCAAATATAATCCTGCATCTGGTGTATATCCATTAGTTCAGGTTTCTGCCTGAGGTTGGCAAAATCGCTTGGGGTTTCGGCTATTGCCATAATCTCTTCGTCGAAATAAGACGGTTCATCGATCACCTGTCCGTTACGGTCAAAGTCGTAGGTGATACATTTGGAGAACCTCCATAATCCGTCCACGTAAGTACCTTTATCAGCGACAATCTTTTTGGTCAGGTTTTGGTGATCGTCATGCTCTAAAATAGTGATTCCTTCCATAGTTTTAGTCTTGGTAAAGAACCTGCTGATAAAAAATAACCTGTTCCTCGAACCATACATGGAAAGGTTTAGAATTACTTCCAGCTTTTTTGCCTTGTGACTGTTTTGCCCCTCTTCCATTTGAATCTTGATCTTTTGATTCTCGGCTAAGGCCGAGGGGACGAACCGATCATTTACCCAAAATACCAACAGGCTGATGAATAAACCAAAAAACAGGACATTTTTGGCAATTTCCAATATACTCAAGCCGCTTGAACGCATGGCGATTATTTCATTGTTATGGTTAAGTTTGGCGAATGTGTACACCGTGCTTAACAGGCAGGCAAAAGGGGAAACTTGCACGAACATTACCGGCAGGTATGATAAGTAATAGCGGATCATCAGCGTTAAAGTGGCGCCGTGTTTTAATATCTCGTCCAGGTTAGAAAGCACGTCGATGATAATATAAAGGAAGAGAAAGCTAAAGATGCAGGAAACGAATATAAAAATAACTGATTTTAAAATGTAGCGGTCTAAGATGCGCATAGTTTATGAGTTAAAAATATTCCTATACCGGCGAATAAGATATTCGGTATCCAGAGGGCAAGCGCAGCAGGAATATGCCCTTCAATTGCCAGGGCCTCTGAACCGATCAGCAGAGGGTAATAGCAGGTAATGATTAATACAGCTATCCCGATATTAATGGATTTTTCCCTTCTGCGGGTAATAATTCCCAGCGAGGAACCTAAAAGCATGAACACAAAACAGGAGAAAGCCAGGGCTAGTTTTTCGTGGATTTTGGTAATCAAGGGCGCAGGACTGATTCCTTCTTTTTTAAGTTTTTTCGCCTCTTTCTTTAATTCCCGGATAGTCATTTCTTTGTATTTTTTCTCGACAACCCTATCCTGCATCTGCCCCATATCCAAATTCATAAAATAAGTGCGGAAGTTAAGCTTATAAAAATTAGTGGGGTTTTCCGGGTCAGGTTCATCACTTGTCCCATCGATAAGCTTTAATTTCACGATATTCTTTTCCGGGATGCTGATAAATTCACCGGCTTTAGCCACAATTGTGCGCGTAGGCCTGTCTTCTCCCTGCGGTTCATAAATGCGGATGTTATTCATCCGGTTTTTTTTCTGGTCAACATGATAAATAAAAAGGATATATTTCTGGAACGTATCAATAAATACCCCTTCTTCAAAGGCGGCGGTAGGGTTTTTTATCCCCATTTCTTTTAAAGTCTTGCGGTAAGCAAAGTGTGCGTAGGAGGCCGCCTGGTCATTAAAAACTACCAGGCCTAAGCTTAAGATTAAACTAACGATCAATAAAGGCATAATTAATTTGAACAGGCTTACTCCGCTTGAGCGTATGGCAATTATTTCGTTATCACTTGAGAGCCTGCCTAGGGCAAGTAATACCGCGATAAGCACCGAGATGGGCAGGGTGTAGGTGACTATGTAGGGTGTAAGGTAGATGAAAATCTGGACTACGCTAAAGAAGTCCACTCCTTTATTGATTACCAGGTCGGCAATACGTTTTAAATTGCCGATTAAGACCATAACAAAGGTAAGTAACCCCAGGGATAATAACAGGGGGGAGAAAAATTCCTTCAGGATATAATTGCGCAGGATTCTCATAGTTAGTTAGCCAGGGTCATTACAAAGATTATTCTTGCTCCGGAATCTTTTAGGGCTTTGGCGGCTTCGCTGGAAGTTGCTCCCGTAGTCAATACATCATCAATGAGCAAAAGATTGGCGTCTTTAACCGCTTTTGCGTCCCTGACCGTAAAACTCCTCTCGACATTCTTGCGTCGTTGTTCGGGCGCCAGTTCAGTTTGCGTTCTGGTCGGCCGGTTGCGCACTAAAACATCAGGCAGCACCTTTTTATTAAACTCTTTGGCTACCTGTTCGCTTAAAACCTGGGCCTGGTTAAACTCTCTTTCTCTCATCCGGCTTTTATGCAGCGGAATAGGGATGATAAAATCCAGGTATTTGATAGGCAGGCGGTAATCTTTAATGAACTTATTCATCAACTTTCCAAAAGGTTCACCTAAATAATCCTTACCGGAATATTTAAATTCATGAATCAGTTTTTTTATTGTACTTGTGTATACGCAGGGGCTAAAAGCCCGGTCAAAGTAAAACTTAGTTTTTAAGCAGCCTGAACATATGTTTTTAGCTGTGCCTGTTCTGTCTAGGCGCCTGCCGCAGGATACACAGAAAGGCGGCAAGTTATGCTCTATTTTGTCCCAGCACTGGCTGCAGATTAAAATCCGCTCCTTAGCCGGGCTGATCTTGTTTTTGCAGGCCAGGCAGCAATTAGGATAAATTAAATCCTTTATGCCGGCAAATAATCCGCGCAACATAAAGATATAATAACAATGAAAAGTGCCTTTGTCAAAGTAATTGACAGTCGCGCTTATCGATAGTAAAATAAATAACTATGGAAAAGCAAACCCGGCAACAACTTAAAGCAAAATTGCTTGATTTATTGAACCAGGAGGCGTTAAAAAGAGGCAAGTTTGTGCTTTCTTCGGGTAGGGAAAGCAACTATTATCTTGATGGCCGGGTAATTACCTTGACCCCGGAAGGCGCTTATCTGGTTGCCAGTATAATATTAGATATGATTCAGGGTGAAGCTTTGGATGCCATTGGCGGGCCCACTCTAGGTGCTGATCCTATTGTCGGCGCTTTGGCTGCTTTAGGCTATGTTAATAAGTGCCCGATTAAAACCTTTATTGTGCGTAAACAGGCTAAAGAGCATGGGACACAAAGGCAGGTAGAAGGGCCGGCGCTTAAAAAAGGCAGCCGGGTAATTCTCGTGGACGATGTGGCGACCAGCGGCAAGGCGATCATGGAAGCTAAACTGGCATTAGACAAGATCGGGGTAATAGCTGAGAAGGCGATTGTTATTGTTGATCGTAGCGAAGGCGCGGTTGATAATCTGGCTAAGGCTGGTTTAAAATTGGAATCGATCTTTAAGCTATCGGATTTCGGTCTTTAGGTAAACTTTGTGCAAAAGATAAAAATTGTAGTAATCGGCGGTGGGCCATCGGGTATGATGGCAGCGATCCGGGCTGCAGGCCTTGGCCAGGATGTAACTCTTCTTGAAAAAAAAGACTCCCTCGGCAATAAACTCCTCTTAAGCGGCAAGGGCCGCTGCAACCTCACTAATACAGAAGACCTGGAATATTTTCTGAAACGATTCTCTAAAAACGGCGATTTCTTAAGGGATGCCTTCAAGAAATTTTTTAACCGCCAGCTGATTGATTTCTTTGAGCAGCGCGGTTTAAAAATGAAAATAGAACGCCAGATGCGTGTTTTTCCCCAGACTGACCGCGCCGCCAGTATCCTTGATGTATTAAAAAAAGAGTTGATCAATTCCGGAGTACAGGTTATTTATAAGGCCAAGGTAATTAATTTGCTCTTAGATGCCGGTAAGGTTAAAGCTGTGCGTTTAGAGAATGGCGTGAATATTGCCTGTGATCGGGTAATTTTCGCTTCGGGGGGAGCAAGTTACAGTTCTACCGGTTCTGATGCCTCCGGGATAAATATTACCCGTAAGCTCGGGCATAAAATTGTAGCTTTGCGACCGGGTTTAGTCCCGCTTGATGTAAGACAGGACTATCCCAGGAAATTAGAGGGCCTATCTCTGCGTAATATCAGGCTTAAGTTTTCAGACAGCAAGACGCAGATTATTTCCGAGATAGGCGAGTTAGTTTTTACTGCCTCCGGGATATCCGGACCTCTGGTAGTTACTTTAAGCGGCAGGGTAATAGATATGCTTGCGCAAAATAAAAATGTTTTTGTGGAGATAGACTTAAAACCGGCTTTATCCATCGAGCAATTAGATAACCGTCTGCTTAGGGAGTTCAAGGCAAATGCCAAGAAGAGCATTAAAAACGCGCTTAAGGAATTGCTGCCTTTAAGATTAATTAAGGTTTTTATAGAGGCATCCGCGATTGATTTGCTTAAGAAATGCAGCCAGATTACGCAAAAGGAAAGAGAGAAGATTATTTCTTTGCTTAAGGGATTCCGGATGGATATTTCCGGGCCGCGGCCTATTGAAGAAGGGATGGTTACCCGGGGCGGGGTGAGTTTAAAAGAGATAAATCCGCGGACTATGGAGTCGCGCCTGATTAAAGGGCTGTATTTTTGCGGAGAGATGATTGATGTGGATGCGGATACCGGGGGGTTTAATTTGCAGGCGGCTTTCTCGACGGGATATCTTGCCGGTGACAGCGCCGCGTTAACTGTATGACGGATATGTTAAAAATATATTTAGCGTCCCACTCTAAAGCCCGCCGGAAGTTATTAAAAAATATGGGGCTGAACTTTAAAGTCCTCCCGAGCAAAGTTAAGGAAGAAAGAAAAGCCAAGGGAATTTCTTATATCGAGTTGGTAAAGTTGAATGCACTGAGGAAGGCTAAAGATGCTGCCTCGAGAATAAAGAACGGAGTTATTATTGCCGCCGATACTATCTGTGTGCAGAATGGCAAAATATTCGGTA
>JALNZI010000100.1 GCA_023229385.1 Candidatus Omnitrophota bacterium | reverse complement strand
TTGTCTTTTGCTTACGGGCACGTAAGATTTTCGCCGTGCACTGTAATACCTCTGTTAGTTTTCTCGCTCAGGTCGTGCTTTCGCAGAGGCGAAAGTACGACATTCGCTACGAAAACTATCAGAGGTATTGCAGTTGAAATGATTCGTGGATAGTTTGGATCTTCAGCGGCAGCCTACCTGCCGGTAGGCAGGGACCCTGAGGAGTAATAGGCGGGAAACAAGACAAGACAGGCGCGCAAAATAATGCAATAAAAGGTTTGCCATGCTTAAGCAGATATGTTAAAATAAACTTTCTTTAGGAAAGGTGAAAGATGAAGGATTATCTCAAGTTACTCAAATTTGTGCGGCCTTATTATAGTTTGTTCGCTATAGCTATAGTTTGCATGGGTTTTTCTGCCATATTTGACGGTGTGTCGCTGGCAATGATGGTGCCTTTGGCAGATAAGGTTTTGACCAATAAAAAGATCATTATTCCCGCTAAATTACCGGATTTCCTGGCAAATTTTGTGGATCAAGTAAATAATACCTCTCCGGAAGTACTGTTAACCTATATGGTTGTTACTGTTCTGGTACTTTTCTTTCTGAAGGGGGTTTTTGGGTTTTTCCAAAGCTATCTTATGTCAGATATCGGTCAAAGCGTGGTTAGGGATATTAAATCCAAGCTCTATGCCAAGATACAATCTTTGTCGCTTAACTATTTTACTCATAAGCGCGGCGGTGAGCTGATGTCGCGGATTAATAATGACGTCAGGCTTGTAGAAAATGCCGTTTCTTACGGTTCAACCGACCTGATTTATCAGAGTTTGCAGGTGGTTATCTTTGCCATAGTTATCTTCTTTATTTATTTTAAATTGGCTTTAGTTTCGTTTATATTCGTGCCTTTAATTAGTTTACCGATTATAAAGGTTGGTAAGGTTTTAAGAAAACTTTCTAAACGTACCCAGGAAAATGCCGCTGATACGAATTCTCTGCTTTATGAAACAATTATGGGCGCGCGTATCGTCAAGGCCTTCAATATGGAAGAGCATGAGATTAGTAAATTTAATAAGGTAAACATGGATTATTATAAACTTTCCATGAAGTCAATTAAGCGTACGCTGCTGCTTAATCCTGCTACGGAATTCTTGGGGTGTATTGCCGGAGTACTGGTATTCTTCTGGGGTGGCCGCGAAGTTATCGCCGGTAAAATATCTTTTGGAGTTTTTGGTCTGTTTCTGGGTTCGCTTTTATCTTTAATCCGGCCATTAAAGAAATTAAGCCAGGTAAATGCTTTAAACCAACAGGCTATGGCGGCCAGCGAACGCATACATGAGGTATTGGAGACAGAGCCGAGCGTAAAAGAACCGCTGGTGCCTAAAACCTTAACTGGTTTTAAGCAGAGTATCAGATTTAATGATGTCTGGTTCAGTTATGCCGATACGCAAATCCTGAAAGGGATTAATTTAGAGGTTGGTTACGGCCAGATGCTGGCAATTGTCGGCCCCAGCGGCACGGGAAAAAGCACGCTGGTGGATTTAATTCCGCGTTTTTACGACCCTCAAAAAGGAAGCGTTCTTATTGATGGAGTGGATGTGCGGGAGTTTGATTTAAGATCATTGCGTAACCAGATAGGTATAGTTAATCAGGAAACCATGCTTTTTAATGATACGATCCGGGCTAATATTGCTTATGGTAAGCTGGATGCTTCTGATAAAGAAATAGAAGGAGCGGCCAGAAGGGCTCACGCGCATGATTTTATCTCCAAATGCCCGCAAGGATATAATACAATAATTGGCGACAGGGGAGTAAAAATTTCCGGCGGGGAACGTCAGCGGATTGCTATTGCCCGCGCCCTTTTAAAGAATGCCCCGATATTAATCCTGGATGAAGCTACCTCACAGTTAGACTCTACATCTGAACGTATTGTTCAGGAGGCTTTAGACAGCCTGGTTACCGGCAGGACAGTTTTTATGATTGCCCACCGGCTTTCTACGGTAAGAAATGCCAATAGAATTGTAGTTATAGACAAGGGAATAATCGTTGAGCAGGGTACGCATAACCAGCTGTTGGAAAACAAGGGTTTGTACAAACGGCTTTATAACGCTCAAGAGTTACAATAATAGTTGCAAATAAGAAAAAATTTGCTATAATTACAAAATTAACTTTTTTGCCTTAATTTTCCGGCTTATTTGAAGCAAGGAAGGCAGGAAAGCAGATTAACTGGTTAAGATAACCATGGTTTGGCGAGCGAACAGCCAAAGCCACAAAGAAAGAGGGGGAATAAAAACGTGCCATCAGAATTAATCAAACAGCTTTTAGAAGCAGGAGTACATTTTGGGCACCAGACTAAGCGCTGGAATCCTAAAATGAAGAAGTTCATTTTTGGTTCACGAAGTGGTATTTACATTATTGACCTGGAAAAAACCGAGGAATGTATTAATGCCGCCCGGGATTTCTTAATGGATATAACTTCAAAAGGTGAATTTGTCCTTTTTGTAGGGACAAAGAAACAGGCTCAGGATGTGATCAAACAGGAGGCAATCCGTTGCGGTATGTATTATGTTACTGACCGTTGGCCGGGAGGGATGCTGACTAACTTTGCCACTATTAAGAAGAGTATTAACCGTCTTAAGGAAATTGAAAAAATGCGCACTGACGGGACATTTGAAAAATTAACCAAAAAAGAGGTTGCCGGCCTGGAAAAAGAAATGGCCAAGTTGAACAAAAATTTCTCAGGCATAGTTGCTATGGAGCGTATGCCCAAGGCAGCTTTTATTGTAGATACCAAAAAAGAGGAGACTGCGGTACTTGAGGCACGCAGGCTGGGTATTCCGATAATCGGGTTAATTGATACTAATTCCAATCCTGACCTGGTGGATTACCCTATTCCGGGTAATGACGATGCCACCAAATCTATCCGTACCGTAGCTACGATTATGGCGGACACGATTATTGAAGGGAGAAAGAAATTCTTATCTTATCTTTCTCAGGAGGGGGTTAAAGTAGAAGAGGCAAAACAGGATATTCTACCCGAGGTTCTTCCTGAAGAAGAGGTAAAGATTAAGGAAATTGAGGAAATTGTTGAGGAGAGCCAGCCGCCTATTGATGATGCCGGCTCAGCAAAAAGGGCGCACATTAAGCCCGTAGTGGATACAAAACTGAAATCAAGAAAGAAGGGGTCGTTTTAAAATGAAGAATTCATTGAGCGCTATTAAAGAATTAAGAGATATGACCTGCTCGAGCATCGCGCATTGCCGGAAGGCTTTGGAAGAGGCTAAGGGGGATATCAAACAGGCAGCAATCTTGTTGCGTAAACAAGGCCTGGAAATTGCCGCTAAAAAACAAAGCCGTGCTGCTAAAGAAGGCAGGATTGATTGTTATATACATCATGGAAATAAAATGGGTGCTTTAGTAGAGGTAAACTGTGAATCTGATTTCGCGGCTAAAAATGACGAGTTTATTAAGTTTACCAAAGATTTAGCTATGCATATAGCTGCCAGCAGCCCGTCATATATAAAGAAGGAAGATGTGCCGGAGGATGTCCTGCAGCATGAAAAAAGCAAGGAAGATTATTACAAGAATAATTGTTTGTTGGAGCAGGTTTTTGTCAAAGACCAGAGTTTAACAATCAGGGATTATTTGGGCAGCATTGTAGGAAAGATTGGCGAGAATATTGTTATCCGCAGGTTCATCCGCTATAAGATCGGCGAATAAATGCTCAAACCGGCTTACAAGAGAATTGTCCTTAAGCTCAGTGGTGAGGCGCTTCAAGGTAAAAATACTCATGGCATAGACCCTGAGGTGCTTAAAACCATATCACTCCAGATTAAAGAAATCAGGGGCTTGAGCGTAGATGTGGCTGTTGTTTTAGGCGCCGGAAATATCCTGCGTGGACAGGAGAATACCGCTTCGCGCGGCTTGGATTTGGACCGAAGTGTTGCCGATTATATGGGGATGTTGGCTACTGTAATTAATGGGCTTTCCCTGCAGGATGCGCTGGAGAAATCAGGCGTACCCACAAGAGTAATGACAGCTATTGAGATGCAAAGGATAGCCGAGCCATATATTAAAAGAAGGGCTATTCGGCATTTAGAAAAGGGGAGGGTGGTTATTTTTGTTGCCGGCACCGGTAATCCATATTTCACTACCGATACGGCCGCGGCTCTTCGGGCTATGGAAATTAACGCGGATGCTATTTTGAAGGCCACTAAGGTGGATGGGGTTTATGCCGCTGACCCGGTTAAGGTAAAGAATGCCAAAAAGTTTAGCCAGTTAAAGTATATAGATGTGCTTAAGAAAGGCTTGAAAGTAATGGATGCTACAGCAATCAGCTTATGTATGGATAATAAGTTGCCCATTGTTGTCTTTAATCTTAATCGCCAGGGGAATATTAAACGTGTAGTTTTAGGTGAAAAAATCGGCACAGTTGTAAGATAAGCGAAAGGCGGCAGACATGACTATTAAAGAAATAATACATAATACAGAAGAAAAGATGAAAAAGGCTTTTGAATCAATGAACCGCCAGTTTCAGGAAGTAAGGACTGGTCGGGCGTCCCCGAGTTTAGTTGAGGGATTGCATATTGATTATTATGGTACCCCGACTATGCTTAAGCAGCTGGCAGCTATATCTGCTCCTGATGCGCATTTGATTGTTATCCAGCCTTGGGACCCTACGGCAATTGTGGAAATCGAAAAAGCGATTCTTAAATCTAACCTGGGCATTAATCCTTCTAATGACGGTAAAATTATCAGGCTTGCCGTTCCTCAGCTATCCAAGGAAAGGCGGCTGGAGTTGGCCAAGGTAATTCATAAAATGTCCGAAGACGGCCGTGTCTCTATGCGTACAATTAGAAGGGACGCTAAGGAAACAGTAGAGAAATTAGAAAAAGACAAGATTATTTCTGAAGATGAGAAATTCCGCGGTGTTGATGAATTACAGAAAGCGGTTGATAGATATATAGCAAAGATCGACGAACTTTTAAAGAGCAAAGAAAAAGAAGTATTGGAATTCTAAACAAAGGGCCTCTAGCTCATCAGGTAGAGCACCACACTTTTAATGTGGTTGTGCCGCGTTCGAGTCGCGGGAGGCTCATAAATTTAAGATATAGCAGTTAACAGATAGGGCGCAGCGAGAAGAGGAATATCCGGGCGGATGGCGGAATTGGCATACGCGATAGCCTTAGGAGCTATTGGGGTAACCCTTGGAGGTTCAAATCCTCTTCCGCCCAATTGATAAT
>JALNZI010000099.1 GCA_023229385.1 Candidatus Omnitrophota bacterium | reverse complement strand
TCATCTGAAGTTGATACCATAGGATTAATCAGCTTGATGTCTTTAAAGTTTGGGCTGGAGCTTAACGCGCAGGAATTCAGCGGCCTGGGGGATCAGGAGATTAAGGATAAATTATGCGCCCAGCTGCTTGCGGCTTACGAAAATAAGGAGAAGGCGATTACTCCTGAGTTGATGCGTAACCTGGAAGGCATGGTATTCCTGCAGATTATCGATAGTAAGTGGAAAGACCATCTTTATGCCATGGATAGTTTACGTGAAGGTATAGGCCTGCGCGCTTATGGGCAGCGGGATCCTTTAATTGAATATAAGCGCGAGGCTTTTGAAATGTTTTCCCAGATGATCAGCGCTATCGAAGAAGAAGCTGTTGAGACTATTTTTAAAGTACAGCCGGCTAAGCCGGATAGATTTCAGGGCGTTTTTAGCTCCGTCCCTAAAGAGCTTTCCCATCCGGAGTCGGTTAAATTCCAGGTTCCTGCCGAAGGGGAAAATGTTTTAGAAACAGGGGCTCCGGTTAAACCGGCGGCGGCAGCCAGGCCTGTGCAATCCCAGCAGCCTAAAGTTGGCCGCAATGACCCTTGTCCTTGCGGCTCGGGGAAGAAATATAAGAAGTGTTGCGCGAAATGATCCGCCTAATCCTGCCTATTTTATCCGCAGGCCTGCTGTCAATATCCTTTTCCAGTTTTAACCTCTGGGTTTTTGCCTGGTTTGGTTTAATCCCGCTGCTGATTTCATTAGAGAGGAAGACTTTACTTCAGTCATTTATTAACGCATATATTTGCGGGATTGTTTTTTGGAGCCTGACTATATATTGGCTTATCCATGTAACTCTTCTTGGCCAGGTTGTTTTAATCTTATACCTGGCTGTTTATTTTGGGGTTTTTGGTTGTTTAATTTATTTATCCCGTTCCTATTCTTCAGGGCTCTTGTTATTTTTTATACCAAGCAGCTGGGTATTGTTAGAATATGTGCGTGGTTATTTATTTACAGGTTTTCCCTGGGCGTCATTAGGCCTTTCGCAGTATAGAAACCTGCCGGTTATCCAGATCGCGGATATTACCGGTGCCTGGGGTGTTTCATTTCTTGTCGCTTTGGTTAACGCCGGTTTTTATTTGGCCTGGCGAAAGCGCTTAAAGGCAAAGGCTCTCTGTGTTTGCCTGTGTCTATTATTTTTATCTTTAGGTTATGGTTTCTACAGGTTGAGCCTTAAACCGGAATTGCGGGCTGATAATCAGTGGTGTAAAGTTTCTGTAATCCAGGGGAATATCCCCCAGGATTTAAAATGGGATAAACCATCGGCAGCCGGTATATTGGGTACTTATATAACATTGACCGAGGCTGTTGCTCAGGATGGCCCCGGGTTGATTATTTGGCCGGAAGCATCTATGCCGGTTCTTTGGGGAGATGAGAGTGCTGCTGCGCAATTCAGCCAGGTTTTTTCTTTAACCAGACAATTAAATACTAATTTATTGCTGGGGGCAGTTTCCCGTTTTGGCGATGCTTATTTTAACAGTGCCCTATTCATTAATAACCTGGGCGAACCGGAGAAAATATACAATAAACTTCATCTGGTTCCGTTCGGTGAATTCGTGCCATTCAAGGATACATTTCCTTTTCTGCAGTCTATTGCTCCAATCGGAGATATCGAGCCGGGTAAGGAATATACCATATTTGACCAGCCGGCGAATTTTGGCGTGCTTATCTGTTTTGAGGATCTTTTTCCCGAGTTATCCCGGGAGTTTATAAAAAGAGGGGCCAGGTTCTTGGTAAATATTACTAATGATGCCTGGTACAAAGAAAGCAGCGCGCCATATCAACATTTTGCGGCTTCAGTTTTCCGGGCAGTTGAGAGCCGCGTGTATCTTGTGCGTTCAGCTAATACCGGTATATCCGGATTCATTGATCCTTTCGGCAGGCTTTCATCAATGGTGCAAGATCCTTCCGGCAGCTTGAGTTTTATCAGGGGTTATAGCAGTAAGAATATTTATTTGTCTTCTTCCGGCCGCACAATTTACAACCGTTACGGCGACCGGTTCATTCTTCTCTGCCTGTTATTTGACGGTTGGGTTATAATGTTTTCTTTAAGAAAACGGAAATAAAAATATACCGGGGATCTATCTAATGTTTCAGGGGTTCCATGTGTACCACTACATCGGTTATCCCGGGTATGGCGGATTTGATTGCTTCTTCAATGTTGTCGCTTATTTGATGGGCGTTGTCAATGTGCATCTGGGGATTGACCTGGACATGCAGGTCAATATAAATATCATCAATTCTTCCGCGGCTGCGGATCTTATGGCAGGCGCGCACTCCTTTTGTTTTTAATACAATTTCCCTGATTTTTTGGTCATCTAAGAAAACCGCTGTATCGCAGAGGACATCAGAGCTTTGCTTGGCTATTTCAAAAGCGGCAAATCCGATAAACAGGGCGATAAGGATAGTTATGATCGGGTCGATTATGGGAAGCCCGAATTTTATGGCAATAAGAGAAGCGATTACTGAAAAAGAGGTAAAGATATCCGCCCGCGTATGCATAGAATCAGAAATCAGGATGTCGCTTTTTAATTCCCTGCCCCTTTTGTATTCATAGCGCATTACCCAGATATTAATTGCCAAGGTGATAATCATGACTACAAAACTGCTTATATTTACCTGAGGGGTGATGGGGTGAAGAAGGCGGCCCCAGCCCTGTTTAATTAAATTAAATGCCACAATAAAAAGCATAGCGGAGATTGCCAGGGAGAATAATGTTTCGTATTTTTTATGCCCGTAAGGGTGGTCTTTATCTACCGGCTGGCAGGCAAAATGGATTCCCAGCAGGCCGATGAGGTTAGAGGTTCCGTCTGAAAGTGAATGAAAGCCGTCAGCGGTCATACTGGAGCAGCGGCTGCTTAAACCGTAAATAATCTTGGCTAAAGCCGTAAGCCAGTTCAAGGCAAGTATGATCAGGAGTATTTTTCTGATTCTTTGATAGTGTTTTTGGACATCGGTTACCATGAAAACATTGTATAACAAGGATAAGTTTTTGCAAATCATTTCATTGCCGAGGTCACCCTTTTTAGCTTCCGTAAAACAGGCATTACCTTGACTAATTACAGCTAGATGATAGAATACCCCTATGTCTAAATTAAAATTGTTATTGGTTTTAGTATTTTTTATGATTTCCGGTTGCGCCAGCATAGAAAAACCTGACCGGGAGTATTGGTCGCAAATGCCGGCTTTAGAACCTTTTAAAGAAGGGGAGCGGGTTTTGATTCTTGCCCCGCATCCTGATGATGAGGCGATTGCCTGCGCGGGAGTTATCCAGCAGGCGCTTAAAGCAGGCGCGCAGGTAAAGATAGTCTATCTGACTAATGGTGACCACAATGAATTGGCTTTTATTGTTTACGAAAAAAGGCTAACTCTGCGCCAGGGTGAGTTTGTGCATATGGGCCAGGTGCGTCAGCAGGAATCAATAAAAGCAATGAAATCCTTGGGGTTATCAGAAAAAGACCTGGTATTCTTAGGTTACCCGGATTACGGGACTTTTAATATATTCAGCCAATATTGGCAGACGAAGAAACCATTCCGTGATCGCTTAACCCGTATATCCAGTGTGCCTTATAAAGATAACCCGTCTTATGGAGCGGATTATTGCGGAGAAAGTATCTTGAATGATTTGACCAGGCAGATCCTGGATTATAAACCGGATAAAATATTTGTTTCGCATCCGGCGGATGTTAATGTAGACCATAAATCATTGTATTTATTCCTTCAGATAGCCTTGAGTGATGTGGATGGGCAGATTGTCAGCCCAAAGGTTTACCCCTATCTCGTACATTGCGTGGGTTGGCCAAAACCCAGGTATTACCATCCGGAGATGGAACTTTATCCGCCGGATAAATTCATCGGTTCACAGATTGATTGGTTACGGTTAAACCTGGGCTTTGAGGAATTGGATAAAAAATACCAGGCAATACTTTTTTATAAGAGCCAGACGGAATCCAGCGCCTTCTATTTGTTTTCCTTTGCCAGGGAAAATGAGCTGTTTGGGGATTATCCTGTTTTGGAGTTAGTCTCTCAAGAAGCAAAAGAAAAAGACGTTGCTTATTCCGGCGCCTCAAGAATGATTAATGATCTGCCTGAAGCGGAACTGCCTGACCGGCAGGTGCTATTAGAAGGCGATGGGCAAGTTAGCTATGCCTGGGAAAACGATTATTTTGTTGTGCGTGTAGATAAATCCAGAAAACTCAGCAATAGATTCGGCGTATTGATTTACGCGTTTGGCTACAGCAAAGATACTGCCTTTGCGGCGATGCCCAAGATACGCATTATTACCGCGGGGAAGAAATTCCGTGTGTTTAACTGCCGGCAAAGAATAGTTAACTCCGGGGTAGTGCTTGAATTTAGCAGAAACTATTTAGTTTTAAAGATCCCGCTTAAGCTTTTAGGCGGGCCGGACTATATTTTGACAGCCCTGAAAGCTTTTCATGGTAATTTACCCATTGATACTGTCGGTTTCCGCAAGATCAAGCTTAATAAGTAAGGAGGAATAAGATATGCTGGAAATTAAGGCGGTAAAGATAGATAAACCCGGGGATTTAAATTTTATTTTAGGCCAGGCCCATTTTATTAAAACAGTGGAAGATCTGTATGAATCTCTGGTTAATGTCCCGGGAGCTAAATTCGGCCTGGCTTTTAGCGAGGCCAGCGGCGCCTGTAAGGTGCGTTGTGAGGGCAATGATGCTTCACTTAAAGAGTTGGCTTCTAAAAACGCGCTTGCGATTGCCTGCGGCCATAGTTTTATCATTTTCATTAAGGATGCCTATCCGGTTAATGTTTTAAACGCTTTAAAAAATATCCCCGAGGTTTGTAATATATATTGCGCTACGGCTAACGCTGCGGAAGTGATCATTGCCCAGAGCCAAAGTGGCCGGGGTATATTAGGGGTAATTGATGGTTTAAGCCCTAATGGAGTTGAAGACGCTGAGGATATTGCCTGGCGCAAAGGTTTATTGCGGAAGATCGGCTATAAACTTTAAATTTCTATTTGCAATTTAAGGTTAGTTTGTTATAATTATTTAACTTAAAAAATTAAAATGGATTCCAAGAAAATACGCAAAAGCATAAGCCATTTTCTGGCTTGGCTTGGCTTAAATATATGTTCTTTGATAGTAAGAGTCATCCCTGCTAGCTGCCTTTATAGCTTTGCCAAGAGTGTCGCTTCTTTGGCTTATCTCTTTGTGAAAAAACAAAAGAAAATCGCTTTAGAAAGCCTG
>JALNZI010000098.1 GCA_023229385.1 Candidatus Omnitrophota bacterium | reverse complement strand
GGAGTCAATTTAAAAAAATTATAAAAAGTAATTACCTCGTAAATCCTGGCCAGCGGCACATCCAGCATCCTGGATAATTCCAAAGATAATTCCCGCGGCACATAACCATGATGATTCTGAATCTCATGCAGGATCATGATTAAATTGCCTTCTTTATCCTTCCATTGCTGAACAAGGCTGACTAATTCCGGATTAAGTTTTGCGTGTTCCATGGTAAAATAATTTTAGATTGTTTTCTTGCTGGGTTTACCTTTAAGTTCTTAGCTTGGCTTAACTTTAGATGGGCCAAAAACAAGAAACTCGTAGATTAGAGTAAAAATTTTATCACATTTTCCCTAAAAGGCAAGAAAAATCTTACTAAAATTCTCCTTCTTTTTGTTTGTAATACGTATGCAATAAATGATGCGATTTCTCCCCTAAAGGCTGTCCTAAGAATTCCCTGTACAGCGTCTGAACCGCAGGGTTCTCATGCGATTTTCTGATTGGTTTATTTTTATCCTCGCAATAAATCGCTTCCATCCTCTTTAACTTGATCTCGTTATTCGTAGGGATAGGCTGGCCCGCCCCTCCTAAGCATCCTCCCGGACAAGTCATAATTTCTATAAAAGCATAGGGCGACTTGCCTTCTTTAACCTCATCTAATAATACACGAGCCTTACTTAAACTGCTGGCCACAGCAACCTTTAATTTTAATCCATCGATATCCACCTCGGCAACCTTGATGCCTTCAAGACCCCTTAAACCAAAAAAATCAAGCTTCTCCAATTGCCTGCCGGTAAGTACCTCATAAGCTGTTCTTAAAGCCGCCTCCATTACCCCTCCGGTTGCCCCGAAGATTACCGCTGCTCCCGTAGAGATACCTAAAGGCTCATCAAAATCTTCACCCGGAAGATTTATAAAATTTATTCCCGCTTCTTTAATCAGGCGGCTGGCTTCTCTGGTAGTCAAAACAAAATCCACATCATAAAATGCTTCGCTTTCTTTAAGATTCAATTCATCTCTCCAGTAGCTAAATGCACTTTTCATCTCCGGGCGTAAAGCTTCAAATTTCTTAGCAGTGCAGGGCATAATTGAAACAACCATCATGTTCCTGGGGTCAAGATTATACTTCCTGGCATAATAAGTCTTGGCAATTGCGCCAAACATCTGCTGGGGAGATTTACAGCTAGAGATATGTTCTAATATTTCAGGGTAAAAATGCTCAGCGAATTTTATCCATCCCGGAGAACAAGAGGTAATTAACGGCAGAGAACCTTTATTTTTGATCCTGTCAATTAATTCATACCCTTCTTCCATAATCGTCAAGTCGGCGGAAAACTGTGTATCAAACACCTTATCAAACCCTAGCTTGCGTAAGCTTTGCGCTAACTTTGCCGTGACCAGGCTGCCTGCAGGCATACCAAATTCTTCGCCGATGGCTGCCCTTACCGCCGGAGCAACTTCAACAACCACAAACTTCTTCGGGTCCGATAACGCAGCCCAGACTTCGCCTGTCGCGTTCTTTTCAGTAATTGCCCCGGTAGGGCAAACTAAAAGACACTGCCCGCAGTTAACGCATACACTGTTTGCTAAACCAGAATCAAAGAATGTGGTTATCTTACTGAACTTGCCGCGGCCGGAAAAATCAATTGCCTTAACGCTCTGGATAGCAGAACAAACCGAAACGCAGCGGCCGCATAAAATACATTTATTGGGATCCCGGGTTAAAGATACGGAAGTGGTATCCAAAGGCAGTTCTATTTTTGTCGTCTTGGGGAATCTTACATCTCTTACTCCCAGATCAAAAGCTAATTTTCTCAACTCGCAAGACTGATTCCTGTCACAGACAAGGCAATCCTTAGGGTGCCCGGCTAAAAGCAGCTCTAAATTCAGCTTTCTGGCTTTTCTTACGCGCGGGGTATTCGTAAGAATCTCCATATCTTTCCTTATCGGAGTAACACAAGCACGCAAAAGGGTCTTGGCCCCTTTTACTTCGACCAGGCAGATTGAACAAGCAGCTTCCTGGTTAATATCTTTCAGATAACAAAGCGTGGGGATATCAATAGCGGCTTTTGCGCAGGCCTCTAAAATAGTCATGCCGGCATCACATTCATAAACCGCATCATTAATTTTTAAAGGTATTTTTTCTTCCGGCATTTATCTTTCCTCTTTAACATCACACCTTAAACACCTGTTCGCCTCGGCGCGGGCCTGCTTTGACGATAGGCCCAAAGAAACTTCCTTGAAATTATTCCTGCGCTTGCTTATCTTCAGTTTTTCAGCATCCAGTTTCTTCGACACCTTTGGTTCCAAGGGAACCTGGAATTTATAAGTAAATTTACGGGACAATTTGGAAAACCTGTCTTCTGAACTTAACGCCAGGTCAATCACCCTGGCGGCTTTTTTACCGTCAGACATTGCCTCTACCGCGGTTGCCGGACCCATAACTAAATCCCCTCCGGCATAAACCTTATCCAGGTTAGTTTTTAAATCAAGCCTTCCGGCTTTAACCGTACCATTCTGGTTAATTACAATACCGCACCCCTTGATAAACTCCGCATCCACCTTTTCTCCAATCGCCAGGATTATGGTATCGCAGGGGATTTCAAAAACCTCATCAGTAGCTACCGGTTTTCTCCTTCCGGAAAAATCATATTCCCCTAATCTCATCCTGACCGCGCTTAAACCTTGCAGCAGGAGGCGGGAATCCTTCAATATAGATTTAGGACTGGCTAAGAATATAAACTTAACACCTTCGGATTCGGCTCCTTTAATCTCATCTTTATTCGCCGGCATATCCGCTTTCTCCCTGCGATAAACAATAGTCACCTCGCTGCCAAATCTTAAAGCCGTACGCGCAGCATCCACCGCGACATTCCCGGCGCCAATAACCAACACCTTCTTTCCGATAAGCGGTTCCTTGCCAACCGCCACTTCCTTTAAAAATTCAGTACCGGATAACACGCCTTTTATGCCTTCTCCGGGAATACCCAAGCCCATGTTTTTATAAGCCCCGGTTGCTAAGAATACAACGTCCGATTCTTTAATCTTTTTATTTAAATCCTTTGCGTCGATCTTCTTATTGCAGAAAATCTTTGCCCCCATCTTCTGCACAAAAGCAATCTCTTTTCTTAATACCGCTTTAGGCAGGCGGTATTCGGGAATACCATAACGCAAAACCCCACCGGCTTCAGAATTAGCTTCATAAACGCTCACATCATGACCAAGCCGGCTAAGATAAAATGCCGCGGTAAGACCGCAGGGGCCTGCACCGATAATAGAAATCTTCTTGCCGGTCTTAGACAGCTTTTCTTTGGCTAAGCGCTCAATAATCTTTGCCTCCTTGCCGCCTTTGTATACCTGATCCGCAATATACCTATGGATTTCGCCCTGCGAAACCGGATAATCAATATCTTCCCTGCGGCAGCGCATTTTACAATGAAAGTGGCAGATCCTGCCGCTGGAAGACGGCAAGGGATTATCCCGGATAATACAATCAAATGCTTCAGCCATCTTTCTTTCCTTAAATAACTCCAGAAATCCCGGGATATTCATATGCAATGGGCAGCTATTTTCACAGGGAGATATAAAAAGATCCGAACATACTCCAGCGTCACAACGCTGCTCCTGGATATGCTCCTCATATTCAGGTTTAAAATATTTAAGCGTAGTGAGAACGGGATTCGGACTGGTTTGCCCTAACCCGCAAAGTGCGGTATCCTTAATCACTACCCCCAGATCTTCTAATCCGGCAAGATCATCTTCGCTGGCTTTTCCTTTTGCAATATTGGACAGGATATTCAAACTCTGAGTCAGGCCTTCCCGGCAAGGAGTGCATTTACCGCAGGATTCACTAGTGGTAAACTCCGTAAAATAACGGGCTACATCAACCATACAATTGTCATCATCCATAACCACCATGCCGCCGCTACCCATGATCGCCCCCAGCGAAGCCAGAGTTTCATAATCAATCGGGGTATCAAATAATGAGGCAGGAATACATCCCCCGGAAGGTCCACCGCTCTGTACAGCCTTTATCTTTTTATTCGTACCGGTACCTGCGCCGATATTATAAACCAGAGTCTGCAAGGTTGAACCTAAGGGTAGCTCCACTAATCCGGTATTTTTTATCTTTCCCACAAGAGAGAAGACTTTAGTCCCGGAACTATTCTGGGTTCCGGTACGCATAAACCAATCCGCGCCCTTTGCGATAATCACCGGTATGTTGCTCCAGGTTTCTACATTATTAATATTCGTGGGTTTACCCAGGTATCCTTTTTGCGCCGGAAACGGAGGACGGGGATGCGGCCTTCCGGATTTACCTTCAAGCGAGGAAATTAAAGCCGTTTCCTCTCCGCAGACAAAGGCGCCGGCGCCCTCGACTAACTGCAGGTTGAAAGAAAAACCGCTATTAAATATATTATCTCCCAGCAAGCCAAACTCGCGGGCAGCGGCAATCGCTTTGCGTATTCGCTCTACTGCTAAAGGATACTCCGCGCGCACATAAATAACCCCCTGAGATGCCCCCATGGCGTAAGCGCCGATAACCATCCCCTCTAAAAGCATATGCGGGTCGCTTTCGCTTTCATTACGGTTCATATACGCACCGGGATCGCCTTCATCAGCGTTACAGATAATATATTTCTCCTCGGAATTCTCTTTGCGCATTAATTCCCATTTTATCCCTGTAGGAAAACCTGCCCCCCCCCTGCCCCTTAGCTTTGATTTTTTTACTTCCGCGATAACCGCTTCCGGCTTAAGATCCCGTAAAACACTGAGCAGGGCCTGGTACCCGCCTACAGCAATATATTCTTCTATATCTTCCGGATTAATCAAACCACAATCCCTTAAAACAATCTTTTTCTGCCACTCAAAAAACGGGATTTTATTCCAATTAGGTATCTGCTCAAACCCTTTACCGTAAAAAACCTCGCCCGTAAGATGATCCCAGGTTTCAATTTTACATAAGGCCCTATTAGGATCAATATTATTTCCGGCCAGTTCCCTGATTATCGAGCCTGCGTCTTTAGGCAAAACGCGGTTTAAAATAACCAGCGGTTTTCCAGGCAAAGAAATATTGACTAAAGGCTCTTGGGCGCAAAAACCAAAACAACCCACTTTAGTCAGCAGCGCCGGAATTTTTCTTTTAGCCAGGCTGAGTTTAAAAGCCTGGAACAAATCTTCAGCCCCATTACCAATACCGCAAGTCCCCATACCAACAGCGATACGCACGCCTTTAGGCAACAACTTCGCCAATCCTTTTTCTTTAACCAATTTCAAGTCTTCGGCGCTTTTAATGATCATTTACTA
>JALNZI010000018.1 GCA_023229385.1 Candidatus Omnitrophota bacterium | reverse complement strand
TTAAAAGAAAATTCAAAGACATTTTCGATGAGTAAAATAAAAATGACGGAACATGATACGTTGTAACATCAAATTTCAACACAGACTTACATATCTCAACCAGGATTGACGATAATCAATCAAACGATAAAATCATCAAATAAAAAGATCATTCGTTAGAACGAAGGAAAACACGAAATAAACACACATGGAAAACACAACAAAGTTAACACAAGACGAAATTAATCAACTTTCCGAATTTAAACAAAGTTATAATAATTTTATAGTTGAATTTGGTCAAATTGATTTTAAAATGATATTGGTACAGAAACAACTCACCGAGTTAAATAATCAAAAATCTGAATTAGAAAAAAAATATTTGGATTTAATTGAAAAAGAGAATTTTGTATTGAAACAATTTGAAAAAAAATATGGTACGGATTCTGAAATTGATTTGCAAACTTATACAGTTATTTCAAAAAATCATCAACCGTAAAATCGTGATTATCTAAAATTCGTACTATATATTATATATAACAATAATTTAATCAAATTATGATAGAAACAACTAAAATATCACCAGCCGTATATATAACGGAAAATGATAATTCATATACTCAACCGGGTGTTGGTTCAATTGGTGCCGGTTTCATCGGTACAACGGCAAAAGGCCCAGCATTTATTCCTACTCAAGTTAATACAATATCCGAATTTGAAAGGAAATTTGGAACAGATTATGTGAATTCATATACCGGGTACAGTGTTAGAAATTATTTAGAAAATGCTAATGTAGCTACAATAATTCGAGTGTTGACAAATGAGGATTACTCAAGTATTGTTATTCCTGTATTAACAATGCATTATACATCATCGAGTACCAATATAAATGAGATAGTAGCTGTATTTCATCCAGTATCAAAAACAAGTACCGATTATTACGTAAATTTTGATTCAACAAAAACAACTGGATCATTAATATCAGATATTAAAACTTCTGGTTCTATATTTAGTTTCAAATTAACTGGATCATATGGAACAACCGGTAATTTCAGTTCTTCTGTTACTGCATCATTAAATTCTTCTGATCCAAATTATGTTGGGAAAATATTCAGTTCAAATCCATTTGTTTCTGATGCTTATACATATCCTGTGTATAATTTGGTAACATTTAATCAACGAATAGTTGAATTGAGATCAATAATTAATGCAGGAAACGGTTCTGGATCACTCACATTAGATAATATTTCAATTCCTGCTACTTCATTGGATGCTTATTCAGAAGCAAGTACACCTTATGTAATTTCACAAACATTACCGGATAGTTCATCAATCCAATTATTTAAGTTTTACACAATCGACCAAGGTAATTATGTAAATACAGCGATTAAAATTGGTATAACAAATATCAAAGAAGGTGTTAATAATGGATATGGAACATTTACTGTTGTTGTAAGAGATTATAATGATACAGATAAACAACCATCAATTATTGAATCATTTGATGTAGATTTAAATCCCGACTCAGTAAATTATATAGGTACCAGAATTGGTACGAGATACGGAACATATAGTCCAACAACTGGTAAAATAACATATACTGGCGATTATCCAAACAAATCAGAATATATCAGAGTGGAAATTGATAGTATAGTTGAAAACAAAGGTATTGATGTTTCAATTTTACCGTTTGGATTTAATCAAGCGTTGCAACCATTAAAAAGCGTTAATTCTACATATATATTCCCAACTGCTTCATTAAATTTGATTCAAGAATACAATAGTTTATATAGTTCAAGAGCATATTATGGATTTTCATATGAAAAATTGGATAATATAAATTATTTATCACCATTTACAACGATGACTGGTGTAACAGTTGGTAATAATATTGTATTTCATTTAGATAAATTATATACACACCCAAGTTCATCTACTCCGAATTTGTCATTAACGGCAAGTACTTGTCCATCAACTGCACGAAAATTCATGTTACCATTGCAAGGTGGATATGATGGTCTTAATCCTGCTAAGAGTAAAAAAATAGGATTGAATTCAATGGCCGGTAATACATTTGGATTTGATTTTACCAATTCAACATCATCTGGTTCGGTTGCTTATAAACAAGCAATTGATATATTTTCAAATGATGATGAATATGATATTAATATGTTAGTGATGCCAGGAATCCTGCAAGGTTATCACAATTATGTAATTAATTCGGCCATTGATATGGTTGAAGAAAGGGGTGATTGTTTCTTTGTATTTGATACCGGATTACCAAATTCAACAGTTGATACCGTTGTGTCAAACAATGAATCATTTGATTCTAATTATTCTGCAACGTATTATCCTTGGATAAAGATAACCAACCCAATCACGGGAAAAAATATATGGGCACCACCGACAACAGTTATTCCTGGAGTTATTTCATTCAATGACAAAATTGGATATGAATGGAATGCACCGGCCGGTTTAAATCGTGGTAGTTTAACATATGTAATTGAACCATACTTTAAGTTATATAAATCAGAACGAGATACCCTATATGCAGGACGAATTAATGCAATTGCAAAGTTTCCTAATTTAGGAATCGCTGTGTGGGGTCAAAAAACTACACAAATTAAAGCAAGTGCATTAGATAGAATCAATGTAAGGAGATTACTTATTAATATAAAGAAAAATATTGCAACAATTGGAAAACAAATTTTGTTTGAACAAAACACTTCCAATACACGTAATATATTTTTATCAAAAGTAGTTCCTATACTTGATAATATTCAACAAAAAAATGGATTATACGGATATAAAATTCAAATGGATGATGTAAATAATACATCTGATATAATTGATAGAAATCAATTAAAGGGTGAATTGTGGATTCAACCAACAAAGACTGCCGAGTATGTATTATTCCAAATCAACATCACTCCAACAGGTACAACTTTTACACAACAATAATATATGCCGGCAACATCTGATAAACAAGCTAATTTATTTCGATTAGCATATTCGGTTAAGAAAGGAAAAACACCGAGAGGTGATGTATCTAAAAATATATTGGATATTGCTGATAATATGTCTTTTAATAAAATAAAAGATTTTATGGTCGTTGAAGATGTATTTAATGAAGCAAAAGTAACACCCGGTAAAACATATAAATATGTAAATCCAAAAACCGGTGAAAATGTGGATTATGTTGCTGGTGGTAAATCAGATGGTATGTCTCTGCAAGATTTAGCGGATAAACACAATGTATCAATCGAACATATTACCAAACAGTATTTATTGGGATATGACATCGAAATGGAACATACCAACAATCCCAAAATAGCAGGTGAGATCACACGAGACCATTTATTTGAAGATCCCAATTATTATACTGATCCAAAACCAAAATATTGGGCAAGAAAAGAATTAAACAAAGAAAAATAAAATTGACTATATTTATAAATATAAGATAACATGAGATTTGAAACTGGAGATAATATATTAGCAATTATACCTACAAATGATACTGTACTGATAAAAGAAGGACAAATTTCGTTAGGAGATAATAAACGAGGTTATTACAATGAAGGTAGATATGCTGTAACATTTAATAATGGTAAGACTGAATATATAAAGGCATCCAGATTAAAATTATTAGAAGATGTGAGACAAGTTGATGGTATATCAATTCAAAAATCAAAAGATGAATTGGTTGAGGTTTGGAATGATCTTGTGAATAATTATCATGCAAATGAACACGAGGATCAATATTCTGGTTTCGGTTGGGAAATACCATTTGATTATAAAGAATATTATGATGAGGAATTGGATGACCAAAGGAATGATATATCTGAAAATTTGATGATATATTTCGAATCGAAATTTAATCAAATCAAATCAACATATCCAGATTGGATTGGTGATATATTTATAATTGAATATACAGACGAAAAAGAGGATGATGATGAGGAAATAATTGAAACTTCGGATGACATTAAAGCTTCGTTTGTTATAATAGATAGTTCAATGCGATACAATTCAATTGATGAATATATGGAAGACATTGAAAATTCAGATACAGATATAGATGTTGTATATGACACAATGATAAATTTTAAAAATTCTCTTGAAAAAAGGGAAGAAGAATTAGAAGAAATTGAACAACTATTAAAACAATAATAAAATGGCAGATATAATCAGCAGTAACGAAATATTTTACAACAACTGGGAGGCAAAATTAAAAAATAGATTTATATTCTATTTTAATGATATTCCTTCATTTTTAATCAAAAAAGCAAACAGACCAAAATTAACATTATCTGTTGTTACAATTCCGCATATCAACATTGAACGTTATCAAAAAGGTGGAAAGGGAAAATGGGAACCTATAAATATTACCTTATTTGATCCAATTGTTCCATCCGGTGCATCTATGTGCATGGAATGGTTGAGAAAAGCACACGAGAGTGTAACAGGTAGAGCTGGATATTGGAGTATGTATGCTCAAAATGTTAAATTCAATATATTGGGCCCAATCGGTGATAAAGTAGAACAATGGACATTGGTTGGTGCTTGGCCAGAAGAAGTCGATTTTGGTGATTTGGATTTAAACAGTGATACTGATATTACTGAAATTACAATGAAATTGAGATATAATTATGCAATTCAAGAATATTAAAATTAAACGATATAAATGAAATTTACAGATAATAAAGTTGCACTTGATACAACAATGACTAAAGTTCCTGAACAAGTTGTGGAACAATATCTTTTAGAAGATGTAGAATTAAACAGCAAGGGTAAATGTTATCCTGAAGATAATCCATTATCAATTGGAACAATTCAAATGCGATACATGACTGCCGCAGATGAAGACATACTCACAAATCAAAATTTCATTCAAAAAAATACGGTATTAGATAAATTGTTACAAGCATTGATAGTATCTGATATTAATATTGATGATTTAGTATTAGGAGATAAAGATGGTTTATTACTTGCAGCAAGAATATTTGCGTATGGAAAACTTTATCAACCGGAGATTGAATGTCCCAATTGCAAACGAAAAACAACACTTGATGTGGATTTGACACAATTCAATTCAAAAGAAATTGATTTTGAATTGCTCAATCGGGACAACGTATATAAATTTGAACTCCCACAATGTAAAAAAGAAATCAAATTTAAGTTATTGACATCTGGTGATGACAAACAGATAGAGGAAGAAATAAAACGATCAAAAAAAGTAGGAATTCCTACAAATGAGACAATTATCGGACTTAAACATATAATTATTTCAATTGATGGAATAACAGAAAAACAATCAATTACCAAACAACTGAATACCATTTTAGCAACTGATATAAGATCACTGAGACAATATATACAAACCATAAATCCTGGTGTTGATTTAAATTTAGATTTTGAATGTAGTGATTGTGGATTTGAATCTCGAATATCGTTACCGATGAAGGTTCAGTTTTTTTGGCCTGACGCCCGCATATAGGCTGGCGACATATGGAAAAATTCATGATTTAGTTGCCTTAGGTAATTTTGATTGGATGCAATTATATAAAATGCCAATTTTTTTAAGAGAATTCAATTATAAAAGATTAGCAGATAGATTAGAAAAAGAAAAAGAAATGATTGAAAAGAAAAAATGACACCCATTCGGGTGTTTTTTTGTATATACTACTATTTAAATGATAAACACCATCATCATGAAACAAAATTTAAAAGAAGATTTTATTGATAGATTACTTCAAAATTTTTTAATCGGATTGAAAAACAAAAAGGTAGATGCAATAAATGCAGATACTCAAACAAAATTAGATGGATTGTATGCAAAAAATCCTGATATTAAAGATTTTCTTGTTAAAAATAAAAATTTTGATTTAAGTCTCTATAAAGATATAATGCATTATTTAGCTAATAAATACAAGGCAAATTATTGATGGCGAATGACACTCTAAAAGAGCAAGCAGATTTATTAAAAGATCTCCGAGGTATGTTGGGTGAGTTGGAAGATGCTCAATCCAAGATAGAAGATAATGTATTAAATCAAAATGATGCTTTGAATAATCAAGTAGGTTTATTTGTCGAATTAAATAAAATAGCAAATGATTATGCAAAGATAGGTGGAAATACTTTATCTTTTTATAAATCAATTGTTAATTATGGTGAATTACAACTTGGTTTAGAAAATGCTATACTAAACAATAATAAACATTCTGTTTCATTGATGCAAGATAAACTGTTTGACGAAATGAAATCGTTGAGCTTACTAACCGAGGGTAATGTTATTACTAAAATTGGAGTTGATATGATTAAATTGTCTTCCGATAATGTAAAAAGATTGTTGACTGGTTATTATGACATTGATACTGCAAATAAAAATATATATAAAGGAAAAAAATTAGAATTGAAATTAGATGATTCAATTTTTGAATCAACACAAAAATTATTAAAAGCACAAAAAGAGCAAGAAGAAATATTAAAAAAACAACAAAATCTGCTCAAATCGGTAGAAACAAAACATTCTGAATGGCTTACCAAAATTAAAACGGGATATGCTGAAACAAAAGTTTTATTAACATCTGTACAAGTATCAGCGATGTTTTTAGCAGGAGCATTGTTAACAAAAATAATTGGTTTAACAAAAGCAATCCGAGATACAAGATATGAATTTGGATTATCTTTATCTGATACTGTACGAATGGGTGCAACACTAACAAAAATAACTACACAAGTTGCAACATATGGAGGAACAACAGAAGATGTAGCAAAAGCATGGAAAGCAGTATTAAAAGAAACTACCAATACTAATTTGGTTACAGCTTCCGCAGCTTCTAATGTTGTTAAAATGATGAATTTTGCCGGATTAACCGCTGAACAAGGAGCTAAGATTAATACATTATTTTATAGAATAGGAGGAAATTCACAAGACATAGCGGATAATATGACTTCGTTTGTCATGTCCTTAGCAAAAAATAATGGAGGAGATACTGCTGCTGTGATGTCGGATATTGCAGAAAATGCTAATACATTTGCAAGATTGAATAAAACTGCTGCAAAAAATTTAATTGAAGCAACAGTTGCTGCAAACCAACTTGGTGTGAGTATGAAAAACATAGTAAGTGCAGGAGAAGCAGCAGCAGGAAATATTGATTCATTCATTGAGAAAAGTATGACAGCAGCTGCATTAACCGGTAAGTCATTTAATATAATGGGTTATATGCAAGCAGTTGGAACTAATAATTTCAAAGAACAGTTGAAATATTTAATTCAATATGCTACTACTGGTAGACAAATGAAAGATATGTCAATTTGGGAAGTCAATTCAATGAAAGAACAAACTGGATTGAGTCAAGAACAATTATTGATATTAGAACAACAGGGCCCTGCTATACTCAACAATTTGGATAAATTCAAAGATATTGCAGGTGTTGAAAAATGGTCAAATGAATTGACTAAAGAAAAAATATCTTTGTGGGAAAAATTGACTGGATTTGTTATGAAAGACCCAGCTACCAATTTGTTGTTAATAGGAGCAAGTCTAAATGTACTTAGGGGTGGAATTCCTGTTCTAAAGGGTATAGGTACTTGGATCGGTACGTTGGGTTCAAAAATGAATATATTTTCCAAATCAACAAAAGAAGTGGGAGAAAATTTAAAAAATATAAAAACTCCGATCGGTGGTAAAATTAAACCAACTGTTACTAAACCATTATCTGCATTTAAAACCAACCAATTAAGTAAACTAAAATTAGAAGGAGCTACAACCAATTTATTAAATAGTAAATCATTTGCACTTAATATATTGTCAGTTGCAGGAGCAATGATTGCATTAGCAGGTTCAATTTGGATATTGTCTAAGGCTGCGATGAATTTTGATAAATTAACTAATTTAGGGCCAGTAGCAATGACAATGACTGGATTAATGTTAGCATTGGTTGTATCTGTATCTGCATTAGGTACTGCATTTTCAAACCCAATCGCATGGGCAGGAGTTGCAGGTATGATTGCGATGGGAGCTGCAATGTGGATTGTCTCAAAAGCTGCGATGAATTTTTCTTCTTCAATTACTAATATTTCATCATTAATAAATATGGAATTTATTGGCCAAATAATATTATTTTCTGGTGCAATATTGACATTGGCATCTTCATTGAATGTACTGTCAGCAGCAGCTGTTGGTTCTTTACTCACATTACCTGCTTTGTATTTAGTAACAAAAGTAATATCTTCAACAGAAGAATCAACTACTAAATCAAAACCATCGGTTGCAACCGAATCATATAGTAAAGATATTAAATTAATTGAAGATAAAATAGACAAACTTATCAGCATAATGAGTGCACCAATTGCATTACAAGTAGATGGTCAAAGAATGGGTAATTTTATTTTCAAACAAAAACAATTTACCACGCTCGGTGGTTAAAAATAAATTTGGAAAATTCATAAATTGATTGTAATTTTGTAATTCATTTTAAAGTTATGGATACAATTGTAACATTTCCCGGAAGATTTCAACCGTTTGGAAGACATCATTCTGAGATTTTTAAAAAAATACAAGATATTTTTGGAGAAGAAAATAGTTGGATTGTTACATCCGATAAAGTAGAACTACCTGATTCACCATTCAATTTTATTGAAAAGAAAAAAATAATTCAAAAATTATATGGATTTAATAATATAGTTAAAGTCAAAAGTCCATATAGTCCGGTTGAATTATTAAAAGATTATGATGACAAAACTACATCTGTCATTTATATATTAGGAGAAAAGGATCAAGATAGGTTATTAAATAGAGATTATTTTCTTCCATATACTAAAAACAAAAAATTACAGTCGTTTAATAAACATTCTTATTACTGGGTGCTTCCCGAAGTATATATAAATTTATTCGGAACAGAAATGTCTGGTACTGAAATAAGAAATCAATTATCAGATAAACCAACAAAAGAAATATTTACAACTATATTTGGAAAATATGATAAAGAAATATTTGATTTAATTACAAATAAACTAAAATCAAAGCCTTTTATCAAACACATGATGCATCCATATGAAGATGTAACTCTAACCTTTGATGATACAAAAATATTAACTGAAAAATTATTAAGTGGAGAAATAAAAGATGCAACTGAAAAATTTGATGGAATAAATTTGTATGTTACAATGCAATCTGATAAAATAAAAGCTGCACGTAACAAATCTCATTTATTAAATCCAATTGGTATTGATGAAATTAAAGAAATGTATGATAAACTCCCCAATGTACAAGAAGCATTTGTAACAGCAATGGAAGATTTACAAGTTGCATTTAAATCACTACCTAAAAATTATTTTGAAGATGGTAAATTATTTATCAATTTAGAAATAATCAATCCAAAAGCAACGAATGTAATAAAGTATAACAAATATAATATTGTATTACATAATACTGCAAAAATAGATGATAAAGGAAATATACTTGATAAAGATATATCAAAAGTTATTGATTTGTTTAATCTAATTAAAAAAGATAGTAAACAATCCGTTTATGAAATTATATCACCCCAATTTGTTGTAATAAAAAAAGATGTCAATTGTGATGAAAAAATGAAACAATTCAATTCCGATATTGATAAATTTAAATTTGATACGTTATTGGATTATTTTAAATCGGAATTCAACAAAAGATTAATAGATAAAATTAAAAATTATAAATCAAAAGAAGAATTAATTTCAGACTTAGCAAATCATAATATTAAAATCAATACCTACAAAAAAGATTTACCTTGGATCAGTGAATATATCAATTCAAAACAATATGAAAAGGACTATAAAGCAATTCGTTGGCCAATTGAAAAATTAATTCTTACAATAGGTTCGGAAATATTACAGAATGTAGTAACAACCAATCCAAAAAGTATAGTTACTGATATAAAGAATAGAATATCAGAAACAATGCGAGATGTGGTTGATGAAAAAGACAAACACAAATTGATATACGAATTAAAAAGATTAAAATCCATTGGAAATAAAATAGTACCAATTGAAGGAATTGTATTTATGTATAAAGATAAACAATATAAATTAACCGGTTCATTTGCATGCATCAATCAGTTGCTTGGAATTTTAAAATTTAAAAAATAAATTTGGTTTTCTCATAAATAATGTTTACTTTTGTAGAATAAATTAACAATTAAAATTTAAATCAAATGGCATACAAAGTAAATTATTGTACATTTGCTATAATGGATGATGGTAGCATAGGAAATCTTACACAATCATCTGGACATTTTTATACAAATTCTGATATTAAAGATGTTCTGGAAATATTGAATAAGTATTTATTTGACAAGAAAAAAATAGGAGTGATTAAAAAAATCGAATATGTTGGTGGCATATGCCTTTAAATAACATGAAAAAAATTTATATTGAAACGTCCATTAGTTATATAGATAACAGTGGCGGTAACTCTCGAAACGGAGAAGAGTTTTTTGTGATCAGATTACGAGCAGAAAACAAATTAGCTGCCGGTGGAGCTGCAATAAAAAAATCATTAAGTCAATTTGATAAAAAAATCAATCATAATTTCAATGATATTCATTGTCAAGTTGAAACGATTTATGAATGTGATGACGATTAAAAGTATAATAGAAACAAAAATAAGAAATTATTCAAATTTATCACACGAAGATTGTATGATGAAATTAACAAGTGATATTCCGCTTGAGACAATGACAATTGATGATTTAGATGAAATTTATGTTAATGTTTTTGGACGTTATGCTTATCATATGAGTCGGGAAGGATATATAAAAGCATTATATAAAAAAAGATTGAAATTAAATGAAACATTATGTACAATGAAAATTCAGTAATAGAAAAAAAGGTAGAGTTTCTTAAAAATCAATTAGAAACAATACAACTTGACTTTAGAACAAATTTAAAGCCATCACTTATTAAATATGAGTATAATGCTTTAACTAAATTAAATTTAGAAAATATACAAAGAGAAATTGATTATTTCTTATATCGACATCAATTAAAAATATCGGTGCATATTTCGATGTCAAATCAGAAATTGAAGCTAATTGGTGATACATTGGTTGACGAAATTGTTTGGGAACAAATTCAATAAATGTATCTTAAAATGATTTTAAATCAAATTTCTAAACACGGTAGAATTATTCAACACTTCGGTTATTTTTGATTGTAATTCAGATTGAGATAGATTATTATATTTCTTTGTCATATCAGAAATAAATAATTGCAGTGTAGTTGCATTATCATCGTTGATAGGTTTAAACCCAGGCCCACCGTTTCCAAAAAACACATTTTCAAAATTATTACCATATACGGTTTCAATGGCTCGACTCGATGATACTAATGAATATTTATTTCCAAATTCATTTAATTCAGGTTGTTTATTATTCATTATGATATTATCAATATATAATTTGAAATTTATAAATGAAACATAACTTCTGTTTTTATATATAGTATTGGGTCTCTCATACTTGGTTGGTGGTGTTGGTGGAATATATGTGATTAATTCACGTATGGTTATATCATCAATATAAAATAACGGTGCACCAGAACCATTACCAGAAAAATTTAAACTTGATAATTTGTTTACTCCAGTCATCCAATACAATACATTTAAACTCCATGTACCAATATATATATTATTGTTGTTTATATAAACCTCAACTTGATCGTTATTTAAATTAACAATTATTTTTATAAGATTCATCATATCATGTGGCCAGTTAAAAGGAACATTTCCACCATTTGTTGATAAATAAGAACCTGTATTACTATTGACAAAATGAAATTGTAAACCAATTTTATCATCATATTCTTGTACAACATTTATCATTCCAGAATGATTTGTTGGTGTGTGTGCATAAAATGATATTTCATATTTACCAGTTGTTTTATTACCGAGATTCAACATCACATTATTGTACTGTTCAATTTTTAAACTTCGTTCACCACTATAAAAATGTTCATTATCACTAACCAATGCATCCTCATATCCAAACGAATTTGAAGTCCATGTGTTCCAATTGGTAGGATCATTTGCTACAATTTTTGCATTAATGGGGAATGATTCAAAATCAGTATTATAATTAACAATAGACGACGTTATCGGTGATGGTGGTGTTTGTGGGATTTCTACCAAAGGATACCCCATTTCATTATCAGGTATTTCAGGAAATCTTCCACCTTGAATTGATACAGCGGTAGAATCGGTATTAGAATCATAACTTGCAGTAACAACGGGAAATCGTTTCAAGTTGTTGTTATTTTCCATTATGACCTTTATTTTTACTTTTCGTGTACCAATCGGAATATATACATTACAATTTCTTAAATACATTTCAAACAAAGGAGTTCCAAAAGCAGAATATGGTATTGGATTTGATATATAATAACTGCTGTTAATAACATTATCATTTACATCCAATAATATAGCTTGTACATATACTTTGTCAAATGTATAATCAGATGGTGTTAGTGATATATTAGAATACATTTGATTTGGATACATATAATACTTACAATCAACATTTGATTGAGTATAATTATAAAATATATTGTTTATTAAACTTTGACTTATATTTATAAAATTGATTATGTTTCCATATAAATTTAGTGGTTGATATGCTCCTACATTATTTAAATCAAACAATGCATTATATGTAGTACTTCCTGATTCCGGTAGATTAATATTATACAATTGAACCTGATTTTGCGAACCCAGCCATGCATATAGATTAGCATATACAATATCATATCCTATTATTTTTCTATCAACATAATCAGAAATATCTGTCAAATCAATTACTTGACTGAAAATTGTATTTGTATCCAATGATTTGAAATACATTTTTCCGTTGTAATATTGTAAATCATCATTGAAAGAAGCTGGATTCATTGATTCATTAGCAGTGTATGCAGACAAATTGATTTCACCACGCTCTGATTCACATGATAATTTAGTTTGAAAAGCATTTGGGAATGTAGAATATGAATATAATGTATTTGTATTACTCGAATCAAATTCACCCAATCCAACTGAACCAGTTTCCAATATCCAGGGAGAATAATCATTTGTACTATATGTGTTACCATCACCATTTTTGATTAAATTGATACCAAAAATTTCGGGTAATACATCCAGTACTTTAATATTCAACAATTCACTTTGGATGAGTGATTTTCTATTTGATACGTTACAGTAATAATAGGTATCCTTATCGGGTAATACATCAACTGATTGAGAAAATGAAATTCGTTTATTTTGGTTAAACCAATGGTATCTAAGTGGTAATTCGATTAAATATGAAGAAGTAGCAAATATATTTAAAGATAAAGTTACATTTGTATTTTTTATTATTTTCAATTCATTTGATTGATAATATTCCCAAGGTTGTTTAACAATGATTGGTTGAAATTCATCAAAATTTATCAATTCGGTAAATGAAGCAGATGTATCAACATATTCTAATTTGGACAAATATGATTGACTTATGGGAAATGTTATGTTATTATAATTTACACCATTATATAGTGTACATTCATTTAAATTATTAAATACAACATCAGATGATTGTGTTATAACTGAATTATCATCGTTGTATAATCCAGGAGTCCAAATTTTGGATAATTCATCGTAGTGTTCCCAATATCCAAATTCATTATTTTTTCTAACTATTTGTTTTTTCATGATTTAAATATTTACAACTCTTCCATATATATCATTGTCAGGAAATCTTACTTCAAATATAGATGGATCTTTTGATGGATAAATTATTCCATCACGTGTTGCATAATTAATATTATATACTGTTGGCCAGTATCCTTGTGTTGAATCAAATTTATTTTCTACTGATATATTCGTTATTGATTTAACACCTTCAATATCATATATTTCTTTTCTTAATTCAGATAGTATTATTGCTTGATTAATTTGCCAATTGTCAATTAAAAAATAATCTTTTAATTTATTATTGCATTTGAGTAATACTTCATTGTTATTATATTCTGGATAAATGATAATATCATAATATATAGCAATATTAATAACAAATGCATCTCTGATGTTAATAGAATCGGTTAACATTCTATATTTATCAATATATGTTTTCAAATTAGTTTTAATAGCAATGTTTGAATTTACTATTTTTTTATTTGCATCATAACTCAATATATATAAATTAAGAGCATTTGATTTTTTATTTGAAATATCATTGTCTTGTGTGATATAGGCTTTTGCAATTGAACCATATCTCGCAGGCATACTAAGTGTTCTGAATATATAATCGGTTTTAGTTACAGCTCTATCTTGTGCAGCAAAATTTGCTGTTGCTTTTAATTTGATTTCTTCAATTGTGTCTTTATCCTTTCCACCGGTTGCTTGTTCGGGATTGTTACAAGCAATAGTAGTTTTAACAAAATCATATAACTTAGAATCAACTGTGGTTGTATTTTCTTTTAATACATAGGATGATATTTTTTTAAGTGAATTGGGTGCAGAATTAGTTCTCAATCCACCACCAACCGTATAATTAACCGTTAATGTGGTATTAGTTGGAACTAATCCATAAGCATCACTGTATAAAAAATTAGCTGGATTCCAAGCTTTATCAATATCTTTAATTCCAATTGTTGTTCCAAGTCCGACATAATGTAAATTAGGAAGAAATTCTTCTGTTACCAAATTACCAACATTACTTGGTGCATATTCAATACCAGAGCCAAATAACAATTCTAATTTATTATCCTTGTTGTATCTTGAAATGAATCGTCTTGGAACTTTTTTTACTTTAAGTAAATATGGAACAGATGAATTATAATCACCATAACCAGTATTGATTGTATTTTGTATTTCATCAATAATAATATCCTGAGCCAGATATTCGGTTTCATACCAAATGTTCCCATCCGAATCGGTAACTGAAAGTATTTCAACCACATTGTCATCATCAATCAAAACCTTGTCATATTTTTTTGGATCGGTGAAATCAAATGTAGTTGTTTTAGTTTTGGTAGATTCAATTACAACTGATTTTTTCAATAAATAATATGTCGGATCTCCGTTATTATCTAATTCATATATATTAACTGTTGTTGGGTCATATGCACTGGAATAATTAAAATCAACCGGATATTTTGTTTGAAATGTCATCGTAGAATCTTCATTACTAACAATCATTCCTGAATTAATATGCAATGCATAATTATAATCAGGAACATTTGTTTGATTTGAACCAATTGCTGGAACTAATTGATATACACTCAACAACGTTGTGGAAGGAGTAGATGGTCTATATTTATAACCCAACGTTTGTGCTAGTGCAATTACATTTTTATCTTCCTCTGCATATTGTATCAAATTTTCTTTTAATTGATAATCTGTATAATAAGATAATACATCACCAACATATGATACCATTTCAATGAACATCATAGCAGGATCTGCTTGTGAAAAATCATTAAATGTATTAGGAAAATACACTTTTGCATAATTCAACAAATTTTCCTTAAAATCAGAAAAATCTTTATTTAAATATTTTATGTTTTTTGATTGAATCATTATGATGAGTTTATTTTGATTTATAAAGGGGTGTTGGGTGTGTAGGGCCAAATGTAGTTATATATGTAGAATCAACTGTTATTGATCCAGTATATGAATAAACAGGTGCATTTGAACTATAATCTGAATCATCTGGTACTGTTAAATATTTATTGTCTATTGTTATATAGAGTGTATTATTAATTCTTTCATATCTTAATAAATCTACCATATTGCTTTGAGTAGATAAAGCTTTACTTCCACCTCTATATTTGGTAACAAGACCAGAATGAGTAACATATGATAATAAATTGTTACCAACTGAACTTTGACTTATTTCTATAACTCCAGTTCCTCCATTTGGTACATTACTCATTGATAACAACAAATTATAATAATCATCCAATATTATAGTAGAAATACCCCCTTTGATATGGTCAACTATTGTTGGGTTGGTGTATTGAAATTCAATTGGTTGTACGGTTGTAATGACAGAACTTGCACTTATTTGTGGAACAATTAACATTCCATCACACTGGTTGTATTTTATATCATCACTGATATATAACATTGATCCGCTTACGGTTGGATAAACAAATGGTATTCGTAAAACTGGTACTCCTATACAAGTTCCGGGTGCAGTTAATAAATATGATGCAGACAATACATTATATGACAAAGAAACATTTGCATATGAACCCGACATCGTTTTATATGAACTTGACAAATTCAAATAAGAAGATGACACTAAAACATATGAACCAGAAGTTGTTTTGTATGAATTTGATAATGCAATGAATGTTGAACCAAGTGTATAATTATCCAATGATCTACTTACATCAAACAATGATGAAGTGATTGCATCAATTGAAGTTGATATTGATTTTGAAACACTGACAAAAGAAGCAGAAGTTAATATATAACTACTTGAAATTTTTTCAATTGATCCTGAAAATGATTTTGAAACATCTATAAATGATGAAGATAAATTATAACAAGAAGATGATATAGTTAAATATGAAGTAGAAGTTGATATATATGAACTTGATAATATAAGATAAGATGCAGACAACTGTTTGTAAGATGTCGATACATCATTTATTTTATTTATACTATTTGATACCGACGACGATATAACCAAGTAGGATACGGATGTATCTAAATAACTCAATGATAAGTCATTTAATATACTCATATTTAATGATACTGAATTGGATACATTTAAATAAGAAGAACTCAGTTGTTTATATGAAGATGATGTATTTAAATATGAATCTGATAAATTTACATAACTGTTTGAAATATTGGTGATCTCAATCGATTTGGTCAAATACGAATTTGATAATTCGGTGAGTTTATTGGATGTAGTTAGATATGAACTCGATACATTCAAATACGAATTGGATAATGTTGTATGTGAACTTGATAATGTACTAATTGAATTTATTAAAGATTGAGAAATATTTAAATAAGAAGAACTCAATTGTTTATATGATTCAGATACGTCGTTTAATGATACTGATGTTGTAAAAAATAAATTAACAGTATCTATATAACTGCTTGACAATATTTTATATGAAGAAGAAACAGTCGAATATGAATTTGATATATTTACATATGAAGTAGATGTGGTTAAATAACTAACAGAAATTTGTATATACGAATTTGATACATCATTTATTTTATTTATACTATTAGACAATGATGTTGATATGTCATTTGTTAACAAAGATGATGTAACATATGAGGATGATAGAACCAAATATGACCCAGATACTTTAGTATAACTTTCTGATATTGTTACATAAGATAATGATGTTTTTACATATGAAGAAGATAAATTATCAATAGAATTTGAAAAAGAAACAGATGTTATTAAATAACTACTGGATAAGTCATAATAACTTTTAGTTACTTTATTTGTTGTATCAATACTGTTCGATAAAGAATTTGATACAGTTGTCAATAATAATGATGTAGTTAAATATGAGGAAGATAATTCATAATAAGATTTTGATATATCATTAGTTAAAAACGAATTGGTTAGAAAAGAAGAAGATAATTCCTTTAAAGACTTTGTTGTTTCATTAAGTAATACTGAATTTGTTGTGTAAGATGATGACAATTTATAATAAGATAACGATACGTCATTCAAAGATGTTGAAGTGTTGATATATGATGAAGATAACGATTTATAAGAAGATGATAGATCTGTTAATACTAACGATGTCGTTAAATAAGAAGTGGATAATTCATTTAACGATTTTGTTGTAGTATTAACCAACAACGACGTCGTTAGATATGAATTCGATGTGGCTAAATAAGAAGATGATACATTTTCAAAAGATAATGATGTTTTTATATAGGAAGATGATAGTTTATAATAAGACAATGATACATCGTTAAAAGACAAAGAAGTATTTGAAAAGGAAGTAGATGTTGATAAATATGAATAAGACAATTGTTTATACGAATTTGAAACATCTGTAAAGGACAGTGATGCATTCAGGTATGACGAAGACATTTGTTTATATGAAACAGACACATCATTCAATGATACAGATGTGCTAATATATGACATAGAAATATTTAAATATGATATAGATACATCATTTAATGATTTCGTTGTCTCATTTACTAATAACGAAGTAGTCAAATATGAGGATGACAATTTATAATAAGATAACGATACGTCATTAAGAGATATTGAAGTATTTAAAAACGAAACGGATGTTGATAAATATGATGAAGATAATTGTTTGTACGAAATTGAGACATCGACTAACGACAGCGACGCAGTCAAATATGATGAGCTTAATTGTTTATAAGAAATTGAAATATCATTTAATGATAATGAGGTTTGTACAAATAAATTGGTTGTGTTTAAATAACTACTTGATACTTGTATATAAGAAATTGATACATCTGTTATTTTGTTTATACTATTAGATACCGAATTTGATATATTTGTTAAAGATACTGAGGATGTAACATATGAGGATGATAATTTGTAATAAGAATTGGATACATCATTTAAAACAGTTGATTTGGTAACATAACTGCTTGATAAATCGTAATATGAATTAGAAATATCATTAAGGGATGTAGAAGTATTCAAATATGAAGAAGACAATTTGTAATATGACAATGACACATCGTTGAGAGATACCGACGTATTTAAATACGAAGAAGATAGAGTATAGAAAGAATTGGATGTATTTAAATATGAACTGGATAGTTCTTTTAAAGATTTTGTTGTATCATTAATTATTATCGAATTGGATAAATATGATATAGATATATCGTTTAACGATTTGGTTGTCTCATTAACTAATAAAGATGTGGTTACGTATGAAGAAGAAAGTTTATAATATGAATTAGATATATTAGTTGTAACAAGAGAATTAGTTAAATATGATGATGACAATTCATAATACGACTTTGTTATTACGTTTAAAGAATTGGTCGTTTCATTTACTAATAATGAAGTAGTTAAATATGAAGATGACAATTTATAATAAGACATTGATACATCGTTGAGAGATATTGATGTATTTACGTATGAATTTGATGTATTAATATAAGATGAAGAAATTCGTAAGAATGATGCAGATAATAAACTGATTGAATTGGATATTTCAACCGAACTACTTGCTTGGGACATTGTAAGATAATCAATCCTATTTGAAATAGTAACATAGGAATTCGTAACTGCTTTAAATGCAGAATCAATTGAATTTGAAAAAGAAAGTGATGAAGTTAGGTATGAACTTGATAATGCTAAATAAGAAGTCGAAAAATAAGAATTTGTTACATTGATATAATATACAGAAGTAGACAGATTGGTAATATCTGCACTCGTTGTATCTTTGTGTGTAAAATTCTTGAGATTCTCATTCATTTATCTTATTATTTTAAATATATAATCATTATCATAAATTTTGGATGTATTTTCAAAATCTATTCTAAATAAAAATCTATAATATCTTTCTGGTTGTAATGATTGCATTTTTAATTTAAAATAATTATTACTATTATCATAACTTATTTTTGTATAAGTTGTATCAAATGGAATAATAAATTCTTCGGTTTTATAATCTTTTACTGCATAATAAGAAGTACTCGGTAACACACTCTGGGTTAAATAAACCGATTGAGTTGCATATGTTCTTTGTTGGTATTTTTCTCTTCCGATAATAATTATTTTTACATTATCATCTTTGATATATTCCCTTTCTAAATTTTTGATATATAAAGTATATAATGAATTTTCATCAAACAAAGATTTACTTATCGGGGTTGTATATGTTGAATCATCCCAACAAACTTCCAGTTTTGGTGAATATATTGTGTGTGTTTCTTTTGAAAAATATTTTAAAGAACTTGTTGTCAGACAAACTTGATTATTTTCTTTTGTATATCTTATTAATATTCCATTATTGTCAATTGTATTATTTTTCCACAAATTTACAACATCGGTGATATTAATCCGCACATCACTTGCAGAATATTCACATGATTGACTTAAATCTGATAAAGTAGACCAATTACCCCCTCCAACATTTGTATTCCAACTTGCTGTTGTATTAATCGGAAATGATCCAGTTAACCATTTGTCATTTATATTTCGATTATACCAAGTACAACCTTCTGTTTCTGTTGGTATATTATCATATTTACCAATTCCCATATCCCATGTACTTGATATTGGATGCACATGAATTTCGTATATATAGGGAATTTCATTCAATTCGGATACATATAAATTCAAATAATATTGTGAACTTGTGGGTAAACTTTCAGTTGGAAATGAATTTAAATCAAATTTTAATAATGCACGTGATTCATAACTCGACGTAACATCTTTTGGTGTATATGATAAATCAAGTATAGAATCTATCCCTACATTAATGTAGGGATATTTTTCATATATAGTTGTATCTTTGATTGGATATATTGAGTATATCATATGGATTTATCGTAAGATTGATTTTTAATTTCCTTTAATTTACCTAAATATTCAGTATTTCTGAGTTTCTTAAATACAAGATTATTTAATCCGTATATACCATATTTATCCAAAGAGTCTTTTCTCATACGCTTTAATTTCTCCGTAATATGATTAGCTTTTTCGTGGATTAATTGAAACGCCAAAGGATCATCACTGAATTTCATACTTCTTTCCAATGCATCAATTCGCATTGCAATTTGATATGCTTTTTGTTCTATTTTTTTATCATCAACTTCAACATTTTCTTTAACTGGGTTTTTAATCCATTTGTTAGTTACAATCGAATATGAGCCATTTTCTACCAATTTTTCATTTATATCCTGTAAGTACAATTCTACTTTCATACCATTTATTATGATGTCATGATACAAATTCCAAATAGTCCTAACTGAATCAAACCATTCTTTGACGATTACAATATCGGGATTTATTTTACTAAAATCCATTATTATATGCAAATCAATATCGGAATGTTCTGTGTAATTATAACTGGCACCTGACCCAACAATTCTTGCATCGGTGAACTTGATATTTAATTTCAGACTGTCATAAACTCCCTTTGTAATTTTAAGAAGTTTATTTCTAACTTCTGTTTTTAATACATCACCATCCCATAATTTAGGATTTAATTCATCATGGATTTCAACTTCATTTAGTATAATCATTTTGTTTTGTTAATTTGTTGAGTTCGTATATAAGTGAATGAATTCTCATTAACCTCAACATATGTTGTTCTGTTACAACTCTTGCTGGTAACAATGTTTCTAATTGATTAGTAATTTCATTGATTTTTATTTTAACAGCTTCGTTGTCCGTGATTTTATTAACAAACACATTGAGTGCTACTTTAATATTATTTTTTTCTGTCTCAATAAAATCAATTAATTTTTGTGAGTTTGACAAATTATTTACATATTCTTTTAAAACTCGTTTTTGATTAACATTTAAATTTTTATATTTTTCGTTAAATTTTTCAATTAACAACTTATATGCATATAATCTAACTCCTTCATCTTGTTCATTAAATTCCTTCATTACATCAGTCAAAGTTTCTTCTTTATTTGAATCATTCAATATAAGATTTTCTAAAATAATCTTTTTTGAAGAAATGATTTCCTTTGGTGTTGTATTGCATTGTTCAAATAATTTGTATACAGAAGCATGAGTTTTATAATCTGATAATTTTGTCTTGAAAAAATCAACTATATTATAAGTTTCTTTAATTTCTTTGATGAGATTAAATTTTTCTTTTTTTAATTGTAGTGTGTTGATTTTTTTTCTAGCAATCAAAGTTTCATCCAACAACATCATTGCTTCGTTGATATTTTCAACCCTTTCGTCTGTCAATAATTTATATAATTGTAATTCCTTGTTTAATTCAGAATTAACATGAAAATGTTTTTTAAAGATCACAACGGCCTTTGAACTATTTTCATTTAATAATTCTGTTGTCATTTGTCTAACAAGTAATTCATACAATATACCTGTATTTTTAATTTTTATGTGTGTTTTTGACATGATCATTTTTTGTTTTGATATATTAATTCATGTTGTGTTAAATCAGTGGCTAAAGGTGATTTACCTTTAAAATTGTGTTTTAATTTATTCAGTGATTTGGTTGTCGTAGGGGTATCTTCTGGATTCATAAAATCATCCAATTGTTCATCTTTATCGTGTTCAATTTGTTTGTATACTCCCTTATCCCTTGCACGATCTTCTTTTTGAGAGGGTGTTCTGAAATTAATTTTTTGTCCTTTTGACAACCCTTTTTCTAAATATGTAGTGAATTTGGTATCATTAATTAATTCCTGTTTTAATTCAATTATATCTTCATCATTCATATCAAATACATTTTGATATATCCATTTTGATGGAATTAATTTAGTATCAATCATTTTATCTGCGAGATCAATTTTAGATTGCCATAATAACATTTTTTCCATTTCATAAACCTTGGATGATTTTGTCAAAGATATTTCAAATTCAACCATATCTTTTAATTCAAATCCCAATGAATATAAATGGACAAATGCCATTTTATATAACTCAGTTAAAATACATTTTTGTACACGTTCTACTGACCTAGCAAATCTAACATCCTGTGCAGATAACGTTGACTTTGTATTTACATCCTGTGTATAATTCAAAAATGAAGCAGGAACTTTGAGTGCAGCCATCATTCTATTTCTCAAATATTCAATGTCTTCTGTTCCAGTAAACTTTAATCCATCAACCGTATCTATTTTGGTTCCACTGGAATTACCACGAACTGGCATATATAATCATCAGTTAATGACATTAAA
>JALNZI010000097.1 GCA_023229385.1 Candidatus Omnitrophota bacterium | reverse complement strand
CTTATATCGAGCCGATTAACGCCGAGACGGTAGAGAAGATTATTGCCAAAGAAAGGCCGGATGCGCTTCTGCCTACCCTTGGCGGCCAAACCGCTTTAAATACCACTGTGGAGCTGGCGGAAAAAGGAATCTTAAAAAAATATAAGGTTGAGACTATCGGCGCCAATATAAAAGCGATTAAAAAAGGGGAGGATCGCCAGTTATTCAAAGCGGCGATGAAAAAAATAGGCCTGGATTTGCCTAAAAGCGGCAGGGCTTATAACCTGGATGAGGCTGTTGCCGTAGCCGGGGAAATAGGCTTTCCTTTGATTATCCGCCCCAGCTTTACTTTAGGCGGGGTAGGCGGATCAATCGCTTATAATATTGAAGAGTTTAAGGTATTAGCTAAGCGCGGCCTGGAGTCAAGTATGATCAGCGAGATTCTGGTCGAAGAATCCGTGTTGGGCTGGAAAGAATTTGAATTGGAGGTTATGCGGGATTTAAAGGACAATGTAGTGATTATTTGTTCTATTGAAAATTTTGATCCTATGGGTGTGCATACCGGAGACAGCATTACAGTAGCTCCTATCCAAACATTAACCGATAAACAGTATCAGCGGATGCGCGATGCGGCTATTGCCTGTATAAGGGAGATTGGGGTTGAAACCGGTGGCTCAAATATACAATTCGCGGTGAACCCGGAGACTGGCAGGATGGTGGTTATTGAGATGAACCCGCGGGTCTCACGGAGTTCAGCGTTATCCTCAAAAGCCACGGGTTTTCCTATTGCTAAGATTGCCGCTAAGCTTGCTGTCGGCTATACGTTAGATGAAATCCCCAATGATATCACGCGTCTTACCCCCGCTTGTTTTGAGCCGGCTATTGATTATTGTGTTGTGAAGGTTCCGCGGTTTACTTTTGAAAAATTTGCTTTAGCTGATAGTACCCTGGGAATTTCCATGAAGTCAGTAGGGGAGGCCATGGCTATCGGCCGTACATTTAAAGAGGCGCTGCAAAAGGGCTTACGTTCCCTGGAGATTAAAAAATCCGGTTTAGAAAGTATACTTTTCGCTAACTTGGATGATCTCAAAATTGAAAATGGACTTTTAGATAAGATTTATCAGAAACTAAGGCAGCCTAACGCGGAGAGAATTTTTTATATCGGAGATGCTTTTCGTGCCGGGATGGATATTGAAGAGATTCATGGATCCACCAAGATCGACCGCTGGTTTTTGTATAACATCAAAGAGATTGTTGATTGCGAAAAAGAGCTGTTGCAGAATAAGCGTGGCATTAGCAGCCAGTTATTGCGGAAGGCCAAGGAGTATGGTTTTAGCGATAAACAACTGGCTAAGCTTTTGTCTTTGAGTGAGAGGGAAGTTTATTCTTTAAGGAAATCCTTGGATATCGTGCCGGATTTCAAGCTGGTGGATACTTGCGCCGCGGAATTTATGGCGCACACTCCTTATTTTTATTCCACATACGACAAGTAAGTAGATCTTTTTCCCAATTTTCTTTACAAAAGGGAAGGCTTGTATTATAATATGCCTAATAATTGAGCAAAATATGATTAAAAAAACAGGTTTTGATAACGAAAAATATCTTAAGGAACAAACTGCTTTTATCCTTGAGAGAGTAAAAAAGTTTGATAATAAGCTTTACCTGGAGTTTGGAGGTAAGCTTTGTTATGACTATCATGCCGCGCGTGTCCTGCCGGGTTATGACCCCAATGTAAAAATAAGGCTCTTGCAATCCTTAAAAGATAAAATTGATATCGTGCTTTCTATATACGCCGGCGATATTGAAAAGGGCAGGGTGCGTGGGGATTTCGGGATTACTTATGATGCGGCTACCCTAAAATTAATCGATGATTTGAGAAAATGGGGATTGGACATTCTGGCGGTAGTAATTACGCGTTTTGCCAATCAGTCATCGGCGGTTATCTTCAAAAATAAACTGGAGCATCGCGGGGTAAAGGTTTATCTGCATTATCCTATTGATGGCTATCCTGCGGATATTGACGCTATTGTCAGCGATAAGGGTTTTGGTAAAAACGATTACATTGAAACTAAGAATCCGATTGTTGTGGTCACTGCCCCGGGTCCGAATAGCGGAAAATTGGCTACTTGCCTTTCCCAGCTATTCCAAGAGCATAAACGCGGGATCAACGCCGGTTATGCCAAGTTTGAAACCTTCCCTATATGGAACTTGCCGCTTAAACATCCGGTAAATGTTGCATATGAGGCAGCCACAGCTGATATTCAGGATTTTAATCTGGTTGATCCTTTTCACCTGAATAAATACAGTAAAACCTCCATTAACTATAATCGCGACGTAGAAAGTTTCCCTATACTTAAACTTATTTTAAGCAGGATATATGCTAAAGATTACAATCTTCCTACATATAATTCTCCTACTGATATGGGCGTCAACCGCGCGGGCTTCGGGATTGTTGAAGATAAGGCAGTGCAGGAAGCGGCAAAACAAGAGCTTATCCGCAGGTATTTCAGGTATAACAGTGAATACGCCCTGGGTATTGAGAAAAAAGAAACCGTAGACAGGGTAACTTTGCTCATGGAAGAGCTGGGGGTAAAAGTTACCGACCGTTTAGTTGTTGAGATTGCCAGGAAAACCGCCGAAGAATCGGAGAAAAATGGCCAAGGCAATGAAGGTATATGCTGTGGGGCGTCGATTGAGCTAAGCGATGGCCAGATTATTACGGGTAAGAATTCTAAACTTATGCACGCAGCTTCAAGTTTAATTTTAAACGCGGTAAAGATCCTGGCGCATATTCCGGATGAAATCCTGCTTTTAAGTCCGCACATTATAAGCCAGATCGCCAAGTTAAAAGAAGGGATTTTAGGCCAGGATTCAGAAAGCCTGGATTTAGAAGAATGTTTAATCGCCCTGGCGATAAGCGCAACTACCAATCATACGGCGGAACTGGCGATGAATAAGCTTGGAGAATTAAAAGGCTGTGAAGTGCATATGACGCATATTCCTACTCCCGGAGATGAAGTCGGGTTAAAGCGGCTGGGGGTAAATCTTACTACCGATGGTAAATTCTCTTCCCGTAACCTTTTTGTAACCTAAATATGTCAGTTAAAATAAGATTTCTCGGAGGCGCAAAAACCGTTACCGGCTCAAGCCATTTGATTACGGCAGGCAGCACGGAGATACTGCTTGACGCCGGGCTCTTCCAGGGACACCGTGACGCATTTTACGCAATCAATACAACCTTTCATTATAACCCGCGGACGATCAAGGCTATGGTCTTATCGCACGCGCACATCGACCATTGCGGCAACATCCCGAATTTAATTAAACAGGGTCTGCGTTGCAAGATTTATACTACTTCGGCAACCAAGGATCTGGCAGACCTTATGTTGATTGATTCCGGGAAAATTCAGGAAGAAGATGTGCGTTATGTGAATAAGATTAACCGGCGGATGAATCTGCCTTTGCGCAAGGCTTTGTATACGGCGAAAGAGGCATCCCGGGCTACTAAAATTTTCCGCTCTATTTCTTATAATCAGAAGTTTTGTATTGCTAAAGATGTTTATGCCACTATCCTTGACGCCGGGCATATCCTGGGTTCAGGGGTTGTTGTTTTGGATATCAGAGACGGAGAGAGGATTTTGCGTTTAGGTTATGCAGTTGATTTAGGGAGAAAAAACCTGCCTTTATTGAACGATCCGGTAATTCCTAAAGACCTGGATTATTTAATTATGGAGTCTACTTATGGAGGTAGGCTGCACCGGCCGATTGATGAAGCGCAGTCAAGATTAAGGGAAGCGATCTCCCGCGCGGTCAAAAGAGGAGGTAAAGTGATCATTCCTTCTTTTACTTTAGAGCGTACGCAGGAGGTAATCTATTTCCTCAATGAATTGCTTAAGGAGAAGCTTATTCCCTCGGTGCCTATTTATGTGGACAGCCCATTAGCTACAAATATCACCGATCTTTTTAATTTTCACCGGGATTTTTTAAATGAAAAAACCCGCCAGGCATTCGGCAAGGGGGATAATCCTTTTGAATTGCTGAATTTGCGTTTTATCCGTGAGCAAAAGGAATCTAAGGCCTTAAATACCGATAAGCGGCCGATGATTATTATCGCCGGAAGCGGCATGTGTGAATCCGGCAGGGTGCTGCATCATTTACAGAATAATATTGAAGATTCGCGTAATATGATCTTGGTTGTGGGGTATATGGCCCAGGATACTTTGGGAAGAAGAATAGTTGAGAAAACCCCTTTTGTGAAGATATTCGGAGTTGAGTATGAGCTTAATGCCGAGGTAGTGGTGATTAACGCCTTTTCCGGGCATGCAGACCAGACGGAATTATTGGATTTTGTTTCCGGATGCCTGCCACTTAAGCGTATTTTTCTGGTCCATGGAGAGCTTGAACAATCGCAAATCCTTTCTGATTTGCTGATTCAAAAAGGATTAGAGGTGCATATCCCGGATAAAGATGAAGAGGTCTTGCTTAATTAGTTGATTTGTGGTAAACTTATTTCTTAAATAAAACGTTAAAGGAGGAAACTTAAAATGATCGGTGGTTTTTCTACTCCCAAGAAAGATAAGGCAGTTAAATCAAGCGGTGGAAAGCTGGTAAAAACCGGCGAGATACTTGTACGCGGTATTGATACCTATAAAGCAGGCATCGGTGTCCGGGGTTTAGGTACTTTATTTGCAGCCTATCCGGGCAAAGTTTATTTTACCCGTAAAAAGACCAGCCATGGCAGCCTGCGCACATTCGTTAATGTCGCGCCTTTAGCAAAACAAGAAACTAAGAATTAAATATGGCTGATTTAGCCAAAAGCTATTCCCAGCAAAAGTATTTCTTGAGTATTATTGATATGTTCTACGGCATAGCCCTGATCCTATTCTTTTTAGGAACAGGGCTATGTTTATTTCTAGAGGATTTTATCGGGAGTTTTGGCTTGCCTGGGTATTTATCAACTTCCGTTTTTCTTTTGATTATTCTACTTGTTTACTATCTTCTGAGCCTGCCGCTTAGTTTCTATGCCGGTTATACCCTGGAACATAAGTTTAATTTGTCTAAGCAAAAAACAGGTTCCTGGTGGTTGGATCAATTAAAGTCCGGAGTGTTGGCGTATATAATCCTTTTAATATTGATTTTATGTTTTTACTGGATTTTAGCTAAGTTTGACCAGTGGTGGCTGGTTGTTTCAGTTTTTTGGATCGTATTTAGCGTGGTCTTGGCTAAGCTAACCCCGGTTTTAATTATTCCGTTATTCTTTAAGTATAAGAAATTGGAAGACGAGGTTTTGCGTCAGAGGATATTTAACCTGGCCCAGAAAATGCGGGTTAAACTGCTGGATGTTTTTGAAATAGATTTCAGCAAGAAAACGCTTAAGGCTAACGCAGCCTTTACCGGTATGGGTAAGACCAAACGCGTTATTTTAGCC
>JALNZI010000096.1 GCA_023229385.1 Candidatus Omnitrophota bacterium | reverse complement strand
GTAAAAGAAATATTGGCTAGTAATCTGCTGGCTCAACAATTGGTTGAACGCGCCTATGGATTGATTATCAGCAATAGGGGTGCGACCAAAAAGAATATTGAGATTATTAAACAATTGTTAATGGATTGATACCCGGCTTAAGGGGAAGTGGCCGGTGCACCCTTTATGGGTAAAGGAGCTAAATATGTTAGGGGATATTTATTTAACCCAGGAAGGCTATGAAAAATTAGTCAGCGAGCTGGAATATTTAAAGACGGTTAAGCGCAGGGCGCTTTCTAAGGCGGTAGGAGAAGCCCGGGCGCACGGTGATATCAGCGAGAATGCCGAGTATGACGCGGCTAAGGATGCCCAGGGGCATAATGAAAAAAATATCTCGGAACTTGAAGAAAAACTTTCCCGGGTGCGCATATTGGATAAAGACATTCCTCATGATCAGGTTTTAATCGGCGCCAAAGTAAAATTGATGGATATGGATACCGAAGAGGAGATGGAGTATACACTGGTTTCGGAACTGGAGGCGGATTATAATCAAAATAAAATTTCGGTAACTTCTCCGGTGGGCGAGGGTTTGTTAGGCCATAAGGAAGGTGAGGTTGCCGAGATAAAGGTTCCGGCAGGGTTGTTGAAGTATAAAATAATTAAAATATCGCGATAGGTGCTTATGGAAAAGTTCATGCAGGAGGCAATTAAGGAAGCGCAGAAAGGCCTGGCTGAGGGCGGTATTCCGATCGGAGCGGTGCTGGTTAAGGCCGGGGTAATTATCGCCAAGGGCCATAACCGGCGCATTCAGAAAGAATCGGCGATTTTGCATGCAGAAATGGATTGTTTGGAGAATGCCGGCAGGCTAAAAAGCGCGGATTACAAAAAGTGCGTTATTTATTCTACGCTTTCACCCTGTGATATGTGTATGGGCGCAATCCTGCTTTATAAAATACCTAAGGTGGTAATCGGGGAGAATAGAACTTTTAAAGGCCCTGAGGCTTATGCCAGGAGGCGAGGGGTAAAGATAGTAAATTTAGATTCAACGGATTGTCTACGGCTGATGCAGCAGTTTATTAAAAATAAACCAAAATTATGGAATGAAGATATAGGAAAATAGGCTATGGCGCTTGAGAAAATAGGTCATTTGAAAGTAAATATTTTCAAGATTAAAAACCGCAACGGGTATGCGGCGGTCTGTTTTGATCATCTTACTGAAGGCGCTTCGGAAAATGAGGCTTATGAGCGGATGATCAAGGCTTTGCGCCGGACTAATAATAAGGATTTGATTTCTAACGAAAACAATGTTTAAAGCCAGGAAGCAATGTTTAAATTGTAAAGCTTATGGGAGGTGTAGGGATACTACTGCTTCCTGGGTATTTCTTTTTATTGGCGTAATTGCCACGATTGCCGTCAGAGTGGTAAATCTCGCTTTATCATTCGGGATATTCTGGCCGAAGTTTTTCTGGTATATAGGCGTGGTGGGCTTCTTTTTTTATTTTCTCTATAAATTCAGGCAGGATAAGATCCTGCGTCGGGAGTTGGAGAAATATCAAATCCATGAAAAGATTTCCAACCAGCGGGTTTTAGATGCCATTGATAGAGAATTCTTGCGTACAATGCTCTGCCGCCTGCGTTCAAACAAAGACGCCATAAATTATTTTTTTATTTTTTCCAGTTCCGCTATAGTAATGATTCTGGCGGTTTATCAGGATTTTATAAAAAAATGAAACGTTGGGTACTGCTTTCGCGCATTCCATTCTTAAGCGTAGTGGTTATGCCGTATTTTCTTGGTACGTTGTTAGCGCAGCGGCTTACGGGAAGGTTTAACCCGGTAGTTTTTTTATTGGGTTTATCGGGTTCTGTTCTTATACAATTAAGCGCGCATTACAACGGAGAGATTTATGATCTACGGGAGGATAGCCGCTCGGCAGTTTTAGGCAAAAATCCTTTTAGCGGCGGTAGCCAAATGCTGGTTAGGAGATTAATTCCCGAAGACAAAGTAAAAATCTTGTCCTCTGCGGTTGTTTTACTGGCTTTAGCAATAGGAGTGGTTTTACAATTTTATTTTAAAACCGGAAAATGGACTCTTTTATTGGGTGCTTCAGGAGTAATCTGCGGGTTGTTTTATTCGAAACCGCCTTTGCGCTGGGTAGGCCGGGGACTGGGTGAGTTTTTTATCGCTTACAGTTTTGGTTTATTAGCCGTGAACGCCGCTTTTTATATACAGGCATTCAGGTTTGATATTTTAGCTTTTTTTATATCGCTGCCTATTGCCTGCGCGGTGGTAAACATAATCCTGATCAACGAATATCCTGATTATGAGGCAGATAAAGAGGCGGGGAAGAATAATCTATTGGTCCGGCTGGGGAAAGAAAAGACAGCCATTGTTTATGCCTTACTGGTTATTTGCACGGGTGTAAGTTTTTTCTTCTCTTTGGCGAAAGGTCTGCCTGCAGCCAGCGTGTTTTTTTGTTTTCCGGTATTGATTGGCGCTTTGGTATTGGCTTTTTTAATGCTGAAAGGCGTGTATAAAAACAGGCTAATGCTGCAAAAGATGTGCGCAGCGACTATCCTGGTTAATTTAGGCATATCTTTATCTTGTATGCTGGGATTGCTCTTAGGAAGATAAACTGAGGAATTAATGAAGAATTATGATGAAAAATTTATGCGTTTGGCTATAGAAAAGGCCATGCAGGGAGCAAAAAAAGGCCAGACGCCTTTTGGCGCCTGTATTGTAAAGGGAAATAAAGTTATTGCCTGTAGCCATAATCTCGTTTGGAAGAATACCGACATTACCGCGCACGCGGAAATAACCGCTATCCGCTTGGCCTGTAAGAGGCTTAAGAAAGTTGATTTAAGCGGCTGTGTTATCTATTCTACATGTGAACCCTGTCCAATGTGTTTTGCGGCATGTCATTGGGCGAGGATTTCGCGGATTGTCTTTGGCTGTGCGATTAAGGATGCCAAGAGGTATGGTTTTAATGAATTGCGGGTTTCTAATTTAAAATTAAAGCAGCTGGCAAAGAATAAAATCAAGCTTAACCCGGCGGTATTGGTAAAAGAGAATATTGAGCTTTTTGATTTCTGGAAAAAGCAGGCAAGCCCTAGAGTTTATTAACCTGTTCCGCTATAGCCTGTTGGTTTTTCGCTCAGGTCGATTTTCTACGCCAATGATCTTTCGTATTCCGGTGGCTGCGGAACTCGCGGTTTTTGTTCTAACAAAAACCACTCAAACATCCTCGCCATCCCGGCGTTGTCGCTAATCGCTCCACCGGGAGTTCCGGAATACTCAAGTTCCATTGGCTAAAATCGACATTCGCTGCAAAACCAACAGCCTAAGCGTAACAAGATTTATCAAACTAATTAACCTTCTTGTAATATGAAACTGGGCGTGTTAGTATACTTAAAAATTGAGGAATAGATGTATAAGGTAGAAGTTACGCATAATCAGGATTTAAGTTTCAGCGTCAAAGCAGGTGAAAGCGAATTTGAGGTAGACGCAAAAGGCAAAGGGTTGACTCCGTTAGATGCGTTTTTATCCGGTTTAGGAAGCTGTATCGGCGTTTATATCCGTAAGTACGCGGAAGGCTCAAAATTAAAACTGGAGAATTTTAAGGTCAATGTTTCGGCCGAGCTCTCCAGGGAGCCTAAGTTATTTTTCCAGCAGATCAGCGTGGAGATAGATTTAAAACCTTGTTTGATGGATGAGCGCAGGCAAAAGGCATTGCTGGAGTTTATTAAAAATTGCCCGGTGCATAATACTTTAAAATCTAACCCCGAAATTGAATTTAAATTAATATGTTAGAGATAAAATTACGGCAGAAAGATGGTGTAATTATTATGGATTTATCCGGCCGCATAGATGTGAATTCCGCTAATCTTGTGGAGGTGATCGGCCAATGCCTGCGTGACGGATATACGGATATCCTCTGTAACTTAGAAGAGATTGAAGGTATTGATTATATGGGGATCTCGGTTGTGGTTATCGCTTATAAAGAGGTAACAAATAGCCAGGGGAGGATGAAATTCCTGAATATCCCGGCGCACCTCAGGGGAGTGTTTGCGGTTTCCGGTATGGACAGGGTCATCGAGATTTGCGCTACGGAGGATCTGGCGATAAATAGTTTTAAAGAAGACAAGGCGATTGAAAATATCAAGAAGATGCAGCTGCGCCGCAGGTTTAAGCGCCTGCCTATTGATTTAAAAGTGGAATTAAAATCCAAGTCTTCAAACTCGTCAAACTGCCTTAAGGTTGATATACTGAATTTGAGCGCGGTAGGCGCTTTTATATTCGGTTGTGACAATTTTAAGCTGGGGGATGAGGTAATCCTGAAGATGAAGTTGGCTCCGAAGAGCAAAGAGCTTATAATCGAGGCGACTGTTGTCTGGGTTCCGGATAAGGAAGTCCAGCCGCATGAGTATCCGGGATTTGGCGTGGAATTCCGGAATATTTCTCCCGGAATACAGCAGGAATTGATTGAGTTTATCGAGCGCAACCTTTCTTTTACATCTCCCGATTAATTATTCAAATATGAAAAAATTAAAAGTTAGGCCAAAGGCGATTATTTTTGATATGGATGGGGTAATTGTTGATTCTATGCCGTATCATTTTATCGCCTGGTATGAGGCTTTGCGTCCCTGGGGCGTGCGGGTGAGTTGTTTTGAGGTTTATGCCCAGGAAGGCGAGCGCTGGGAAACCACCTTAAAAGGCCTGCTGGAACGTGAAAAGATAAAGCCGACAAAGAAGACCCTGAAGGCGATATTCAGCTTGCGTCAGAAGATATTCAGGCGTTATTTTAAGCGCCACATCTTCCATGGCGCCTGTGAGCTGCTGGTTGAATTAAAAAGTCAGGGTTTTATGTTAGGTTTAGTCACGGGCAGCCCGATTAATGAGATAAACAGAATCCTGCCTGTTAAATTGCATAAGCTTTTTGATGCTGTAGTAGCCGGCAACCAAGTCAAGAATGGCAAGCCTCATCCTGAGCCGTATCTTAAGGCGGCAGGGTTGCTGGGGTTTAGTCCGCAAGCCTGTTTGGTTATAGAAAATGCGCCATTTGGTATTATCTCCGCTAAGAAAGCTGGAATGCCCTGTATTGCTGTTTCCACCAGCTTGCCCAAAGAGTATTTAACTGACGCCGATATCATAGTCAGCAAGCTGAGTCAGATCTCCGGTTACATCCCGCTTTAATTACATATCTTATTGGTATTCTTGCGTTTTAATCCTTTAAACCATTTGCCTGGAGGCTTCTTATGTGGTATTATATTTGTTTAAAGCACACCCAATTTAATAGAGAGGAGCAGGGATATGGCATGGAAGGTTTTTTTGGCTACTTTTGGCGGGGTATTTTTCGCAGAATTGGCGGATAAAACCCAGTTGGTTGGTATTGGTATGGCGGCTAAGACCGGTAAACCTGTTTCTGTCTGGTTAGGTTCGGTATCAGCCTATGTCATTGTTACGGTGATTTCGGTTTTCCTGGGAGCGATTTTGGCTAAATTTATCCGGCCGGAGCTGATCC
>JALNZI010000095.1 GCA_023229385.1 Candidatus Omnitrophota bacterium | reverse complement strand
TTCGGCAGTAAAATATAGGTTGCGCAAGATAAAGTCCGAGGAGGAGCGTTCAGCTTTTTTAAAAGGAGCGGATATCGCCGAAGAGATGGATCGTTTAAGTTTTCATATAAAGAATTTTCAACAGAAGATTGCTAAGGGCGGTTCTGTTGGCAAGGAGCTGGATTTTATTACTCAGGAGATGCAGCGGGAAGCCAATACCTTGGCGGCTAAGTCATTTGATCTGGTTATTTCGGGCAGGGCTGTGCAGATGAAAAGCCAGATTGAGAAGATCCGCGAACAAGTGCAGAATATCGAGTAGTGAAAGCCAAAAAAAGAAAGAATAAACCAGGAAAGATCTTTATAATCTCCGGGCCTTCAGGCTCAGGTAAAACTACCCTTCTGACCAGATTAATTCAAGATAAAAAAATAGCTAAATTGCTGGTAAAATCGCGCTCGGTTACTACCCGGCCTAAACGCTTTGGGGAGAGGCAGGGAAAGGATTATTTTTTTGTTTCTAAAGAGGAATTCCGCCGCCTGTTAAAAGCAAAAAAAATTCTTGAATGGACAAGGTATTTGGGCTATTATTACGGAACACCTAAGGGGCCGGTAGAAAAGCTGCTTAAGGCAGGAAGGCATCTCGGCTTATGCTTAGACCTTAAGGGAGCAAGGATTCTTAAAAAAATCTACCCCCAGAATACTGTAACAATTTTTGTTCTGCCTCCCTCGCTTGATGTACTTAAGGCAAGGATTGAGGGGCGTTGCAGAGAAACCAATAAGCAAGAAATAAGTCAGCGTTTGCGTCTGGCGAAGAAAGAAATGTCGGCAGCCCGGCAATTTGATTACAATGTTTTGAATGGGGATCTGCAGGTTGCCCTTAAGGACTTAAAGAAGATATTTTTAAAAGAAAACAGCGCTTAACATATCAATCGGGGGTAAAAGATGGGATATCGTGGTCGGGAGAAACTTTTAGATAAAAGTTTGGGGTCTATTTATAAGTTAGTAATTTTGGCCTCTAAAAGGGCTTTGGAGATTGCTGAAGGCCAGCCGAGATTGGTTTCGGATGATGCTTCTGCCAAGCCCTCTACGGTGGCTTTACATGAAATTGAACAGGGCAAAATAGAGGCCCGGGCAATAAAAACAAAAGAATGACGGCAAAAACAGGGAAGAATATTATCTTAGGTGTAACTGCCAGTATCGCAATTTATAAAGCGTGTGAATTGATTCGCAGGCTTAAAGAGTGCGGTTTTACGGTTAAGGTGGTTATGACCAAAGAAGCTGAGGAGCTGATCCGGCCGGTTGTTTTCGCCAGCTTAAGCGGCAATAAGGTTTACCGGGCAGATATTTTTGATCAGCCGGATACCTGGGAGATTGAGCACGTTTCTTTGGCTAACGATGCAGATTTAATTTTAATCGCTCCGGCGACAGCTAACATAATTGCTAAACTCGCTTGTGGTATTTGCGATGACCTATTAACCTGCACAGTCTGTGCAAGCAAGGTTCCTGTCTTAATCGCTCCGGCGATGAATGAGCTGATGTATAATAATAAAATTACCCAGGGCAATATTGCGAAATTAAAAACCTGTGCTTATAAGATTATCGCACCGCGTAAAGGCGTGCTTGCCTGCGGCAAGGTAGGGATAGGTTGTTTAGCAGATACGGATAATATTGTTAAGGAAGTAAAAAAATATTTATAATTTTTGGCGACGTAGCCAAGTGGTAAGGCAGTTGTCTGCAAAACAACTATTCAGCGGTTCAATTCCGCTCGTCGCCTCCATTTGAATTTTAACGGGCAAGTGGTGGAATGGCATACACGACAGACTTAAAATCTGTTGGCCGCAAGGTCGTAAGGGTCCGACTCCCTTCTTGCCCAGTTTTTAACAGATACTCGGGCTCATAGCTCATCCCCTTACGAGGATTTCGCTATGAGATTGAAAAGAACCTGAATTTTAGGGCTCATAGCTCAGTTGGTTAGAGCGTTGCGTTGACATCGCAAAGGTCAGTGGTTCAAGTCCACTTGGGCCCATTTTAATTATTCAACAAAATATGGATCTAAATACTTTAAGACATTCTTGTTCCCACGTCATGGCCGCGGCGGTAAAAAAACTCTGGCCAGAGACAAAACTAGCGATAGGCCCTGCTATCGAAGACGGGTTTTACTACGATTTTGACAAAAAAGAACCGTTCAGTAACGAAGATTTGCTTAAGATTGAACAAGAGATGCAGAAAATTATCAATAAGGATGAACCCTTTGTGCGTCAAGAATTAGGCAGAGATAACGCAATAGGGTTATTTGAAAAAATAAAAGAAGATTATAAGGTTGAACTGATTAAAGATTTAGCGAATGAGACAGTTTCTATTTATAAGACCGGAAATGATTTTTTAGACCTTTGCCGCGGCCCGCATATTAATTCCACCGGCGAAATAAAATTCTTCAAATTATTATCAGTCGCCGGTGCGTATTGGCACGGGATTGAAACTAACCCCATGCTGCAGAGAATTTACGGCACCTGCTTTAATACTAAAAAAGAACTGGATGAATATTTAAATTCCTTAGAAGAAGCAAAGCTGCGTGATCACAGAAAATTAGGTCCGCAACTGGGGTTATTTGATATTTATCATGAACAGGCAGGGGCAGGCCTGGTATTTTATCATCCCAAAGGCGCTATTTTGCGCACCATTATTGAGGATTATGAAAAGAAAGAGCATTTAAAGCACGGATATCAAATGGTAATTACTCCTCACATTATGGATGTCGCGCTTTGGAAGACCAGCGGTCACTATGATTATTACAAAGAAAATATGTATTTTTCTTCCGACGAAGAAGGCAGGGTTGTTGTTTTAAAACCGATGAATTGTCCGGGGCACATTTTGATTTATAAATCAAAGAGCCGTTCTTACCGCGAACTTCCCATAAGGTTCTTTGAGTTAGGCACGGTTTACCGCCGGGAAAAGGCCGGGGTTTTGCACGGGCTGCTACGCGTGCGCGGATTTACTCAGGATGATGCGCATATATTTTGTTTGCCGGAGCAATTAAGAGAGGAAATCAAAAAGATAATTGATTTTGTTTTTGAAACAATGCAGGTTTTTGGTTTCCAGCAGTGGGGGATTGAACTAAGTACCCGGCCGGAAAAATCTATTGGTTCGGATGAAGATTGGCAAAAGGCAACTAGCGCGCTTGAAGATGCCTTAAAAGAAAAAGGCCTGCCTTATGAAATTAACCAGGGTGACGGCGCCTTTTACGGCCCCAAGATTGATATAAAATTAAAGGATGCGCTTAAGAGAACTTGGCAGTGCGCGACTATCCAGTGTGATTTTGCCCTGCCCAAAAGATTCGACCTGGCTTATGTTGATGCCGAAGGCAAAGAACAGCAGCCGATTATGCTGCATAGAGTTTTATTGGGGAGCCTGGAGCGATTTATCGGCGCCCTGATTGAGCAATATAAGGGAGAGTTGCCTTTATGGTTAAGCCCCGTCCAGGTTTTGTTAATTCCGATTAAAGAGTCGGTTGCTCCTTATGCCCAAAAGGTAAAAGAGGAATTAGAAAAAAATCAAATACGCGTAGATATAGATATGCGTAATGAAACTTTAGATAAAAGAGTTCGTAACGCGGAATTAAATAAGATTCCTTATTGCCTGATTTTAGGGGACCGGGAAGCAAAACAGGGACAGGTAAGCGTGCGTAAAAAGGGCAGCGGGGATCAGGGCGCAATCGCATTAGATAAATTTATTCAGGGGCTCATTAATCAGATCCAGCAGCATAAATAGAAAGAGAGGTGGTTGCTATAAAAAAGTTTATTCGCATAAACGAGAGGATCAGCTCGCCACAGGTTAGGGTTATTGGCCATGATGGCAGCCAATTAGGGGTAATGTCTGTGCAAAGGGCTTTAGAAATTGCCAATCAACATGAGTTGGATTTAGTAGAGGTGGCCTCGGCGGCTACTCCGCCGGTTTGCCGGATTATCGAATTCAGTAAATTCAAGTACGACATTGAAAAAAAAGAGCGCGAAGCCAAAAAGCACCAGAAACAGGGTCGGCTTAAAGAAATCCGCCTTAAACCGAATATAGATGAACATGATTTCGAAACCAAGGTTAAACAGGCTGTAAGTTTTTTAAAGAAAAAAGATAAAGTTAAGGTAAATCTTTTCTTCCGCGGCAGGCAGATGGAACATTTAGATTTAGGAAGGAAAGTTTTAGATAAATTTATCATTGATGCGCAGAGCGAAGGTCAGGTAGAGAAAGCGCCGTCACTGGAAGGCAGAATTATGTCTTTTGTGATTGCGCCAAAATAAGCTATAATAATATAAGTATTGTGCTGGTGTGTGTTTGTGGGCTAACACCCGGCCTAAATGGATGGGTCGGTAGTAACACCCCGCGCTTATAAGGTATTGCGCGGGTGTGCCCTTTTGGGCTAGGAGAAAAAATGGGAAAGTTAAAGACGAAAAGAGGGGTAGCTAAGCGTTTTAAGCTTACTAAAAAAGGCAAAGTAAAGTATTCGGCAGGTGGCAAAAGCCACTTAGCTTCATCTAAAAAAACCAGTAAAATCAGGAATTTAAGAAAACGCAAAACACTTGCTGGTAAAAAAGAAGTAAGATTTATCAAATCGATGTTACCTTATGGTTAAGGTAATGTTCTAAAGGAGAAAAAATGGCAAAGGCTAGTCACAGTGTAGCAACTCGTAAGAGAAAAAAGAAGGTTTTAAAACAGGCTAAAGGATTTTGGGGAGACCGCAGCAAGCAATACCAGCAGGCAAAAAGGGTATTGATGCATGCGCTTGAATATGCCTACCGTGACCGCCGAAACAAGAAGCGGGAATTCCGTAAACTTTGGATTACGCGGATTAACGCGGCTTGCCGGCAGGAAGGGATTACTTACAGTGTTTTTATCAGCGGATTGAAAAAATCCAAGATTAACCTGGACCGTAAGATTCTGGCGGATTTGGCAGTTAGGGATAATCCTGCTTTTAAGAAGATAGTTGAAATAATCAAGAAGTAGGGTTTTAAAGTAAGGGGCTCTCTATGTATGTAATTATCGCAGGCTGCGGAAGAGTAGGGGCGGAGCTGGCCAAGCTTTTATCCGGGGAAGGCCATGATGTCGTGATCATTGATAAATCGAGGGAATCTTTTTCCCGCCTTGGGGATACCTTCAATGGTTTAACTATGGTCGGCAATGGCTTTGACCTGGCGCTTCTGAAGCAGGTGGGCATTGAGAAAGCGGATGCTTTCTGTGCGGTAACCAATGGGGATAATACCAATTTAATCAGCGCCCAGGTTGCCAAGAAAATATTCCGCGTGCCCAAAGTATTTGCCCGTGTATATGATCCGCAACGGGCGCATATTTACGCAGCCCTTGGCCTGGACATTATCAGCGGGACAATGCTTTTCTCCTCGATGTTAAGGGATAAGATAATCGAAAGCCGGTTTTCCAGCTATCTGATTGAATCCAAGGATTTGGGGGTTATCGAAATTGAGGTAAAAGATAACCTGGTTGGCAAAACCATCCAGGATATAAATATCTCCGGGGAATTTATAGTCACGGCTATCAGAAGGATGCAGGGG
>JALNZI010000094.1 GCA_023229385.1 Candidatus Omnitrophota bacterium | reverse complement strand
CTCTTTTCTCAGATGAAAAGCTTATGGATGACTTGAAGAGAAAAGCTAAGTCTGTGGATGAGAGTTTAGAGATATCCGCCAAGTATATTCTTCTTAATAACGATTTAAAGCAAGCTAGCCGTTTGGTTGATGGTTTTCAGAAAAGGGAGAGGCTCCAAGGTTGTGTCATTTATGATAAGGAAGGCCAGGTATTAGCTATTACCGAACGTTTTTCTGATCTTAAACAGAGAGAAAGGCCATACCTGAAAGATGTTTTAACTTCAAAGAATCCCCGCGGGACATTGGAGATGTTTAAAGAGTATTCCGTATATAGCTATATTATACCTGTTTTAAATGATGATGAGAGTGTTTTGGGGATGGTAGAGGTAATCTATGATACTTCCTACATGTTTACAACTTTGACTGAGCTGTGGAGAAGGATAAGCGTTGCTCCCATAATACTTATTTTGTTAATAGTCTTAACTGCCCTATTAATCCAGAGGCAGATTTTTATTATGCCTGTGCGCAGGTTGACTCAATGGTTTACACATTTTCAGAGGGGTGAGACCGATAAATTACAGCCATTTGAAGAAAAGGGGGAATTTGGTAAGCTTATCAGCGAAGTAGAACAGGTTGCCTTAAGCATAAGAGTGGCGCGCCGGACCATATCTGATGAAGCGCATATGCGTTTGCAAAAAGAAGAGATCTGGACCGAAGCCAAGCTTAAAGATCTTATTCATGCAAAATTAGGGGATAATTCATTGTTTGTGGTTTCTAATAGAGAACCATATATGCACGTTTTTGATGAGAATTTAGGCAAGGAGATATGTATAAGGCCGGCAAGCGGGGTTGTTACTGCGATACATCCTATACTTTCTGCCTGCGGTGGAACTTGGATTGCCCATGGAAGCGGTAATGCTGATAAGAAATTCGTTAATTCTAAGGATAAACTTGGAATTCCTCCTGAGGATAATCGCTATATCCTTAAGAGGGTTTGGCTTAGCAAAGAGGAGGAGCAAGGTTATTATTATGGTTTTTCAAACGAAGGCCTGTGGCCTCTGTGTCACAATACACATACCCGCCCGGTTTTTAGGGAATCTGACTGGCATATGTATAAGGAAGTAAATCAGAAGTTTGCCGATAGCGTTTTGAGCGAGCTGCCCGCCAGCAGCCCGTTTATATTCGTGCAGGATTATCACTTTACCCTTCTGCCTAAAATGATAAAAGAAAGACGGCCGGATGCAAAAATAGCTTTATTCTGGCATATCCCCTGGCCTACCCCGGAAGCCTTCATGATTTGCCCTTATCAAAATGAAATATTGGAGGGGATGCTGGGGTGTGATTTGATTGGTTTCCATGTGCAGAATCATTGTAATAACTTCCTGGATACCGCTAATCGTCTGCTTGAGTCACGCGTCGACACCGAGAAATTCAGCGTTGTGCGTTCAGGAAAAGAGACTTTTATCAGAGCTTTCCCTATAAGCATTAACGCACGCATAGGCGATGGCTCATTTAAGGTTGACCCGATCAGGGAGGTGGAAAAGCTAAAGAAAGAGTTTGAGCTTAAGAATGAAGTTGTTGCTGTGGGAGTAGACAGGATTGATTATACTAAAGGGATAGTGGAAAGAATCTTAGCAATAGACAGGTTTTTGGAGAAGTACCCTGAGCATAAAAAGAAGTTTGTTTTTATCCAGTTAGCTGCCCCCAGCCGTACTCATATAAAGCGTTACCATGATTTAATCGGAGAGATTGATGAATTGATCGAGAAAATTAACTGGAAGCATATAGATGGGGATTGGAAGCCGATAGTTTATCTTAAAAAGCATTTTTCGCAGGATGATATCCAGCCTTATTATAGGCTTGGAGATATTTGTATTGTTAGTTCGCTGCATGATGGGATGAATTTGGTAGCAAAAGAGTATATTGCAGAGAAGGACGATTTATCCGGCGCTCTGATCTTAAGCCAATTTACCGGGGCAGCGCGTGAACTTACCGATGCTATCCTGATTAATCCGTATGCAATTGAGGAGTTTGCTGATAGTATCAAGTTGGCGATAGAGATGCCCAAAGAAGAGAAAAGAAAGCGTATGGAAAATATGCGCAAGGTTATAGCTGAAAATAATATTTATCGTTGGGCAGCTAACATTATTACCGAGTTGGTCGCTTTGAAGAAGATATAACTTGTGAGGTATGAATGGATGAAGGTTTATTTTTAAGATTGCAAAACTTTGCCGAAATGTTTATGCCATTGATTATTTTTTTAGTAGTTTTATCTATAGGGTTAATTGCTAGAAAAATAATCTTTGCTCGTCTTGCTTATTGGGCCAAGAAAACATCTACGCAGTTAGACGATGTTATCGTACAAACGATTAAAGGGCCATTTGTGATTTTGTCTTTGATGTTAGGTTTGTATTTTGCATTGCAATTCTCAAAATTACCAGAGAATATTGTGCAGGTTATGAGTAAGAGCATGCTTATTTTAGGGATAATCTCTGTAGTGTTGGCATTAGCGAATTTACTATCCGGGGTAATAAAAGTTTATGCTTCGAGGATTGATTCTGCCCTTCCGGTTACCAGTCTTACTCAGAATATTGCCAGAATTTTTGTTTTTTCAATCGGTGCGTTAATAATTCTTAATAGCCTGGGAGTCTCTATAACCCCGATATTAGCAACTTTAGGTGTTGGTGGCTTGGCAGTTGCTTTGGCTCTTCAGGATACCCTGTCAAACCTTTTTGCCGGTTTTCATATTACTGTTGCTAAACAGATAAGGGTGGGTGATTATGTCAAGCTGGAAACCGGTGAAGAAGGTTATGTGGTTGATATTAATTGGCGTTCGACAAAAGTTAAGATGCTGCCTAACAATCTTGTCCTTATTCCGAATGATAAACTGAACAAGGCCATTGTTACTAATTATAATCTACCTGACAAGGAAATGGCGGTTTTAGTTGATTTAGGGGTGCATTATAAAAGTGATCTGGATAAGGTGGAGAGGATTACTTGTGAAGTAGCAAAAACAGTTATGGCGGAGGTCAGCGGCGGGGTTGCGTATTTTGAACCGTTTATCCGCTTCAATGCTTTTGGTGATTCTAGTATTAAATTTACAGTTATATTAAAAGCTAAAGAATTTGTTGATCAATATTTGATAAAACATGAGTTTATTAAGAGACTGCATAAACGGTATGCCCAAGAAGGGATTAATATCCCCTATCCAATAAGGACGATTAATTACGAACAGCAAAAGGGAGCTTAGCATAATTGCTGTATTTATTTAGCCATTTAAGAGAATTAAGAAGTAAAATAGAGGGTAGATATCTATTTTTATTTCTTGATTTCGATGGTACGTTGACTCCTATTGTTAAAACTCCAGACAAAGCGATCATCTCTCGGGAAACTAGAAATTTGCTTGGCCTGCTTTTGCAGAAAAACAACTGTAAAATAGCGATTATCAGCGGAAGGGCATTGCCTGACATTAAAAAAAAGTTGGGTTTTAAGAATATTATTTATTCGGGTAATCATGGTTTTCAGATAGAAGGTCCAGGGATTAAATACGAGCTTCCACTCCCGTTGGTTTATAGAAAAACATTGCAGCAAATTAAGGGTCAGCTTGAAAAGGAGCTCAATGGATTGGGGGGTATTTTTGTTGAAGATAAGAAGTTCTCTTTGGCTTTGCATTATAGGCTTGCTGAGAAAAAATACTTGAAGTTTATTAAGGCTGTTTTTCATAAAGCAGTTATTATGTTTTTGATAAAGAATAAAATCAGGATCAGAAAAGGGAAAAAAGTTTTAGAGGTAAAACCTCCGACTAATTGGGACAAGGGAAAGGCGGCTCTATGGTTATTGGCAAGGCAGCGGCTTGTCTTGAAGGGAGGCGCTATTTTGCCGGTTTATATCGGAGACGACGTAACTGATGAAGACGCTTTTAGAGTTTTTAAAAAAAAGGGGCTGACTGTTTTTGTGGGGAAGCCCGGCAATTCTGCGGCGAATTACTATTTAAAAAACCCCCGAGAGGTAATTAAATTCTTACGTTTGATATCTAAATTCAGAAAATAGATAGCCATGATTAAATTAGCAAAAGCAAAAGAGCCATTTAAATTTTGTACGAGATTGCACTTATCCGAGTTGACCGGATTGCGGGCCACTACCTTAAGCCAGCTTTTGGATCTGATTAAGGAAGTCCCCGGTTCGTGCATTTATCACCATACCCATAGATTCCTGCAGCAGCATCAGTATCTTTCTCCTGAACCTCCCAATGACTTCTCTTATTGGGTTATGGAAGTTCTTGGAGAAGATGAGCTTGGGGAGAAATTGGTTAGTATCGATACTATGCAATATTCAGCTATTCGTGGTTTACGAGAGAAAATTTCTTTAACCATTGAGGATTATTTAAGGGATAGCCCGTTTGCCAAGTTGAAATTTGCCAGGCCGGGGGAGGAGTTTCATTTTATTAAATCAATCAGTTTTATCCTGCCGACAAACTATATTGTTTATGATTTAAAAGAGTTTATTGAGGTTTTGAAAAAGATTACCCTCGATTCTATTTATTTTCATATTTTTGAAGCGCGGCTTCGTCTTGAAAAGCCGACTAATGATTTCTCATATTGGATAGAAAACTCTTTAGGTGATAAAGAATTAGCCGGTGAAATCTCCGGTTTTGATCCTTATACCCGTACTTTAGAGGATTTAAGAAATACGATTATCCAAATAGTTGCAAGAAGGATAGCTGGTTAAATGGCAAAAATAGAAGAATATATCCCCTTGGTAGGGCAGGCGGTTATTGATGATCTAAAATTACTCGGCGAACGGTTAAAAGGCAAGGTCGTCCAACACATAAATTCTACCCCGGTAGGCGGCGGAGTTGCTGAGATATTAAACCGGATGGTTCCACTATTGAGGGAATTGGGAGTAGATACCAAATGGGACGTGATAAAGGGCGGAGAACAGTTTTTTGAAGTGACCAAAAAGTTTCATAATGCCTTGCATGGCAGAGCGGAAGAAATAACTCAAAGGGATTTTGAGATATTCATGGAAACAAGCCAGCAGAATATCGAAAATATTGATACCTATGGCGACATAGTCTTTGTCCATGACCCGCAGCCAATAGCACTGATAAAAAAGAAGGCTACTAATAAATGGCTTTGGCGTTGCCACGTTGACGTATCTGATCCCAATGAAAAGGTTTGGAGATTTCTTATGGATTTTATCGCTCAGTATGATTCAGCGGTATTTTCTGCGCCAGCTTTTTCCCGGAAATTACCCATTAGGCAATTTTTAATTCCTCCTTCCATTGATCCATTAAGCGATAAAAACAGGGAATTACCAGAGGAAACGATAAACTTGGTGTTAAGAAAATATAATATAAAAAAAGATAAACCAATCCTTATTCAGATATCCCGCTTTGATCGCTTAAAAGACCCGTTAGGTGTGATTGACGCCTACCTGCAGGTAAAGAAATATATTGATTGTCAGTTGGTGTTGGCCGGTGGCACTGCCGAGGATGATCCGGAAGGATTCAAGGTCTTATCTGAGGTTCAAGAAAAAGCTAAGAACGATCAGGATATTCATATTCTACTGTTGCCC
>JALNZI010000093.1:2395-5582 GCA_023229385.1 Candidatus Omnitrophota bacterium | reverse complement strand
AAGGAAGGAAGTGCAAATATTTGCACTGTAAACATATATTAAGTATTTATAATCATGAGGATTATTGCCATATCCATCTTGGTTTGCTGGCTTATGGTAATAAAATTAAGACAAGTAAGGATGTTTGATGAATAAAACAATAATCACCAATAGCCCTGCGTCGGTAAACGCGGATTTTTTTGGTTTAGGCATTGCCCCGAAAATCCTGGATATCTTAGAGGGTTTGAAGTTTAAGGCGCCGACGCCTATCCAGTTAAAGGCTATCCCTTTGGCTATTGAGGGTAAGGATATCGTGGGTATTGCTCAGACCGGAACCGGCAAGACGCATTCGTTCGCTATTCCCATGGTTCAGCGCCTGGTACAGAAAAAAGGTATAGGATTAGTGCTTGCCCCAACAAGGGAGCTGGCTATTCAGATTGATGAGTCTGTCCGGGTACTTGCGCATGCTTTTGGTATGAAGACCGCCTGTCTTATTGGCGGAGCGCCGATGGAGCCTCAGGTACAGGCCTTGCGAAAAGATCCCCGTCTGGTAATTGCTACTCCGGGAAGGTTGATTGACCATATGTCACAGTGGAATTTCCTGCCGGATAGCGTGGTTATGTTGGTGCTTGATGAGGCGGATCGTATGTTGGATATGGGGTTTGCTCCGCAAATAGAGAAGATATTACGCTTCCTGCCTAAAGAAAGACAGACAATGCTTTTTTCAGCCACTATGCCTAAAGAGATTATGAGCATTGCTGCTAAATATATGAAATTGCCTTTGAGTGTTGAGATAGCTCCTTCAGGGACGACCTCTGAAAAGGTTACTCAGGAGTTGTTTATCGTAAAGAAAGAGGCAAAGACACAGTTGCTCAAAAAATTGCTTGCGCAATATCACGGCACAGTACTTTTGTTTTCACGTACTAAACATAATGCTAAAAAAATTGTCAGGTCAATCCGGGATATGGGGCATTCTGCCGCGGAGATTCATTCTAACCGTTCCCTTAGTCAGCGCCGGGAGGCCTTAGAAGGTTTTAAGTCCGGGAAATACAAGGTTTTAGTTGCTACTGATATTGCTTCCCGGGGAATCGATGTTACCGGAATTGAACTGGTGATTAACTATGATCTGCCTGAGGATGCGGAGAATTATGTACATCGCATAGGCAGGACTGCCCGTGCAGGACATAAGGGGCACGCTATTTCTTTTGCTACGCCTGATCAGGGGCATGATGTGCGCGATATTGAGAAACTTATTAAAGCTACTCTGCCCGTATCAAAACACGCCGAACTTACTCTTGATAAGTTCAGTGAATCCAACCAAGGTTCTAATCATAATTCCGGCCGTTCTTTTGGCCGCCAGTCTAATCATGGACATCCCGGACATGGCCAGGCCAAGAAACCATATAAATACCCCAAGCCTAAATTCTACCGTTAAGAATAAAGGGGACGGTTCTATTTTTCGCGAATCCGGTTCTGAAAAATAGAACCGTCCCCTTTATTTTAAAACACTTGTTAAGTAAGCTATTTCTTTTATAATATTATGAATGAATAATCAAAAAAAGGCCGCGTTTCAGATTATTTTTCTTTTTGGGCTGGTTAGTCTCTTCGGTGACATGGTTTATGAGGGGGCCCGTAGCGTTAACGGACCGTACCTTAAGACTTTGGGAGCAAATGCCGCAATAGTAGGTTTAGCTGCGGGGCTTGCCGAATTTTTAGGCTATGCCATCCGTTTGTTTTCAGGATATTTTGCCGATAAGACCAAGGCCTATTGGTTATTTACTTTTATCGGTTATGGTTTATTGATCAGTGTGCCTTTACTTGCCTTAACTGGTATCTGGCAGGTTGCGGTTGTCTTTATCATTATCGAAAGATTAGGTAAAGCCTTGCGCAGCCCGGCAAAAGATACCATTCTTTCCCAGGCTACTAAACAAGTAGGGACAGGTTTTGGCTTTGCCATAGCTGAGGCGCTTGATCAAATTGGGGCTATCTCCGGGCCGCTTATCTTTACCGTGCTTTTTCTACTTTTAGGTAAAGGAAACAGGTCTTTGGCAGATTATCAATTTGGTTATTCGCTGCTTTGGATTCCTCTGGCCCTGGTTATGTTTTGTATTTTTATTGCCTATCGCCGCCTGCCTGATCCGGAAGTCCTGGAGCCTCCTGTAACTAAAAATCAGCAAACAGAGAAGTTGGGTAAGGTTTTTTGGATCTATACGGTTTTTACTTTTGTAACTACCCTGGGTTTTGCCAATTTTGCTTTAATCGGTTATCACTTTAAGGCCAAACATATCTTAAGCGATGCCCAGATTCCTTTGTTTTATGCCTTGGCTATGGGGGTAGATGCCATAGCAGCTTTAGCTATCGGCAAGGCTTACGATATTTTTAAAACCAGGCATAATAATGAAAAAGCCGGCCTGATTACCTTGATTGCTATTCCGCTTTTTTCATTATTTATACCGGTGTTCGTTTTTTCTGCAAAGTTTTCATTTGCCTTAGCCGGTGCGATTATCTGGGGAATTGTTATGGGGGCGCATGAAACAGTGATGAAATATGCGATTGCTGATTTGACTCCTTTGAAGAAGAGGGGAACGGGTTATGGAATATTTAATACTGCTTATGGCCTGGCGATATTCATCGGCAGCGCGCTCACCGGCCTGCTTTATGACTATTCTATAACTACGGTTATAGCATTAAGTATTGTTGTTGAAATAGCGGCCATAGCGATATTCTTTACTCTAAAAAAAGAGGCCTTGACAGCCAGTTTGTAAAATGCTACTATTTTTAAGTTAGTAACACTTAATCCGGGGGAAACTTGTGGCTTTAATCCGTTTCGGAGTTTCGATAGATAAAGAGCTTTTGCTAAAGTTTGACCGCTTGATCAAAGATAAGAAATACACTAACCGTTCTGAGGCTTTCCGTGACTTGATCCGTCAGGAGCTTGTTCAAAAGCAATGGCAGGGTAATCATGAGATTGCCGGCGCAATTACCTTGATTTACAATCACCATAAGCGGGAACTGGTAAATAAACTTATGGATATTCAGCATGATTTTGGAGAGCTGATTATTTCTTCTCAGCATATCCATTTAGACCATAGCAATTGTTTAGAGATAATCGCGGTGAAGGGTAACCCTAAGGAGGCGCTTAACTTATCGGATTCCCTGAAATCAGTTAAAGGGGTAAAACATGCTACTCTGAGTATGTCTAGCTCCG
>JALNZI010000093.1:0-2385 GCA_023229385.1 Candidatus Omnitrophota bacterium | reverse complement strand
CTAAGCTGTATTTTTTGGGTCTATAAGTAACACGAAATATTTATTAATAGCACAGAGAGGAGCAGGAATGCCGCGTTTGATTTTAATCACAACGGTTTTATTAAGCTTCTTTACTGTTTTTTCTTATGCGCAAGATGAACCGGTGCAGGAGGAGTGGAACCCTGTTTCAGCGGGGACGCTCACTACCTGGACAGCTCCGCTTTGCGCTAAAGGAGAACTTGTAATCCAGCCATTCTTTTTTTACAACCGGACCAGGGGTAGTTTTGATTCAGACGGTAAATATCATAGTTTAAATAAAGAGGACAGGCAGCATCAATATCAGGAGCAGTTATTTATGCAATATGGCCTTACCGATAGATTAGAGATTGATGCTCAGACAGTTTACCAGCAGAATTATGCTAAGGTAGATGGTAGTAGTGCCAGTAAGAGCGGTTTTGGGGATAGTTATTTGTTCCTGCGTTATTGTGCTTTAGAGGAAAAAGGGTGGATTCCTCATTTAGTGGGTATGTTCCAGCTTAAAATGCCTACCGGCAAATACCAGCATTTGAATGCGGATAAATTAGGAACTGATTCTATGGGTACTGGTTCCTGGGATCCCGGGTTTGGCCTTAATCTGACTAAAAAACTTAAACCGTTTATATTACATGCCGATGCTATCTTTAGTTTTCCGCAAAAAGTGACGGTTGATGGAGTAAAGACAAGGTATGCCAGTTATGCTAACTATGACCTGGGGGTAGAATATTTTCTGCCTAAAGGTTTTAACCTGATGCTTGAGGCGAATGGGTATGTACAGGGGGATACCAGCCAGGACGGGGAAAGGACAGCATCAACAGATTCGAGATATTTGACTATATCTCCAGGTATTGGCTGGTCATGTGATAAAGTGCAATTTTTGTTGGCCTACCAGAGAGTGGTATGTGGAATCAACGCGGATGCTAATGATTCTGTGGTTTTAACCGGAGTGTATACTTTTTAGGAGGGGTAAATGCATATACCAGACGGGTATCTTGGGCCGGGAACATGCGGGTTGTTTTATTTGATTATGCTGCCGATATGGACGGTTGCTTCACGGATTGTGAAGAAGACTCTTAATGCCAGGCAGGTTCCATTATTGGCAATAGGTGCGGCATTCAGTTTTGTGATTATGATGTTTAATGTGCCGATACCCGGGGGCACTACCGGCCATGCGGTAGGCGGCGTGCTTGCGGCGATACTTCTGGGACCGTGGGCAGCATGTATTGCTATCACAGTAGCGCTTGTAATCCAGGCATTATTGTTTGGAGACGGCGGGCTTACTGCTATAGGCGCAAACTGTTTTAATATGGCGTTTGTACTTCCTTTTGCCGGATATTATATTTATAAGGCAATTAGTTATAAAACACCTATAGATTCAAAACGCAGAGTGATTGCTGCGGGAATCGCCGGATATGTAGCGCTGAATATCTCCGCAGGTATGGCCGGTTTTATGTTTGGTATTCAACCATTGTTATATAAAACCGCAAGCGGCCAGGCTTTGTATTGTCCCTATGGCTTAAATGTTGCCTTGCCGGTTATGTTGGGTGAACATCTCCTGATTTTTGGATGGGTGGAGGCGGTTGTAACTGCTTTGGTAATAAAATATTTACAAAAACACGCTCCGGAGCTTTTGACAGAAAGGGGGGAAGCCTGAATGAAGGTAATTTCTAAATTCTGGATTCTTATCGGCGGGTTAATTATTTTATCTCCCTTGGGGTTGTTGTTGCCGGATCATTTTAAAGCTGGTTCTGCCTGGGGTGAGTGGGGAGCGGATGAAATGCAAGAGTTGGTTGGGTATATCCCCAGGGGTTTAGAAAGGCTCTCCAGCCTTTGGGGCGCGCCGATTCCCGATTATGCCTTTAAAGGCTGGGAGGAGAAACCTTTATCAAGTTTAAGCGTTGCTTATATTTTTTCAGCGGTTATCGGCGTGTTTGTTTGTGTTGGCGTGGTATTTATATTAGGCAGGTTCTTAAGCAGAAAAGAGTAAAATTGAGCCCGAAGAAAGAATTAATTATTCTTACCGGCGGAGCGGGTTTTATCGGCAGTTGTTTTCTCGCCAAACTTAATAGCCAGGGAATAGATAATATTCTTGTTGTCGACAGCCACCTTGACCAGAAAAGAAAATGGCGCAATCTCCTGGGCAAGTATTTCAATGATTACGTCGCAAAAGAGAAATTCCTGAAGCTGCTGGAAAATAACCGCTTATCTAAACCCAGGCAGATTATTCATCTGGGTGCCTGCAGTTCTACTTTAGTTTCGGACCGTGATTATCTGATGAGTAATAATTATGAATATTCCAGGAGGATTTGTTCCTGGGCGTTTGAGCACGAGGTAAAGGTTATTTACGCCTCAAGCGCTGCGACATACGGC
>JALNZI010000092.1 GCA_023229385.1 Candidatus Omnitrophota bacterium | reverse complement strand
CCATGCCGGTTTTGCTGAAATTCATGACCGTTGTAACATCCCATTTTTCCACAACCCCTAAATGATTTTGCACTCCATAGCTGACCACAAGATTCTTATATATCCGGGGTGCTTTTCTTTTTTCATTTTCCGAGTTTATCTGCTTACCCGGGTTCTGGCTTAGGACCCAGTTGACGTAATCCTTGATCAGGGTTCTTTGCGCATTATCAATAGCAGTAAATTTAAGCCGGGTTAGGAAAAACTTACCCATAAAGGGGAGTGATTCAACTACATTCCCCCTGGTCTCCATCCAGCTATCCGGGGCAATCGGGATTTTAAACATTATCAGTATGTTTTCCCCTGCCTGAAATTGTTTATTTGTGTCAAACAATACGCCTGTTTCGCTTAGATTTTTGATATAAGCAACATTCCAATTATTCCTGTCGCCGGTTTCCGGCAGATACTTAATCATTAAAGGTTTTTCTATGCGTACTGATTGTCTTTTTTCTTGCATGGATGGCCTTCCCGCTATCTAACAACTCATTGTATTACCATATTTAATCCTTGCCCGTATTTACTCGCAAGGATTAAATTCGGCCCCAAACTTACGTCACTTTCGTTCCGTAAGTTTGGGCCTCAATTAAGTCGGGGCGACAGGACTTGAACCTGTGACCTCTTGAACCCCATTCAAGCGCTCTAGCCAAACTGAGCCACGCCCCGAATTACATCCAATATTTTATATAAGAGCTACTCTTCTTTACTTTTCCTCGTCATTAAATCTTTTACTACCTGACGGGGGTTTTTATTTAAATAAAGAAGGCGGTATACCTCTTTGGTTATCGGCATATCCACTTTATATTTTAAGCTTAAGGCATAGGCGGATTTTGCGGTGGCTACGCCTTCAGCAACCATCTGCATATGAGCGCAAATTTGTTTTAAGGTTTTCCCTCTGCCTATCTGCTCGCCTACAAAACGATTACGGCTTTGGTTGCTTATACAGGTTGTAACCAGGTCGCCTAAACCGCTGATTCCGCTAAAGGTCCCTAATTTTGCCCCCATGGCCTTTCCTAATCTGGATATTTCTGCCAGCCCTCTGGCCAGGATAGCCGCTTTAGTGTTGGTTCCGAACCCTAGCCCGTCAGATACGCCGCAGGCAATAGCAATGACATTTTTTAAACTGCCGCCTAATTCTACTCCGATGACGTCAGGATTGGTATATACCCTGAATCTCTCGGTACTAAATACTTCCTGAATTGTCTTACGTATTTTTTTATCATAAGAGGCGGTTACAATTGTAGTAGGTATTCCCTTGGCTACCTCTTGGGCAATGGTTGGGCCGGATAATACGGCAAATCTTACCGGGCCGAGCGTTGCGTGAATAACTTCGGACATCCTCTTGGAAGAACTGATTTCTATTCCTTTGGTAGCGCTTAGAAAAATGGCCCCTTTGTCAAATTTACCCCTGATTTTATTTAATACCCCCCGGGTATATTGAGAAGGAACAGCTAAAACTATTATATCTTTACCGGAAATCGCAAGCTCGATATCGTTAGTTATGCAGATATCCCGCGGGATCTTTATGCCCGGAAGAAACTTAGGGTTAAGCCGGGTTTTCTCCATAAGCCGGGTATAGTCTTTAAAGGCACCCCAAAGCGTAACCGGGTAACCTTTAGCGGAAAGCAATACCGCCAAAGTCGTACCCCATCCTCCGTCACCCAATATTGTTAAATGTAATTTACTCATATTTTTCTTTGAAGCTCTTTTCAAAAAAGTAGGCTTGAGGATGGATATTATCGGTATTCTTTTCCTCCAGGGTTATAAATCTAATCCCAATACTGTAGGTCCCGGGTTCTTCCGGTTCAACCCTGGTAACATTGCCGATTATTCCGTTTTGGTAAATGAGCACGCGTTTTTCCAGATCCCGGCAAAAATCCAGCGTAGCCCGGTCAAAGCAAAGCCATAATATGTCGTTGGGGCTTACCTTTTCGCGTATGCTGCAGGATATCCCGGATTGGCTGATATTTACGGAATATCCGGCGCAGAGCTTAGAGATAGTCTCTTTATTGCAAATTTTAAACCCTAATGGTACGGAATATTCCAACCGGGTAAAATAACGCCGTTCATTTTCCACGAAGTCATCGCTCATTGCTTATTCGTCCTTAACTTAGCCAGGTCCCAGGCGTAATCATAAAGATGCAGTCCTTTGCTTACTGCTATGATCTCGCCGTCTTCAGCGCCGATCTCTTCCGCCATATACTGTTTTACCAGTTGCAGCCCTCCCAGGTTTGAGGGAAAACCTCCCCAAAGATCCCAGGATCGGAAATAAAGAATAAAATGTAATTTTCCATAACGCAGCCGCGTGTCAATTAACCTTAAGCAAGGCGGATCAACTAATTTTATGTCGGAAGGCATCCCGATTTCCATAACCGCCTGGTTGGTCCCTGGTCCCTTTTCTTTATACATCTTAATCACTTCTTCTATCTGGTTAACGTTTAGGGGCAGATCACAGATTAAATCTTTGCCGTCTAAAGTTTGCTTGACCTTTACTTTTGGATCAACCAGCCTTTCGCCGTAAGTATAATCTTCGGTTTCAGTCTTTGCGCCGGTAAGTAGGTAGCTCAAATAACCCTGGATATAATCCATATCTGTCGGCGCCGGTATGCTCATTCCTTCCGGGATAATCGGTATAATTTGATGGGCCGGCTTACGGACTCTTACTGTAACAAAATCAAATTCCAGGCGTTTCTGCCCTTCATAACTGCCGCGGGTAATTGTATATGTATGCCCTTTATCCAATATTGCCGACAGGCATTGGAACCAGGCGTCATCCAAATCAAAAGCGTCAATATGCACAGGTTTTAAAAACTCTTCACTCATTTCGCAGGCTCTTCCCCGACTTTAGCGTTTTTAGCAAACTGTTTAAAGGTAGTGATGATTTGGGCCACGGGCATATTCTTTCCGATGTAGCCGGAGCAGCCGAATTCCTTTGATTTGGAGATCAGGTCTTCACTGTAACCAAAGCCGGTAATCATAATTACCGGAAGGTTTTTATCAGTATCTCTTATGTTCTTAAGTACCTCTAATCCGCTTATCCCCGGAAGTTTGATATCTAAAAGCACGACATCAAAAGAATCTTTTTTAAGCATCTCCAGGGCATCCTCGCCCGAACCGCAAGTAGATACTCCACAGTTTTCTCTTTTTAGCAGGTCATTCAAAAGGTCTCTTACCGGAACCTCATCATCAACCACCAGGACTTTATAAAGCATATGCGCTCCTTTTTAAATAAAGGGAAGTTTAATGGTAAAGGTTGAACCCTGTCCTAACTGACTGTCCAATTCTATTGAACCGTTATGGTTTTTGATAATATTATGGCAAATTGACAACCCTAGTCCCTTGCCATCGTTTTTTGTCGTGTAGAACGGCATAAAAACATCCTTTAAGTGTTCCACAGGAATACCCATGCCGGTGTCCTTAACCTGAATAAGGGCAAAAAGATTTTTTAAACTGCCCGTGGTAATCTTAATTATTCCTCCTTCGGGCATGGACTGATAAGCATTGATGATTAAGTTAAGAAACACTTCCTGTAATTGATGCATGTCCCCCTTAACCATGGGCATGTCTTTTGCGAAATCTTTTACAATTTCAACCTTGATATCGGGCAAATTTCCGTATTGGGCAAAGGGCAGGATAAATTCTATAGCCTCATTTACGTCCACTGGCCCAAAAGCCGGTTTTGTTTTCTGGGAAAACTTCAAAATCCTGTCTACCATTTTTTGAATACGTTCAGCCTGTGAACTAATCAAATCAAGATCGTCTATTATTTCCTGATCCAGTTTTTCTTTCATTAATAAAGCTGCGCGCCCGGAAATAACCAGAAGAGGGTTGTTGATTTCATGGGCTATGCCTGCTGAAAGAAGTCCGAGTGCTGCCAGTTTTTCGGACTGAAAAACCTGGTATTCGAGTTTCTTCCTCTCGCTTATATCCTTGGCAATAAAAATATAACCTAAATGTTTTCCCTCTGAATCCAGGAATTTGTTCGCGGTCAAAATAACAGAAACAACATCCCCGGTTTTGGTGATTAAAGTTGTTTCCTTTTCATATCTTCCAAACAACCTCACTTGCTCTAAGATAAAATCCAGCTTGTTTTCAACAGAATCATTATTATGCAGGATATTGGCGTGTTTAAAAACAATTTCCTTTTTATTCCAACCAAGCATGATTTCAGAGCCCATGCCAAAATAAGTTATATTGCCTTCTAAGTTTATGACATACAAGGCGTATTCTTTAAGGCTGGAGAGGATATCTTTAAGTGTCTGGTCGATATTCTTCGCAGAATTTCCCGCCTCCCTGATTTTGGTGATATCATGGCCGATCAGTATGCTTGCTTCAACCTGTTTATTTGCGGCTAATACAGGCGTAAGGTTCCAGGAGATAATCCGTTCATGTTTATCACTATCCAGGATTACTCCTTCAAAATCTTTTTCCCTCTTATTCTTCACGCATTCATCTAAAACTGCTCTAAACATATCCTGTTTAATAGTATTGTTATCCCCGCGGTATAAAACCTTCAGCCAGTTGGCGCCAATAATATCCTCATGTTTAAGCCCGGTTAGTTTATCGGCTTTTTTGTTGCAAAAAACAATATTTCCGTTAACGTCTAAATAAATTACTATTACTCCGGTATTATCCAGAAGCCCGTATAATATTTCCTTAGTCTCTTTAATAGCCGGACACATAGAGTAAATGTTTAAGCGGGAGAGGGGAATCGAACCCCCATATATAGCTTGGAAGGCTATTGTTCTACCACTGAACTACTCCCGCAAATTATTTTATTTCATTCTGCGGGAGAGTATCCCGCGACATAGTGCGTACTGATTGCTGGGTGTTGTGTATAATGGTGGGCAGGAGAGGATTCGAACCTCTGAAGCACAGGTGCAACAGATTTACAGTCTGTCCCCTTTGGCCACTTGGGTACCTGCCCGTATATAAAATTGAGCCTACGTTTAAAGTCGAGGCGAAATACTTGAGCGGCCATTATCGGCCGCGAAAGTAAGCCGGCGAGAGGAATCGAACCCCCGACCCATTGTTTACAAAACAATTGCTCTACCAACTGAGCTACGCCGGCATCAGCTACTTTTCTTTAACGCATCCGGAATCCGATCAATGATATCGGAAGCGATCAATCCTATCTGGGTTTTTTCCCTTGCTGCTAAATCTCCGGCTAAGCCGTGAATATATGTTCCATATTTGGCAGCTTTAAAACCATCCAAACCCTGAGCTAGGAATGCGCCGATGATACCACTGAGCACATCGCCGCTACCGGCAGTTGCCATTCCCGGGTTTCCTGAACGGTTCATATAATATTTTTTCAAACCATCAGTTACAATACTGTGATGCCCTTTGAGCACAATTATACTATTATAATGTTTTGCGAGCTTTTTCGCAATCAATTTCCTTTTATTTTTTATAGTATCTATGCTTATATCAAAGAGCCGCGACATTTCCATTTGATGCGGGGTCAGTATAAGCTGTCCCTTGTGAGATTTAAGTATTTCTCGGCAATTACTAAGGGCGTTAAGTGCATCGGCATCCACGACTTTTGGC